>CAXTHM010000016.1:0-61561 GCA_964244115.1 uncultured Thermomicrobiales bacterium
AGGACCGCGAGCAGGTGGAGGTCGTCCTCGACGCCGATCCCGACCAGGTCCTCCCGCCCGCCGGACAGGCGCTGGAGGAAGCCCTTGAAGGCGATCACCCCGGCGGCGACCGCCTCGTCCAGCTCCTGCTGATCGGGCGACCCGGCCCCGAGGTAGAGGCCGACGTCGATGTGGGCGTCGCGCTCGATGACCCCCCGGCGGGAGGCGATCACGGTGGCGTTGACGGCGGGCGGGGTGGAGATCGGCATCTCGAAGAGGGTCGTCACGCCGCCCGCCGCCGCGGACGCCGTCCCGGAGGCGAAGTCCTCCCGCTCGGGATGGGCCGGGGCGCGGGTGTGAAAATGGGCGTCGATGAACCCCGGCAGCACCCAGCGACCGGCCGCATCATCCTCGGTCTCCCCGGAGATGGTGCCGGGGGAGGCGAGGGCTGTGATCTTCTCGCCTGTGATCCCGATGTCGAGGGCGATCAACCCGCCGCCCGCGTAGACGATGCCATTGCGGATCACCCGTTCGTAGGCCATGCCGAACCCTCCCATGCCGATCGCACCGTCCGACGCGAGGTCGCTCAGCGCACGGTAGCAGAACCGGAGGATCTGCCGGGGTCATGGCCGCTCATGGCGCCCTGAACGTGGCGATCCAGGCGGTGTTCGTTGTGCGATCCCCACAACGGCACCGGCCAAGGGGGCGGACGAGGCGACGAGCCACGGGAGCGTGGGCTTCGGGATCGACCTTCCCGGGCAGAATGCGCCACAGCGGTGCTCGGATGCACTGTCCGACCACGACGGGCGGGATGCTCCCGCTCCGGGTACCGCCGACGCCGACGCCACTTTCAGCGGGTAACCGAGCAGGTTCACCCCGGGCCGGGCCGGGGACTGCCCCGCCGACCGAGCGGTTCGACCGGATCGTACGCTCACCCATCGACGTCCCGCGTCCGCGACGCCGCACCGTGCGGCACAATGGGACCGGTCACCGAGCCACCCCTTTCGAGCGCGCCAACCGTCGTGCCGGCATCATGCCGGGATGGTCGGGCGTCGCCAGCCAGTATCGAGCGATAGGACGAGGACGGATCGTGGGACAGCAGATCGACACGGCGCATCATCCCGACACCGGCCCGACGACCGCCGCGCCGGTGATCCGGGGCGCGACCGACGACGACATGCCGGCGGTCGGGCGCCTGCACGTCGACAGTTGGCGGGCGACCTACCCCGGGCTCCTGCCGCAGGCGCTCCTCGACCGGCAGACCTACGCCGAGCGCGAGCAGCGCTGGCGCGGTTGGCGACAGGATGACGACGGGCAGCGGTTCCTGCTGGTCGCCGTCGCGGCCGGCGAGGTCGTCGGGTTCGTGGCCGGCTTGCCGGAGCCGAACGGCGATCCCCACATCGTCGAGGTGGCGGCGCTGCACGTCGCCCGCTCGCAGCATGGTCGCGGCCTGGGCAAGCGCCTGCTGGCCCGTGCCGCGGCCCTCGGGGAGCAGCGCGGCTTCACGGCCCTGTCGCTGGAGATGCTGGAAGGCAACCCGACTGGCGGCTTCTACGACCATCTCGGTGGGCGGGTCACAGACCGCTACGCGACGCTGCTCGATGGCGAAGAGGTGACCGACCTACGTTACCGCTGGGACGACATCACCGCCCTGAGCCGACTGGACCGGCGGGACGGCTGAGACCATGCCGTCGACGGTCAGGCATCGACCACGTCGGCTTCAGGCGCCGTCGCGACGGTCATCGGTACCCGGTACGGCGGGAAGAACCGGCCGGGTTCGGCGAACGGACGCCCGGTCCGCGCGGTCCAGCGGCCATTGAGGTCGTCGTAGGCCGCCTGATCGATCACGATCCGGGCGGTCTGGAACAGGTGGCGGTCCGGCGAGAAGCCGGCCTTGAAGCTGAAGAGGGCATCCTCGGAGCCGCCGAGCCCGCCGCCGAGGTGCATGATCCGGTCGCCCCGCGCCCGCGCCCAGGAGGCCGTCACCGAGAAGATGCCCTTGATCGGGCTCAGCCTCAGGAAATCGCCGGCAGTCCCTCCCAGGTGGTACTGGACGATGCCGTCGACCTCGGTGAACAGCGCCGCCGCCGCGACCTCGTTCTCCTGCCGGGCCGACACCAGGGCCATCCGGCCACCCAGCGCGACATAGAGCTCCCGCAGGTAATCGGCATCGAAGTAATAGGACGACCTGGCGCCCAGCCGGTCCATCGTCTCGGTGTAGACCCGGAGGAACCCCTCGACCGACTCCGGCGAGCAGGAGAGGTCGATCTGGTAGGTGAAGCCGAGCCGGTTCAGCCGGGCGATGTTGCGCCTGTGGTCGCCCCGCATGCCCTGGAACAGATCGACCTCATCGCGGCGCAGATCGATCGAGACCGTGTTGCCGTGATCGACCAGCAGGCCGAACTCGCCGAGGACCTGGTGGTCGACCGGCAGGAGCGCATTCAGCCGGAGGAACAGGCTGATCACGCCGGACTCCCGTAGCGCTGTGATGGCGGCGCCGACCGCGTCCCGGGTGAAGGCGGCATCGGCGGGAGCGGCCGGGTCCGTCGTGGAGACGGTGATGCCAGGGTAGCCGTAGGGGCTCGTCGCGTCGCGGAGGGGCGGTCCGCCGAGAGCGACCGGGACGTCATGCAGCAGCAGCGGCATCAACAGCCGGCGCGGGCCATCCTCGACGAGGATGGCCGTGGGTTCGCCGCCATCGAAGCGCGCCGTCAGCGCGGCGTAGCCGGGCAGCAGGTAGAAGTCGTGAGGAGCCGTCTGGAGCATCGCGTCCCAGCGGGGGTCATCTGGGGCGAGCATCGTGACCTGCATGTCGTAAACCGGACCTTTCGGGTAGACGCATCTCGGCGTCCTGCGTTGATACTACCGGGGCCACTCCGGGTGGCGCACGACTGTCGTGGTGGCCGGGTCAGTCGGGTCCGGGGGAATCCCGCGGGGCCGGATGGCGGCGCCGTCTGATCGGTAGGGGGCTTCGCGTGGCCAAGGTTGTGTTGTTCGGGAGCGGTCAGATCGCGAGTGTCGTCCATACCTACCTGACCCACGACTCCCCGCATGAGGTCGTCGCGTTCACGGTCGACCGGGAACACCTCACCGACACCGAGTTGCTCGGGTTGCCGATCGTCCCCTTCGAGGATGTCGAACGGCTCTACCCACCGGACGAGTACGAGATGTTCGTCTCGGTGAGTTACCGCGAGATCAACAAGCTCAGGGCGCGAAAGTATCACGAGGCCAAGGCCAAGGGGTACCGCCTCTTGACCTATGTCAGCCCGAAAGCGGTCACCTGGCCGAACGTGACCATCGGCGACAACGTCTTCATCATGGAGAACAACGTCATCCAGCCCTTCGTCGAGATCGGCAACGACGTGATCATCTGGAGCGGCAACCACATCGGCCATCACACCTCGATCCAGGACCACTGCTTCTTCGCCAGCCACGTCGTGATCGCCGGCTTCGTGAAGATCGAGCCCAACTGCTTCTTCGGGATCAACGCGACCGTCCGGGACGGCATCACGATCGCCCGCGAGGGCGTGATCGGGGCCGGCGCCCTGATCCTGAAGAACACGAAGGAGCGCGGCGTCTACGTCGGCCAGACCGCGACGCTCCTGCCCCGCACCAGCGACCAGCTCCGGGGCATCTGAGCCCAGACTCAGCCTGACGCCTTCCCGCCAGGCGACGGTGCGGGGTCCAGGGTCCGGGCGCGGTAGGCCGGGAAGAAACCGGACCGATCCCCGGCCGGCATCCCGGCCTCGGCCTCCCACCGGGTGGTCAGTTCGTCGTAGGCCGGCTCGTCGACCACGATCCGCACGGTCTGGAACAGGTGTCGGTCGGGCGAGAACCCGGCCTTGAACGCGAACAGCGCGTCCTCCGAGCCGCCGAGCCCGCCGCCAAGGTGCATGATCCGGTGACCGCGCGCCTTGGCCCATTTCGTCGCCTCGCGGATCTTCAGTTTCGACGGAGCGACCGAGGTGAAGGCTGAACGGGTGCCGCCGATGTGGTCCTGGACGATGCCATCGATCTGGGTGAAGAGCCCAACCGCCGCTACCTCATCACCCTGTCGGACCGAAACGATGGCCGCTCGCCCCTCCAGGGCGGTGACCAGGTCGCTGAGGTAGGTCTCGTCGAAGTAGTACGACTCGGACGCTCCGACCCGATCCATCGTCTCGGTGTAGATCTCGACGAAGGTCGAGATCGACTCGGGCGTACAGACCTCGTCGACCTCGCAGGTGAAGCCCCGCCGGTCCAGCCGGCGGAGGTTCTTGCTGTGGCCATGGCTGATCTGACCGACCAACTCCTCCTCGCTCCGGAGCAGGTCGATCGAGACGGTGTGCCCGTGGTCCACGACCAGCCCGTGTCGGGCCAGCACCCCGGCGTCGACCGGGAGCAACGGGTTGAGCCGGACGAACAGGCTCACGACCTGGTGCTCGCGCAGCAGGGCGATCGCCGCGGTCATCGCCTCGTCCAGGAAGGCCGTGGGGTCCGGGTCGTCCGGGTCGTCCGGCGAGAGGCCGATGCCCGGGTAGCCGTACGGGCTGACCGCGTCCCGCCAGCCCTGGCTACGACCGGCTTTCGGAATCGCACGCAGGAGCAGTGGGAGGATCAGGCGGCGATCTCCGTCCTCGGCCAGGATCGCGACCGGCTCTCCACCCTCGAAGCGAGCAGCGAGCGTCACGTAGCCCGGCAGCGCGGAGAAGTCGTGCGGCATGGTCCGCAGGCTATCGGCCCACCGGTCATCGCTCGCCTGGATGATCTCGACGTGCATGACGTCCCGTGCTCCCTGAGTCATCGCGCGTCCGGACGTCGACTCCGATCCGGAGATGCCGCGAACCGTGGCTGGTCTCAGACTGCCGTTCCCTGTGGTGGGGGTGGCGGTGGCGGAGCCTGACCGGCGCGCAGTTTCGTCAGATCGCCCTCACCATGGGGGTCCCGGGAGACGTCATCGGAGCGGCGGACCAGCATCGCGATCGTCTGGAGGCCGATCCGCAGGTCCAGCCCGAGGTGCCAGCGCTCGACGTACTGGACGTCCAGCTCCAGCTTCTCGTCCCAGGACAGCTGGTTCCGGCCGCTGACCTGGGCCAGGCCGGAGATGCCGGGCCGGACCGTGTGGCGCAGGTGCTCGCGCTCGGTGTAGGCGGGGAGATAATGCGGCATCAGCGGCCGGGGACCGATCAGGCTGATGTCGCCCTTGAGGACGTTGACGAGTTGGGGAAGCTCGTCCAGGCTCGTCCGGCGCAGGAACCAGCCGACCGAGGTGACCCGCTCGGCTGGCGAGATTTTCCGCCCATCGGCGGCGGTCTCGTCGCTGAGCGTCCGGAACTTGTAGACCGCGAACGGGACCTCGTTCAGACCGATCCGGTGCTGACGGAAGATGACCGGTCGCCCCATCGTCACCATGATCACGATGGCGATCCCGACCATGACCGGGAAGAGGATGGTCAGGGCGGTGCCGGCGACGACGACATCGACGAGCCGCTTGATTCGCCGGGCCGCCGGGGACGACAGGGGCGCGGGGACCTTCATACGGCTTCACCTGTCGAGATCGCTTCGGCCATCAGCGCAATCACAGACATCCCACAGCCGGGCACGACCGGAACCCGTAACATCTCGGCCGGGTGCAATGGTAGCGCAGTGTGCACGATGCGGATATTCATCGAGCGTCTCCAGACCGGTTAACCGTGTACCTTGACCGTGGATGCTCCGGAACCGACGTGGAGGACGATGGGTGAACAACAGCGTGAACCGCCGCAGCCTCGCCTCGATGGCCGCCGGGCTTCTGGCCGCGGGGGCCGGCCTCGGCGCGATCGGCCCACTGGCCGCCCAGAGCGCGGTTCCAGGTGGCGCGGTCTGGCTGCTGGCCGCGGACTTCGGCGCGACCGGCGACGGCCTGACCGACGACTCGGCCGCCCTGCAGATGGCCCTCGACACGGCCGAGCAGGGCGGCGGCGGGATGGTCATCCTCGGCAGCGGCACCTTCCGTTGCAACCTGACGATCGGCTCGCGGGTCTCGCTGGTCGGCATGGGTCCCCGGGCGACGACGCTGATGTCCGTGCCCGGCGCCAACCGGGCCGTGATCGAGGGGAACGGGTTCGCGGAGTGGACCGGAACGGCGAAGGTCACGCCCGAGACTCGCGGCGCCAACTACGTCGGGATCGCCAACCTCTGCATCGACGGCAACCGCGCCACGAACGAGACCGGTTGCGGGATCCGGATCTGGGGACGAGCCCAGATCTTCCAGGACCTGGTCGTCCAGAACTGCGCCGGGGACGGCATCTTCCTCGAGTTCACGACCCATGACGCCGGCGAGATCGAGGACGACCTCGAAGGCTTCTTCACCAATATCAAGACGATCAAGAACGGCGGCAACGGCTGGTTGCACCGCGGCCCGCACGACTCGATCCTGTCCCAGTTCGTGACGTTCTCCAACGACGGCTGGGGATTCAAGTCCGAAGGCCTGCGCGGGAGCTACAACGGGGGCATCAGCGGGACGGGCTGGAACAGCTGGCTCAACGGGCTAGGCTCGTTCCATTTCGGCGCCACGCCCGGATTCCTCTCGGATTCCTCGGCGACGGGCGAGGGCGGCACCGGGATCGAGCTGCTGGCCGCGGACACCGGTTCCGTCCGCATGACCGGCATCCTGATCAGCGGCCACGAGACCGGGCTCTACCTGACCGGAAGCAACTGCACGTTCAGCGGCGTCGTGCTCGGGAGCGTCTCCCAGCAGCTCTCCGGGGTCGGCCGGGGCATCGTCCTCGCCGGGGCGGGTCTCTGCCTGATCGACGTGGCCGGCAGCGGAAACGACGTCGCGGTCGCGATCGAGAGCGAGACCGGACCGAACATCATCCGGGGCCGCTTCAACGTGCCCGCGGGCGGGCAGATCCTGATGGGCAATGTCTCCCCGGCCACGACGGTGGACCTCGCCCAGATCGGCGGCGCCGGGAGCCGCAGCCTCGTCCAGATCCCGACCGTGACCGGACTGCTCGGCGACCAGCCGCTCATTCAGGCGGACATGACCACGACCCAGTCGACGCCTCAGCCGTGATCCCGGCGCGGTCCTGGCGGGATCACGGCCGCGCGCCGGACCGCGCGATGCCGCGCCGGTCGAGCGACCGGTCATAGAGATCGGCCAGAGCGGACTGGATCGCGGCCGGCTGGAAGTCGCGCAGCGCCCGCTCCCGGCCGGCCGTGCCGTGGCTGGCGCGGAGGTCGGGGTCGGCCAGGTAGGTCAGGATCGCGCTGGCGAGGGACGCCGGGTCGTGGGGCGGGACGAGCAGCCCCGTGACGCCCTCCTGGACCGCATCGACGCAGCCCGTCACCCGGGTCGCGACGACCGGGCGGCCCATCGCCCCGGCCTCGATCAGGACGTTGCCGAAGCCCTCGCGGTACGTCGGCAGGACGAGGACGTCCATCGCCGCCAGCGCCGCCGCCGGGTCGGCAACCCGGCCGGTGAACCGGACCCGACCGTCCCGCCGCAGCGCCGCCATCGTCACACCCGATGCCGGGTCCTCCGGCTCCTCGGGGCCGACCATCAGCAGCCGGACTCCCGGCTGCTGCTCGCGGATGACGGCCCAGGCCGCCGCGAGGTCATCGATGCCCTTGTCGTGAGCCAGCCGGCCGACGAAACCGACGACCAGCCCGTCGCCCGGCAGCCCGATCGCCTCGCGTCCTCTCCGCCGCGGGTCGTCCCCGAATCGCTCCGGGTTGAACCGGCCGGCGGCATCGACCCCGTTGGCGCTGCCGTCGAGCAGCACCGTCGCCTTGCCGGGCCGGACGATCCCCTCGGCGATCGCGTCGGTGCGCAGGGACGCACTGACGCAGAGGACCTGGTCGGCCATCGCGCAGGCCGCCCGGGTGGCGCCCTTGAGCAGCAGCCGGCCCAGCCCGGTCCGGGTCTGATGCGGCATCCCGTGCAGATGGAAGACGCGAACCGGCCGCCGGGCCAGCCGGGCGGCGAGCATCCCGAGCAGTCCACCCTTCGGCGTCGAGGCGTGGACGATGGTCGGCCGGAGCCGCCGCAACGTCCGGGTGAGCTGGATCACGGAACCGATGTCGGTCCGGGGCGTGATCTGCCGCGACATCGGGACACCGAGCGCGACGACGCCTTCCCGCTCGGCGAAGGCGTCGAGATCCGGGCCGGGGGCGGAGATCGCGGTGACCTCGTAGCCCCGCGTCCGCAGATGGGCCGGCAACTCGCGGAAGAACCCCAGCGAGGCTGGCACGGTCGTGACGAAGGCAACGGGGATCATCCGGGCAGCGTCGTGAGGATCGGCGGTGGAGGTATTCATTCGGTCAGACCCGGTTCGTTCCCCGTCGGCAGGGATGCTGAGCGTGGATGGTTCGACCGGAGATCTGCCAGAACGGTCTGCCAGTCCGCCTGCTCTTCGGCCGTGATCGTCCCGGCCCGGTGGCGCAGCATCCGGTAGTCGAGGTGGAGCCCGATCGCGACCGAGTCGTAGACGGCCTTGGCGCCCTGCTCGGCGACGGCCCGGGCGGCCTGCCGCGGCTGCCCCTGCCGGACGAGTTCCTGGCCGTAGCGCAGCGCCATGTACCGGCGGGCCCTCAGGATCTTGGCGAGCTTCAGCTGCGACTCCCGGTAGCCGAACAGGATCTCCGGGACATTCGCGAACCGGCTGTCGCGGTAGGAGCGCAGGAGCAGGTCCTGATCCTCCATCGAGACAGCCGACGGGCGGTATTGCCAGCGGCGGAAGAAGCCGATCCGGCCCATGAACGTCGGGTGCGCCATCGGGAAGCCCGAGGCCGGCCGGGCCGTGATGCGGTCGTGGTCCGTCGGCGAGCGCCGGACGCCGATCGCCTCGTGGTCGCCCCGGAAGACGACGAGGCTGGTCCCGCAGAGGTCGAGGCCGGGCTGTGCCCGCAACAGGGCGACCTGACGCGCGAACCGCTCGGGATACGAGACGTCGTCGCCGTCCATCCGGGCGAACACCTCGCCGGACGCGAAGGCGACCGCCTGGTTGAGCCGCGTCGGCAGTCCGAGCGACTCACCGTCGGAGATCACCCGGACCCGCGAGTCGTCGAACCCACGCATCACGTCCAGTGTCCCGTCCGTCGAGCCATCGTCGATCAGCAGCAGCTCGATCTCACCATAGCTCTGATTCAGGATCGACCGGACGGCGAGTCCCAGTGTCGCGGCGTTGTTCCGGACCGGCATCCCGACGCTGATCACGGGCTGGCTGGAGAGGCTCGTCACCGGACGACCTCGCGGTAGACCCGCTCCTGTCGCTCGTTGACCGCCGGCCAGGAGTAGACGTCGGCGTTGGCACGGGCCCGGGCGGCGATCGCGTCGTACGTTGCCCCGTCCGCGCCGAGCAGGGCGGCGAGCTGGTCGGCCAGGTTGGCCGAGTCGCCGACCGGGAAGCGGCCGCCGCAGTCGAGCGGGACGGTCTCCTTCAACCCGCCGTGGTCGCTGGCGATCGTCGGCTTGCCGCAGGCCTGGGCCTCGACGGCGGCCATACCGAACATCTCGAACTGCGTCGTCGGCATGACGAAGACATCGGCCATGTTGTAGACCGGTGCCAGCCGTTCCTCGGAGACCGCGCCGAGATAGGCCCCGCCGACGGCCTCGATCCGCTCCCGCCAGCGCTCCGGGTCGGCCTGGCCGGTGCCGAACTGGCCGATCGGCCCGGCGACCACGAGCTGGGCGTCGTTCCCGCGCTCCCGCAGGATTCGCATGGCCTCGATCAGGACGTGCGTGCCCTTCTGCTCGTTGACCCGGCCGACGTAGAGGACGATCTTCCCGGTGAACCCGCCCCGCTCGCGCTCGGTCTGCCCGGCCGCCGGGTCGGGGAAGAACTGGTCGGTGTTGACGCCGTTGTAGATCACCCGCAGCCGGCTGTTGTCGAGATGCCAGAAGCGGTCCGACTCGTCCCGGCAGTACTCCGAGACCGGGAGCAAGGCGTCGTAGGCGAGCAGCATCCGCCGGTAGATCGCGTGGAGCGGACCCCGCAACCCACGCCGGAAGTAGAAGTAGTCATAGGACAGGAGCTTCGCCGCCTCGATCCGGCTGGTCAGGAAGGCGCCCTCGGCCTGGCCGTGGAAGTGGATCACGTCCACCTGCTGCCGGCGCAGGTCGAGCGCGGCCCGGATCTGGAGTTCGATCCAGCTCAGGCGCGCGCCGGAGCGGCACCGCACGTAGCGGATCTCGATCCCGTGATGATCCTCGCGCCGGGTCCGGTCGGACGGAGAGTAGACGATCACCTGGTGGCCATTGGCGACCTGCTGGAGGCCGAGCTCGATGATCCGGCGCTGGACGGCCCCGCCGAACGGGTGCAGGACCGGGACGCCGCCGACGCTGACATGAACGATACGCATCTGACTCCCTTGTATCTGACGGTGTTGGACGATCGACGGGTGGGATGGGATCAGGACAGGAGCCCGCGACCGACGACCAGCGGCTCGGCCCGGTTCAGGACGAACGCGATGCCCGGGTCGAGTAGCCGGGTCGCGCGGCGGGCCCGGCGCGGCGCCCCCCCCTGGGCCAGCAGGTCGCGGTAGAGCGCCTCATGGGCGGCGACCATCGCCTCCGGGCGGTACCGGGCGATCGCCGCCGCGCTGGTCGCGGCGCGCTGCTCCGGGCTGGCGGGGTCGGCGAGCCGCTCCCGCAGGGCGGCCGCCAGCCCATCGACATCGCCGGGCTCGACGAGCCGTTGCTCACCGGCCAGGATCTCGGACACGCCGCCGACATCGGTCGCGATCACCGGCGTGCCGCACATCAGCGCCTCGATGATCACGCTCGGCAGCGCCTCGGCGAAGGACGACGAGACCAGCACGCTGGCCGTCCGGTAGCGGTCGGCCAGCTCGGCCGACGATTGCATCCCCAGGAAGCGGACCCGGTCGTCGATCCCGAGCGCGACGGCCTGATCCTGGTACATCCCCTCCAGCGCCGAGTTCTGGTAGGCGAGCAGCAGGTCCGCGTCCGGGTCGACCTGGGCGAACGCCTTCAGCAGGACGTCGACCCCCTTCTGGGGGATCAGTTGCCCGACGAACAGGACCGCCGGCCGCCCCTGGACGGCCGATGCCGGGATGGGGCGGTACGCGTACGTCTCCGGCGGGAAGCCGTTCGGGATGACCTCCTCCCGGGGGCGGGCCGACCCGAAGCGCCGGGCATCGGTCTCCCGTTCCGGGCTGCTCAGGGCGACCATCGCGTCGGCCCGCTCGATGACCAGCTTCGTCATGTGATGGCGGCGGCGGGTGACGCCGTAGTCGCTGGCCAGCATCGGGTCATGGCTGGAGTAGACGAACGGCGCCGACGACCGCGAGAGCGCCATCCGCAGGGCGGCTCGGCCGAGATGGTGGACATGGACCAGGTCGTAGCGCTCGTCCGGGTCGAAGGCGTGGTGGCCGACGCCCTGGACGTCCCAGCCGCTGGACCGGAGACCGTTGACGAGCACCGTCTCCGGCGTGAAGGCGCGGCGGGCGATGTACTCGGCCGGTCGGTCGAAGATGCCACCGACGATGCAGAGGCGGGGCGAGGTCATGCGGGGCGTCCTTCCAGGGTGGGGACAGGGGGCTGGGCATAGCGGGGGGCGTTGCGCTCGGATCGCCAGCCGATGAAGCGCAGCCCGAGGTAGACGTAGACCGGCCAGAAGAAGTAGATGAAGATCTGGGAGGTCGCGGCCAGGCTGCCGGGGATCAGGAAGGCCAGCCAGATCGCGCCGTACTGGGTCATGAAGGTCTGGACGGTGCTGGTCGATGTCTGGAAGCCGCGCTCCAGCCGGCTGACGATCAGCGCCAGCAGGACGTAGGCGACGATGATCGCCGGCAGCCCGAAGTTGACGTAGAGCTCGGACTGGAACGGCATCACCTGGTCGTAGAACTCCGGGTAGGGGCCGTAGATCAGCTCATTGAAGAGCAGGAACCCGCTCGCCTCCCGGAACGGCTCCCCGATGATCGGCAGCGGCGAGAGCAGCGACCCGACCAGTGACCGACCACCGAGGAACCCGTCCGGGATCACCGTCTGCTGGTCGAGTACGAACCCGGTCAGCTGGGGTGAGCCGCCGTAGACCTGCAGCGTCTCCTCGAGGGAGACGTCCTCCGTCAATGCCGCCGGGTTGGCGATGATGTCGCCGATCCCCCCGTATGCGCTGGTCCGGTACAGTCCCCAGCCGATCAGGACGGTCAGACCGACGACCCCACCGATCAGCAGCGTCTTCCACGGGATCCGGCGGACCCGCATCGAGTAGGCGGCGATCAGGGCGATCAGCGGCGCGGTGAAGGCGCCCCGGTTGTAGTCGAAGCTGGCGTAGACCACGACGATGGCGAGCGCGGCGGCACCGGTGACGACGAGGCGTTGCCGGCGGGAGGCCGTCGCGGCCCGGCGGTCGGCCCAGAGCCCCCAGAACAGCACGACCGCGAACCCGGCGAAGGGCCGCAGGAACGTGCTGGCCGCTTCGCTCAGCGTGGCCGGCGCCGTCGAGGGCACCAGGGCCCCCTCCGGTGGGGCGAGGTAGTAGGCGACCAGCCCGCCGAGACTGCCGAAAGCGAGCAGGAAGCCGATCGCCCCGATCGCCCCGTAGGCGAGCCCGAGCGGGACATGGGCGGGCCGTCGCTCCGGCGTCGGGACGTCGGGGTAGACCCGGCCCGGCCCGGTGCCGCGATTCGACCACTGGAAGGCGACGCAGTAGGCGACGAAGGCGACGAAGCTGATCAGGATGGCCTGGTCGATACCGTCGGTCGAGGGCAGGTAGGGGAGGTTGCCGATCTCCGGCGCCTGGCCGTTGATCATCAGCGGCAGGATCAGGCCCTGCAGGATGAAGATGAACAGCACCCAGTTGTGCGGGCAGAGCGGCGTCGCCAGCTTCGGGCGGCAGGCCGGCAACAGGGCCAGCACGAGCGGCATCCCGATCGCCGGGACGAGGGTGACGACGTAGTTCGGGTCCGGCATCGCCCGGACGAACCAGAGGACCGCCAGCCAGGCGAAGACGAGCAGGCCGACCAGCGCCCGGTCGAACGGCGCCGTCGGCCGGGCGGTGAGCGAGACCTGGCCGACCCAGGCCGGGCGCAGCCAGCTCTCCGGCAGCCGCAGCCCCCGGCCGCCGCGCAGCCGGACCGCGACGACCAGGCCGAGCCCGGCGCAGACCGTGCTGTAGGCGATCAACTGGCTGGCCGCGAGCCCGACGGCGTCCCAGCGCGGGATCAGCACGAACGACAGCCCGATCAGCAGCCCGGCCAGGAGGACGTCGAACGTCAGCCGCCAGTAGATCGAGCCGGTACTGACCATGACCTGCCCGATCACCTCGTTGAGGGTGATCGGCAGCGCGGCCAGCAGGAGGACGATCAGGACCGTGCTGCCCATCCGGTAGTCGGCCCCGAGCAGCCCCATCACCGGCCCGGCCAGGAGGATCAGCGTCAGCGACGGGACCGCGACGGCGGCGGCACTGGTCGCGACATTGGCGAAGAAGATCCGGCGGAACGCGGCATGGTCGCCGGAGCCGTCCAGGTTGGCCAGCATCGGCAGGACGATCCGGGAGACGGCCGTCGGGATGAACAGGACGGCGAAGCTCCAGCGAGACGCGGCCGAGAACAGGCCCATCTCGGAGATGCCGCCGGCCTGCTGGGTCAGGAGGATGGTCCCGATCAGCGAGGCCGGCAGCGTCAGGCTGGAGCTGAGCAGGGCCGGGACGCTGAACCGGAGGAGCGTCACCCAGTGCTTCCGTTCGGCCCGGACGCCATGGGGCAGCCCGGCGATGCGGCGGGCGCTGCGGACCGCCAGCCGGAGGACACCGGCGCTGAGCGCCTCGGCGATGGCCAGGGCGACGACGGCCCCGGTGACGCCCCAGGTCGCCCCGCCGCCGATCAGGAGTACCGCCGTCAGGACCCCCTGGGCGATCCCGGCCAGGGCCAGGGAGCGGTAGGCCTCCAGCCCGGTCAGGATGCCCATCTGGGCGCTGTTGATCGCCGCGAAGATCACGATCGGCGCCGCGAGCTGGAGCGGCAGGGTCAGCGACGGGTCATCGAAGGCGGCCCGAGCCAGGAGCGGGGCGGCGAAGAACGTGATCAGGGCGAGCAGGGAGCCAGCCCCGACCGTGATCCGCATGGCGAGGTGGGCGTAGATGCTGGCCAGCGTCGGATCGACGGAGCGGTTGGCGGCGACGAACCGCGTCGCGCTCAGCCCCAGCCCCAGCCCAGACAGGACCGTGAACAGGGAAAGGGTGTTCTGGACGACGCCGAGCTGCCCGTAGCCGTCCCGGCCGAGCAAGCCGGCCACGATCAGCGAGCCGATCACGGGCAGCCCGCGGGCCGCCAGCGCCGCGATCACGGACCAGAGGGCCCCGCGCAGGAACCGCTTCAGCAGGGGCGGCAGCGACCGCCCACCGGCGGCAGGTTGGGCTGATGATGTCCGATCCCGCTCGACGAGTTGGTCCATGCGTGGTTCTGCCTGGCGGGTGGTGGCCCAGCGTCGGGTGGGTCGTCCGTCTCGGTCGGCGGTCGGCGGTCGGCGGTCGGCGGTCGGCGGTCGCCGTTAGCTGGCCGTCGCCGAGCGGAGCAGGCTCTGCTCCAGCCGGGTGCCGACGAGGTCGACCTGCGCCTGCGTCATGTCCGTGAAGAACGGCAGGGCGATCGTCCGGGCCGCGGCGGCCTCGGTGACCGGGAAGTCGCCGGGCTTGTAGCCGAAGGTATTGCGGTAGAACGGCTGGAGGTGGATCGGCACGAAATACGGCCGGCTCGGGATGCCGTGGGCGGCCAGCTCCGTGACGAGCCGGTCGCGATCGATGCCGTCCTCGGTCCGAATCACATAGACGAACCAGCTCATCCGGGTCGTCTCCGGCGCGACGAACGGCGTCCGGATACCGGAGACGTTCGCGAAGCGCTCGTCGTACCAGGCGGCGACCTGCGAGCGGCGGTCGAGGATGGAATCGATCCGGGAGAGTTGCGAGCGGCCGAGCGCGGCGCTCATCTCGTCCAGGCGGTAGTTGAAGCCGAGCCGGACGTGGTTCATCCATGTCCCCTCGTCGTCGCGGCCCTGGTTGGCCTGGCTGCGCATGACCCGGGCGAGGTCCGGGTTGCTGGTGACGATCATGCCACCCTCGCCGGTCGTCATCTGCTTGTTGGGGTAGAAGGCGAAGATCGCCGTGTCGGCCTCGGCGCCGATCCGGACGCCGTTGCGCTCGGCCCCGATCGCCTCACACGAATCCTGGACGATCCCGATGCCGTGGCGCTTCGCCAGGGTCGAGATCGCGCCCATGTCGCAGGGCTGGCCGAAGACGTCGACCGGGACGAAGGCGCGGGTCCGGGGCGTGATCGCGTCGGCGACCCGCTGCGGGTCCAGGTTGAGCGTGTCGGGGTCGATGTCGGCGAAGACCGGCTTCGCGCCGACATAGAGGGCGCAGTTGGCCGAGGCGACGAAGCTGAACGGGCTGGTGATGACCTCATCGCCGGCGCCGACCTCCATCGCCGAGAGGCAGAGGTGGAGGCCGCTGGTACCGCTGTTGACGCCGATCCCCTGGGTCGCCCCGATGTAGGTGGCCATCTCGCGCTCGAAGGCGGCGATCTGCGGTCCCATGCTCAGGGAGGAGCCCCCGAGGACGCCGAGGACGGCCTCGATGTCGGCGGCGTTCAGCGAGGGTTGCGACATCGGCACGTCGAAGGTGTGCGCGGGAGCGACGGGGGTGATGGTCTCACCCGGCGAGATCGTCTCGACGGCGTCCATGGTCTGCATCGGGATGGGCTCCTGACATGGCGTGCATGTCCATGAAAGCGGGAAGGATTCCCACGGTGGTACGTCATGATGAGGGGTGGCGGATTATCCTGCCGTGCGTAATACGTCCTGATCATGGGAAACGGCGAGGGCCTCACCGTCGGCGTCGATCACCATCGCGACGACCGGCAGGGTCTCCTCGGTCCGCTCCTCGATGCGCTCGTCGATCCGGACCGGAGCCGGCAGGGAGCGCGGGGTGCGGTCGGCGGCCTCGACCAGCCGGAACAGCTCGGTCCGGATCGAGGCGACGTCCTCGGTCAGGGCCAGTTCGCCGAGGCGGTCGAGCTGGGCGGACAGTGCCCGGAGCACCTTCACCTCCCGGAGCGGCTCCTCGAGGATCGCGATCTTGCTGTGCCGGGTCGGGACCGACACCTCACTGGAGAGGGCGAGCTCTTCGCGGAGCTTCTCGCCCGGCCGGAGCCCGGTGTAGACGATGTCGATGTCACGGCCGAGGACCATGCCCCGGAGCTCGATCATCCGCTTCGCCAGGTCGAGGATGTAGACCTCCTCGCCCATGTCCAGCATGTAGACCGCTTCGCTCTCGCCGAAGGCGCCGGCCTGGATCGTCAGGCTGGCCGCCTCGGGAATCGTCATGAAGAACCGGCGCATGTTCGGGTCGGTGACCGTGACCGGGCCGCCCATGTCGATCTGCTTCTCGAAGGTCGGGATCACGCTGCCGCGGGAGCCGAGGACGTTGCCGAAGCGGACGCAGCAACCGGACATCCCGGTCTCCCGGACGACCGTCTTGACGGCCAGCTCGGCGGCCCGCTTGGTGGCGCCCATCACGCTGGATGGGCGGACGGCCTTGTCGGTCGAGATCAGGACGAACCGCTCGACCCCGGCCTTCGCGGCCGCCTCGGCGACGCGGCGGGTGCCGATCGCATTGACGAAGACGGCCTCCTGCGGGTGCTTCTCCATCATCGGGACGTGCTTGTAGGCGGCGGCGTGGAAGACGATCTGGGGCTGGTAGGCTGCGAAGATCGAGGCCAGCCGCTTGGTGTTGGTCACCGAGGCGACGACCGAGTGGAACGGGACGTCGATGCCGGCCAGGGTGAGTTCCTGGTTGAGGTCGAACAGGCCGGTCTCGTTGATGTCGAGAGCGATCACTGCCGCCGGGCTGAACCGGGCCACCTGCCGGGTGAGTTCCTGGCCGATCGAACCGGCCGCCCCGGTGATCAGGACGCGCTTGCCGCTGATGAACGCTTCGGACATGCCGTCCAGGGCCTGGACCGGCGGTCGGCCGAGGACCTCGTGGAGGTCGACCCGGCGCAGCTCCATCGGGGCCGACTCGGCCCGGAGCAGCGAGCCGATGTCGGGCATCGAGAGGACGCGGGCGCTGGAGGTCCGGGCGTGGGCGACGACCCGGGCGTGATCCTCCGGCTTGGCCGAGGGCATCGCGAGGACGACCACGTCGATGGCGTGGGCCTGGACGAGAGCGGGGATGTCGGCGGTGACGCCGAGGACCGGCTGGCCCTCGATGTGGCGCCCGGTCAGGCGGGACTGGTCGTCCACGAAGCCGACCGGGAGGAGGCCGATGTCCTGCCGGCGGGGCAGCGCCAGCGCGAGCAGTTGACCGGCGTTCCCGGCCCCGACGATGAGCGCCCGGGCGAGGGTGGGGTTGGCGGCGGCGGTGGCCGGCTCGTCGAGTGGGATCTCCACGGCTGTCGGCCCGGCCAGCGCGATCGACGTCGGCGCCCGCCGGAGCAGGTCGCCGATCGCGGCCGGCAGGCTCGCGAGGAAGGCACCGACCACCTGGATGTCGCGGTGGGGGGCGGCGTGGCGGAGGTAGAACTGATCGAAGCTCTGCTGGATCGTCCGGCGATCGCTCAGCCCACGACCGGCGGCGAGATCCCAGCTCAGGACGCCGGGCCGAACCAGCGGGCCGCCGGCGAGCGCCTCGGCGGTCGTGAGCGGGCCGGCACCGGTGACGAGGGACGGCCCGACGAGGGCGGCCCGTCCGCTCAGGACATCGAGCAGCGCCGGGAGCCGGCCGAGCGGGCCAGCCTCGACCCGCTCGACCAGGGAACGACCGCCGCGATCCCTGGCGCCGGCCGCCGGCCGCCGGAACCGCAGCAGGCCGGATCGCGGCCCCATGCTGCCCGCCGCGGACCGCTCCAGCGGCAGCGACCGGGCGGCGACCGCGACGGCGGCGACGACGACGAGCAGCACTGGCAGCGTGACGATCAACAGGAGGCTGGCGACGGCGAGATCGAAGGTGCGCTTGCCGGCGCTGCCGAGCCACGTCGACGTCAGCGCCGGAGCCTCGGCCGGCATCAGCTCCGGGATCGTTCGGCCGAGCATGCCCTCGATGACGTCGTAGGCGGAGTAGACCCGGTTGGGGAGGGCCAGCGCCGGGTCACCGGCCGGCTCGTCCCCGCCAGCCTGGATGACGATGGTGTCGATCGGGAGGGTCGCCAACAGGGCTGCCGCCGCGGCGGCCGTCTCGACGCGGTGAGTGCGGCGGACGCGCGGGAAGGCGGCGGAATGGGCCGGGCGGGCTGGGCGATCGCCGGCGCCGAGGAGACTGGCGGCCAGCGCCATCCCGGCGCCGGAGCCGACGATCACGGCGTCGACCACGGCGGAGCGATCGCCGCGCCGGAAACGGCTCGCGATCGACGCTCGGGCGGCGGTGGGTACGACGCGTGATCGGGATGTTGTCGAGGTACCGGCAGGCTGTGAGAAGGGGTGGTCGGTCATGATTGGAGCTCCCGCTGCGCCATGGTCCGCGCTCCGCTCCGCCGGCCGAGGCCAGACGTCGGTGCGCGACCACGAGGATGACGACTGCGATTGAGCGGGCGCCGGCATGTTCCGGGTGATCCCGCTCGGCGCTCGGCGGTGGCTCGGTCGCTGTCCGGTCTGGGCGCGCTCGGGAGCCCGGACCAACGCAGACGCTTCCACCGGACGATACGCCCGGTCCCCTCACCGGCCCCCGAACGTGGGGGCTGACCGGAGGTGGACCCGTTCGCTGCTGTCTTGCCGCGGCTCGAGAAGGCGACGAAAAACCGAACCCATGGGGGTTCGGTTTCACCACTCGCTCCATCCCGCCCAGGTGACCACATACAGGCGGGAGTTCTCAGCTCCCATAGAATTGGTTTGTCGCTGTCTCCGCTTCCGGCTGAACAACGTGTGACTATAGTAATGACCCGATCGGGTCTTGTCAATACACGACGGAGGGAAGATAGGGTATTATCGGGCGGCGCTTGAATGGCCGAACCAAACCGTCCATTTCGTCGGTCCATCGGAACGGCAACCGGCGATCGTCCTCATAGTACTATCGTCCTGGTAGGTCCTATGCTCGCAACCCGTCGAATCGCTCATCACGGGTTTCGGGTACCAGCGCCCGAAAACCCGGCCTCCGGCACGCTGTCCATTGCGGCGTATCGTTCGTATGGTATGTGTATCTTCGGCCTGTGGTCTGCCCGTCTCCGTCCGACCCGATGGCAATGAGGGATTTCCATGGAGTTCGACCTCGACCGGGTCATCCGGATCGTCCGGCGGTGGGGCATCTGGCTCGTCGTCCTTACGGTCCTCGGCGTCCTGTCCGGCGCGCTGCTCTCCTTTACCCGGCCGGTCGAGTACGCCGCGACCTCGACGTTGCTGCTGTCGCCCGTCGGTGGGACCGAGCCCCGGTTCGGCTACGACGTCAATCAGGCGCTCCAGAGTCAGACCCAGATCTATCAGTACTACGCCGGGACCACCCCCTTCCTTTCCGAGGCGGCGGCCCAGCTCGGGCTCGACCCGGCGACCGGCGTCCAGCAGCTCCAGGCCGTGACCTCGACGGTGAGCAGCCAGGCCGTCTCGACGCTCGGCATCACCGTCACTGACACCGACGCCGAGCGGACCACCCTCTGGGCCAATACGATCGCCCGGCAGCTGATCGACTACATCGGGCGGCAGGAAGCCCCGACGACGGGGGCGGGCGGCAACTGGGTGACGCTGACGAACCCGGAACCCGCCACCGTGCCGGGGGCGCCGGTCTCGCCGAATCGGCCGCTCTGGGGGATCCTGGGCGGGGTATTCGGCTTCCTGGTCGCCGCGTCGGCCATCCTGCTCATCGAGCGCC
This sequence comes from uncultured Thermomicrobiales bacterium, assembly GCA_964244115.1. GTDB lineage: Bacteria > Chloroflexota > Chloroflexia > Thermomicrobiales > UBA6265 > CADCWK01. The sequence goes on from CAXTHM010000016.1 coordinate 19,752, forward strand.
TCCGCGCGACGATGCCGGCGATCACCCGGCGCCCGGCGGCGCTGCCGGTCCTGTCCGTCCTCGACTCGATCCGGGCGCAGGGGAGCGGCGGCGGTCTGCTCGTCGATCTGAACGCCGGCTCCGAAGCGGCCCGGGGCGTCAACCAGCTGCGGTCGGCGGTCCAGATCCTGACGGCGACGCAGGGCATCCGGACGCTGGCGATCAGCAGCCTCCGCCCCGGCGAGGGCAAGTCGACGGTCGCGGCCAACCTCGCCGTGGCGCTGGCGGAGGCCGGTGACCGGGTCATCCTCGTCGACGCCAACCTCGTCGCGCCGCGGCTGGGCGAGACCTTCGGCGGCCGGACGGCCCGAGGCCTGACCAGCCTGATGGCCGACCCGGACCTCGACCTGGCCGACGTCGTCACCTCGACCAACTGGGCCAACCTGATGTTCATCCCGGCCGGGCCACGCATCGAGGAGGGCGCGATCGACCGGGCCGCCTTCCGCCGGACGATCGCCGGGATCGTCCCGCACGCCGACATCGTCCTCTTCGAGGTCGCCAGTCTGTCCGGCACGCCCGAACCGCTGCGACTCGGGACCTACGCCGACGGCATGCTGCTCGTCGTCGGCGGGGAGCGGACCCGGATCGAGGCGTTGCGGGGCATCTCGCGGGACAAGGCGGTCACGAGCGGTAACGTCGTCGGGGTCGTGATCGACCGCGGCGCGAGCAGCGCCCCGACCGCGATCCCCGGTGGCACCGCCGCGACCGGACTGACCCTCGTCACCTCCCAGCAGAGCCCGCCGGCCCAGATCGACGCGACGCCGCGTCCGCAAACCGCCCCGGCGGACCATGCCGAGGCGAACGGCATGGTCCGGACCCAGCGGGCCGTCCCGGTCGCCGATCCGGACGTCCCGAAAGCCACTGCCCTCACCAATGGCACCCGGCCGGACGCGGCGATGGCCACGGCATCGAGCAACGGCACCCGGCCCGAGGCGACCGCCTGACCCCCACCGCTCCCGAACGGCTGGGGCAATGGTCCTGATCGAGTGGCACGAAGCGCCCAGCCGCCGACCCGTCGGCGGCTGGGCGCCTTGCGCACATCGTTCGGCGAGGCGTCCCTGGTCGCCAGCCCGTCTATCCTCGGCCGGTGTGCCATGATCCCCGGATCATTGGCCGGGCAACGACGACCGAGGCGGGGGCGGGCGACATGGCGGCGTACCGGATGATCGCGACGGTGGGGGAGCACCGGGCCGAGATCGAGGTGAAGCGATCCCGGTTCATCGCGACGGTCGCCCGGGTCGCGGACGAAGCGGCGGCCCGGGCCGCGATCGATCGGCTCCGGACCGAGCACTGGCAGGCCAACCATCACTGCACCGCCTGGCGGATCGGCGAGGGCGGCCGGTCGCAGCGGACGAGCGACGACGGGGAGCCCTCCGGGACGGCCGGCGTCCCGATGCTCGAAGTCCTCAAGCGGCGCGACGTCACCGACGTCGTTGCGATCGTGACCCGCTACTTCGGCGGGACGCTGCTCGGCGCCGGCGGGCTGATCCGTGCCTACGGCCAGGCCGTCACGGCGGTGCTGGGTGAGGTCGGGATCGTCGAGCGCCGGCCGCTCTCGGTCGTCGTGGTCCGGGCCAGCCACCAGGACGCCGGCCGGCTGGACAACGCCCTCCGCACGACCGACTACCAGCTCGGCGACGTCGCCTACGCTGATCGGGTCACGTTCTCCCTCCATCTGTCCGACGACGAGCTGCCCGGCTTCACCGCCTGGCTGGCCGAGACGACCGGCGGGAGAAGTGTGCCGGAGGTGGTTGGCGTCCGCTTCGTCGAGGTGCCCGTCGCGGAGTAGACTGGGCACAGTCAACGCTGACAGTCCTCGCATGGCGGGGGTGAACCGTGATACGCGCGACCAATGGCGGCACGTTGCTGCGCGGGGAGGTCCTCACAATGTGGGGGAGCCGTCCAGTGATGGGCGCTAGCCGATAGCAGCACAGTGAACATGTCAAGGCTGTTGGATCACAGTAGGGTTATAACGCGATTAGTGACGCCTATCCGTCAACGATTTGGTAGTGATAAGCGCAACCAACAGCTGCTCAATGATGAGCTGATAATTCTTGACATGTCGCCTTAATTCTGATATGGTGTGCCCGGGGTATCCAGAAGACACCCCGGGCTAATGATCGGCAGGCGGGAACCATCCCGATCACCAAGCTTCACCTGTAGCAGGATCTGCCAGAGCAGTGTAATCGACCACGAAGGTCAATACATGGCTTCAAGTCAGATCCCTCGTCGCGCCGACTGGCGTGAACGGAGGGCACCATGCCCGATCAGCAATACGTTCAGGCAACGTTGCCGGGACTTGACCATTGGCGCGTGCCTCCTTCTGATCAGAATCTTCAGATGGTCGAATCATCAAGCGTCATCCGTACCGATAAGGTCCGGGAACTGCACTCCTCAGCTTCTGAAATTGACGAGCCGGTCCCCGGCCCACGTTGTCTCAATTGTCCCCTCACACCTTCCCCCTGCGTAATAGTCATCGTGGTGGGCAACGGGTTGAGCATCGAGACGTGCCTCGGTCAAGCATCTCCTCCTCCCAGTTGTTGACGTTCTCCGAGGAGTCCGACTGCGGTCCCGAACTGGGTCGCTGTCGGACTCCTGCCGGGTACGAAGAACTTGTCAGCACAAACGGAGGAACCGATGAATTCCCACGATCCAGCGAATCCAATCCACCGTCACTTCACTTGCCTATGGGCCAAGACCGACCGCGACGACCCCTCCCCAGATCGCTATCACCCATTGGCCCTGCATCTGGTCGATGTCGCGGCGGTTGCCCATGAGCTCTGGCGCACAGCCTGGTCGCCGTACCGCCAGAAACGCTGGGCGGATGCGCTCGGCGCGGATGAGGAAATCGCCGGCAGGTGGCTGGCGTTCATCACAGGAGCGCACGATCTGGGCAAGGCAAGTCCGTCATTCCAGCAGCGCGCCGAGGGCCACCTCGACCGAATCAACCGTCAGACCGGTGAGTCGTTCAAGGAACGTCAGTTCACGAACCCGCTTCCGCATGGTTTCGTCACGGTGGGCACCCTTACGGGATTGCTTGTGGATCGGTTCGAGTTGACGCCTCTGCCGGCCGATCGTCTCGCGATGGCCACCGGCGCCCATCACGGTGCCTTTGCCTCGTCGCGCGAATTCCTGGACGCCCTTCCGGATAGTGGCCGCCAGCGGGAGATCGGGATCGGCGTCTGGGCCACCTGGCGAGCGGACCTGCTCGATTACCTCGCTGCGGCGGTCGGCTTGCCAGATCCACTGCCGGGTGGCCTGCGGAACCGCCTACTGACTTACCCAGCTGCCCTTGCCCTTGCGGGAACCGTCTCGTACGCCGACTGGATCGGCTCTGATGAGCGCTTCTTCCAATTGTCCACAACCGTACCGGAGGACCCAGCCGAGGCCTTCGGCGAATCCACCATCAAGGCGCGATCGGCACTCGCCGAACTTCGATTCCACGTCCCGTCCGTCGCGATCCCAGCCGGGTCGATCTCCGATACGTTCGAGTTCGTCCGTGAGCCGAACGCCGGACAGATCGCGGCCATGGAAGTGATGGGGACGACGGACGGTCCGGGCATCGCCGTTATCGAGTATCCAATGGGTTGGGGCAAGACCGAAGTCGCTCTCTGGATGGCGGCGAGGTGGGCGCAACAGGACGGGATCGACGGCTTCTACGTCGCCATGCCGACACGTACGACCAGCGATCAGCTCTTCCAGCGTGTGAACCGCATGGTCAAATTTCACGCCGATTCCACCGGAGCCAGCCCAAACCTGATCAAGGTCTCTGGTCAGACGCCGTACGGTGCCAGCGAGCCCGACATCGAACAGATCGCTGCCGAGGAGGACATCTTTGGCAATGCCAACCCTACTGCCGATCGTGACACTGGGGCGGTGATCGAGCGAGGTTCTCAGGCGGATGAGAGGCAGAGAAGAAACGAATCGTTCCGTCGCGGCCGGTGGTTCGGCCAACGCGGTCGAGGGCTCCTGGCAACGTATGGGGTCGGAACCGTCGATCAGGCTATGCTCGGCGTCTTGACCACCCGTCATCACTTCGTCCGGCTGGCCGGCCTCGATGGACGGACAGTCATCTTCGACGAAGTCCACTCCTACGATGTCTACATGTCGACCATCGTCGACCGCCTGCTCGGATTCCTTGGGGCGCTGGGCTGTCCCGTCGTTATCCTGACGGCGACCCTCCCGATCGACAGAACGCGGTCTCTCGTCAAGGCGTACACCGATGGGGCCGGATGGAACCTGACGGACTGGCAGCCAGCTGAATACCCACGCTTAACGGTCGCGACGGCCAACGGCGGCACCGTATCCGTTCCGGTGTCGGTACCCGAGAGTGCCGCGACCAGCTTCCAACTCGAACGCATCCGCCATGACGTAGCCGATGATGACGGCCTCTGGCGACTCATAGCTATACGGCTCCAGAGCGTATTGACCGACGGTGGGACCGCTGCCGTGGTCTGCAACACGGTTGCTCAGGCCCAGGCCGCCTATCGCGCTCTGACGTCGGTGTTCCCTACGAACGAGCTGGAACTCTTCCACGCCCGGTTCCGGCAGCGCGAGCGACGGGCGATTCAGGAGCGGGTCCTGCGGGACTTCGGCAAGGAAACGGGGACGAAGGACCATCCGATCCGACCCCACCGCCGTATCGTGGTTGCCACACAAGTGATCGAGCAGAGCCTAGATCTGGACTTCGATCTGATGGTCTCGATGTTCTGTCCCGTCGATCTCCTGCTTCAGCGTTCCGGGCGATTGCAGCGACACCTGAAGACCAGACCTTTTCGGCCATCGAGTCTTCAGCAACCAGTCCTCTGGCTGACGGGGTACGACGAGACGGACGGCGTTCCCCAGTTCCCTCGCGGGTCGGATGCCGTCTACGGCACCTATCCGTTGCTTCGATCCTGGTGGGCACTCCACGAACTCGATGTCGTGCACGTCCCAGGTGACATTACGAGGCTGATCGAGACGGCCTACTCCGGAAGCGACGATCCCCCTTCGGCTGCGCCCGAACTGGCCGCGAAGTGGGCGAACGCCGAGACGGCCTATCGGAAGCGACAGGCGGAATCCGAACGCAAGGCAGAAGGCGGTCTCATTCCGGCCCTGTCCGAGGATGACCTCTCGGATGGTGTCGGAAATGACGCCCTGACACCGGAACTGCGAACCAGCGAGCCGGAAGCCGCCCAGACTCGCCTTGGCCCACCGTCGATCACCGTCGTCGTCCTGAAGGCAGAAGAGGCCCAGACCTATGCCGAAGCGGTCGCCATGGATGGCAAGGACAAGCCTTCGATGAAGACGATCGGGGCACTACTCGACCGTTCGGTGCCAGTGTCATTGCAGGGTGTCACTCAGGAATTGCAGTCGCTTCCGCGACCTCCGTCGTGGGAACGAGTCTCGTCCCTGCAACACTCGGCGCTCGTCGTTCTGGACGAAGGAGGTCAGATGCCGATGCCGGGAGATTCGAAGTGGACGATTCGCCTCGACCCTCACCTTGGGCTCTGCCTGGACCGGGCCGTTACGGCACCGCCATTGACCGTTGAACAGGAGGAAGAATGACGTCGAATCAGCCGACACCTATGACGTTCGATCTGCTTACCGAGCCGTGGCTTCCCGTCGGGTTGCTGGACGGCACCGCCGCGACGTGGGGCCTGCTCGAGCTGTTCGATCGGGCCCATGAGGCTCGAGGCTTGAGCGAACCGTCGCCACTAACCTACACGGCGGTCACGCGGTTCCTCCTCGCCATTCTCCACCGTGCCTACGATGGCCCGACCAGCCCGGGAGACTGGGCGACCATCTGGGACGCTGGCTCATTCGACCTTGAACGGATCGACTCGTACCTGGAGCAATACCGAGATCGGTTCGACCTGTTCCATCAGGAGCGTCCGTTCGCGCAGGCGCTCGTCGCCGGCATCCCTGGGGATGAGAAGCCCATCACCCAGTTGACGTTCGAGCGTGTCAGTGGAAATAACGGCACGCTCTACGACCACTCGGTCGACGCAGATCCGCCAGCGGTCAGCCCTGGCGATGCAGCGAGGCTCGTATTGACAGCCCATCAGTACGGCTTCGCCGGCGCCCAGATCTTCCGTGATACGCCGATGATCGCAGGCTACTGCCTGATGCTGGAGGGAGGCAGTCTCTTCGAGACGCTCGCTCTCAATCTGCAGCGCTACGACGATACCCACCCTCAGAACCTCGGCCGTCCTCTCGACGCTCCGTGGTGGGAATTGGAGAACGATGTAACGCCTCTGGCCGATGGCAACCTGCCACTGGGGCTGACGGATCTGCTCACCTGGCGCGGGCGCCGGATTCTGCTGGTCCCGGATGACGATGGCATGGTTCGCAGGTGCTGGTATCGGCCGGGTTATCAATTACGAGCCGGCATCATCGTCGATCCATTCAAGCGATGCGTTCCGGTCGTCGATCAGGGCGTAGACCGCGGCATCTTCCCACGCGGTTTCCAGGAGGACCGGGCACTGTGGCGCGACAGCTATGCCTTCTTCCCCGAGTCGTACACCGACCGGAACTCTGGAAGCATAGTCCCACGACCAACGGTCATCTCCTGGGTCGACGATCTTCGACGCTACTTCCGTGGTATCAGGCGGGTGGCGGCAATCCCCTCACGCCCCTCGCTCGTCGCGACCGGGATCATCAAGGCGAACCAGGCCGGTGTGAAGCTCTGGCGCATGGATCGCCTGCCGCTTCCCTTGCACGTGCTCGAGGACTCCGAGCGATACGGGATGGTCCAATCCGCGATCTCTTTGACGGAAGAGGTGCGAGGGAGTTTGCGGAATGCGGCATCCGTCTACGCGAAGCACGTCGTAGGCAGGGGTGTCCGCGACCCGGCCCCGGAGGATGTCGCGCGGGAACTGTCCTCGCTGCGCTTCGAGGCCCGGTACTGGTCGGCCCTCGACCGCCAGTTCCAGGGATTCCTGATCGACCTCGAGCGGGCCGATGACCCGGACGCGGCGCTGGACCAGTGGCGCCGGACGCTGCGCCGCGTCGCCACGGATGCCTACTTCGACGCCACCGACCAGACCAGCACCGACGGCCTGCGCATGGCCGGGCAGGCTCTGGGCAGTCGCACCCTCAGGAAGCAGCTCGCCAAGAGCCTCGGCCGCGCCGATCAGGCGGCCTGACCCCGACCGCACCCATGCCGGCCGGCAACACGTCGAACGTATCAGACAGGAGATTCTCGATGTCCGACCCCGCGGTCACGACCACCCCTACGACCTCCGACGCACCCACCACCGTGCGCACTCCGCGTGAGGAGCGCGACCGGGCGATGTGGCGCTTTGTGCGCGACCTGGAGTCCCTCGTCCGCAAGACCGGCGACCCGGACCGGGCCGCGCTGGCCGCGCTCCGGAGCGGGCTGGGCAAGCCGCCGGGCAGCGCGATCGGCATGTACCCGATCATCGGCGACCACCTGCGCGGTGCCGAGGACTGGGAGACCCGGCTGACCTGGGAGGATCAGGCCTACAACGACTCCCTGTTCGTCGTCGCCAGCCTGTTCGGCCTCCACCCGGTGCCACGCGCAGGGGCGGGCGCCGGCGCTGATGCCGAGCCGGCCGAGAGCACCACCACGCCGCAGGCGACACCGGCCGCGCCGACGGCTCCGTCCAGCCGGCCGAGGAGCGGGGGACGGCCGTTCCTCGCCGCCTTGTCATCGCTCCGGACCGCGGACAAGGAGCAGAGTCAGGCGCTCGATCGCCGGATCGTCGCGCTGCTCAACGCCGACCGCGAGGCGCTCCCGACCCTGCTCCGGCAGGCGGTCGGTCTGATCGAGGACGGCGTCCCGGTCGACTGGCTCCAGCTCCTCAAGGACATCCAGCAGTGGGATCTCGTGGACCGTCCCGTCCAGAAGCGCTGGGCGGCCACCTGGTGGACGGCGCCGACCCGGAACGAGATCGCCAGCGACCCCGACGATGCGGACGGTGCCCGGCTGTCCGAATCTGGCGACGCGGCCGGAACGGACTGAGCACGACCCCCGGACGAGCGTCCGGGCGCCACATGACGCCGGCACCGACGACGGTCCGGCTCCGCTGACACCCTGTCGCCGGCATCCCCGCCGACGACCCAGCCAAGAGGAGATCCCCGATGCTGATCGACCTGCACGTCATCCAGAACATCGCCCCGGCCAACCTCAACCGCGACGACACCGGCTCGCCGAAAGACGCCATCTTCGGCGGCTACCGCCGGGCCCGCGTCTCCAGTCAGGCCTGGAAGCGCGCGATCCGCCACGCGTTCGAGACCGACGGCCTGCTGCCGAAGGACCAGCTCGCCGTCCGGACGAAGCGCGTCGTCAACGAGCTCGTCGACAAGTTGGCCGCCGAGGGCCGGAGCCCCGAGCAGCGCGTCGCCGTTGCGGTTGCCATGCTGGGCGGGATCGGGCTCAGCGCCGACCCGAACGACGCGGGCGAGTATCTGACGCAGTATCTGCTCTACATCGGCAACGACGAGATCGCGAAGCTCGCCGACGTCGCCAATGAGCATTGGGCCGACCTCACGTCGGCCAACCCCCCAGCCAGCACCGAGACGGGCAAGAACCGCAAGAAGACGAGCAAGGGAGCGATCACCGACACGATCCGTAGCCAGGTCCTGAGCGCCCTCGACGGCAGCCGCGCCGTCGACCTCGCCCTGTTCGGCCGGATGCTGGCCGACCTGCCGGTCAAGAACGTCGATGGCGCCGTGCAGGTGGCCCACGCGATCTCGACCCACGCCGTCGAGTTCGAGTTCGACTACTACACCGCCGTCGACGACCTCAACACCGTCGACGAGACCGGCGCCGGCATGATCGGCACCGTCGAGTTCAATTCGGCGACCTTCTACCGGTACACCAGCATCGACGTCGGCGACCTGGCGAAGAACCTCGGCAAGAACCACGAACTGGCCGTCCGGGCGGCGCTGGCCTACATCCGGGGTTTCCTGCTGGCGATCCCCAGCGGCAAGCAGACCAGCTTCGCCGCCCAGAACCTGCCCAGCGCGGCGCTGGCCGTCGTCCGCGAGCACGGCCGCTGGTCGCTGGCCAACGCCTTCGTCCGGCCGGTCCCGACGCGCTCCGGCGACGGCCTGGTCGCGAAGTCGATCGAGGAGCTGGCCGGGTACTACGGTCGCCTGACCGGGATGTACGGCGACGATGGCATCGTCGCGACGCCGTTCCTGGTCGACAGCGCCTACGCCGACGCGGCGCCGGATCTGACGCCGAGCGGCGACATCCGCCAGTGGCTGGCGGCGATCGAGGCGGCCCTGGCGCCGAAGCCGGACACCGCGGCCATCAGCCCGGACACCGCGGCCGCCAAGCCGGACACCGCGGCGACCAGCGACGGCGAGGTGGCGTGATGACCACCGCGAACGACCGACCCGGCCAGGAGGCCAGCGGGACGGCGACGCTGCTGCTGCGGCTGGCCGGGCCGCTCCAGAGCTGGGGGATCAGCAGCCGCTACGCCTCCCGCGATACCGGCGCGGAGCCGAGCAAGTCCGGCGTGATCGGCATCCTCGCCGCCGCCCTCGGCCTGCCCCGCGATACCGACCTGTCCCGGGTCCAGCTCACCGGTATCGCTGGGCCGGTCGATCTGACCCGCCTGAGGATGGGCGTCCGGGTCGACAACGAGGGCGTCCCCGGCTACGACTTCCAGACCGTCGGCGGGGGCGATGACGACCCCGGCATCGCGATGGCCCGCGACACCCCGAAGGCGATCGCCCGCCGGCTGGCCGACCGGGCTGCCGGCCGCTTGGGTAACAAGGGCGCGATCTCGATCTCCAACCGCTACTTTCTGCAGGATGCCGTCTTCCTGGTCGGGCTGGAAGGGACGGACGTCGAGGTCCTGCACGAGCTCGATCTGGCGATCCGCCAACCGGTCTTCCCGATCGGGCTCGGTCGCCGGAGCTACGTGCCGTCCTGCCCGGTCGGCCTGCCCGGCGGTGGCGTCCGCGAGCGCTCATTGGAGCGGGCGCTGGGCCAGGAACTGCCATGGCCGATCGACGGCCGCAGTGTCCGGCCGGACTGGCGCTTGACGGGCGAGCGGCGGCTCCGGACCGTGATCGAGGCGAGCGCCGGCGAGGACGGGATCATCCGCAACGACCAGCCGGTCGGGGCCGCGTTCCTGACCCGCGTCTTCGGTCCCCGAGCCGTGGTCTACGACGACATCCCGGCACCGATCAGGACTCCGGACGCCGAGGACACCACTCCGGAGGAGGGCGCGGCATGAGCACTTCGACCACGGACGCATCGATTGCGCCGCTCTACCTGTCCCGCCTGCGGCTGAACCTGCGGCACCCGCGCGTCCAGCGGTCGCTCGGCGACGCCCAGGCGCTGCACCAGCTCGTGATGTCGCTGTTCCCGGCGGTGGAGTCCGACACGGCGCGGGCGGCGATGGCGGTCCTGTACCGGGTCGACGAGGCGGAGCCGATGCGCGGCCAGGCGGGGCGCGACGCCACCCGTCAGCAGACGGGGGCTGCCGACCCGATCCTGATCGTCCAGGCGACGGTCGCTCCGCGACTGGTCGGGGCCGAGCGGGACACCGGGTCGGACGCCGGTCCGGCCTGGGCGGCGGGGATGCTCCGGGACGAGACCGGCCCGGACGACGCCCTGGCCACCCGTGACGTCGCCCCGGTCTTCGCCGGGATCACGGCCGGGCAGCGCCTCGGTTTTCGCCTCCGGGCCAACCCGACCAGGCGCCTCTCGCTCACCCGCCCGGAGGACGACCCGCGCGGTCCGGACCCACTGCTGAACCGGCACCGCGAGGCCGGCAAGGGGACCGGCCCGCGGGTCGCGCTCCTCAAGCCCGAGGAGCAGACCCAGTGGCTCGTCCGGCAGGGGGAGCGGCACGGCTTCGCGCTCGTCCCGCAGGAGCGGACCTGGGTGGCACGACCCGACCCGGCGACCCCCGAGGCGCTCGATGCACCCGACGCGCCGTCATTCGTCCTGACGGGCGCCTCCGTCCGGACGGGGGGCGCCCGTGGTCGCCAGCGGGACCGGCTGACCCACAACGCCGTCACCTTCGACGGTGAGCTGACGGTGACCGACGCCGAGGCGTTCCGGGCGGCCCTCCGGAGCGGGATCGGCCCCGCCAGGGCCTACGGGTTCGGGCTGCTCTCCGTCCGCCGTCCGTCCAGGTAGCCAGCCCGGCTCGGACCCAGTCAGCAGTGGGACAAGCGGACGGCCGCCGGGAATCTCCCCGGCGGCCGTCCGCTTGTCCGAATCCGGCCAGCCAGCCGGAACGGATCAGCACGCCCGGGCGGCCCCGTAGCCGACCCGGGTCTCGACAGACGGTGTCGATGCCGCCCCACCCGGAAGGAGTGCCCGCCATGCCCCTCGACCTCCAGACGCTGCCCAAGGTCCGCGACTCCTGGTCCCACCTCTACGTCGAACACGCGAAGATCGACCAGGACGGCAAGGCGATCGCCGTCCACGACGCCGACGGGATGGTACCGGTCCCCTGCGCCTCGCTGACCCTGCTGTTGCTCGGCCCGGGGACCTCGATCTCCCACGCCGCGATCCGGACGCTGGCCGAGAACGGCTGCATGGTGGGCTGGACGGGCGAGGAGAGCGTCCGGTTCTACGCGCTCGGCAGCGGCGAGACGCGGTCGGCCCGGAACCTGATGCATCAGGCGCGGGTCTGGGCGCACCCGACGACGCGGCTGGCGGTCGTGTTCCGGATGTACCGGCACCGGTTCAACGAGGAACTATCGCCGGACCTGACCCTGCGGCAACTGCGCGGCTGGGAGGGCGTCCGGGTCCGCGAGGCCTACGCCCGGGCCAGCCGCGCGACCGGGGTCGAGTGGCGCGGCCGGCAGGTCAACCGGAGCGACTGGGGCGCCCAGGACCCGATCAACAAGGCCATCAGTTCCGCCAACTCATGCCTCTACGGCGTCTGCCACGCGGCGATCGTCGCGGCGGGATACAGCCCCGGCATGGGGTTCATCCACACCGGCAAGATGCTGAGCTTCGTCTACGACATCGCCGACCTCTACAAAGCGGACTTCGCCATCCCCGCGGCCTTCGACGCGACCGCCGCCGGCACCGAGGACCTCGAATCACGGGTTCGGAGAGCTTGCCGGGACGCCTTCCGGCGGGGGCGCCTGCTGGCCCGGATCGTCAATGACATCCAGCGCCTGCTCGACATCCCGCCGGCGCCGGACCTTGGCGCGTTCGACGACGACGCGTCGCTTCCCGGCGGGCTCTGGGACCCGGTCGATGGCGTCGTCCGGGGCGGCGTGAACTGGGCGGCGGCCTGGGAGCAGTCCGGCGCGGCCACGGCCCCGGTCCGCCGCGACGACCTGCCCGCCGCCGAGGTGGGAGGCGCAGACGACGCCGGGTTGCCTGCCTCGGCGATCCCGCTGGCCAATGGCTCCCTCAACGGGGCGTCCGATGACCGGCCAGAGGACACCCTGCCGATCGCCACGCCACGACCCGAGGCGGGTGCGCCGCGTTCGGATGGCGAGTGGATCGACGGAGGTGACGCATGATCGTCTTCGTGATGGAGCGTGTCCCGGCGTCGCTGCGGGGCGAACTGACGCGCTGGATGCTGGAAGCCCGGGCGGGGGTGTTCATCGGCGACGTGACGGCGATGGTGCGGGACAAGCTCTGGGAGAAGGCCTGCGCGGCCGCGAAGGGCGGCTCGGTGCTGCTGGTCCACTCGGCGGACACCGAGCAGGGGTTCGCAATCCGGAGCTACGGGGAGCCGGACCGGACGCTGGTGGACTACGAGGGGCTGCTGCTGTTCCGGCGGCCGGCCCGTGAGCAACCGACACCGATCGAACCCTCGACCGGAACGTCGGTACCCGAACCACCCGCCGGGGCGTCCTCCGAGCTGGCCTCCTCGTAGTCCTGGGCGGTCGCGGATCGGAGCAGGCTCCCGACGTGCCGGCGGTGCGGATCAGTAGGACCGACTCGTGAGATACTTCGGACCTGTCCCCGGACGCCGATAGCCGCCGTTGCGGGCATTTCGGAAGTGCCGTCCCCACGGGCGTGGGGGTGAACCGTGTCATCGTGGATTCCTCCTTCGAGGATGCCGGCCGTCCCCACGGGCGTGGGGGTGAACCGACCTGCGAGATGGCGCGCACCCGGAAGGATGCGCCGTCCCCACGGGCGTGGGGGTGAACCGCCACAAGGCGAACTGGCGGATTCATCCGCGTCGCCGTCCCCACGGGCGTGGGGGTGAACCGATGTCAAACAGTAATGGAGGTGGTGGAGATACGCCGTCCCCACGGGCGTGGGGGTGAACCGAATAATGGGACTTTTTGGAGGAAAATCTCCTGGCCGTCCCCACGGGCGTGGGGGTGAACCGGGGGAAGTACCCGAGTCTTTGTTTCCCAGGTTGCCGTCCCCACGGGCGTGGGGGTGAACCGTCCCCCTATCCCCGGACCCACGAGACCCGCTCGCCGTCCCCACGGGCGTGGGGGTGAACCGAGTGCCGACGGGTCGACGTACGCCTGCCACGCGCCGTCCCCACGGGCGTGGGGGTGAACCGGAGGGCTACATGATGACATCGACAATGGCATTGCCGTCCCCACGGGCGTGGGGGTGAACCGGCAACATGGTATCGAGCGTCCCCGACATGGGAGCCGTCCCCACGGGCGTGGGGGTGAACCGGTGTGCTCGGATCCACGTCATCATGTCGACTTGCCGTCCCCACGGGCGTGGGGGTGAACCGGCCCGGTCGGGACCGGCAAGAGTTACGCCCTGGCCGTCCCCACGGGCGTGGGGGTGAACCGACGAGCTCGATGTCGACCGCCTTGCCGTCGATGCCGTCCCCACGGGCGTGGGGGTGAACCGAATCGGCCTGGTCGCCGTAGAGCCGACCGATCGCCGTCCCCACGGGCGTGGGGGTGAACCGGACCCGCTCGCCCGGGTTGCTCCAGAGCTGAAGCCGTCCCCACGGGCGTGGGGGTGAACCGATACGTCTCAACGTGCCGATAACCCGCCGGGAGCCGTCCCCACGGGCGTGGGGGTGAACCGCTCCAGGACATCCGGCTGCCGGAGTTCCAGGCGCCGTCCCCACGGGCGTGGGGGTGAACCGGCCGAGCACGCCGCCGGCGAGATCACTGATCCGCCGTCCCCACGGGCGTGGGGGTGAACCGCTGGTATTCAGCCTCACGCGCCATCTCCAGGTGCCGTCCCCACGGGCGTGGGGGTGAACCGAACTCCGGGAACGCCGCCTTGATCGCGGCGTTGCCGTCCCCACGGGCGTGGGGGTGAACCGGCCGGGGAAGCTCGGACGGGGTACCTTTTTGGGCCGTCCCCACGGGCGTGGGGGTGAACCGATAATCGATGGGTAGGTCATTCGCCGCCCAATGCCGTCCCCACGGGCGTGGGGGTGAACCGATAAACGAGCTCCTCAACTCCGGCAACTGCTAGCCGTCCCCACGGGCGTGGGGGTGAACCGACCACGCGGGGCGTGAATGTCCATCAGGAAACGCCGTCCCCACGGGCGTGGGGGTGAACCGGATATCATTGATGCGGCTCGTGATCAAAATCCGCCGTCCCCACGGGCGTGGGGGTGAACCGACCCTACTGCTCAGCCACAAGCCGCACCTTCAGCCGTCCCCACGGGCGTGGGGGTGAACCGTGGGCGCCCTGGCCGCCGGCGACCGAAAGGTCGCCGTCCCCACGGGCGTGGGGGTGAACCGGTGCAACCGGTCCGGGTCGTTGGCGCAGGCCTGCCGTCCCCACGGGCGTGGGGGTGAACCGCACCAGCCCGACCGTCCCCGTCGCCGACTGATGCCGTCCCCACGGGCGTGGGGGTGAACCGTAATCGGCCATCACCGCGGCCAGCTCCGCCCGGCCGTCCCCACGGGCGTGGGGGTGAACCGAAGACCCGGTCGATCTTGGTCTCCACACTGCCGCCGTCCCCACGGGCGTGGGGGTGAACCGGCAATAGGGCGATCGTCGCGCCGCAAAACGAGGCCGTCCCCACGGGCGTGGGGGTGAACCGGTCGCCTGGGGCGTGAACGCCGAGCCGGCGAAGCCGTCCCCACGGGCGTGGGGGTGAACCGGATTCGCCTCGCCCCCGCCGGCTCCTGATCCGGCCGTCCCCACGGGCGTGGGGGTGAACCGACGCCCTCCCGGTTGGGCCAGGGCGAGTAGTGGCCGTCCCCACGGGCGTGGGGGTGAACCGGCGTCGCGTAGCGCCTGTTTCTCACGCTCGCTGCCGTCCCCACGGGCGTGGGGGTGAACCGCCACCGGACGGGTTGGCTATCAGGTCATCCCAGCCGTCCCCACGGGCGTGGGGGTGAACCGTCCCGATCGCGGAAAAACTTGCTCCCGCATGGGCCGTCCCCACGGGCGTGGGGGTGAACCGGCCAACGTCGCCGCTGCCTTGCAGGAACCGCAGCCGTCCCCACGGGCGTGGGGGTGAACCGGCGGACTCAAGCCACCCCACCCCCTTGCGATAGCCGTCCCCACGGGCGTGGGGGTGAACCGAAGCCAACTCCGCAGCGAGGGTGTTCGAGTTCGCCGTCCCCACGGGCGTGGGGGTGAACCGAGAATGACGAGGGGTGCAATCTCACGGGTGTAGCCGTCCCCACGGGCGTGGGGGTGAACCGGCAATCTCGGGTTGTGCATAGACCCCACGTCCGCCGTCCCCACGGGCGTGGGGGTGAACCGTACGATTGCCAGTGTTTTTGTCAACGTTGATAGCCGTCCCCACGGGCGTGGGGGTGAACCTTTTGTTGCAACACCTGGACCTGTCAGCGTTGCGCCGTCCCCACGGGCGTGGGGGTGAACCGTGCGCCCGCCGGGGAGTTCACGATCCCGGACGGCCGTCCCCACGGGCGTGGGGGTGAACCGAAATACGGGAAGTGCGAGGGCAAGACGGACATGCCGTCCCCACGGGCGTGGGGGTGAACCGTGCCCACCGCGCATCCAGCCGACCGACCAGCGGCCGTCCCCACGGGCGTGGGGGTGAACCGGCCCGGCGGTACTGGGTAGTCAGACTGGCTCGGCCGTCCCCACGGGCGTGGGGGTGAACCGTTGCACAGTCTGATGTTCCTGACCGGCAAGAAGCCGTCCCCACGGGCGTGGGGGTGAACCGCGACCTGCTCACGTTCGTTCTGCCTGACGATCGCCGTCCCCACGGGCGTGGGGGTGAACCGGGATCATCTGCCGCGGGTGCGAGTTCCGCGGGGCCGTCCCCACGGGCGTGGGGGTGAACCGCGATGGTAGAGGGCGGCCAGCCGGTTCGCCTGGCCGTCCCCACGGGCGTGGGGGTGAACCGAGCGCGTCGAAGGCATTGCCGACGGCGGACTGGCCGTCCCCACGGGCGTGGGGGTGAACCGAAGATGGCGACGACGCCGTTCATCCCGCTGGCGCCGTCCCCACGGGCGTGGGGGTGAACCGATAAACCTTCATTCTGGGTGCTCCCTCTTGAGGCCGTCCCCACGGGCGTGGGGGTGAACCGGAAGCTCCCCTCGTGCGCGATGAGATAGCCAAGCCGTCCCCACGGGCGTGGGGGTGAACCGGAAGTTCCAGCCGTCCGCCAGAATGCCGCCCAGCCGTCCCCACGGGCGTGGGGGTGAACCGGGCATGCGGCAGCTCCGCGACCTGACGTCGGGGCCGTCCCCACGGGCGTGGGGGTGAACCGGGCCTTGACCTGATCCGGCAACGGGAGCTTGAGCCGTCCCCACGGGCGTGGGAGTGAACCGAGACCCGGGAGGATGAATCCTGCCGGGTCTCTGCCGTCCCCACGGGCGTGGGGGTGAACCGCGAGTGTCTCCCGCACCGCTCCATCCGCAGCAGCCGTCCCCACGGGCGTGGGGGTGAACCGGTGGATGATCGCAGGTGTCCGTTCCCAGATTGGCCGTCCCCACGGGCGTGGGGGTGAACCAGCAGGACCGGCAGGAAGGACCCGGCGATCGAGGCCGTCCCCACGGGCGTGGGGGTGAACCGAAATCTACGGCCATCTTTGGACGGCGGCGGTCGCCGTCCCCACGGGCGTGGGGGTGAACCGATAGGCGTCCGTCTGCGCGATGACCTCCTTCTGCCGTCCCCACGGGCGTGGGGGTGAACCGAGTGCCTTCGCTACGGGTGCGGCGGGGGAAGCGCCGTCCCCACGGGCGTGGGGGTGAACCGGATCGGATGGCGCTGCCGCATGGCGTCCTCGGGCCGTCCCCACGGGCGTGGGGGTGAACCGACCTCCTGTCCACGCCGGGAGAACCGGGTGCGGCCGTCCCCACGGGCGTGGGGGTGAACCGCAGCCAACCGCACAAATCATCTCCATTCCACCGCCGTCCCCACGGGCGTGGGGGTGAACCGTCTTTCAAATGCCATGCTCGCTACCGCTCGCTGCCGTCCCCACGGGCGTGGGGGTGAACCGAATCGAGAGGGCAAAAATAGTGACAGCCGTTGGCCGTCCCCACGGGCGTGGGGGTGAACCTCGGGACAATCGTAGCGGAGGCCCAGAGCCGCAGCCGTCCCCACGGGCGTGGGGGTGAACCGCCTCGCCGACCTTTTTGAGCGCTACCCAGATAGCCGTCCCCACGGGCGTGGGGGTGAACCGATTGCGTGTAGAAAGTCTGAATGGTATGGGTAGCCGTCCCCACGGGCGTGGGGGTGAACCGTGCAGCCCGCCCTTGGCCGTCCGCTCGATCAGGCCGTCCCCACGGGCGTGGGGGTGAACCGTCCTTGGGGCCCCAGGCCTTGCGCTTGGTCAGGCCGTCCCCACGGGCGTGGGGGTGAACCGATACTGCTCCTGCGAGAGACCAACAGCTTCCGGCCGTCCCCACGGGCGTGGGGGTGAACCGAAGTTTGCTGGTCCGGAGGCAGGAGGCTTCCTGCCGTCCCCACGGGCGTGGGGGTGAACCGCTGACGGCGTCCAATACGTGTTGGGGACGATCGCCGTCCCCACGGGCGTGGGGGTGAACCGTCGGTCCCGCCGACGCCCGAACCGACCGTCCCGCCGTCCCCACGGGCGTGGGGGTGAACCGGAACGGGCTGACGTGGACCCGGTCGCCGGCACGCCGTCCCCACGGGCGTGGGGGTGAACCGAGGTCAAGACCGAGATCCCGGGCAACTACCGGGCCGTCCCCACGGGCGTGGGGGTGAACCGTTCGTACAGAGGGCGGAGACGGCGGTATCGGCGCCGTCCCCACGGGCGTGGGGGTGAACCGATCGTCGCCAGGTTCGGGTCCGGGACCACCGCGCCGTCCCCACGGGCGTGGGGGTGAACCGTCGCTGGGTATCTTTTTCACCATCGCCATGCTGCCGTCCCCACGGGCGTGGGGGTGAACCGCCCCTCCAGCCGAGTACGCTGGAGGGGCTCTTGCCGTCCCCACGGGCGTGGGGGTGAACCGAAACCTCGGGCACTTCGCAGTTGGGTCATATTGCCGTCCCCACGGGCGTGGGGGTGAACCGAGCGCATTACCCGCACTTTTCAGCGTGGAACCGCCGTCCCCACGGGCGTGGGGGTGAACCGATGAAGGAAGAGGAGCTGGAACTGTTGGGAAGGCCGTCCCCACGGGCGTGGGGGTGAACCGAGACCGCCGTTTTTTAGGTATCCGACGGGAAGGCCGTCCCCACGGGCGTGGGGGTGAACCGTCATGGGCGGCGCTTTTATTGGTGCCGGGGCTGCCGTCCCCACGGGCGTGGGGGTGAACCGGCAGAAGTAACCAGGGCTACCGGCAGGGTTCCGCCGTCCCCACGGGCGTGGGGGTGAACCGAACAGCCGCTACCCGTTTGCGGTACTCCGCTCGCCGTCCCCACGGGCGTGGGGGTGAACCGTCGAACTAATCGACTCTATGGGCGATGATTTTGCCGTCCCCACGGGCGTGGGGGTGAACCGGAGTCATTGGTACCGGCTCCATCGTTACCCCAGCCGTCCCCACGGGCGTGGGGGTGAACCGGGCACGCTGCGGACACGGATGGCGCCTAACGGGCCGTCCCCACGGGCGTGGGGGTGAACCTCGACCATCGGCGACCTCGTCAAGAACGGCATCGCCGTCCCCACGGGCGTGGGGGTGAACCGGGATTTGTTGTAGGTTTGGCTCAGAACTGCTAGCCGTCCCCACGGGCGTGGGGGTGAACCGAATCCGCTTCAGCCCTGGTAGGAGCGCCGAACGCCGTCCCCACGGGCGTGGGGGTGAACCGAATCAGGGCCGGACGATGCGTCCGCCAGCCCTGCCGTCCCCACGGGCGTGGGGGTGAACCGATGATTGCCCGGCGGGACGACATCGCGGCGAAGCCGTCCCCACGGGCGTGGGGGTGAACCGATCGAGGACTACCCGCGAGCGAACCACGTCAAGCCGTCCCCACGGGCGTGGGGGTGAACCGAGCAACTGATCGTCCTGGCGCATGGTCCGAGTGCCGTCCCCACGGGCGTGGGGGTGAACCGATGTACCATGAAGATAATTACACTGAAAATTCGCCGTCCCCACGGGCGTGGGGGTGAACCGAAATACCTCGTTGCATCGTTCACACTCGCAGAGCCGTCCCCACGGGCGTGGGGGTGAACCGATTTCATCAAGATCACTCGTGTAGGACGCTCCGCCGTCCCCACGGGCGTGGGGGTGAACCGGTCCCCAAGGCCGGAGACGATGGTGGACGTGAGCCGTCCCCACGGGCGTGGGGGTGAACCGATCACCTCCAACCACAGGGTTGGAAGATATGCGCCGTCCCCACGGGCGTGGGGGTGAACCGATCCTGACCGAACTCATCGTCATCGTCCATCAGCCGTCCCCACGGGCGTGGGGGTGAACCGCCTGCAGGAGACACCATTCCTCCACATGACCGGCCGTCCCCACGGGCGTGGGGGTGAACCGGGGAGGGACCGCGACGGGATCCTGTTCGTGTCGCCGTCCCCACGGGCGTGGGGGTGAACCGAACGGCGAACCGATCTGTCCGTCCTCCGGCTCGCCGTCCCCACGGGCGTGGGGGTGAACCGCTGTTCGTCACCACGACCCCACCCTCGCCGGCGCCGTCCCCACGGGCGTGGGGGTGAACCGGGGTCTCGCCGTCCGCCGGCGGGGTGAAGGGGGCCGTCCCCACGGGCGTGGGGGTGAACCGACCTCAGCTGGATGACCGGGCCGGTCGAGGTCGCCGTCCCCACGGGCGTGGGGGTGAACCGATCGTGCCCAACGACGACGACGCGATCGTATTGCCGTCCCCACGGGCGTGGGGGTGAACCGAAGGTCAGTACTCGTGACTTTGTACAGTTCGTGCCGTCCCCACGGGCGTGGGGGTGAACCGTCACTCGCACGCCTGACACACACGCGCACGGGGCCGTCCCCACGGGCGTGGGGGTGAACCGAAAGGACACGCGAAAATGGCAACTTTCACGTAGCCGTCCCCACGGGCGTCGGGGTGAACCGATTGAGCGTAACATCGCGGCTGGCAAGTTCGGGCCGTCCCCACGGGCGTGGGGGTGAACCGTTGGCACACGACTACCCAATCATAGGCAGAGAGCCGTCCCCACGGGCGTGGGGGTGAACCGGCCCGCGACATCCAGCCCGGTCGCTAGCCGTGGCCGTCCCCACGGGCGTGGGGGTGAACCGGCGGGGTCGGCGCTGCTGATCGTCGATCAACAGCCGTCCCCACGGGCGTGGGGGTGAACCGAAGATGACGTTGCAATCGCTTTTATCGCTATTGCCGTCCCCACGGGCGTGGGGGTGAACCGTTCCATTCGTCCCGATGGGATCGGGACGGATAGCCGTCCCCACGGGCGTGGGGGTGAACCGTACGACGCGCTGATCGAACGTCCGGGGTTCCAGACGATGGCGAAGACCACGTTGCCGCTGATCGCGTTGGCCTTGCTGGTCGCGTCGGTCACCGCCGATCGGGCGTTGGCCAGTCGGAGGCGTTGTTCGGTGTCGTCGGCGCGTTGTCTGGCGAGGTCACGCTCCTCTGCTGCCCACTGAAGCTCCGTCTTGTTCGCGTCCTCGGCCTGCGTGAACTGCGCGATCGCCTGCGCGAACGTGATGTTTCGTGTCCGGGCGAAGTCCTTGATCGCGGCATTGGTCCGGCGCTCGGTCTGAAGCGCCGACTTGAGACCACTGACGTCCTCGCCGGTCTTCTGGTCATCGCCGGACCGGTCAGGATCGCCCTGATGGTCCCGGTCGGTCTGGCCGTCTCCGGCCTCGTTCCCGTCGCCTTCGTCGTCGCCCGCGGAGCCCCCGCCTGCGCCGCCGTCACTTTCGGGTGTGAAGAACTGCCGTCCGAAGAAAGGCTTGCCGAGCATCCCGCTCCTGCTCCCAGAGAGGCCCGGCATCCCGCCGAGCCGAAAACGCAAAACGGCCGAACCGCACACCTCTGTCTGGTGTGCTGGTTCGGCCTCACGGGTCGCTATTGCGTTATGAATATGAGGACATCAGACGGTCGGTTCGGGTCCGTTGCCTTTTGGCTGCCCGTCAGCGATTCGCATGGCCGGCCAGACCCTCGTGGCTCCGCACCGACAGACGATCTGGACAATGGCACCGGGCGACGTTCGGCATAGCAGCCGGTTGCAGTCCCGCTTGTGGCAGCGGACCTCGACCAGTTCGACCGTTAAAGCGACCATATTTATCCCGCTCCAGACTCATCGCGCCGAGGGAAGTTGTCCCAGTCGATGGGGATCAGCCCACGCTCATGCCGTTGACGATCGACTCGGGTCTGGACCCGTTCATCCAGCGCATCAGCGATGGCTCGCGCCCGTGCTCGGTCCTCCGATGTCATCTCTGTGTAGCGGATGCCGTGGTCGCCTGGGAACGACAAGCGATGAGCGGTGTCCCCATTCCAGATTGCCAAGGGGATGCGATCTGGAAAGGCAGCGCACGTCAACCGTGGACGGCCGATCTGATGCCGACAAGACGCGCAGGTAGGGCTGGAAACGTGATAGTCACGAGCTCGATCGTCCATCATTCCGAGGGCTCCCATTGATTCAGTCGACGATAGACGATGAGTTCCATCCTGTGGAGTTCGCTAAGTAGCAAATGCATCTCTTCGTCTTGGGCTATCCGACTGGCCGAGTAGGTCGTCGGTACAAGGCGCCCCCTGGCGAAGTCATAGATCTCTCCGACTTCTTCCAGGCCTCTAAAAAACCAGCCGCCAGGAGGACGTTCGACATCATACCCATAGGCACCTGACACAATCGTGATGCCGGCCATATTGTTCTCGGCCAAGCGAGCGACATCACCATCAGACGGGGGTAAGACGTTCTCCCGGGACTCAAGGGGTGATTGTGAACCATTCGAAAGTTCGTCATTCGAGGGCGAGTCGGGTTGGCAGGGTCGTTGAGTAATAGCTCAGTCGGAACACCGACTTCGTCAGCACTGCCTCTGCCGATGAAGACCTGTCTCCTTTCGTCATCGTAGAGATAGACATACTCCAACTCCTGGTTCTGAATGTGACGCAACGCTTCCTCAGGAGTCCGGTCATCAAGGTCCAGCGAGGTCGTGTTGGTCGATCCGCGGTAAAGGGGTCGTCGCCCGAGTCGGGACAGAGCGAGCACGTCCCGCTGCGATCGCTGCCAGATGGATCGCCCCCACTGCGGGTGCTCCCGGATGCCGACGAAGTCGCCCAGCCCGACTCGCCCATCGGGGTACACCGCGTAGGCGGTCCCCATCCGTTGCCGCTGAAAGGCCTCCGGCTGTCGGCGGAACCACCCCTCCCCTGTCTCCGGCACGCCCGACGGCGTATTCACGGCCAGTGGGGCCAGCGAGCACCGGCACGACGGGTGGGCCTCCATGACGTACCCGACCGGGAAGACCTGGCCGTGCCGATGCAGGCAGGCCGGGCACGTCCGCAGCGACAACGACGCGATCCACTGGACAACCCGCAGGGCATCCTCTGACGCGACGTGGCGCTCGCGGGTGCATCACCTCGGTCCAGATCGCCGTCCGCGTCCGGGCGTCTGGGCGTCCGTCGCCGGGTCGTCGAGGATCCGCCGGATCGCGGCGAACGATGACGTCGTCGTTCACCGCGATCGCTAGTTCGGCGATCGTCACGGGCAGCCCGCGTTCAATCGTCGCCGACGCCCTGGAACTGGAACTAGAACTGGAGGGAAGGGTGCAAAAGGAGGACGCGGCGACACGACCGGATAGCGGTCCGGCATTCGGGGACGCGGGTCTCATGCGTCAGGGCTCCCTGGCGGGACCGGATGGCTCGACACCTCCAGTCTCCCGAGGAGCCCACATCATTTTCCCGTGACAGCATGGTGGGCCTCCCCCGACCAGCCACCGCCGCGGCCATCGCCACGCGTGGCGCATGACGGCGCAGACGCGGTCCGCCCTGTCCCCGCCCCGTCGTCAGGCCACCCACCGGTTTTCGCGAATGCGATGACGGACGCGCCGCACCGTCCGACGCGACGCCGGCGACGAAGGGATCGTCGGTCCGGCCCTACGCCTCGCCTGACACCCAGTTCCCGGACGGGAGCGAGGCCTGGATCGGGGTCAGGGCGGCGGCGGGAAGGGAGACGACATAATAGTTGCCGATGCCGGGGATCGCGCCGAGCTCGGCCATCGTCTCGGCATCGATCGGATCGTCGACGTTGATGACGGTGATCGCCTCGGCCCGCGGGCTGTGCCGGCCGAGTTGCATCCCGGCGATGTTGACGCCGTGCCGCCCGAGGATCGTCCCGATCATGCCGATCATCCCCGGCTGGTCGGTGTGGTGCGTGATCAGCACGTAGCCGTTCAGACCGCGCTCGAACGGGAACCGGTCGACCTCGACGATCTCCGCGTTCGAGCGGTCCCAGCGGACGGTGACGTGGTGGGGTGGGTCCGAGGCCGCCGTCAGCGTGAACTCCGGCAGCCGGTTGGCCCGGTTGTCGCCCTGGACGATCCGCAGGCTCATCCCGATCTCGTTGGCGATCAGCCGGGCGTTGACGGGCGTGACCCGTTGCTTCGCCCAGACCTGGAGGGCCTCGGCCAGCGCCACGCCCAGGGTGTGCTCGGCGATGTCCATCGGGACGTTGCCGTGGACCGTCAGCCGGAAGCCCGGCGCACCCGCCGGTTGCAGCACCGTCAGCAGGCGCCCGGCGGCGGCGGCGATCTCGGACAGTCGCCGCAGCGCCGGACCTTCCAGCGACGCGGCCGGCAGGTTGACGGCGTTCGGCACGGCTTCGCCCCGGAGCGCTGCCAGCGTCGTCGTGCTGATCACCTCGCCGATCGCTGCCAGCGCCTCGGCGCTCGACCCGCCGATGTGCGGGGTGACGACGACGTTCGGCAGCCCGAACAGCGGGCTCGTCGTGGTCGGCTCGATCGGGAAGACGTCGACGGCCGCCGCCGCGACGTGGCCGGAACGGAGCGCCTCGGCCAGCGCCTCCTGATCGACGATCTCCCCCCGGGCGACGTTGAGCACGATCGCGCCAGGCTTCAACCTGGTGATCGTCTCGCGGTTCAGCATCCGGGCCGTCTCGGGTGTGACCGGGACATGGAAGGTGACGATGTCACTGGTCGCGAACAATTCGTCCAGCCCGACCGGCCGGACACCGAGCTCGTCGAACCGGGCCGGGGAGATCAGCGGGTCGTAGGCGATCACGTTCATGTCGAACGCGACCAGTCGCCGGGCGACGACCGAGCCGACGTGGCCGAGCCCGACGATGCCGATCGTCCGTCCGGCGAGATCGACCGGCTTGTAGCGCTTGCGGTCCCATGTCCCGGTGTGGAGGGTCGCATTGGCGTCGGTGATCTTCCGGGTCAGGGCGAGGAGGAGTCCGATCGTGTGCTCGCCGGCCGAGGTCGCGTTGGCACCCGGCGCGTTCAGGACGAGGACGCCGGCTGCGGTCGCCGCCGGGATGTCGATGTTGTCGACACCGACGCCCGCCCGGGCCACGACGCGCAGTTGCCGAGCGGCGGCGAAGACCGCGGCCGTGACCTGCGTCTCACTGCGGACGACCAGCGCGTCGGCATCGACGACGGCGTCGAGCAGCGCCGCCACGTTGGTCCCGTCGACATCGATGATCTCGGCGGCCGCGAGCAACCGCTCACGGGCCAGCGGGTGAAGCTGGTCGCTGACGACCACCTTCGGTCGATCGTGACGCGGGGGTTGCGCCGTGCCCGTCTCGTCACCGACCGTCGCCCCCTGCGCCGTCATGACCCGTTCCCGGACCCAGTCGCCGATCCGGGCGAGGTCGGGGGCGTCGATGATGTGGGTGGCGGACTCGGGCGTGACCTCGGCCATCGGGCCGATCGGCTGTCCAGCGTCCTCGGTCGCGAGCAGGTAGCAGTCGATCCCGGCGGCGGCGTAGTTCCGGGCATGACGCTCGCTGTCCTCGACGGCGGCGGCGCAGCCCTGCCGCTGGGCGACGGTGACCTTGTCGTCGGCGAAGAAGAGCTCGATCGGGGGGAAGCCGTGGCCGCTCAGCCAGTCGGAGGTCATCCGGGCCGAACCGGCCGGCCGGGCCGTGATGATCACGACATTGGCGGCCCCGAGCACGGCTTGCACGTCGCGGATGAACGCGACCGCCCCCGGCGCGGTCGCGAGGCGGCTGGCCGGGCCGTCAGGGCTGTAGACCCAGTCGCGCACGCTGTCCGGGACGTTGAGCCCGGCGCTGTCGACGAAGGCCCGCTCCGGCAGATCGATCCCGAACTGCTCGGAGGCGGCGTGGGCGAGGGGGCGCGGGTGCTCGGTCAGGACGCCGTCGAGGTCCACCCCGAGGCGGAACGGGGCAACAGCCGTGATGGCGGCGGGCGTGGCAGGCTCGGTGGCGTTCAGCACGGTCGACGGTCCTCGTGGCGCCCGTCGTGGCCCACGCGCGGGCCAGGTCAGGTCGCCGTGACGCCCGCCGGTCGCCCCGCTGCGACCCGGCCAGACAGGGACACCCGCCCGGCGTCAGCGCCCGGCGAAATGCGTTCTCTTCGGTTCCGTGAGCGTAGCACCGCGCCGGTCTGCCGGGCAACATGAGCGGCTCGAACGGCGTCCGATGACGATTGCGGGAACCGCTCGATTGCTGGCTCCCATCTCCGGAATGAGGAAGGGATCCCGTCCAGATGGTTCGTGATGATGGATGGCACCCGTTCACCTCTCGTGCGCGGCTCATCGGTCACCGCCGGAGAATCCCCTTCCACGGCCAGTGTCGCCAAAAGACGGGCCATGGGGAACAGGATGTGCGGCGGAGCACCGGGCCTTACCAGCATCGGTACGCTGGCGGTGCGACTAGCGGACTCGCGTGGGATGCAGGATACGGATGGAGTGACAGCATGGAGCGGTCGACAACAGCGTTCTCGATAACCGGGCTCCTCGACCGCGGCGGGGCGATCATCGCCCTCGCCCTTAGTTTGACTCCGCTCGCCGGGGCGCAGGACGCGACCCCGGACACGGCGACCCCGACGACGGGTGGTGGTGGCGTGATCGTCGCCAGCGCCGACCCGGCCCCGGTGATTCCGGAACCCGTCGATGGTGAGGTCACCGTCGTGGCCTACGGTCCGCTCGACGCGTTCAACATCCCGATCATCGTCGTCAACGGCACCGACGAGGCGGTCGAGGATGTCGAGATCGCCGTCTCGGTCGCTGGCGAGACAGGCCCGCCAGGCGCCGGTATCGACGATTCGACCCCGGTCGCCGAGGACGGCGTCCCGGACGACAGCGTCGCGGTCGATGACGCTCCGGCCATCACCGGTCGCGGGCTGAGCCTGTTCCCGGACGCTCTCGGACCGGGTGAGGTCGCGATCGGCGCCATCACCTTCGACGGGGCCGACGTCGCGCCGGACGCCGAGCTGACCTTCACGATCACCACGCTGCCGGTCCGCGAGAGCAACCTCGACGAGCTCGACCTCGAGCTGTCCGACGTGTCATTCACCGACGGCACCTTCACCGGCACCGCGACTAACGCGTCCGGGCAGGACATCCCCGGCGCCGTCAACGTCCGCGCCGTCTGCCAGGATGCCGACGGCAACCTGACCGGCTATGTGTCCGGCTACCTCGATGAGGACGGCCTCGCCGACGGCGCATCGTCGCCGTTCGCGCTCAGCGTCCCGCCGACGATCAGGTCCTGCGACGCCTGGCTGATCTCCGCCGGTGGCCGCAACTTCTAGCCGACCACCGAGACCAACGGAGACCGACGGCGCCGGCGAATCTCGCTGGCGCCGTCGGTCGCTTTTCTCTGGATGCGGACTCGGCTCACGGTCGAGTCGGCCTGGCCGGTCGAGCGGTGCGGCCAGGAAGCCAGGATCATGGCCATCATCGGCCGGCCTCCCGGCCTCCCGGCTTCCCAGTCCACCAGCTCCGGACTGATGCCGTCGTCGCCGGCAGCGCGGCAGATCAGATCGACGATCGAGCCGCCGGTCGCGACGATCGCGTTACCGTGGAACGCCCGTGGCCGCCCGACCAACGGGGGAGACAACGATCGTGGCCCGAAACCACTGGCGACCTGGCAGCCGGTGCCGGGCCGGCGGGGTGATCCCGAGCAACGCCCGCGCACAGGAGGCCAGGACGGCGTCGACGATGCCGATCGGGGGAACGCGAACGAGACGAGGACGTGGCGGGGTCGTGCCGGACGGTCACGGTCAGGACGCGCCCGCGCCGGTCTGCCGGGCCGCGTGGTGGGCGTCGACCTCTTCCCGCGGCATCGCGAAGGTGAACATCCGATCAGCGTCGATCCGGGCATATTGCGCCGGCGGACCCCACTCCATCCAGCCCGGACCGTAGATCTCGAGGCAGAGGTCCCGCAGGCCGCTCATCGCCGCGTCGTCGATGTCGATCAGGGCGCAGGTCCCATGGACGATGACGGCGAGGGATTCACCCGGCAGGTGGGTGGCGGAGACGGCCGGCCGGGCGCGGATGTGTCGGAACCGGGCCGAGTCCGGCGCCGAACCGAACCAGAACCGACCCCGGTAGAACAGGCCGTCGACCGGGGCCGTCCGGGGCTCGCCGGCGGCCGTCACGGTGGCGAGAGTCAGGAGGCGCATCCCCGTCAGCCGCTCGGTGAGTTGCGCGGCGGTCAGCCGGCGCTCGGGACTGAAGATGCTGGACAGGTGCGGACCGACCCCGACGGTGCTCCGGTCGAGCAGGGCCTGGAGGTCGGTGAGGTCGGACGGGCGCTCGTGCATGCATACTCCCCCGGTGAGGTGCCGAATGCGGCCGGTGACCGTCACCGGTCCGAACCACCGATGATGACACCGAAACCGGACACCGCCGATCCGCATTCCCATCAGCCGACGAACGCGCCGCCCGATCGGCACCGGCTGGCCCTGCCCACCGTGGCGGAGACCGATCGCGACGCCGGCACGACACCACAGGACACGAGGCAACGATGCAGACGCCCCGCGGCGATCGAAGATGATGGCCTGGCTGACGGAGGTCCGACGACGCCTCGGCGGGTCCGACGGTGTCGCCGCCAGCGACTGTCCGCCCCGGGACCAGAAGATCATCCGCGTCACGACGGTTCGGAACGAACCGCTGGCCCGGCTGACGCAGCAGGTGCTGGAGGGCGAGGGGATCGGCGTCCTGCTCAAGCCGATCGGCCCTGGCTACGGCGGCTGGGGCAACGCCAACAACCTCATGCACGATGTCTACGTCCTCGAAGGCGACGCCGACCGGGCCCGTGAGATCCTCGAAGGGGTTGGCAGCGGCGGCAACATCGTCCTGCCCGGCGACGGGTAGCCCTGGTCAGGTCGTTCGACGGAGCGGCCGCACCCAGCACTGGTTGCCGATCGGGAAGGTCAACTCGTAGCCCTCGCCCCGGCGCGGCAGATCCACCCAGAGTGGCTCGCCCGACGCATCACGGGCGACGTCGACCGTGACCGGAACGCTGCGGAGCTGATCGCCCGGCGCGTCCTCCAGATCCAGATACCACGGCTCGTCGGCATCGCCACCATCGGCGACTTCGAGCCCGAGCAGACGCCCGGCTTCCCCGACATCGAGGATCGCCCGATTCGGCTGCGTGACCGACGGCACAGGCGCGACGTCGGCGCTCCGACTGGCGGTCATCGACTCGGTCGGGATCAGCAAGCGAAGGGTGTTCCGGCCCGCGTCGACGACGACGCGCATCCCGCCGCCATGACCGGGATGCATGCTCAGGACCGGACCAGACGGAGCGTGGCGGTCGTCTGGCCGTCGGCCGATTGCGTGATCTCCGGCGTCCCGCTGACCGAGAGCCCGACCGGAGGCCGGCCGCCGCTGGCCTCGCCCAGGACGACGCCCCAGGCGGTGTAGCCGCCCTCATCGGTCGTGAGCACACCGTCCAGCCGGGCGGTGGTCAGGCCCGTGCCGTTGGCGTCGAGCTGGGCGAGCAGGTCGTTGACCAGCTCGTAGAGGGCCTCGCCGTAGGAGTCGCCCTGGCCGCGGATCATCGCCGAGATCGACTGGGCGTCGGCCGGGCCCGGTCCGGCGTCGATCCCGACGCCCCGGGCGATGTTCAGGACCGACTGCAAGGCCGACCGGAGCGCCACGTCGATCGAGCCGGCGGTGACCGTGAGGTCGGCGGACGCGTCGGCCGTCCACGCGGTCAGGGTCGAACTGGAGGGTTGGGTCTGCATGGTCGGGACTCTTCCTGTCCGGTGAGGCGTATGAGGGGGGACGCCCGGGTCATCCCGGCGACGCCCACTCCGTCGTTCCGCTGCCGAGTACGCATGGGCCACGCCAGCTCGTCCGTGCGATCCAGTGCGATCCGTTGCGATCCCGTCACCGGCTGCTGGTACGGCCCCTGCAACGGTCGCCTCATCAGGAGGCGACCGTTGCCCGCAATCCGGCTTCGAGCAGACGCCACGCCGACCCACGAGCACGACCGGGAGCGCCCGAGCGGCGACGACTAGACGATTGGCGACGGGCGGTCAGTGAGGGATAACGATGAGCGCGACCAGCGATGCCCGGCACCACCAGGACGAACCCCGCCCGGCCGAGGGGACCAGCCCGGCCGACGCCGTCGACACGAGTTCGGCCCCGGCGGCTGGCCGCGACATCTTCGCGATCCTGAAGGGCATCGTCTCCCGGATCGGCAAGGACCAGCTCACCCTCCAGGCCTCGGCCGTTGCCTATAACTTCATCTTCGCGATCGTCCCCCTGCTGATCTTCATCACCGCCCTCTCGGCCGCCGTGACCCGGGCGATCAACGACGACACCGACGACACGGTCTCTACCATCGTCAACTGGTTGCTGGAGCGGATGCCGCAGTCCACCGCCGAAGCGCTGGGCCCGACGATCGAGGGGGCGCTGACGGAGACCGGTGGCGGGATCATCTCGATCGGCGCCCTGTTGGCCCTGATCGGTGGCCGGGGCGCGATGGGCTCCCTCATGGGGGCGCTGAACGCGGCCTATCGTGTCCAGGAGACCCGGAGTTTCGTCCGGCGGCAGATCCTCGCCGTCGGCCTGACCTTCGCGACTGGCCTCGGCATCATCCTCGCGATCGCGCTCTTCCTGCTCGGCGGCCAGATCGGCACCTGGGTGGCCGAAGCGACCGGCGTCGGAGACATCTGGGCGACGGTCTGGAACATCGCCCGGTTCCCGATCATCCTCGTGATTCTGGTCGTCGCGCTGGCGGCGCTCTACTGGGCCGGACCCAACTCCGACATCCCCCTGCGCTGGCTGAGCCCCGGCGCGGTCTTCGCCGTGGTCGGCTTCGTCGTCGTCACGCTGTTCATCAACATCTACTTCCGATACGCCGGCGGCTACGCTGAGTCGTACGGGCTGCTGGGCGGCGTGCTGGCCTTTATCTTCTATCTCTACGTGATGAGCCTCGTCCTGCTGATCGGCGGCGAACTCAACGCCGCGCTGGCCCGGCGGGTCCCGCAGAAGGACGAGGCGACGGCGGAGGACGCGACCGTTCCGATCCACGTCGACGAGTCGGTCCGTTCGGCGATCCGGGATGCCCGCGTCACCCTGACCCAGACCGGCGCCCAGGTCCCGGTCCCGGCTGCGGTGGCCGCGACCGGGACGGCGCCGGCGCACGCCGCCCGCAACCGGGGGCGGGCGATCCGCGGGCTGGCCGTCAGCGCGGCGGCGGCCGCGACCGGTCTGATCGCGTCGGTCATTCGCCGCCGTTGAATCCGCTTTCGCAGCGGTGCTCCAGCGACATCCCCCATTGTGCGAAACGCGCATCTGCTACCCTGTGTGCGCCTCGGTTGCCCCATCCCGGCATGACCCGTTCGTCCCCATGCGAAACAGCATCGGCCCTTCGCGCGTTGTGGTGTGCGAAGGGAAGGCAACCGATCGATGGATGTGGCACTCGGGATCGGGACGGACAGCCCGTCGGTGGACCGTTCCGCCGGCAGATACAGGGGAAGCGGCGTGACGGTGGCTGATGGCGATCTCGTCGGGCGTGCCCGGGCGGGCGATCAGGCCGCGTTCTCGGCGCTCTTCGAGCAGTTCCACGCCCAGATCCTGAACTACATCCACCGGATGGTGAACGACCGCTCCCTCGCCGAGGACCTCACCCAGGACACCTTCATCAAGGCCTGGAACGCCCTCGCCGGCACGCGACCCGACCTGGCCTTCAAGCCGTGGCTCTACCGGATCGCGACCAACACCGCCATCTCCCATCTCCGCCGCCGCAAGCTGATCCAGTGGATCCCGTTCGTCGGCGGCGACGAGGACCTGCACCCGTCCGGCGAGTCGGTCGAGGGCAACGTCACCCGCTCGCTTGACATCGATCAGGCGCTGAAGCAGCTCCCCAAGCACTACGTCGCCGTCCTCCTCCTCCGCCACTATCAGGGACTGTCCCTCGCCGAGACCGCACACGCCTTGAACATCACCGAGAACGCCGCCAAACTGCGGCTCTTTCGCGCGCGCAAGGCGTTCGCGGAGGTCTATGACGTCGAACGGCCAGGCGCCCTCGAGCCGAGTCGGACAGAGGGTGGCCGTTGATCTCCCACGATGAAGCCAGGGCGCTGATCTCAGCCCGCCTCGACCGCCAGCTCGACCCGGCGTCCGAGCAGCAGCTCGCCCAGCACCTGCACGGCTGCGCCAGTTGCCGCCGGTTCGCCGCCCAGATGACGGTCATGCAGACCGGCATCCGCGAACTGCCATACCTGCCGCCGTCCCCGGTCGTCCGCCGGGCCGTCATGACCGAGGTTCGCAAGGGCCGCACGGTCGGGGGCCGCCTGTCGGCCTGGCTGGGGCAGTTCGGCCTCTCGACCGGGCCGCTGGCGACGATCGGCGCGACCGCCGTTCTCGTCCTGGTCGTCGTCGCCACGCTGCTGACCAGCAGCGTCCTCGACCGCGATCCTGGCGACGGCGCCCCCTCCGGTACCGAGGTCGCCCTCCAGGGCGCCTCCGAGACCACCCGCGCCGCCGCGACCGTCGCCCAGGCCGGGACCGACCGGACGGCCTCGCAGGCGCCGGCCGCCGGACCGCCGTCACCGAGCCCGGTGAATGTTCCGGGGAGCGGGGCCGGGGCCTCGCCGCCGCCACTCCGGGCCAATCTCACGATCGAGGAGCAGGCCACCGCCGACGCGGAGACGGCCGTCGCCGGGGCACCGGCCACGGATGCCCCGCCGATCGAGCCGACCGCCACCGCCGATGACGCGGCCGAGATCGCCCTGCTCCCGCCGACGCCGACGACCGCCCCTTCGACGGCAGCGGAGGCGACGCAGGCATCGACAGACGCGGCTGAGACGGTCCCGGCCGAGACCGGGGCAACCGAAACCGTCGCCCCGGCACCCTCGACCGATCCGACCGCCACCCAGGAGCCCGACGAGGTCATCGCCGCGCTGATCCGACCGGCAACGTCGACCGCCACACCGTCGGCGGAAGCGTCGGCGACGACCACCGCGACGCGAGAGGCCACCGCCACGCCGACCGAAGAGCCCACCGCGACGGCCCAGCCCACCGCCACGCCGATGGCCCAGCCCGCCGCGACGGCCGAGCCCACCGCGACGCCCACCCAGGAGCCCACCGCCACGCAAACGGCAGAGCCGACGGCGACGCCCACCGAGGAGCCGACGGCTACCCCCACAGAGGAACCGACGGCCACTCCCACCGAGGAACCGACGGCCGCGCCGACCGATGAGCCCACTCCCGCAACGAGGGGCGGGATCAACCCGACCGACAACAACACGCCGATCCCGGCCGATGACACCGAGCCGACCGTGCCGGCCGACGACGCGGAGACTCAGGGGCAGGACCCGACGTCGGACGGTCAGCCGACCGAGGGAGCCGACTCGACCGGGACCGCGATTGAGACCGCGACGGCCACGCCGACCGAGACGCCGAGCCAGACGCCGACGGCGACGGCGACACGCGGGTCCCGGGGCGGGATCAACCCGACCGATAACAACACGCCGGTCCCGGTCGATCAGGATCCGCCGACCGTGGACGTGATCGAGCCGACGGCGACCGTCCCGGCCGACGATGAGGCCGACGGCACCGGCGACGATCAGGTCATCCTGCCGCAGGACGACAGCGGGTCCGGCTCTGAGGACGACGGCGAGGACGTCGATAGCGACGGGAATGGCGAGGACGGGACGACCGACGACGGGTCCACGGAGGTGGTCACGCCCGACGGCTTCAGCATTGACTCGGCGCCGGTCACGACCGGGGTCTCGCTCGGCGCGGCGCCACCGGGACCGCTCCGCGTCTCGTCCGACGGCAGCCAGTTCCTCGTCAGCGACGGTGGGGACACCATCGGCGTCGCCGGCTTCGGCGGCGGCGAGACGATCCTTGGCACGCTCTTCTACCCCACCTGGACGGGCCAGGGGCAGATCCTCGTCACCTACTACCCGGACGATAGCGGCGGCGCCGCGATCGGCCTGATCAGCCCAGCGGGCGGGATCTCGGCCGTCACCACGCCCGACCCGGCCGACCCGGGCCGGCGGGACGTCGCGGCCGGCGAGATCGGCGGGGCGCTCTACTACCAGCGTGACTGGCCGGCCGAGCCCGAACGCGGGATCGAACTCCACTGGGTCTCCGGTGGCAATGACGAGGTGATCTGGTCTGATCCGGGTCTCGTCCCGGTCGGCAGGCACCCGAACCTCACGCCGGGCGGCACATTCCTGATCGCCACGAGCGGCGGCTGGTACCAGGTCGACGGCAACGGCGGCGCCTCGGCCCTCGGCGGGAACGTCGCCGGAGAACCGGTCGGGATCGCCTTCGGCCCTGGCGACGCGGTCGCCGTCCTCGGCGGTGGACAGCTCGCCCTGGGCACGGTCGGCAACCCCGGCGGCGGCGTGGTGATCGGTGGCGTCGGCGACGGGGCCGGGGTGGCCTGGTCGCCGGACGGCAGCGAGGTCGCGGTCGCGTCCGGGTCGGTCGTCAGCATCTACGACACCGGCGGCAACGTGCTCCGAACCTTCACGTCGGACGCCGGAGCGCCCCTGAGCGGGCTGCTCTGGTCGGGCGGCGATCTCCTCGTCGTCCGCGGCGGTGGCTCGCCGGGGCTGATCGCCATCCCGGCCGGCGAGCTGCCCTGAGCAACGCTCGGGCGCCGCGCCCGGAAGCGTCACCGACAGCCGATGCATTACCCTATCGATGGCCGCGTTCCGGGCCTATTCGTTCGGATCGGTGCTGGCAGATCGGCTCCGACCATCTGCTAGACTGACCGGAATCCGCGAGGCAGGCGCCAATGTCAGCGGACGATCGAGCAGGGACGGGCGTACGCTTCGGGCGAACGGTCCTGCTGACGGCGGAGGGCGAGCTCTCCCGGCAGTCGGTCGATGTCCTCCTGATCGCCGCCAATACGCGCGGGGTCCTGGGGACGGGCGGTGTCCGGCTGGCCGGTGGCGCCGACATCGAGCGGGAGGCGATGGCTCAGGCTCCCCTCACGCTCGGCACGGCGACTCTGACCGGCCCTGGGCTCCTGCGTGAGATCGGCGTCCAGGCTATCGCCCACTGCGTGGTGAACGAGCAGCTCGGCGATCCGATCCGGGCCACGATCGTCCGGCGCTGTATCCCGGTCGCGCTCCGGATGATCGAGGAGCGTCGATACCGCTCGGTGGCGCTACCCCTGCTTGGCGGCGGCAACGGCCCCGGCCAGTTGCCGCCGACGCTCGTCGCGACCGCCATCATCGAGGAGATCGTCGCCCATCTTCGCCGGGCCAGCAGCCGTATCGAGCGGATCACGCTGGTCTCGCGATCGACGGAGGACATCGAGATCCTGGACGATACCCTTCGAGTCGCGCGTGACCACGCCTGGGGGCTGCCCCGATGAGACCGGCGAGACCCCGGAACGACCCGTACCGCCGAGACGACGAGCGCCGGGGCAGCCCTCCGCCGGCTGAGCGGGCGCGCGACGGGTACGCCCCGCCGCCCGGAAGCTACGATCCCGATGTCTCCCGGTCGTCCCGTGAGGTCGATCCTCGTCGCAACCGACGCCCGGACCCACGCGACCAGGATCCGGTCATGCCCGACGACGCGCCCCAGGACCGGTCTCGCCAGCCCCGTCCCGAGGATCGCCGCCCCGGCCGGACCGGCGACCCGTACACGACCCGTGATCCGGACCGGGATCTCCGCTCCCCGGCGCCGCGTTCGGATCGCCCTCGGCTGAGTCGTCCTCGCGATGAGCGACCGGACGCGTACTCTCCGGACGACCATCTCCCGCGCCAGCGGTACGGGGCGATCACGCCGTCCGACGACCTCGCCTGGCCCGACCCCGAACCTGCCGAAGCCGAATGGCAGCCCGCCCCCCAGCGCGGCCGGCCGGCTGGCGCCCGAAACGCCCCACCACGCCCCCGGCGCGACGATCCCGCTCCGCGACAGACCTATGGCGCCGTCCCGTCGGATCACTCCGGTAGACCGACCGGTCAGCCGGCCTGGTCGACCTTCGAGCCCAACACGTACCCGACCGCTGACGACGAACTCGCCTACGACGTCTACCCGACCGATGCGGCGAACGGCCATCGGGGCCGACCCGCCGGCGGCGACGAGTTCGGTGGCGGGTTCGATGACGAATGGTCGTCAGGGCGACCGGCCGATGATGGAGACGGGGCAGGCGCAGCCGATGGAGACTGGTATCCGGCCGAGGGAGAGCCGGACGCCGATCAGGTCGAAGCCTGGTCCGGCGGAGGACCATCGGCCGAGCCCGACGAGTCCGGGGCCATCGAGCCGTTCCCCGGAGACGATCCCCGGTCAGGCGTCTTCGCCGATCCCCAGCGGCCGTCCCGACGATCCTCCGGCCACGGCAGCGGTGTTCGTCCGCCGGTCTGGGGGCTGTCCGGCTACGCGTGGCGCTTCGCCCGCCGGCTGACGATCGCCAGGACCAACCGCCTGCTCCGGTTCGGCGCCAGCCGCGTCCTGCCGGTCTCGTCGCGGGCTCGCTTCGAGGCGATGGGCCTGCCTCCGACCGAAGTCGATGAGACCCTCCGGCAGGTCCGGTCGCTGGACGACTGGGCCGAGGCCTGGACCGGGACCGCGCAGCGATTCCTCGGCGAGACCCGGCGCGGCGGGGACATGACGCCGACCAACGCCGCGCGCTCCCGCCAGCTCGCCGCCCTCTGCTACCACGTCGCCTCGTTCTTCGCCTTCGGCGACGACCGGCTGGCCCGGACGTCCCGCAGCGCCGCCACAACCCTGTTCGGCCAATCGCTCGGGCTGCTCATGCCGGAGACGCGGCGGGTAAATGTCCGGTGGCGCTCGAAGACGATGCCCGGCTACCTGACCGTCCCGTCATGGGCGACCGGGCGGCGGCCGCTGGCGGTCCTGCTCAACGGCACGACGACATCCCGCGAAGAGCTGATCATGTGGTCGGAGGAGTTCCTCGTCCAGGGGCTCGCGGTCCTGGCGCTGGATACGCCCGGCTTCGGGGAGGGGATCGCCCTCGGCACCGTCTCGCTCGACAACGATGACATCATGGACGGCATCTTCGAGCTGGCCGAGTCCGACCCCGGGCTGGACCCGACCAGGGTCTCGCTGGTCGGGGTCGGCCTGGGCGGCACGATGGCGTTCCGGGCCGCCGCCGGGGAGCGGCGCGTCTCGGCGGTCGTCGCCGTCACCCCGATCCATGAACCGGCCCGCTGGCTGGGCGCCTCTAGCCAGGTCGTGCTGGCCCAGATGGTGCCGCAGTTCGGCGGCTACGATCAACTCGCCGACTTCGTCCTCGGGCTGGACATGCCGGCCACCCTGGCGGCGACGCAGGCGCAGGTCCTCGTCTTCGGCGCCGGGCATGACCTCGTCGTCCCGGCACCGGAGGCCAGCCGCCTGGCCGCCGCGCTGGGGGAGCAGGCAACGCTCGTCTGGTTCGACGACGCCGGCCATGCCCTGTTCGACGCCGTGCCGGAATGGACCAGGGAGGCGGCCGAGTGGCTGGCCGTCGTGATGGACGTGACGGACGCACCGATCTTTGCCGAAACGGCCGAGACGACGGAAGCGGAGTACCCGGAGGACGGGTCCG
Source organism: uncultured Thermomicrobiales bacterium (assembly GCA_964244115.1). GTDB lineage: Bacteria > Chloroflexota > Chloroflexia > Thermomicrobiales > UBA6265 > CADCWK01. The sequence goes on from CAXTHM010000016.1 coordinate 56,945, forward strand.
AACCGGACGACGGGTATGCGCCCGGCGATCGGACCGGACTGGACGCGTTGCGGGATGATGGCGCGGTCGTCGAGGACTTCGACGGAGACCGACCGGACGACGAGACCCCGGCGTCTTCGTCAGGAGCGGGTGGGCGGCCGACGGTCCGCCGCGGCCCGGCCCGGCCCGGCAGGACGGACGGCCCACGGATGGCCGAGGCACCGGCGCCGGCGCCCTACGGCGCCGAGGTCTTCGACGCCAGCCAGGGCGCCGAGCGGCGGTCCGGGCAGCAACGCGGCTACGAGACCGGCGTCTTCGGGCCGCTCGGCCCGGCCGCGGCCCGGATCCTCGCCGACGAGCCCACGCCCCAGCCCGGCAGCCCGGAGTGGGGATACGAAGACGGCAGTCCCTGGAACGAGGCGCCGTCTGACTCCCCGTGGGAGGATCACGATACCCGGCCGGCGCCATCGACCGCCCGGCTCTGGGAATCGCGCCAGCCAGCGGAGCGGCTCATCGAGGAGAGCCGTCCGACGATGGCCCGCCCCGCCGTTCCCCCTGCGCCGGCACCTGAGCCCGCGGTCTCCGAGCGGCCGGTGATGGCCCGGCCCGGTCAGCCCGCCTCGGTGGCGGCTCCGAACCCGCTGTCGGCGATGGGCGACTACCTGTCGTCGAGTGCCCCGCCGGTCGGTCGGGGCCGGACGTCCGAGCGCTTCATGGCCGTCCCGCCGCCGGAGTCCGACCCGGCGGCGGATGTCGCCGACGGAGGGAGCGAGACCACCGCGGACCCGACCCGACCCTCAATGGCAACCGATCAGCTTGCCCCTGACGGACCGAGTCCGGGCGTCCCGATAGAGGTCGACGAGGCTGTTCCCGGGACCGATGACGGCCCTGAACCCGAGGCGAACGCGGACTCCCACGCGCCATTTCGGCCCCCACCCGATCGTACGGATCACACCTGATCGTTCCCGACCGGTCCGCATGAGCAGCGCGGACCGGTTCATGCGACTGATCATCAGTTTCGCCGAGCGTCTGGCGGTTCGCGTCATCGACGCAGGTTCCATCAGCCGATCCTGCGATCAGGACTCCAGGGAAGCAAGCGCCACGCATGACGTCACCGGACCCATCTGCCCAGCCAGATGATCGTGCCGCCCTGAATGTCCTGGATCTGCTCCGGCTCCGGGAGCGGGCGTTCGATGCTGCTGGCAGCGGCATCGTGATCACCGATGCCAGAGATCGCAACAACCCGATCATCGATGTCAATCCGGCGTTCGAGCGCATCACCGGTCACCGCCGCGACGACGTGCTGGGCGAGAATTGCCGGATGCTCCAGAGTGCCTGGACCGACCCGGCGGCGATCGAACAGATCCGCGCCGGCCTCCGGGACCGGCGTGAGGTCAACGTCACGATCCTCAACCAGCGCCGCGATGGCACCCCGTTCTGGAACGACCTCCTGATCGCGCCCGTCTTCGCACCGGGCGGCGAACTGACGCACTTCGTCGGGATTCAGACGGAAATCACCGCCCGCAAGCGGGCCGAGGAGCGGACCACCTTCCTGGCCCGCGTCAGCGACCAACTCGGGATCTCGCTCGACTACCGCAGCGCCCTCTCCGGAGCCGCCCGGCTGGCCGTCCCCCTGATCTCGGACATCTTCCTGGTGGACGTGCTGCCCGGAGACAACCACACCGAGCGGGTGGCGGCCGCCTTCGCCGGTCCGGATCGGGGCCAACGAGCGGACCTCCTCGCGGACTGGGCGGTCCGGAAGGACGACAGGCACGGCGCGGCGCTTGCCGTCCGGACCGGCCAGTCGCACCTGATCCCATCGGTCGCGGACACGTCGCTCCCGTCGCTGAACCGCGACGCCGAGGCACTGCGACGACGGACAGGCACCCGCCTGCTCTCGTACCTGACCGTCCCGCTGATCGCCCGGCGCCGCATCCTCGGCGCCCTGACGATCGCCACGACATCCGAATCCGGCCGCTCCCTCGACGCAGAGGACCTGCACCTGATGGAGGAGCTCGCCCGCCGGGCCGCGATGGCGATCGACAATGCGCTGCTCTACTCCGAGGCGAAGCAGGCCGTCCGGGCCCGGGACCAGTTCCTGTCGATCGCCGCCCACGAGCTCCGGACCCCGGTCTCGAGCATCAAGGGCTACGCGCAGATGCTGCTCCGGGCCCATCGCAAGGGGCACATCCCGGACGAGCGCCTCAAGCGGTCGCTCGAGACGATCGACAGCTCGACCGACCGGCTGAGCCTGCTGACCAGCGATCTGCTCGACGTCTCCCGGATTCGTCTCGGCCAGTTGCCGCTCCGCCCCGACGAGATCGATTTCGCCGGCAAGGTCCGCTCGGTCGTCCGCCGGTATCAGGAGGCCGCGACCGATACGCATCGGATCGACGTCAGCGTTGGTCCCGGTGACTACTGGGTCCGGGCGGACAGCGACCGGATCGAGCAGGTCCTGACGAACCTGCTGGAGAACGCGGCAAAGTACTCCCCGGACGATGACCGGATCGCGCTCTCGCTGTGGGTGGAGGACGATCGGATCCGGCTCTCGGTCCGGGATCACGGCATCGGTCTGCCACCCGGCGGCGCCAGCGGGATCTTCGAGCCGTTCGAGCGAGCGCCGAACGCGCTCGCCCACGGGCTCCCCGGACTCGGCCTCGGGCTCTACATCTGCCGCGGGCTGATCGAGCGCCACGGTGGCCAGATCTGGGCGGAGAGCGACGGCGAGGGCGCCGGCACGACCTTCTTCGTCACCCTCCCGCGCCTCGGGCACGGCCCCGACCTCAACGCCGACCACGCCATCCCGCTCCAGTTCGGGTATTAGACCGGATCTCTTGGTCCTTGTCGGTCGCGAGCGGCCAGCCCCGACCCCCTCCCTATCCCGGTCCGGACGGAGTCGCCCGCAGGTGACGGAGGCGGACCGGATGGAGAGGGGGAGGCAGCTCCTCTGTCAACCGCTATGAACCGCGTATAGCGACGCCCGACCCGAGCCATAGGGACACGGCGTGATGCCTGACGTTGCTCGCGACATCGCCGCCCGGTCGGCCATCGCGGGTCGCGGATACGGGTCTTCGATCTCACGACGCCCTTCAGGGCCAAACCAGCATCAGGCGAACCGTTGGGCTGAGCGGGCTCTGGCTCGGGCGGCCTCGACGTCCCGGTCCTTCGGCGCGGCCTGCGTCTCCAGCGACGCCAGGAGCTGCTCCGCGACCCGCGCCACCCCGGCGACGGCGTCATCGAACGCGGCCCCGTTCGCCTTCGAGGGCTGGTTGAAGCCGCTGATCTTGCGGACGAACTGGAGTGCCGCCGCCTGGATCTCGTCCTCCGTTGCCGGGGGATCGAAGTTGTAGAGCGTCCGAATGTTCCTGCACATGTCCGACTGCCTCCTGGGCACGGGGGGATCGGCGACGAGACGGGCGGGAGCCAGCGCCCCTTGGACGGCTCCCGCCCGGCGCGACCGCTAACCCATCTCGATCAGGTCGCGGGTGGCGTGGTTGATCCGGTCGCCGCCGTCCTCGACGCAGATCACGGTGTCCTCGATCCGGACGCCGAAACGGCCCTCCAGGTAGATCCCCGGCTCGTCGCTGAAGACCATGCCGGGCGCCAGTGGCAGGTCGTTGCCGCCGACCATGTACGGCTCCTCGTGGATGTCCAGCCCGAGCCCGTGGCCGACGCGGTGGATGAACGCGTCGCCATACCCCGCGGCGGTGATGACATCGCGGGCCGCCCGATCGATGTCCTGACAGGCGACACCGGGACGGACCGCGTCGTAGGCGGCCTGGTTGGCGGCCCGGACCGCGTCGTAGACGGTCCGGTACTCGGCCGTCGGCGGGCCGACGTGGACCGTGCGGGTCACGTCGGAGTGGTAGCCCTCCAGCGTGCCGCCCCAGTCGAAGATGACGGAATCTCCAGGCTGGATCACGCGCTCGCCGGTGTGGTGGTGGGGCGAGGCCGAGTTCGGGCCGCTGGCGCAGATCCCGCCGTGGATGGTCAGCCCGCGAGCCGCCGTCCGATCGCGCAGCAGCGTCATCGCCTGCCGCTCGGTCAGCCCGGCGATCCGGTCGTTGGCGATGAACGCCTCCCAGGCCTCGTCGGTCCGGCGGCTGACCTCGCGGAGCAGCTCCCGCTCGCGCTCGTCCTTGTGCATCCGCAGCGGCCGCATCACCGGCGTAGCCGAGATCCAGCTCGCTCTCGGGATCGATGCCTGGAGGCGCAGCAGGAAGACGCTCCAGAGCTGGTCGCTAACGGCGATGGTCGTGCCGCTGCCGCCGTCGCGGAGCTCCATCAGCGCGGCGGCCCGCTCCCACGGCGTCTCGGTCTCGGTCCAGGCCGAGATGTCGAACAGTTCCCGCCGGTTCAGGATCAGCGGCGCTTCCAGCATCGGCACGACGACGCTGACCGGCCCAGACCGCGGCACGATCAGCAGGGTCATCCGCTCGCTCAGATGCGCGTCGAACCCGGTCAGGTACCGGAAATCCGAGGACGGCCCGACCAGCGTGACGTCGATCCCGGCCCGGTCCATCTCCGCCTGCAACCGCGCCAGCCGCTCACCCTGGACCGCCAGTCCGCCCGGAACAGCCGCTGTCTCGCTCGCCATCGGTGATTCCCCCCTGTCGCCCGACCCGGTGGTCCGGGCAA
>CAXTHM010000017.1:0-17192 GCA_964244115.1 uncultured Thermomicrobiales bacterium
CAGCGACGGCGCCGACGACGGGGCGCTGATCGTCCCGCTGCCCGCCACGCTCGCGATCGATGGGACGCGGGTGTTCGACGCCTACCGGCTCACCGAGGTCAGCACCGGCCAGACGGCGATCTTCGACATCCAGGAGGGCGCCTACACCTCGCTCCGGGTCGTCCTCGTCGACCGGCCGGCGACCCCGGTCCCGGGAGATGTGACCCTGACCGATCCCCAGGCGGCGACCCCCGATCCCGGTGACGTCGGGTTGGCGGGCGTGGGCGACGCGCCCTCGGAGCTGCCCGGAACTCCGGGCGCCACGGACGGCCAGCGCGCCGGTGGGACCGAGGTGCCCCAACCGACCACCGCCCCCGCGACGGCCGCACCGGACGAGACCGGGTCGGGCGGGATGGCCACCTCACCGGTCCGGCTGCTCTGGGCCGCGCTGGCCGTCCTCGCGATCGGGATCTTCTTCGCCGGCGCCTGGGTCCTGCGCCGTCCCGGCCACCGCTGGCGTCGCCGGGCGGGTCCCTGAGACGACCTTCCGCGCTGGGCCCGTGGTGCGGCCCGTGCGGCGTTCACCTGCGGGAGTCTGGCTCTCGGCCGGTTCCGTCCGACCGGGTGCTGCTTCGACGGTCGGCGACAGAACGACCTGTCCATGCGACACCTGGCAACGTCACGACGGGGAGTGCGCGTCCAACCGCGGGAGCAGCGAGATGGTGTACAAGGCGACGCGGGATGTCGTGCGGCGGGTGATGCCGCTGCTGGACCAGATGGCCGGGCAGACCATCGACAAGGCGCGGCTGCCGCAATACCTCTCCGCCCGGGCCGGGGCGGACTGGGGCGTTCTCCGCATCGTCGCCGACCGCACCGCGCCGGGCGGGAACCCGGGCGAGGGCGACCGCCTGTTCACGTTCCGGGACATCGCGTCCGGGTCCGAATACGACCTGCGCTACCCGGCCTGCCTGCCGGAGCATCTCGACGACCTCGTCCGCGACGAGTACAAGCGGCTGGCGGTGGACAAGCCGCTGACGAGCATGGCCCGGCCGCTGTTCGAGTGGCTCTACGCCGACCGCTTCTGCGCCTTCTGCCGCTGGCGGGGGGCCGAGTACGACCCGTTCCACCGCGAGTGCTGGTTCGCCGGCAGCCCGGTCAACTTCGAGGCCACCCCGGATCAGCGTCCCTGACGGGGCAGCCGATCCGCGCGTGGAGCGGATCAGTCGGCCTCCGCGGCCGACGGGTGCCCGGCTGGCCGGGGCAGCAGGGTCGGGTCGAGCTCCGCGATCAGGGCGCCGAAGAGCTCCGTCGCGTTGTGGGTCCGGTCCGCGATCGTGGTCGGCAGGCACATGTGATAGGTGCCGGCTGGCAGGACGCCGCAGCCGCCGAAGTAGCGCAGCATCAGGAACTGGACGACGACTTCCTCGCCGGCGTGGGCGCTCGGCAGGCGGGGCCACCACGAGAAGCCGCCGACCGCCTCCAGCTTCGCCCGGTCGAACAGCAGGTTGGCCCCGCCGACCCAGGCGACGTGATACCTGAGGGTCTCGCCATTCGGAGCCAGGCTCCGCTCAAGGTGGAGCGGGTTGGCGGCGTTGTTGATCGGCACGCGGTCCCACGGGATCGTCTCGGGCGTGAACGGCTCGGGCACGACCGGTCCCTCCCAGAGCGCGATGCCCTGCTGGTGGGGCCGGACATCGTCCAGGAACTGGAGCCCGACCGCGGGGCAGCCGACGAAGCCGCAGCCTTCGCTCCGCAGGACGCCGAGCATCCGTTCCATGACCCGCGGTTCGAGGGCGACGTCGTCATCGAGGTAGTGGACGTACGGTGCCCCGGACTGCTCGAACAGGAACTGGCGCTGCTGGGCCATGCCCTGGCGCGGCAGGTTGTGGTGGATCGTGACGGCGTGGCCGTGCCAGCGGAGGGCGTCGACCAGCGTCTGGATCTCGAGGGAATCGGTGAACCGATCCTCCTCGTCGGTCTGGTCGGAGATCGTGACGTCGAAGTCGCGGAACGTCTGGCCGAGCAGGCTCGTCAGGACGATCGCCAGCGCCGTCTTGCGGCCGAAGGTCGGGATGAGGACATCGACCAGAACCATCGTGCTGCCAGCCCTTCGGAAGTGTCCGGGCCACGGATGCGGCCGGGAACGGGACGATATCGGCGATCGGCCAGCGCCGATGCGACACGTCCTGTGCAGCAAGGGTGCCAGTGTCACGCGGGGAAGTGCCACGTCGTCGCAGGAGCGATGCTTGCCTCGACATGCCGCCGCCGCCCGCATTCGTAGGGGCGACGCTTGCGAGCCCGGCCGCCGCAGCGGCCTTCGCCGCCAGGCGAGACAGTGCTCCGGGTTCAACCGTGCCCAGAACCGGACGAGACGTTGGCAACGATGCGTGCCCCTCGTGGATGGTTGAATCCGGAAGGCCGATTGTCGCCCTGCGGGGCGATGGCGCCCGCGGGCGCCGGACTCGCAAGCGTCGCCCCTACGACGATGTCGCGCGTTGGTCACATCGAAATGGCATGAATCAGCGACCAGATGACCACGAGGGTCGCCCCTACGACGTGGCCTTCGCCTGTCGGTAAACCAGCAGCGCCCAGAGGACGAGCGGGATCTGGAGGGGGAGCCGGCCCCAGGCGATGAGCTGCTCGCTGGCACCGTCGGCATCGAGGGCCATTTGGATGTTAGCCGGGAAGACGGCGACGAACAGCGCCGCCGCGGCCAGCCCACCGAGCCCCCGGGTGCGGGGCACGGCGACCAGTCCGGCGACCGTCAGCTCGGCCACGCCGCTCAGGTACGTCCAGAAGCGTGGGTTTGGCAGGACGGAAGGGACGATGCCGTCGAAGAACGTGGGCTGGGCGAGGTGGGCGATGCCGGTGAGGGTGAGCGTCCCGGCCAGCGCCCAGGCCGCAATCGGTCTCGCCAATGGGGGCTCCTGACGCGGAAGGTGTGAGTGGCGAGGACGGTCAGCACCGACCGTCCTCGCCGTGGGGCTACATCTGGGTCGGGGCGGCGATCCCGAGGACATCGAGGGCGTTGGCAAGGGTCTGCCGGGTGGCGGCGACGAGGGCGAGGCGGGCCGTCCGCTGCGGCTCCTCGCTCTGGATCACCGGGCAGGCATGGTAGAAGTCGTTGAAGGTCTTGGCCAGCTCGTAGACGTACTGGCAGATGATCGTCGGCCGGTTCTCGGCGGCGGCCCGCTGGATCCACTCCGGGTAGGCCGCCAGGTGCTGGAGCAGGTCCAGTTCCGATGGCTCGACCGCCGGGAACCGCGTCTCCGGCAGGCGGGCGACAACGGCCGCGTAGTCGACCTCGGCCCGCTCCATGATCCGGCAGGCCCGGGCGTGGGCGTACTGGATGTACGGCGCCGAGTGGCCGTCGAAGCTGAGCGCCTCCTCGACGTCGAAGATGACGATCTTGTTGTTGTCCCGCGCCAGCATCGCGTACTTCAGCGAGCCGATCGCGACCTGCTCGGCGACTTCCGCGGCCCGCTCCGGGGCGAGGTCCGGGTTCTTGTCGGCGATGATCTCGCTGGCCCGGCGGAGGACGAGGTCACGGACATCCTCGTAGTTCGGCGCGTTGCCCTTGCGGGAGGAGATCGCCCCCTCCGGCAGCGCGACGAACTCGTAGACGATGTGGCCGGCCCGCTTCGCCTGCTCGAAGCCCCAGAGCTCCAGCACCTTGACGATCTGCTGGAAGTAGAGCGACTGCCGGACATCGACCACCCAGAGGGCACGGTCGACGTGGTACTCATCGAACTTCAGCTTGGTCAGCGCCAGGTCCTTGGTCGCGTAGAGCGAGGTCCCGTCCGAGCGCAGGATCGGCAAGGTCCGGTAGGTCTCCGTCTCCAGCCCGAGCTGCTCGTCGATCTTGACGACCGGCAGCCCATCGCTGACCTCGGCGATCCCGCGCTCGAGCAGTTCCTGGACGATCAGCTTGCCGGGCTCCTCGACCTGGCTCTCGAAGAACCAGACGTCGAACCGGGCGCCCAGCTCCGCGAAGACCCGGCGGAAGTCGGCCAGGCTCCACTCCCGCGTCTCCTGCCAGAGGGCGACGAACTCGGGCTCCTGGGCCTCCCAGCGGCGCCAGTTGACGGCCATCTGCTCGCGCCAGACCGGGCCGGCCGGCCACCAGTCCGCGATGTGCTCGGCCAGTTCCGTCCAGGTCGCCAGCCGCTCTTCCGGAGTCGTCGTCGGTTCGGCCTGCCCGTCGACCAGCAGCAGCGGCTTGGGGTTCTCGACCTGGTCGCGGAGGAAGTCGCCGATGATCGGCCAGAACGCGACGACGATGTTCGGGTCGCTGAGCTCGCTGTCCTTGATCTCGCCGGCGTGGGTGAAGCGGTGGAGGAAGTAGGCGACGTCCTCGCCGGTCTCGGTCGGGATCGAGCGCCAAAGGTACTTCAGGTGGCGGTCGATGCTGGCGATGAAGGCGTAGTCCTCCTTGCTCAGGAGGGTCATGAAATCCAGCACCGACTGGCGGTAGCGCAGGCGACGCTCGGATTCGGCGTAGAGCTCGCCCAGCCAGCGGCCGCGCTGGGCGAGGTCGGTCGGCTCCTGCCCCTGGTGGAACTGCTCGTAGCACCACAGGCACTGGATGACGTGGCGGCCGATGTCGCCGATGTAGGTCGCGTCCATGACACGGTAGCCGGCCCGGGCGAGGATCCGGCTGACGGCGACGCCGAGGCTGGTGTTGCGCAGGTGGCCGACGTGGAAGGCCTTGTGGGTGTTGGGCTGGCTGTGCTCGACCATGACGAGCTCGTCGATCGCCGCGCCCTGGCCGTAGTCCGCGCCGCCACCGAGGACCTCGCCGAGCAGGCTGAGCGCCATCGCCGAGGCGTCGAACGAGATGTTGACGTACCCGTTGACGGCCTCGACCGTGCCGAAGGTAACCTCGTCGTCGGCAAGCAGGGCGTCCCGGATCGACTCGGCGATCCGCTGCGACGCCTCGGGGATGCGCTCGTTGACCTTGCGCTTGAGTTCCTTCTTCGAGAGCCCCTCGGCCTCCCCGGCGGCGTCCAGTTCGGCGGTGACGACGTCCGACGCCAGCGCCCGGGCGACGGTCGTGGCCGCACCCCACGTCCCGGCGAACGGCAGCGAGCGCAGGTCGATGAAGCGGTCGGCACCGCCGGCGAGCCCGAGGCCGACCATCGCCCGGCGGATCGCGTCGCGGGCCCGGACTTCCTCGCGGGCGATGATGCCGGCCGGCTGGGCCGGGGCAACCGACGCGTCGGCCGGGGTCCGGTCCGCCGTCGCCGCCGGGGCCGCGCCGGGGAGGCTCGTCGTCTCGCCGGTCATCTCATCTGTCACATCTGTCACTGCCGTGCCGTTGGGTCCGCCGCTCGTCATTGCCTGTCTGTCCTCATTCGTCGCCTGGCCCCGCTCGGGGTTCCCCTGGCCTGCCCATGCGGTCCATTCAGCGCCCGGCTGGCCGCCCGCGGGATCGTGCGTCGGTGTCCGGGCGAGGGTGGCAGGCCGTGTCGCACAATGCTGCTGGGTCCATTGTGCCTTTTCGGGAGCGGGTTATGCTCGCGAAACGGCCATTCCGGGGCAGACGGGCCAACGATCGTGGGATCGTGCGACGATGGGGACCGGCGATTCGTCGATCCGCCGGCATCATGAGCGGGACCATCGGACTCCGGCCGGCATGTTCGATGAAGCGGGGGGCGCGAGATGACGATACCGGTGCTGATCGTGACCGGGCCGGTCGGCGCCGGGAAGACGACCGTCGCGGCGGCGATCTCGGCCGAGCTGGAGCGGCGGGCCGTCGCCCACGCCTGGGTCGACGTCGACCAGCTCGCCCAGTGCTTCCCGCGCCCGGTCGACGACCCGTTCCACGGCCGACTGGTCACCCGCAACCTGGCCGATCTCGCCCGGAACTTTCGTGAGGCCGGTGCCGGGCGGCTGATCCTGCCGTACGTGATCGAGGACGCGGCGGGCCGGGCGGCGATCGCGTCGGCGATCCCCGGCGGCGAGCTGACCGTCGTCCGGTTGACCGTCCGGCCGGAGACGGTCGCGGCCCGGCTGCGGGGGCGGGAGTCGGGTGAGAGCCTCGCCTGGCATCTGCGCCGCGCCCCGGAGTTGACCGGGATCATGGAGCGCAACGGCGTCGGCGACCTCGTCGTCGAGACCGACGGGCGGACGCCGGAGGAGCTGGCCGTCGAGATCCTGAGGTTGGTGGGGTGGTAGGCGCGGGTTGAGGGTGGCGGAGCAGACCCCTCCCCGGCTCGTGTCGCGCCGCGACGCTCGCGCCCGGAGAGGGGCTTCCACAGGTCGGCTTCACACCTACGACGAGACTGCGAATGTCGCCCCGACGAACACCGAGTCGTGGTCCCGTCCCGACGAGAAACCGAGCCGTGCTCGTCGTCCCGGACGGGGCCGGTCACGGCCATGAACGTACAATGGTGGGGCGTGGGGTGTCAGGCCCGTGCGACACGCTATCGGCGCGGCGAAGACGCCGTGCATGGGGCCCGCTCGATCGTCTGCCGGTGGCGGGGCCCAGGGATCTGGACATCGTGCCTGTTTCCGTTCAACCGGTCGTAACGGTCGATGGTCTGTCCGACATCGCTCGACATCCGCATAGCGCCGCGAGCCCGGGTACTGCTCTGTCGCCCAACCACCTCATGATCGGCCCGGTCCAGCCGATCCTGGTCCCGCTCTGGTACGGCTGCGAGCGGCCCGGTGTCGAGCGGGCGCCGGCGCTGATCGACGCGGCGCTCCGCCGGCGCTGGCGGGAGCGCGAGGAGCCCGACCTCGCCGCGCGCTTGCGTGACTCCGTGACCATTGACGTCCCGGAGTTGCCCGACGCGCTCGGACGGCGAGACCGGCACGATCTGGCCTTCCTGCCCGTCATCGCCGAGGCGTCCGCCCGGCTGGCCGACGCCACCGAGCATGCCGTCGCGAGTGGGGCGCTGGCCCTGACGATCGGCGGCGACCACGCCGTCGCGGCCGGGAGTCTGGCCGGCGCGGCGCGGGCCACCCACCGGCTGACCGGGCCGGACGGCCAGCCGGGCCGGCTCGGGGTGATCTGGATCGACACCCACGCCGACTTGAACACGCCCGAGAGCAGCCCCAGCGGCCACATGCACGGGCTGCCCCTGGCGACGTCGCTCGGCATTGGCCCACGGGAGCTGACGTCGCTGGCCGGCGGACCGAACGCGGTCGATGCGGCCGACGTCTGCCTGATCGGGGTCCGCGACCTCGACCCCGGCGAGCGCCTGATCATCCGCGAGCGGGGGATCTGGACCCGGACGATGGAGGAGTGGGACGACACCGGTATCCGCGAGGGCGTCCTCGCGGCGGTCGCCCACCTCCGGTCGCGGGGCGTCGCGGCGGTCCATCTGTCGTTCGATGTCGACGTGATCGACCCGGTCGACCTGCCAGCGACCGGCACGATCTGCCCCGGCGGGCTGACCAGCCGGGAGGCCGCCCGGGTGCTGCGGATGATCCGCGACGCCGACCTGTCGGTCGTCTCCGCCGACGTCGTCGAGCTGGACCCGACCCGCGACCACGACGATCTCTACCTCTGGACCACGACGATCCTCGTCGCGACCCTGCTGGGCGAGACGCAGCGGTAGCCGACGCCGCGGTCCGATCGGATCGGATCGGATCGGGCAACGCCATCCTGTGTCGCCGGTGTACGGTGCGCAGGGATCGATCTCGACGGATACGGATGGGGACGAGGGTGGCACGACGGGATCAGCGGACCACAGCGGAGCGGCGGGACCGGGAGCGGCGCGGTGTGCCGTCGGGTATCGAGCCGATCCGGCTCAACCCGGAGGCCGTCAACCAGTTGCGCAACCGGCTGCCAGGCTGCCTGCTCGCCGCCGGGATCTTCGCGGCGCCGTTCGTCGGGCTGCTCTACGACGTCGATCTCGCCCTCGGGATCGCCGTCGTGGCACTGGCCGCGGCGTCGTACCTGGCGCTGGATTCCCGCCGGGTCGCGCCGCCGGAGCTGCGGAACCGTCTCCGGACCGTCGCGATCATCAACGGCACGATCGCGGGCGCCGTCCTGCTGCTGCTCATCCTGCGGCTGACCCTCGGCGTGTCGGCCTGACGTCATCGGCGATGTCCATTCGCGCTCAGATCATGGGCACCACGAGTAGAGGCAACCCACCATGAGCAATGCGACGCCACCGCTTCCCGAAGACGTCGCGATGGGGGAGGGGCAGGACCGGTTCGCGCCGCCGCCCGCGCCGGATGAGACGACGATGCTGGCGGGGTCGGGTGGGCACCGGCTCTGGTCCGGCGTCTGGCACCCGGCGCCGTCGGATCAGCCGGACCGTGGGACGGTCCTCGTCGCGCACGGGTTCGGCGAGTACCTGGACCGGTACGGCCACATCATCCGGGCGCTGACCAGCCACGGCTACACCGTCGTCGGGCTCGACCACCGGGGGCACGGCCGCAGCGAGGGTCCCCGGGCCCGGATCGGGCGGTTCGACGACTTCGTCGCCGACCTCGACCTCGTCGTCACGATGGCACGTGAGGTCGCGGCCCGGCGCAGTGTCACGCCGCGCCAGCCGTTCCTGTTCGGTCACTCGATGGGCGGGCTGATCGCGACCCGGTACGTGCTGGCGCTGCCGGACCAGGCCGCCCTCTCGGGACTGATCCTGAGCTCGCCGGCTCTCCGGCTGAACCCGGATCTCTCCGGCCCGGCCCTGCGGCTGACCGGTCTGCTGGCCCGGGTCGCGCCGACATTGCCCGTCCGGCGGTCGAGCGGCGGCCTGAGCAGCGACCCGGCGATCGGGCGGCGGTGGGCGGCGGACCCGCTGCTCAACCACGCGCCGACGACCGCCCAGATGGCGTGGCAACTGGCCGCGGCCGCCCGCTCCGTCCGGCCCCATCTCGGCGAGATCGCCCTGCCGCTCCTGCTCTTCTACGGTGAGGCCGACACCGTCGTCGACCCGGCCGGCTCCCGCTTCCTCGCCGAGCGGGCGAGCAGCGCCGATCTGACGGTCCGCCCCTGGGCCGGCCTGCTCCACGAGACCTTCAACGAGCCCGACGGTGCCACGGTGATCGCCGAGATGGTCGCCTGGCTCGATGCCCGGACGGGCGGCGATCCGGATCCGACCGTCCAGTAGGCCAGTGCGACGGTCGTCAGTCGGTTCGTCCTGTCGAATCGGTGTCAGACGACGTATCCCGTCCGCTACCATCTCGCTACCGGAACGGTCAGACCAGATCAGGCGATGGGGGCAGGCATGGGCAGGTCGGGAATGCGTCGCGGCGCCACTGCAACCAATGGTCGGGCCAGGGTGAACGGTCCCACTCGGCGTTCGCATCGGCGGCGATGGGGGGCAGCGATGGGGCTGGCCCTGTTCCTCGTTGCCAGCGTCGCGCTCTCGAGTCTGCCGCTGTCGGCGGTGCTGCCGGAGGCGTGGGCGGCGCAGCAGGGCGGCGTCCGGCCGATGCTGCCGGGGGACGCGCTGCTCGCCCCGTCCCGGGGCAGTGCCGCCGCCGCGATTGCCTTCTCATCGCGCTACGGCGCCCAGCTGCCGGCCGACGTCACGGCCTACATCGACGAGGTCTACCGGCTGGCGCCCCGGGTCGGGCTCGACCCGGCCATCGTCGTGGCGCAGTCGGCGCTGGAGACCGACACCTGGCGGACGGCCTACTGGGTCGATCACCGCAACCCGGCCGGGATCGGGATCACGTACGACGGCCAGTCGTCCTTCACCTGGGCGAACGGCACCGACGCGGCCCGGGGGCATCTCGTCCACCTCTCACTCTACGCCAGCGGCCCGATCCCGGCCGGCAGCCCGCTGCGGCCGTATATTCCCCTCGACCCGCGCTACCAGGCGGCGATCAGCGCCGGGTACGCCGGGATCGCGCGGACGATCGTCGACCTGACCGGTCGCTGGGCGGCCGACCCGATCTACGACCGCAAGCTCGCCGGGCGCGGCAACGACATCCTCTACCGCTACCGGATCATCGGCCTGTCCGGCTCCGCCAACACCACCGGCGCGGTGGCGGTCGACGACGGCTCGGCCGCGACCGGCTGGCGGACGACGGGCGGCACCCCGGTGAGCGCGACGCTGCTGATCGAGCTCGGCCAGCCGGTCGCGATCGGCCGGCTGCGCTGGCTGCTCGGGGCGCCGGGCGTGGCGGACCGGCTGATCGTCTCCCGGTCCAGCGACGGGGCGCAGTGGACCCGGATCGGCGTCTACGGCAGTGGGCTGACCGGCCGCTGGCAGGGGATCGCGCCCAACGTCAGCGCCCGGTTCATCCGCTTCACGATCGAGAACCCGCGCCAGCAACCGGTGCTCGGGACGATCGTCGAGGTCCAGCTCTGGCCGCCGTCGTCGGTCGCCTACCCGAACCTGGACGACCTCGCGCCGGTCGCCGCGGTCAGCCCATCGCCGAGTTCGTCCGCAAGTGCCTCCGCAAGTGCATCGTCGAGCGCATCCGCTGGGACGTCTCGGTCGCCCCGCACGTCGGCGTCGGGCTCGGCCCGGCCGTCCGGATCGCCGGGACCGTCGGCATCCGCCTCACCCCGCCCATCGGGCACAGCCTCCCCTCCCGCCACCGCGACCGCGACCGGACGGGCAACCCGGACGCCCCGCCCGGCGACCGCGACGGCCACCACCCGACCGACCGCGACGGTCCGGATCACCGCGACGCCCCGCCCACCGACGGTCCCGCCCTCCCGCCAGCCGACCCCGACCCGCATCCCGCGCTCGACCGCGACCCCACGGTCGGCACCGACCGCGACCGCGACCCTTCCCGCGACGCTCACGCCGACAGTAAAGTTGCCGCCCGAACCATCCCCATCGTCGCCGTGATGAGGTCGTAGGGGGACCCTTGTGGGGTCGTCCAGTTCTCGTTGGGTGCCGTGCGCGAACACCTCATCGCGACAGCTCGGACGGCTGGTGCGCCTCGTGCGCTCGCTACGGGGTTTGGACGCGACCGTGCGACGATACGTCGGTTCGGTCGGAACGATGGCGGTGAATGAAGGGAACAACGCGATGGAACTGCGGCAACTCGGGACGTCCGGTCTGCTGGTCTCGGCGATCGGGCTGGGCGGCAACACCTTCGGTGCGACCGTCGACGGCGACGAGGCGGTCCGGGTCATCCAGTCGGCGCTGGAGCAGGGCATCACCTTCGTCGACACCGCCGACGTCTACTCCAAGGGGCGCTCGGAAGAACTCGTCGGGCAGGCACTCAAGGGCCGCCGCGACCGCGTCGTGCTGACGACCAAGGCCGGGATGGCGTTCAGCGATAGCCCCTACGAGCAGGGCACGTCGCGGCGCTGGCTGACGCAGTCGGTCGAGCGGTCGCTGACGCGGCTCGGCGTCGACCATGTCGACCTGCTCCAGGTCCACCGGTTCGATGAGCGGACGCCGCAGGAGGAGACGATCCGGGCGCTGGGTGACCTGGTCCGCTCCGGCAAGGTCCGCTACATCGGCAACAGCAACTACGAGGCGTGGCAGATCGCCGAGAGCCAGGGGATGGCGAAGCAGCACGGGCTGTCGCTGTGGGTGTCGGCCCAGAACCGCTGGAACCTGATCGACGGGCTCAGCGACCCGACGCTGCTCGGCGCCGCCGACGCGCTGGGATTCGGGATCATCCCGTACACCCCGTTGGCGTCCGGCCTGCTGACGGGCAAGTACCAGGGCACGACCGCGGCGCCGGAGGGGACGCGGCTCGGCCGTATGGGTTCCTACGAGAAGCGGGCGACGCCGGAGAACCTGGCCAAGGTCGACCGCCTGAAGGCGTGGGCCGAAGCCCGCGGCCACACCGTCGGCGAGCTCGCGATCGCGTACCTGCTCGCCCACCGGCAGGTCGGCTCGGTGATCGTCGGCGCCCGCCGGTCGGAACAGCTCACCGAGAACCTCAAGGCCGCTGACTGGCATCTGACGCCGGCGGAGCGGGACGAGGTCGCCGCGATCTGACACGATCCTCAGCCAAACTGATCTGGACGGCGCTTACTGAACATTGTGAGCGCCGTCGGTATTCCTGTCGGAGAGTCCAGCGTTCCTGGGAATGGTCACTGAATACGCCTCTACCGTAAGCTCTGATTCACACATTCAAGCCGATAACCAGTCGAGGAACGTATGGCGAAGCTGGAAGATCTGACTCGTGGTGCGGTCGTCGACGGTATCGAGGCCAGTCGGACGGTCACGATCGAGAACGCGACCTGGATCGGGTCGGCGGCGCTCGACGTCACCTATCGCGACGAGCGAGGGCAGGCCGGAGCGACGCTGCTCTACCGCGATCAGGAGCCGACGCTGACCATTCGGGCGAATGGTCGCGTTTGGAGTTTCGACTCGGATGGGCGTCTGCTGCGGCTGGTCTCCGAGGCGCAACGGATCAATCTCGCCCATCTCTTCGATCCGCTCCTGGCCGTCCATAGTTCGGACGTGGATCCACTTCCTCACCAGATCACGGCGGTGTATGAGGAGATGCTCACCCGCCAGCCGCTCCGGTTCCTCCTGGCCGATGACCCGGGCGCCGGCAAGACGATCATGACCGGGCTGCTGATCAAGGAACTCTGGCTGCGCGGTGACCTGCAGCGGTGCCTGATCGTCTGTCCTGGATCCCTCGTCGAGCAGTGGCAGGACGAGCTTGCCAGCAAGTTCGACCTGCACTTCGACATCTACACGTCGGACAAGGCTGATGCCTCCCGGACGGGAAACTGGTTCGCCGAGAACCATCTGGTGATCGCCCGACTCGATCAGCTAAGCCGGAGTGAGGAACTCCAGGAGAAGCTTGACCAGACGGACTGGGATCTCATCGTCTGCGATGAGGCTCATAAGATGTCGGCCAGCTACTTCGGCAATGAGGTCAAGTACACCCAGCGCTACCACCTCGGGCAGCGACTAGGGAAGCTGACCCGGCACTTCCTGCTCCTGAGCGCCACCCCGCACAACGGCAAGGAAGCTGACTTCCAGTTGTTCATGGCGCTGCTCGACGGCGACCGTTTCGAGGGCAAGCTACGGACGAGCGTTCACACCGCGAAGACCGACGATCTAATGCGGCGCTTGGTGAAGGAACAGCTCGTCAAGTTCGACGCGACGCCACTCTTTCCCGAACGTCGCGCCTATGTTGTGTCCTACAAGCTCTCCAACCTCGAGGCCAAGCTCTACAAGGAGGTGACCGAGTACGTCCGGGAGGAGTTCAACAGGGCTGACTCCCTTACGGAGGATGGCGGACGAAAGGGCACGGTCGGATTCGCCTTGACCGTCTTGCAGCGGCGCCTCGCGTCATCGCCCGAAGCGATCTGGCGCTCACTCCAGCGCCGGCGTGAACGGCTGACGGCCCGGCTCGAGGAGGAGAAGCTGCTCCGACGTGGCGGCGAGGTCGTCACGTCGACGCTCCTGTTGAGGGCGGCCCAGCTCGAGGATCTCGACGATGGGACCAGCGATGACGTCGAGGAGAACGAGAATACGCTCGTCGATCAGGCAACGGCTGCCCGCTCGATCCGTGAACTCGAAACCGAGATCAAGATTCTCCAACAGCTCGAAGAGCTGGCCTTTGAGGTTCTGAACAGCGGAACCGACAAGAAGTGGGAAGAACTGTCATCGATCCTGCATGACGGGATCGATGCGGTCGAACCGGACCGGTCCCGACGCAAGCTCGTCATCTTCACTGAGCAGCGCGACACCCTTCGCTACCTGGAGCGCCGGATCAAGGACCTACTCGGTCGCCCCGAAGCCGTCGTGACTATCCAGGGCGGCATGGCGCGGGACGAGCGGCGCAAGGCGCAGGAAGCGTTCACGCAGGACAAGACCGTCGAGATCCTGATCGCGACGGACGCCGCCGGGGAAGGGATCAACCTCCAGCGGGCCCACCTGATGGTGAACTACGACCTGCCGTGGAACCCGAACCGGCTGGAGCAGCGCTTCGGCCGAATCCACCGGATCGGCCAGACCGAGGTCTGTCATCTCTGGAACCTGATGGCGTCCGAGACCCGCGAAGGAGCGGTCTACGAGGCATTGCTCAAGAAGCTGGACCAGGAGCGGGAGGCCCTCGGCGGTCGCGTCTTCGACGTGCTGGGCAAGCTGACCTTTGGCGACCAGCGCAGCCTGCGGGATCTGCTCGTCGAGGCAATTCGTTACGGGGATCAGCCAGAGGTCCGGGATCGACTCAACCGGCAGGTAACGGGTGCGCTGGATACCGACCACCTCCGCCAGATCATGGAGGACCGCAAGCTCTACCAGAGCGAACTGAGTTCCGACCGGGTCCGGGAGATCGGTGAGGAGATGTCCCGGGCCGATGCCCGTCGCCTCCAGCCGCATTTCATCTCCGCCTTCTTCCGGGAGGCCTTCGAGCAACTCGGCGGAGTGATCCACGAGCGTGAGGCTGGCCGCTACGAGATCACCCGGGTGCCGGGCGTCATCCGTGAGCGCGACCGGGCGATCGGCCGCGGAGCACCGATCCAGGAACGGTACGAACGGATCACCTTCGAGCGCGACCGGCGGACGATCCCCGGCAAGCCGATGGCCGCTTTCACCGCGCCAGGACACCCACTGCTCGATTCGACGGTCAGCCTGATCCTCGAACGGTACGGTGGGCTGCTCAGGCAGGGCGGCGTACTGGTCGATCCGGCCGACGATGGTGAGGAGATCCGGGCGCTGTTCTACCTGGACCATAAGGTCTTCGACGGGCGCCAGGACGAGCACGGGAACAAGTGGGTGATCTCGCGGCGGATGCAGTTCGTCGAGATCGACGCGGCTGGCGCCGTCCATGACGCCGGTTACGCACCCTACCTCGATTACCAGCCGATCACGGACGCGCAGTGGGAGCTGGTCGACGCGCACCTTCGGGCGGACTGGCTGACGACCGACCTGGAGTCGGCGGTGATGGGGTACGCCGTCGCAGATCTCGGGCGCAAGCACCTGGAGGAGGTCCGCACCCGCAGGCAGATCCTCGTCCAGAAGACCCGCGAGGCGGTCCACGACCGGTTGACGCGGGAGATCATGCACTGGGACAACCGGGCAACCGATCTCCAGATGAAGGAGGAGGCCGGCAAGAGCCAGAAGATGAACTCGGCCCGGGCCACCCTCCGGGTCGACACCCTAACGAACCGTCTCCAGCAGCGGATGGCCGAGCTGGAGCTGGAGGAGAAGATCACGACGCAGGCGCCGGTCGTCACCGGTGGTTTGCTGATCGTCCCGGCCGGTCTGATCCAGCGGCTCTCCGGTGATCGCCCTGAGGACCCTGCCACCTCCGCTGCCGAGCGAGCCTGGGTCGAGGGAATCGCCATGACAACCGTGATGATGCGCGAGGAAGCGCTGGGCTATGAGCCGACGGACGTCAGCGCCAAGCGCGGCATCGGCTACGACATCGAATCCCGCGTTCCCGGCGCCGTCGGCCGGCTCCGCTTCATCGAGGTCAAGGGCCGGGCAAAGGGGGCGCGGACGATCACCGTGACCAAGAATGAGATCCTGGCCGGGGTCAACAAGCCGGACGACTTCATCCTCGCCATCGTCGAGGTCGACGGCGCCTTCGGCACCGTCACCTACCTCCAGCGCCCGTTCAACCTCGAGCCAGACTTCGCCGTGACGAGCGTCAACTACGACATCGCCCAGCTGCTGTCGGTCGCGGAGGTCGTGTAAGCATGGAGCACGCCGTACCTGGCGATATCGCCGACCTGATCGAGCGATTACAGGGGGAGGAGAGCTTCCAGTTCGAGGCCAAGCTCGGCAGTGGCAATGTGCCGAATTCGTTCTGGGAGACGGTCTCTGCCTTCGCTAACACGGAGGGCGGCATCATCGCCCTCGGCCTGGCTGAGAAAGAAGGTGGGTGGATCGTCGAAGGGGTGAAAGACACCGGCAGGATGGTCCAGACCATTCATGACCTGATGCGTAACCGCCAGAAGATCAGCCATGATGTCGCAGAGAACCATGATGTCTGGGTCGAGGAGGTTCGTGGGAAGAGCCTGGTCGTGGTTCGCGTCCGGGCGGCGTTGCGCCAGGACCGTCCCGTCTACCTGACCGGGAACCGTGATGTGGCCTTTGTCCGTCGCGGAGAAGGAGATCACCGCTGCGACACGACCGAACTGGATCGGTTCCGACGTGAAGCCTCATCTGAGTCCAGCGATGGGCAGATCCTGCCATTCATGACCTGGGACGATTTCGACACCGAGACGATCACTCGGTTCCGGGCAATGAGCCGGCGTGAAGTCCCCGATTCGTCTCGTCACGGGCTCGATGATCACCGGTTCCTGGACTCGGTCGGCGCATGGCGGCGGGATCGGGTACGTGGCGAAGAGGGTCCTACCCGGGCCGGGATCCTCGTGTTCGGGACACCGGATGCGATCCGCGATGTTCGCTATCCGCATGTGATCGACTATCGACGAGCACCGTCCTATGGGTCGAACAGTCGGGAGTGGACGGACCGCCACCGGTCCGATGAGAACCTGTTTCGAACCTGGGAGGAGATCTTCCCGCGCATGACGCGTGACTTGCCGAGGCCGTTTCGCCTGCAGGGCGTCCAGCGTATCGACGATCCGGTCGGCGTCGTGTCCGTCCGCGAGGCACTGGTCAATCTGCTCGTCCATACGGACTATCGCGAGACCGGTGATGCCGTGATCATTCATAGGGACGATGGCTACGAACTCCGGAACCCGGGCGAGTCGCGTCTGCTCCAGGACGAGATGGATGGGTCGGGACGCTCGGACCGCCGGAATCCGGTGATCGCCGATATCTTCAGTCAGCTTGGGCTGGCCGAGCGCGCCGGTAGTGGGTTCATGCGGATCTTCGAGGAATGGCGGAAGCTCGGCTATCGCAATCCACTCATCTCGTCGGATCCGAGCCGCTACGAGTTCAAGCTGGAGTTGCCGCTCGCCCAGTTGATCTCCGGATTCGATCGAGCCTGGCTACGGAGTCTCGGTGGGTCGTGGAGCGTGCCCGAAGAGATCGCCATGGTGTTCGCCCGGTACAACGGCTGGGTCGACAACAAGACCCTTCGCGCCGCAACCGGTCAGCATGTCGCCGATGCGTCTCGTGTGCTGCAGTCGCTTCGGCGCAACGAGTACCTCGAGATGTCCGGGGTGGGTCGCAACGCCCGATATGAGCTTGGGCCAGCTGCTATGTTGGGCGAAGGGTTTGGTCTGACCCAACCGACCCTGTTGAGTGAGATGCCAGTTCTCGATGGCCGCGTTGTGCTCGGTAACTCCGCATCAAGTGATCCGAACTCGGCACTAAGCGACGAGAACTTGGTCACTAAGGAGCCGAACTCGGCACTAAGCGACGAGAACTTGGTCACTAAGGAGCCGAACTCGGCAC
>CAXTHM010000017.1:17292-39862 GCA_964244115.1 uncultured Thermomicrobiales bacterium
TAAGCAGCTTGAGCCCAGCACTTGGCGCACTCTCGCCCGAGCAACTGGACGAACTGCGGCGCCGAGCCCGGCCAGTTTCGCTGATGCAGAGGTCTCCCCGGGAGAAGGTCGAGACCGCTATCCTCAAGATCTGCGACGGGCGCTGGCTAGACATGACCGCTTTGAGCCTGCTTCTGAATCGGAACGAGACCTTGGTGCGCAGGACCGCATCGCGGCTGATTCACGATGGCAAGCTGGAGGCGCGTTATGCCAAACGCAACCATCCGCAACAACAGTACCGGACGGTCATAGTCATATGTGAATCCGACGAGTCAGTTCGGGCCAAGAAGGACCAACCCCAGGAGAATTGAGCGATGGCTGAGGTAGTCCAGACAAGCGAACTTGATCTGACGCGGCACGGGTTGGAGAACGGCCTGCGTGTCCGCCATATCATGACGGAGAAGCCAATTACTGTAATAGAGGACCAAGATATTGAGGAAATTCGACAATCCAAAAAATTCAAAGGCTTTGACCACTTGCCCGTTAGAGATACGTCCGGCCAGATCATTGGACGTCTAGATCAGCACAACATGTCTGGTTCCGGGACCGTTCGTGAAGCGATGGTGCCACTCACCGGAGATATGCTGGTTTCAGCTGATCAATCGCTTGCTCACTTCCTGCCAACCATGCGGAAGCACTCCTGTCGGCTCGTGGTAGAGGGCGAGGGTATCTCAGCGATCGTGACTCGAAGTGACCTGCAGAAGATGCCAGTTCGCCTGTTGGCATTCTCACTGGTATCTCACCTTGAGCAGTTGATGTTCGAGGAGATTGAACTGCTGTATGACGATGATGAGGAGCAGAGCCTTGACTGCTTAGATCCTGCAGTAGCCAAGCGGGTGCGAGGATTGTGGTCGAGTGCAAAGGTGAGAGGACTCGATCTTGGCTGTCTCGAATATACAGACTTCGGGCATAAAGTTGGGATCTTGAGCGGTACGGTTAATGCCAAATTGACATCAGATTTTGAGGGTGAAGTCTCATCAGTGAAAGAATTGCGCAACGATGTGGCTCATCGCAAGGAATACATGGCGAGTACTGACAAGCTGAACGAATTCCTTGACAGCATCCGGACATGCAACAAGTGGATCGGGGTCTTTCTGGAGCGTCGCAGGCTGCGAGCCGCCACGTGAGTCGTACTGAGTAGCACCAACTTCCTGAATCCCGGCATTGCCCGCCCGATCCACACCGCTCCACACCGCCGGGTCGCAGCCGGGCACACGGGTGTCGGATAATCGCTCCACGGTCGGAACCACACACCAGACGATGACACCGCTACCCCACTCCCCGGGAACGTCTCCCCTCTCCATCCGCAGATGGGGAGGGACCTGGGGGTGGGGCCGGCCACATGACAGAGAGCAGGACAGGGATGGGGATCAAGCTGATCGAGGTGTCGCTGCCGCTGGACGACATCAACCGGGCCGCCGCCCGCGAGAAGAGCATCCGGCACGGCCACCCCAGCACCCTCCACCTCTGGTGGGCGCGGCGCCCCCTGGCCGCGGCCCGCGCCGTCCTGTTCAGCTCGATCATCGACGACCCCTCCTCGCCCGAGTACCGCTGGCGGGACGAGCAGACGCGCGATCGGACCACCGAGGAGATCGACACCGAGCGCAAGCGGCTCCACGGCATCATCAGCCGGATGGTGCCCTGGGAGGCCTCCAACGACGAGGCGATCCTCAAGGAAGTCCGCGACGAGATCCTGTGGGCGACCAACGGCAACCCGCCGCCGGTGCTGGACCCGTTCGCCGGCGGTGGGTCGATCCCGCTGGAGGCGCAGCGGCTCGGGCTGGAGGCCCACGCTAGCGACCTCAACCCGGTCGCGGTGGTGATCAATAAGGCGCTGATCGAGATCCCGCCAAAATACGCTGGGCAGGCACCGGTCAACCCGGAATCGCGCAAGAGCGAAGTCGCCGGAGTCGAGTGGAAGGGCGCAACGGGCCTCGCCGTGGATGTTCGGTATTACGGCAAGTGGATGCAGGACGAGGCCGAGCGTCGCATTGGCCACCTTTATCCGAAGGTGCAACTCCCGCCGGAGCAGGGAGGCGGCGAGGCGACGGTAATCGCTTGGCTTTGGGCTCGAACGGTGACGTGTCCAAATCCTGTTTGCGGACGTCATGCGCCGCTGGTCAGTTCATTCTGGCTATCTAAGAAGAAGGGTAAGGAGACGTGGGTCGAGCCGATTATTGATCAAAGCAAGGATCGAGTTCGGTTCAAGGTGCGGACAGGCAACGGGCAACCACAAGATGAAACAGTCAAGCGATCCGGCGGAACGTGCGTCTTCTGCGGTGCGGCCCTTCCATTTAAATTTTTGCGTGCCGAGGGTAGGGCGGGGCGGATGAAGCGTCAGCTGATGACAATTGTTGGCGAGAGTAGGGGCGGTCGACGTTATTTTGCTCCAACAGAGTTCCAGGAAGATACAGCTAATGCTGCAATTCCAAAATGGAAGCCGGAGGGTGCAATCTCTCATTGGCCTGGGCGTACCAATGTCGTTGAATACGGTATGACAGAATTTCAAGACCTCTTTACTAACCGACAGCTAGTTGCGTTGACAACATTTAGCGAGCTTGTCGGCGAAGCAAAAGCCTTAGTCCGTACTGATGCAGTAGCAGCTGGGATAGCAACTAGGAGTCTTGGCGCTAGTGACGCCGAGACTAACGCAGATCTCTACGCAAATGCACTAGTAACCTATCTCAGTATTGGTGTGAGCAGACTGGCTGACATCTCGAACACCATTTGTACTTGGAAGTCTTCAATGGATCAAGCAATCCATTTGTTTACTCGGCAAGCAATTCCTATGACGTGGGACTTTGCTGAAACTCAGCCCTTCTCTAAAGCCGCTGGAGGCTATGTGGTGGCTCTGAATTCGGTCGCTAAAGTGTTGGAGCGACTTCCTGACACCACTGACGGATATACACGTCAAATGAACGCGCAAGATCTCCAAATAGACGAATCATATATTATTTCAACTGATCCTCCTTACTATGATAATGTCGGATATGCTGACCTGAGCGATTTTTTCTACATCTGGCTTAGGGCCTCGCTCGCTGAGTCCGACCCTAGCTTATTCAAAACGCTGTTGGTGCCAAAACAAGAGGAATTAGTTGCAATTTCCTACCGATTCAAGAATGGAAAACAGGAGGCAGACGCATTCTTCGAAGAGGGTCTGGAGCGTGTATTTGGTAACATTGCCCGAGGTCAGCAACGCTCGATTCCATTTACCGTTTACTACGCCTTTAAGCAAACTGAGTCCGCACCTGATAGCGACGAGACCGTCATTGGTTCTTCCACTGGATGGGAGACCATGCTTGAAGGTCTAATCAGGTCCGGATTCGGCATTACAGCGACGTGGCCGATGCGTACAGAAATGAGCAATCGATTGATCGGAAGGGGATCAAATGCTCTCGCGTCGTCGATTGTCCTTGCCTGTCGTGTCCGTGAAACCACTGTTGGAACAACAACTCGCAATGACTTCATCCGTGAACTCAAGCGCAAACTCCCGGGCAAGTTGAAGGTAATGCAGCAGGCCAGCATCGCGCCGGTCGACCTGGCCCAGGCCGCAATTGGCCCAGGCATGGCGATTTACTCCGCCTACTCGGGTGTGCTGGAACCAAACGGCAGCAAGATGCGCGTCCGGACGGCCCTGCAACTGATCAACCAAGTGCTCGATGAGGTGCTTGCCGACAACGACTCGGAGTACGACCGCGAGACCGGATGGGCTGTTGCCTGGTTCGAGCAGTCAGGGATGAACGAGGCCGCCTACGGCACGGCTGAAACGCTAGCGACGGCGCGCAACGTCTCAGTCATGGCCATGAGGGATGCCGGAATCCTCAGCTCCGCCAAGGGCAAGGTTCAACTGCTTAAGCGGAGCGAACTGCCGGAAGCATGGTCTCCAGAGCGAGACAAGCGTCTGACCGACTGGGAGATCGTCCAACACCTGATTTGGGAGCTGGAGACCAGAGGGCAGCCCGGTGCCGCTTCCATCATGCGGGCTGTGGGGTCACGGGCCGAGGCCGCCAAAGATCTAGCGTACCGGCTCTACACCGTCTCTGAGCGCAAGGGCTGGACGCAGGAGGCTTTGGCTTACAACGGCCTCGTCATTGCCTGGCCAGACATTAGCCGGCTCGCCGGTGACGCCGCGCAGGAGCAGACCGGCCAACTTGCATTCACGACCTAATCAAGTCCGCCCTAAGTAGACGAGAGCTGTCGGACAACGACGCCGACATGGGAACATGGCAATGAGAGCCGCCGAGTGACGTCAGTGAGGACTAGGAACCATGGTCGTCAGTAATCGTGACCGCGTCAACCGGAGCATGGATCTGCTCATGCAGGGCCTTGGCCCATTCGTCGTGCGCGAGATGCACGCCAAGTACGGCGACACTTGGTGGCAGCAATACCAGCAGGGCGGGTTTAACGTCCGCGCCAGCAGTCCCGGCGAACTGGACGCACAGGGCCTTCTCAAGCTCATGCGTGACGAGTGGCGGATGGTCTTCGGCAACACGCTCGGCAACTTCGAGCGCAACCTCGTCCATGAGCTGGTCGAAGCTCGAAACCGGTGGGCGCATCAGGAAGCCTTCAACGTCTCTGATACCGAGCGGGTGCTGGACAGCGTCGTCCGGCTGCTTCAAGCCGTCTCTGCCAACGAGCAGGTCGACCTCGTCGAGCGGGAGCGGCAGGCCGTCCGCCGGGCTCAGTTCGAGGAGTACGCCAAGCGCGAGGAGCGCAAGGCCAGCACAACCGCCATTCAGAGTCCGGTTACTGGCTCCGGCCTACGCTCTTGGCGGGACGTTATCACGCCCCACCCCGATGTCCAGAAGGGCGTCTTTCAGCAGGCCGAATTTGCCGCCGACCTGGCTCAGGTCCACCGCGGCGAGGGAACCGACGAGTACGCGGACCCAGTTGAATTCTTCCGCCGGACCTACCTGACCGAGGGCCTACGGACGCTGATTCGCGGCGGCGTCCAGCGCTTGGCCGGCACCGGCGGCGACCCGGTCATCGAACTCCAGACCAACTTCGGTGGCGGCAAGACCCACTCGATGCTGGCCCTCTATCACATTGCTTCCGACATCGAGTTGGCGGACATCCCGGGGCTGGAGCCGATCATCCAGGAGATCGAGGCCAGCGGCGTCCGGGTCGCCGATATCCCGGTCCCCAAGCGGGCCGTACTCGTCGGGACGGCACTTGGGCCGAACCAGGTCCGGCGCCATGAGGACGGCGTCGAGACGCGGACGCTCTGGGGCGAGATGGCCTGGCAGCTGGGCCGCCGAAAGGGCTACGCGCTGGTCGAGGACTCCGACAAGTCCGGCGTCAACCCTGGAGCTGACATCCTATCCAAGCTGTTCAACGAGTTCAGTCCGGCGTTGATCCTGATCGACGAGTGGGTCGCCTTCGTCCGGCAGCTCTACAAGGTCGACGGCCTGGCGGCCGGATCGTTCGACGCCAATCTTTCCTTCGCCCAGTCCCTGACGGAGGCCGTCCGTCAGTCGTCCAAGACGCTGCTGGTCGCGTCACTGCCGTCGTCCGATATCGAGATCGGCGGCGAGGGCGGCCGGGAAGCACTGGACCGGCTGCGCAATACCTTCGGACGGATGCAGACGTCCTGGCGCCCGGCTACGACCGAGGAAGGGTTCGAGATCGTCCGGCGACGCCTGTTCGAGCCCATCGACGACACTGCGCTCTTCACCCAGCGCGATGCTGTCCTCCGCGCCTTTAGCGACATGTACCGCAAGGAGTACGGCCAGTTCCCGAGCCGGCTGACCGAGGGCGACTATCGACGCCGAATGGAGTCGGCCTATCCGATCCACCCTGAGTTGTTCGATCAACTCTACGGGGCGTGGTCGACGTTGGACAAGTTCCAGCGCACTCGTGGTGTCCTCCGCCTGATGGCCAGCGTCATCCACACTCTTTGGGCTCGCAATGACCAGAGCCTGCTTATCATGCCAGCCAATGTGCCGATGGACGCCGGGCCGGTCGTCGACGAGTTGACCCGCTACCTGGACGACCCGTGGAAGCCAGTCATTGAGCGCGACGTCGACGGCGAGCAGTCGCTGCCGATTCAGCTTGATGGCCAGAATCCGAATTTTGGCCGTCTGTCGGCCTCGCGGCGCGTGGCCCGGACCGTCTACCTCGGCTCGGCCCCGACGTATAACACCTCAAATAGGGGCATCGACGACCGCGACATCAAGCTCGGCGTCGTCCAGCCGGGCGAAAACGCTGCCACCTTCGGGGACGCTCTCCGGACCCTGTCCGACCGGGCAACCCACCTCTACGTAGACCGGGGCCGCTACTGGTACTCCACCCAGCCGAACGTTTCACGGACCGCTCAGGACAGGGCTCAAAGCTATTCCGCCGACGCCGTCTATGTCGCGATTGCCAATCGTCTCCGGGACCAGGAGGCGAAGCAGAAGTCGGACTTCGTTGGGGTCCATGTCGCTCCATCCTCGACGGCCGATGTCCGCGACGAGCCGACCGCTCGCCTCGTGATCCTCGACTCCGAGTACCCGCATCTCCGCAATAGCGACGACTCGAAGGCCATCGCGTTCGCGACGAAGCTGCTCAACGGCCGAGGGGACAGCCCACGGCTGTACCGCAACACGCTCGTCTTCGCCGCGCCAGATGCTGCGAAACTGAGCGACCTCGACGGCGTCGTGCGTGACTTCCTCGCCTGGGAGGGGATCTGCGCCGAGGCCGAACAACTCAATCTCGACAACTTCCAGAAGACGCAGGCCGAGAACAAGAAGCGGGAAGCCGACGCCAAGTTCAAGGCGCAATTGGCTGAGACCTATCAGTGGGTGCTCGTCCCGCGTCAGGACGTCAGCAGTTCGGCTATCGAGTGGGATGTGTCGAAAACGCTCGGTGGCGGTGCTGACTCGATTACGACCCGGGTCAGCCAGCGCCTTCGAAACGACGGTTTGCTCTACACGACCATGGCCGGTTCGCTCCTCGCCAACGACCTTCGTAAGGTCCTCTGGCGGACGGGTGATCATGTCTCCGTCAAGCAGCTCGCCGAGTATTACGCCCAGTACCTCTACCTCGCCCGGCTGAAGAACGCCGATGTCCTGCTCGATGCCGTCGCCGACGGTGCCGCCAACATGATGTGGTCGACCGAGACGTTCGCCCTCGCTGAGCGCTTCAACGACGAGACCGACCGCTACGAGGGCCTGTCGCAGGGTGGCATGCGCCGCCGCCCGACGCTCGATCCCAACTGGGTCGTCGTCCGTCCCATGATCGCGCAGGCGCAGATCGACGCCGATCGACAGGCTGAGCTGGAGCGGCTTCGCGCCGAGCGTGAGCGTCAGCGACTCGAGGAGGAACGTCGACGTCGTGAGCGGGGCGAAGACCCGATCGATCGGCCTGACGAAGATGACGACGAGATTGACGGTGGCGACCCTATCGTCATTTCACATCCGCCTCCACCACCGATGCGAAAGACCCGTCGATACTGGGCGAACGTCGACGTCGAGCCGATCAAGATGGCATCACAGACCTCGAAGATCAGCGCCGAGATCGTCCAGCATCTCCAGAGCCTGGTCGGCTCCGACGTGACGGTCTCGATCCAGATCAACGCGAAGGTCCCCAACGGCATCCCGGACGACGTCATCCGGGTTCTGCGAGAGAACAGCACGGTTCTCAAGCTCAAGTACGAGCTGGAAGAGGAATAGGGGGATCTCCCAACGCAGCCGGGCCTGCCAACGACTGCCAGGCCCGGCTGTATTGGGATCCTTACGATGGTGACCGCTTCGCGATCTAGCGGGCCGCCTCGGTCATCTGGCCCGGGCTGCCGGCCGCGGTCCTGGTCAGGTGGCGGCGGGCGTTGGCGAGGGCGAGTTCGGCCTGCCGCGTCAGGGCGACGCGGAGCTCGTCCGGTTTGACGATGGTGAAGGGGAAGGGGAGCGCCGCGATGTCGCGGGCCAGCCACTCCAGATCACCGACCGAGTTGCGCATCCGGACGCCGCCCTCGACCTCGTCCAGCAGCGCCAGGGCCGGCGGCAGGACGGTCCGGGCCTGCTCCAGCGTCGTCTCCAGCAGGATCTCGACGTCCCATTCCTCTGGGACACGGGCGAGCGAGTCGAGCAGGAAAGCGACCGGGTCGAAGTGGTCGGGCCGGAAGAAGACGCCTTCGCGCAGTTCGGCCGTCTCGATCCGGTCCAGCCGGAAGCAGCGCAGCTCCGTTCGCAGCCGGCAGAAGCCGACGGCGTACCAGCGGCCGGCCCGGTAGACGATCCCGTACGGCTCGACGATGCGCTCGGTCATGCCCTTGTCGTAGCCGGCCGTGTAGCGCATCCAGATCGGGCGGCGCTGGGTGATCGCCCGGCTGATCAGCGTGACCGTCCCCGTCGTCGGGGCCGATTCGGCCGGCGTCAGGTCCAGGCTGAGCGCGCCCTGGACGGCCCGGACCTGCTCCCGCAGCGCGTCCGGCAGGACCCGCTCGATCTTGGCGAGCGCGCCCTCGGTGTCCGGCGCGGAAGCCGTCAGCCCCAGCCGCCGGGCGGCCAGCAGCCCGAGGACGACGGCCAGCGCCTCGTCGTCGGTGAACATCATCGGCGGCAGGCGGTGGCCACCCCGGATCCGGTAGCCGCCGTAGCGGCCCCGCTCCGTCTCGACCGGGATGCCGAGATCCTGGAGCATCGTGATGTACCGGCGGATGGTGCGCTTGTCGACCTCCAGCCGCTCGGCGAGCTCGGTCCCGCCCATCCGGTGGCGCGACTGCAGGAGTTCGAGCACGGTCAGAACCCGCGTCGTCGGGTGATACATCCTGATCCTCCACAGACATCCTGGTCGGGAACGTTCACTCGCGCCGGGGGCCAGACCGTGGCCATAGAACGCATGTCCGTATTCTACCCCAGCGACTCTGTCTGCGAGTCACACTCGTGAATGGGAACATTCGTTCGTAATGCGGACCCCGCCTGACCGCTTCCGTAGGGACACTGGGAGCAGACCCGGACGCGAGGCGAGCCGGGTCGGAAACGACGGAGGACGTCATGGAACTGCGCGTCATGGAACTCGTCCTGGAAGCTGAGCGGGCGGCCAGCGCGGCTCGCCATCGTCACGACCCGCCGGCCTACGTCGTGATCACGCCGGAGCCGCACCGGAGCCGCTGGCAGGCCTTCGCGGGCGGCGTCGGCGCCCTGCTCGCGGTCATCGCGAGCGTCGGCGGCCGCTAACACAGCCGCGGCGGCCCGCTCCAGCTCATCCCGCGAAGCGCCACGAAGCGCTCCCAGCACCCGACATCCGCAGAGGACCGGCCCGTCGAGCGCTCGACGGGCCGGTCCTGTTTTTTGGCGAAGCGCGGATCATAGACCTCTACCCGCGGCCGAAGAAGACTTCGCAGGCCTGCCCGTCATTATCCGGGTCGATGTACTGCTGGGCGTCCTCATTGTCCGCGTAGTAGTCCTGCGCCTCGTCGTAGTCGGCGAACGCGGAGCAGTCCGTGATCAGGTCGCTGCCGGACGACGCGCCACCCGACGAGCCGGACGTTGCGCCCGTATCGAGGTGGATGGCCGATTCGGCCGAGTCATCGCTGCCACCCAACGCCAGCCAGAAGTCGGCCGCCTCCAGCGAGACATCGAAGATGACGTTGCCTTCATACGTGATGCCAGGCTGGAGGTCCTCGTACGTCAGGCTGTTGCCCGCGTCGTTGTAATAGATGGTGGCCTCGAAGTCGTACTCGGTGAACTGTCTGGTCTCGGCCGAGTACAGGCGAATATCCCCAAGGTTGAACGCGCGTGACGTGCTGCCCGGAACGAACAGCGTGAACGAGACGATCACGTACTTGCCCCGCGGCTGGAGGACCTCGAACCCGAGATCGATGCTGTCCAGATACTGGTAGCCAGTGGCCGTGAACTGCGTGTCGTCGGCATCGTCGCCCAGCGTGTCGCCGATCGCGAACGACCCATCCTCGGTGCGGAAGGGTGCGACGTTGGACGGAACCAGATCGGCGGGGTCGATGTCCTGATCGAGCCAGGGGCCGATGTCGATGCGCTTGGCGCCGTCGTAGTCGATGTCGAGTTCGTACTCGTCCAGATCGACCGAGAGCCGCCAGCCGAGCACGTAGACCTGGGACGAACCTGACTGAAGATCGTGCCCGACGGTGTCACCCATCGCTCGCAGGCCCAGTGCGTCCTGCGCTCGCTCCGCGGTGGAACCACTGGAGCCGATCAGTTCCTCGCCATCGACGAAGGCGAACTTGTCGGAAACGAGGTTCTTCTCCGAGTCCGACGTGTTCTCGACGCGGAGGCTGATGAGGACGTAGGTGCGCCCTTCCTCATCCTTGTCGAAGTTGAGCGGTGCGCCGAAGCTGTCGCCCATGATCGCGGCCTCGACGCTGAACTCGAGGCCGTCGCTCTTGGCCTGAGGCGCGGTGGGCAGGTCATCGTCCTGCGCGGCGGCGCCCGGCACCCAGGCGAGGGACGTGAGGACGAACAGACAGACCAGGACCAACCGATGCATGTGCGTGACTCCCCCTGCTGTCATGGACGCCTTCCCCGGCGCCACGACCTGATTCCCGTGTGACCCATCCGTTCACACAGAGAGCAGTTCCGGGATGTGACGCAGAGTCAGACAGCACGTCGGGGAGATATCCAACGCCAGTCCCGATCAGTCAGCAGTGAGCGGTCGCGTCGGCAAGGAAGGGGTGCCGAAGGCGACGATTTTGCGCGACATATCCCATTCGACCACAGCAACGGACAGCCCCAGGATCGCCTGGTCGGTCCTGTTCCGGACGACGGCGATGCCCCGGTCTCCCTGCCCGACGACACTGACCTCGTCAGGCAGCCCGGCTGACAGCGATGCGTCGCTGTTATCGGGCGAGATACAGAGCGTTGATCTGGGGGTGGCGTCCGGCGTTACAGATTGGGCAACGCCCGAAAGCGGCGATCCGGGGCGAGGAGGGTCGTGGTGACCAGAATGAGCCGAAGGAGGATCGGTGCGTTCATCGTCGTTGCCCGGCCGTACGACGACAGGTCGATTCTGGACGTAACGGTACAATTATCGAGAGAGCGTCCTGAAGTAGAAGTCTCTGTGTACAGCCAGCGCCGGTAACGGAAGCGCGGCGGTGTGGGGATGGAGTCCCACCGGGACGTTCTCGCATCCTCTTCGACGGACATGGTGATCGACGTTGATCGCGGGACCCCGCGTCCGGTGTGCGCATGAAGCGTCACGAGTGAACGACAAGCCTGTTTCCGTTGCATCGGTTGCTCGCCGAGACCGTTATCGCCCTGCGGAGCGATGACCACTGCGGCGGCCGGGCTCGCAAGCGTCGCCCCTACGACGACGGCCGGCCGCCTTTCGAATCGGAGCGCTTCAGCGGGTGAGCGAGCAGGTTCACCCCGGCTGGGGAGCGGTCTGCTCCGTCACCTCCCCCTCACACTCCTCAGCGACCGCCAGCTCTGGCTCGCGAACCACTGATTCAACGGTGGCGAACTGCGGTAGCCATCGCGCCTCGGCCGCGAACAGGTCGTCGACCATCGCCCGGATCTGCTCCAGTGTCAGGAGCGCCCCGGAGAGCGGGTCCAGCATGACGGCGTGGTAGACGTGCTCCCGGTCGCAGGTCTGGGCCGCCAGCACGGCGAGCTCCTGGACGTTGACGTTGGTCCGGTTGACGGCGGCGAGCTGCGGCGGCAGGGAGCCGAAGATGGTGGGCTGGACGCCGTTGCGGTCGACGAGGCAGGCGACCTCGACGCAGCAGCCGGCGGGCAGGTTGGAGATCAGGCCGTCGTTGGGGACGTTGCCGTAGATCACCGTCGCGACGCCAGTCTCCATCGCGTGGATGATCCGGGCACCGTACTCGACCGAGGGCTCCAGCTTGTCCTTGAGCTTCGTCAGCAGGTCGCCGTTCGGGTCGCCGGTCGCCTTGGCCGAGCAGACCTCGAAGTAGTCCCATCGCTGCGGGATGAACGCCTCGACCCGCGCGGCGTCCTTGCGGAAGTACGGCAGGTACTCGCTGGCGTGATGGCTGCTCTCGGTGTGAAAGTAGCCGAAGGCGTCCATGATTTCGGTCCGGACGCGCTCCGAGCCGCCCTCGTAGACGTTGTCGCCGCGCTTGCCGCTGTGGTCGCCGTCGTCGGCGGCGAGGGTGCCGCCCGAGGTGCGGCCGAGGTGGCGCCGGGTCATCGTTTCGCGCATGCGCGGCAGGAGGTCCTCGTCGCCGTGGCGGAACTCGGTGAACCAGGCCTGGTGATTGATCCCGGCGACCCGGAAGGTGATCTCGTCCTCCGGGACGCCGAGTTGCCGGGCAAGCATGTGGCTGGTGCCCTGGACGCTGTGGCAGAGGCCGACCGTCTTCACGCCCAGGCTGGAGAGAAACCAGCAGTTCATCGCCATCGGGTTGGCATAGTTGATGAGCAGGGCGTCCGGGCAGACCTCGGACATGTCCGAGGCGATGGCGCTGAGGGCCGGGGCGCTGCGCAGGAAGCGGAAGACGCCGCCTGGGCCGAGCGTGTCGCCGACGGTCTGGTCCAGCCCGTACCGGCGCGGGATCTGGACATCGTGGGCGTAGGCCTCGAGCCCACCGACCTGGAAGGTGACGATCACGTAGTCAGCGCCATCGAGGGCGGCCCGGCGTTCGGTCGTCGACTCGATCACGGCCGGGAACCCGTAGTGGTGGGCGAGGTCACGCGCGGCCGAGGTGGTGCCCTCCAGCCGGCCGGCGTCGATGTCCATCAGGGTGATGGTCGACGATTGCAGGGCCGGCAGGCTGAGGATGTCGCCGACGAGCCGCAGCGGGAACACGTAGCCGCCAGCGCCGATGATGGTGATCTTGGCCACGAGGTGTTGTCTCCTTGTCGTCCGCACGGACGGTCTGGTGTCCGGTCGATGAGCGACCGGGTGGACATGATAGCCGCCGGCTCTTGTCTGATCCGGGATGGCGTAATGACGTGACTTGGTAGCTTGTCAACGGTGCAGTGGTTGTTCCGGAGCAGTGTCCCCCCAGCCCGGGGCTCCCCGTCGCGCTCACGCCGCCTCAGCGGCGTCCGGCTGCGACGGGTCCCCGACCCTGACGTCCGGGTTGGCGGCCTCGAAGCCGGCGATCAGTTCGAGGGCGACGTCCCAGTCCTGGTTGGTCGAGTCGACCGGTCACCAGAGTGAGATCGTGACGGGCTCCTGCGCCGCGGCATCGACGATCCCGGAGACGACCTCGTCGATGAACGGTTCGGTCAGGAAGCGCTCGAAGCGGCGGACGATGACCAGGCGCAGGGGCTAGGTCCGGCCCCTGCGGAGGCTCCGAGCGGCGTGGTCGGGCTGGTAGCCCATCGTCGTGATGGCAGGCTCGACCCGCTGGCACATCTCGGGCGCGACGTGCTCGCCGCCATCGATGACGCGGGAGACGGTCTTCCGGGAGACGCCGATCAAGCGGGCGACATCCTCGATGTTGGGGTTCACCGGTGATCCCACTGGTCCCATCCGCCAGTCCATACCGCTGAACCGGGATTGTCCGTCGTTGTCACGCCCGCTGACGATGGCGTCCTATGCGCCAAGTCCCACGTTGTCAACCAGGGTTGCCAATTGGCGTCACCATGGGATCCTGTCCCTGACGTCCGGAGGGACCGGACCATGTGCGGTCCAGTCGCCAGTCCGAAGCGGCGCGTCGAGAGGGGTTCGTCATGGCAGGGTCAGCGTCATCCGGCAGTGAAGCAGCGGCCGTCCGGAGCTACCGGAGCCCGCACAGCATCCTGAGCGCCCTCAGCGTCGGGAGCCTGCTCAGCTTCGCGTCGGTGCTCAGCATCGGGAGTGCCGGATCGATCCTGAGCATCGGCAGCTCAGGATCGATCCTGAGTATCGGGAGTACCGGGTCGATCCTGAGCATTGGCAGCGCCGGCTCGATCCTGGGGATCGGCAAGGCCGGGTTTTCGCCGAAGGGCCGGAAGGCGGGGTGACCCCATCCCCAGCGACGCGAGAACCCCTCTCCATTCGCGGATGGAGAGAGGCTCTCGCTGGTCGTCTTCGCCTTCCTGACGTTGGCGCGGCACCATGTCGTCGGGGCGACCCTTCGCGGCTACTGCTCCCGGCGCGGCTGGCGGCGGCGACCGGAGGCGAAGCCACGCTCCGCCATCCGGAGGACATCGGCCGGGGCCATCGGCTGATCCGGCATGGGTGAGAACATGGCCTGGTCGGCCTGCTCGTCCCGGACGCGAGCCGACATCGGGGCCTCGCTCAGCACGACGCCGATCTGCTGCTGGGCGGCGTAGACGGCACCGTAGTCATGGCGCTGGGCGCTGCGGGCGGCCTGGCGGCGGAGCTGGGCGGCGGTCTGGATCGCGGCGGCTTCCATGACGGTCGTGTCCGTCGCGGCGGCCCGAACCTCGACGGCCGGCGCGGCGACCACCGGCGCGACCGGGACGGCGACCTCGTGGTGGGTGCCGTCGATGTCGCGCCAGGTCGCCCGGACCGCGATCTGGTGGGCGATGCCGGCGACCGAACTGGAGAAGGTGACCCGGGCGATGAGTTCGACCTCGGACGCCTCCGGCAGGTCGCCGACGGCGATGTGCGTCGTGCCGGCGCCGGTCTCGGACGGGTAGTTGTTGAGCAGGTCCAGCGTCGCGCCGGCCGGGACCGAGACGGCGACCGAGACGCCGCGGGCCGCGATCGAGACCAGCTCGTCCAGCTCCCGGGCGAAGAAGGCCGCGAGCTGGCCGGGCTGCTCGATGAAGGCGAAGTTGCCGCCGCCCGCCTCGGCGAGCTGCGAGAGGAACGGGCCGTCGAAGTCGAGGCCGACCCCGAGCGTGGTCGTGATGATGCCGCGCTGGCGGAGCTC
This sequence comes from uncultured Thermomicrobiales bacterium, assembly GCA_964244115.1. Classification (GTDB taxonomy): domain Bacteria; phylum Chloroflexota; class Chloroflexia; order Thermomicrobiales; family UBA6265; genus CADCWK01. Next base: position 32,075 of record CAXTHM010000017.1, read on the forward strand.
CTGGGCGTGAGTGGCGAGCTCGTCCGGGTCGACGATGCCCTGGTTGGCCTGGCCGTCCGTCAGCAGGATCACCCGATGGACCCGCTCGGCGGAGGCGCCGGCCGCCTCGTCGCCGACCGACCCTGCCAGTTGGCCGCAGCCCTGGAGCCAGCCGCCGGAGAGGTTGGTCGAGCCGCGGGCATCGACCATCGCCAGCACCGAGCGCAGCGCCTGCCGCGTCCCCGCCGTGGCGGGCATCAGGGGCAGGAGGGTGTCGACCTCGTTGTCGTAGACCACCAGCGCGATCCGGTCGCGGTCGGTCAGGCGGCTGACGGCGGAGAGGATCGCCTGCTTGGCGAGGGACAGCGCGTCGCCACCCATCGAACCGGAGCGGTCGAGGACGAAGGCGGCATCGACCGGCAGCCGGTCGCTCTTCCGCAGCGACGCCGGGGCGGCGAGATCGAGGAGCAGCGTCGCGACGCCGCCCTCGGTGGCGACGAAGGGGCGGTCCCAGTGACCGGTGACGGCGAGGGTGGGGGAGAGTGGCTGCATGGGGAGACCTCCTGCGGGCTGACCGGCGCTGGCCGGTGCGTGGTGGTGGACGGCGACGGGACGGTGGGGCGGCGCTGGCTGATCGGACCCGGTGTCAGCGGAAGATGGCGCGGGCCCAGCCCGTCAGCCAGTCGATCCGGTCCCGGAGCCGGTGGTAGGCGCCGCTCCTGACGAGGAGTTCCACGTCATCGCCGATTCTCAGACGGATCCAGGTCTCGGCCGTCGCGCTCGGGTCCTCCGGCGCGTTCTCCTGCATGGGCGGCTCCGGGGGCGGGGCGGCCGGGATCGCGCGGCCGATCATTAGCGGGGAACCGGGCGACAGGGAGCCGGGGGAGACCGGTGCTCCCGGACCGGTCGATTTCGGTGCCGGTGGTGGCTCGGCCGGCCACCTTTCCCAGCCATCGTCCCGCGCGTCCGGTTCGGCGGGCGAAGAGGCTGCCGTGCCGAGCTGCGGTGAGACATCGGTCGAGGGTGTCGTCCGGCCACCCGGCTCGGCGATCCGCCGGAGATACTCGGCGGCCGATCCTTCTCTGATCACTTGGGACGTGGCACCCGGCTGGGGTGCCGGTGCGGTGCGTGATCGGGACCTGGCCTCTGCTGTCCCCATCTCCTTGAGGCGGCGGCGGATCGCGGTGTCGTCCAGCCCGGTCAGTTGGCGCCGTATCTCCTTGAGCGGCAGGTAGGCGTCCTTGAGCCGGAGGATGAGCCGCAGCCGATCGAGGTGATCGGGCCCGTACATGGCGCCGAGCCCCGCTCCCTCGGGCGGCGGCAGGAGTCCCTCGACGATGTAGTACCGGACGGTCCGGGCGGAGACACCCGCGGCGGCGGCCAGCTCGCCGATCCGCATCTGCTCGTTGCTCATGGCAACATCGTGACACTATGACGTCGAACTGTCAATACGCATGCGGGCTCGACGCCGGGACGATGGTAGACTGCCGGAATGATGACCCTCACCGGCGGCAGAGCAGCCGCCGGCCGGAAGCGTTCGGAGACTCGATGACGATCGATCCTGACCAGTCCCGAACTGTCAAGATCACTGATCCGCCCCTTCAGGACGATGGGGAACCGGCGTTCGCCGACCTCAGCGGGCTGGAGACGCTCGACCCGGACGCCCTGCCGCTGGCCGGGATCCGGGTCGTCGATCTGACTCGCGTCATGACCGGTCCGTACTGCACGATGATGCTGGCCGACCTCGGCGCCGACGTGATCAAGGTCGAGCAGCCCGGCCGCGGCGACGACACCCGCCACTGGGGACCACCGTTCTACCCCCCGGAGGCCGACAGCCCGGCGGGGAGCGAGCGGGAATCGTCCTACTACCTCGCCATCAACCGGAACAAGCGCTCGGTCGCGCTCGACCTCAAGAGCGACCTCGGCCGGGAGGCGATCTGGCGGCTGATCGACCGGGCCGACGTCGTCGTCGAGAACTTCGCGCCGGGGGTGATCGACCGGCTCGGCTTCGGCGCTGAGGCCGTCCGCGCCCGCCGGCCGGGCATCGTCTACGCCTCGATCTCCGGCTTCGGCCAGGACGGGCCGTCCCGGAGCCGGACCGCCTACGACCTGATCCTGCAGGGGATCGGCGGGACGATGGGCATCACCGGGCAGCCGGACGGCCCGCCGACCAAGCACGGCTTGCCGATCGCCGACATGGCGGCCGGGATGTTCACGGCCTTCGCCGTCGCCTCGGCGCTGGTCCGGCGGGAGCGGACCGGCGAGGGGTCCTACATCGACGCGTCGCTGCTGGCCGGGCAGGTCTCGCTGCTGACGTACCAGCTCGGCATCTTCCTCGCGACGACCGAGATCCCGGCCCGGATGGGCAACGCCCACCCGAGCATCGCGCCCTACGACACCTTCGCGACCGCCGACGGGTACCTCAACCTGGCGGTCGGCAACGACGCGATCTGGCAGCGGTTCTGCGCCGCGCTGGGTCGGGGCGACCTCGCCACGGACGAGCGCTTCACGACCAACGCCCTCCGGGTCGGGGCGCTGGCGCCGCTCTACGAGCAGATCGTCCCGGAGCTGCGAAGCCGGACGACCGACGACCTGATCGCCCTGTTCGACGCGGCGGCGGTGCCGTCCGGACCGATCCTGCGGATGGACGAGGTCTGCCACGAGCCCCAGGTCGCGCAGCAGGCCCTCCTCCGGGACCTGCCGCACCCGACGGTCGGCCCGATCCGGCTGGCCGGCTTCCCGTACCGGCTGGACAGCAAACCGCTCCCGATCCGTCGCGCCCCGCCGACGCTGGGCGAACACACCGCCGAGGTCCTGGCCGAGCTGGGGCTGGGGTGACCTCAGCCCCCAGCCCCCTCTCCATCACGCTGGCGGGCCTCGCCCTTGCGGCTGGAGAGGGGGAGCAAGAGGCGGTGACCGTCTCGCAGGGGCGCAGCGTGCAAGCCCGGGGCCCGCAGGCACCATCGCCCCGCAGGCGCCATCGCCCCGTAGGGCGATAACGGGCGCTCCGGGTTCGACCCTCTTGATTCCCGTCCGTCGGCCCCGGTGATCGATCGTTCGATGAGGGGCCAGTCGGGTACCGCGAACATCGGCGATCCGGTTTGGCTCCGGGCGGGCGATCGATCGCTCATCGCAACCGGGGCGCTTGGTCCCCGCCCGCCTGGCCCGTGGGGAACGGCCGCTGCTGACCGAGAGAGGCGGCCCCTGACTTGCGAACGCTGTGTCATCGTTCGGCAATTGCGATGGGACCGACGGGCATGGCGCTGGTGTTGACCGCGTCCTCGAACGCGGGATCGTGAGCGAACGACTGAGTCGCACTCCGGGAGACGATCGAAAGATCTTGTGATCCGGAGTCAGGGACCGACGATCGGCTTCGGCTTCAGGTCAATGGTTTGTGTCTGGATCGGTTGTGCACCATGGGGAGAGCGAGATGATCAGTGTCTTCGTCAACAACGCGGGCCCGTACATTCTGCTGGCGGACAAGGCCGGTGATGCCTTCACGAACTTCGTGAGCCCATCCAACCGGTCACCGGTCCTGGCCCTCGATGCCGCCACCGGGATCGCGTTGCGGGAGCAGTTCGCCGATCTCGTCGAGGATGCCGCCCTGCATGGGGCCGCTGATGCCCTCATCGACGTCAGCAAGACCGGCATGTCGACCGAGGTCCCGGGGATCGGTCGACTCTCGGAGATCCAGCGGTTCCAGGGGCACTTCATCCTGGTCGCCGCCGATCATGCTGCCAGCCTCCATGTCACGGCGCCCGAGGTCGTCGCCATCTTCCGGGGTGTCGAGCGCCTCACGACCGGCGGCTGAGGCTAGGACCTGTCGAGCGCCGTCAGCTCTCCGCGCCGTCAGGCAGACCGTCATCCAGCGGACGAATTCGGTGGGAGATCCCGCGCTGAGACCGGCGCCCGGCGTCATGCGTAGCCGGGACGACAAGGCGGCCCCGCACGGAACGTGCGGACAGGGCGGGCAATGCCGTCTGGCGTCGTCGATTGCAGCCGAAGGGACCCGCCATGGCAACCATCCCGCTTCCGATCGCCAGTAAACGGGATGTCCACCGGGCGCTGCTGGCCGATGGCTGGGTGGACGTCTCCCGGCCCCGGAGCGACCACTTCATGCTGGGACATCCCGATCGGCCAGGGCGCCGGATCAAGCTGTCACATGGTTCGCGGCCACTCTCCAAGCCGGTGATCAACCACATCATCGAGCAGGGCGGCTACACCCGGGAATCGTTCGTCGCTCTGCTGGACCGCACCTGACGAGACGAGGTGCCCAGCCGGCCCGTCGGTTCGTCTGTAGCCGTTCGTCGTCGGATTCGGACACCGCGACGGCGCGCATCTCGGGTTTGCCCGGCGCTGAAGCCGCCGGACAACGCCGGACGAGCGGTGTGTCATTCGGAGACGGTCGGACCCGGAGCGCCGGGTATCGCCCTGCGGAGCGATGGCGTCCGCGGGCGCCGGGCGAGGCCAGCGCAGCGAGAGCCGCCGCCCCTACGACGACCGCCGAGACGCCCATCAGATACCCCCGCTCCTGCTTGGCGCAAGGCGAAGCCGTCCTGAAAGAGCCCCTCTCCGGGCGGTGAGGAGGAACGACGAGCCGAGCGGGGGAGGGTTCTCGCTCACGCTGCGCTGCGCCGGGGGAGGGGACAATGTGGCTAGCGTCACCCTGCCTCCGTCACGAACAGGCGGACGACGGCGATCCCGGCGACGCAGGCGGCGAGGCTGAGGGCGTTGCTGCCCAGCACGTAGAGCACCGCCCGGCCGCCGTGGCCGGTGTCGAACAGCTGGACGGTCTCGTAACTGTAGGCGCTGAAGGTCGTGTAGCCGCCGAGGAAGCCGGTGATCAGCGCCCAGCGCCAGGCCGGGTTGGCAATGCTCCGGTCGAGCAGGAACGTGCTGATCAGCCCGATCAGGAACGACCCGGTCACGTTGATCACCAGCGTGCTGACCGGGAAGGCCGTCCCGGACCAGCGGGCGATCAGCGTCCCGAGGCCGTAGCGCGAGCAGGCGCCGAGGCCGCCGCCGAGGAAGATCCAGATGAACGCCATGCCTGTTCGCTCCCGGGACGATCGTCCGTCACGCCGCATGTCCGGCCGGGTCAGACCGGACCGGAACGTCACCGTCGGCAATCATATGGGATGGACCGCATGGAATGATTCGTGCTCTTGATGGATGCTCCCAGTGATTCCGTCCCGGAACGGGTTGTGACCCCCCTCGTCTCGTATCGAAGTCAGGCCCCGATGACGACATCGACGCTGCCCATCCATCTGCCGCATCGGAGTCCGACGCCGGCCGCCGGCGACCCCGCCCGCGATGTCCTCCTGCGCGACGCCATGGCCCGCCGCTCCCACCTCGCCGACCTCTGGGTCGGAACCTCACGGGCGCTGGTCCTCGTCTTCCTGCGGCAGTACGGCTGCCCGCTCTGCCGGGAGCAGGTTGCCGCCCTGCGGGATCGCTACGATGCGTTCCGGGCCGAGGGCATCGCCGTCGCCGCCATTGGCCAGGGCACGCCGCAGGACGCCCGCCGGTTCGGCGAGCAGCTCTCGGTGCCGTTCCCGATCCTCTCCGATGTCGACCGGTCGGCCTTCGCCACCTACGGCCTGATGGACGGGACGGTCGAGCAGGTCTACAGCCCGACCCCCGGCCTCCGGCTCGCCGCCGCCATGCTGCACGGCCACCTGCCGCATCGCACGATCGGCAGCGTCCGCCAACTCCCGGGGACATTCGTGATCGACCGCAACGGCATCATCCGGATGGCCCATCCCGGCCTCCACGCCGCCGACGTTCCGGAGATCGGGACGTTGCTGCCCCGGATCGTAACGACGGTTCCCTAACGATCGCCCATCACCCGACATCGTCGTTCGCCTCCAACTCGGACTGATCGGCCACAGGACGCACCAGGGATTTGGGCAATCTGCCCATCGCGCAGCGTGGCCGCGCTCCCGATGCCGGTCCTATCTGGTAGCATCCGTCCGGAACCACCCGCTTCATCTGCCCCATCGCACCGACCACGGTCGTCGCCCCGAGACGGGCGCCCCCGCGGAGGCGTGCTGCGGCGGGGCGGGGACCCCCACCAGTCACCGGAACGGGCGTGCGGCCCCTCCGGTTTTGCGTGCGCCCGGCCCACCGGTTGCGCACCGCCGTCCGGCCCCGGCGCCGGGCGACAAGGGAGTGACCGAGTGAGCTTCGAGACCAGCCAGACCACCGACCGCCCGAACGTCTTCCGGATCAGCCGCCGCGCCATCCTCGGCGGCCTCGCGGTCGCCCCGGTCCTGGCCGCGGCCGGCTTCAGCGCCCGCCGCGCCGTCGCCCAGGACGGCGGCCAGATCACGATGGTGACGGACACGGCCGGTATCGGCGACGGCAACTTCAACGACCTCGCCTGGGCCGGCTGCCAGCAGGCCGGCGACGAGTTCGGCTACAGCTACCGGTACCTCGAATCCCTCGACCGCAACGCCTACTACCCCAACCTCGTCGAGGCCGCCGAGTCCAGCGCCATCGTCATTGGAGTTGGCTACAACCTCGTCGACGACCTAACCCTGGTCGCGCCTCTGTACCCGGACGTGCCGTTCGTCATCATCGACGCCGCGATCGAGGGCGACAACATCCAGTCGTTCCTGTTCAAGGAGCAGGAGGGCGGCTTCCTCGGCGGCGTCGCGGCCGCGATGTACAGCACGACCAAGCAGCTCGGCATCGTCGGTGGCGAGGAGATCCCGCCGGTGATCCGCTACGAGGTCGGCTTCACGGCCGGCGCCCGGACGGTCCTCGGGACGGCCTTCAACCCGATCGTCAACTACGTCGGTTCGTTCAGCGACCCGGCCGCCGGCCAGTCGAACGCCACCGCCCAGTACGAGCAGGGCGCGGACATCGTCTTCCCGATCGCCGGCCTGACCAACAACGGCATCTTCGAGGCTGCCCGCAGCCGTGGCCTGGTCAACGCGGTGATCGGCGTCGACTCCGACCAGCGCGCCATCGGGGCTGCCGAGCAGCTCTTCTTCATCGGCAAGGGGCTCGACGTCGCGGTCGTCGATGCCGTCCGCGACCTGTCCGAGGGCACCTTCGCCGGAGAGACGTTCAACCTCGGCCTGGTCGAGAACGGCGTCAGCGTCGGTGACCCGGACGGCAAGCTCTCGGCCGACATCACCGCCGCCGTCGAGGCCTACCGCCAGGCGATCATCGCCGGCACGATCGTGGTCCCGGTCGACCGCGACACGCTGGCCGCGTTCGTCCCGACCGTGCTCGAGGTGCCGGTCTCGGCCGCGACGCCGATCACCGAAGGCACTCCGGGCGCCACGCCCGAGGCGACCCCGGTCAGCTAACGTCGGTTACCGATCGCCATCCAATCCGAGCGCCATGCCCCGGCCGATGTCGTGGGCATGGCGCTTGGTCGTTCCGGGATGCGCCAGCCGTTCGGCGGTCACGCGCCGGCAATCACTGGCCTGTGGTATCGCTGCCGGTCGCGATGAGCAGCCGCAGCCACTCGCCGAGCAGCCCCAGCTCCATCGGCTTCAGTCCACTCTCGGCCGCGGCCCGGTCACCCAGACGGGCCGCGAGCTCGGCCGCCGCGACGGCCAGTCTCCCCGGCGCCTCCGGCAGCGGGGCATTCGGCCCCGCACCGACGACCGGCTCATCAATGACGACCGAGCCGATCACGATGTCGCGCAACCGCCCCGACACGACGGGGTCGAAGCCGCCCCGGATGGCTTGCAGCGTCACCCCGACACAGGCGGCTTCGACCACCGGCGTGGCCAGCGCCTCATCGAGCCGCAGCTGGCCGCCAACCGGCACGCCTACGACGTGCGCCTGCCG
>CAXTHM010000017.1:39872-58784 GCA_964244115.1 uncultured Thermomicrobiales bacterium
GCAGCTGGCCCGCCGCCGCGACGCGTGCGAGGAGTCCGATGAGCACCGCGCGGGCTTCGCCGGCCGCCGGCGACCCGGCGCCGACCCGGGCGCTCCCGTACATCAGGGTGTAGAGGGCGGGGTGAGAGACCCCGAAGTCGACGTGTGCGTCCCAGGCGTGGCGCAGGTCGTCCACGGGATCTTCGGAATGGGCGAGGGCGCGTTTGGCCGAGAGGTACGTCTCGAACCCGTGGGCAGCCACGGCGTCATAGAGCGCCGCCTTGTCATGGAAGTGGTAGTACAGCGTCGGGGCGGTGATCTCGGCGGCCTCGCAGATCTCGCGCGTCGAGACCGATGCGGCGGACGATGCCAGGAGCAGATCGGCTGTGACCGTGATGATGCGCTGTCGTGTGTCCGTGCCAACCACTATTCCCGAACCTGACGGATGCCGCGGGAGAGACGCACCCGGGACGAAAACCTCACCTCCTGATGCTAGCACGGCCGCGGGGGATCGACCGGCACGACGTCGACATCCGCGTCGCACCGATGCCCGACCTGTGACGGGGGCCGCCCATCATGGTGCGTCCCGGCGCGTGTCGCCGGGACGCCGGATGTCACGGACCGTCGGGCGACCGCTCACCGGCCAGTCGTCAGCACCATCCGGTAGCGGGCGTCGCCGGACAGCATCCGGTGATAGGCAGCCTCGACATCGACCAGCGGCCGGGTCTCGACCAGCGGCCGGATACCGTGCAGCGCCGCGAACTGGAACGCCTCCTCGGTGTCCCGCGCTGTGCCGGACGGGTGTCCGTGGACCGTCTTGCTGGTCGAGATGATCTGGAACGGGCTGATCTCGATCGGCTCGGGCGTGGCGCCGACGACGATCAGCTCGCCGTTGGGGCGCAGCCCGTCGATGGTGGCGGCCATCGCCGCCGAGTTGGCGGCCGTGGCAAGGACGACCTTCGCCCCGCCGAGGCGCCGCAGCGCGGTCGCCACGTCCCCCGCCTCACTGTCGATGTAGTGGTGCGCACCGAGCTGCCGGGCGATCGCCTCCTTGTCGGCACCCCGGGCGATGGCTACCGTCTCGAACCCGAGCCCGGCCGCGAACTGCACGCCGAGGTGCCCGACGCCGCCCAGCCCGAGTACGGCAACGAGATCGCCGGGACCCGCGACACTGCGACGCAGCGCGTTGAAGGCCGTCACGCCCGCGCAGCCCATCGGCGCGGCCTCGGCCATGGAGAACGCGTCCGGGATGCGCGCCAGAGCGGACACCGGGACGTTCAGCGCATCCGCGTAGCCTCCCGGGTAGGCCCAGCTCGGCACCTGGATCCGCTCGCAGTGGATCAGATCGCCCTCGCGGCATGGCACGCAGCGGCCGCAGTTGCCGCCGAACCACCCGATGGCAACCCGTTCGCCTGGCGACCAGCCCTCGACGCCAGCGCCGAGCGCGTCGATGCGGCCGGCGACCTCATGGCCGCAGACCAACGGGAACGACAGGTCCGGGAAGCCGCCGTTGACGAACGCCGCGTCGGTGCGGCAGACCCCGCACGCCTCGACGGCGACGCGAACGTGACCGAGGCCCGGCTCGGGCAGCTCACGCTCGACGATACGGAATGGGGCACCGGGCGCGGAGACTTCGACGGATCGGATGGCGGGCATGACATGACTCCTGACTGCTCCCCGGAGGGCGAGTATAGCAACGATAGGTCGTTTATACTCGGTTTGATATATCAACGCTAGGTCTCTTCGGCCGGTCGACCAGATGTCGGGCCGTAAGGGGTCGCCGACCCGCCTCGGAACCCGTATCGTCCGCCGACCTCGCGTGCCGGCGTCGCCGATCCATCGGTCGATCATCTCTGGGGCGTCAGCACGGTATGATTGGTGGGAACTGTTCTTCGCGATTGGGCGGGTGCGCCCGCTCGACGATGATTGGCTGGCCGGATTCCGATCACCGCCGTGGCGTCCGCCCGGCCGGCGATCCTCCCCGGCCCGATCGCCCTGACGGGACTGCCCATGCCGCTGGACGGCCCCTTCAACGAGACGACCGTTGCCGCACCCGCCGACGGAACCGCCGTACCGGTCGGCCCCTACGCCGTCGAGATGCGCGGCATCGTCAAACGGTTCCCGAACGGCGTCGTCGCCAACGATGGCATCGACCTCCTCGTCCGCGAGGGTGAGATCCACGCCCTGCTCGGGGAGAACGGGGCCGGCAAGTCGACCCTGATGAACATCCTGTTCGGGATCCACCACCCGGACGAGGGGACGATCAGCGTCAACGGCCAGCCCGCCACCCACGCCGGCCCGCGCGAGGCCGTCACCCACGGCCTCGGGATGGTCCACCAGCACTTCATGCTGATCCCCCGCTTCACCGTCGCCGAGAACGTCATCCTCGGGCAGGAGGACCGGATCAGCGGCGGGATCACCCTCGACCGCGCGACCGCCGAACGCAAGGTCCGCGAGATCGCCGATGGCTACGGGCTCAGCGTCGACCCCTCCGCCCGCGCCGGGACGCTGCCGGTCGGGATGCAGCAGCGGGTGGAGATCCTGCGGGCGCTCTACCAGGGCGGTAAGATCCTGATCCTGGACGAGCCGACCGCCCTGCTCACCCCGCAGGAGGTCGACGACCTCTACGTCATCCTGCGGCGCCTGCGGGTGAACGGCACGACCGTCATCTTCATCACCCACAAGCTCCGCGAGGTCGCCGCGATCAGCGACCGGGTCACCGTCATCCGCCGGGGCCGGACGGTCGGTACCCGCGAGACGGCCGAGACGACGGCGTCGAGCCTGGCCGAGCTGATGGTCGGCCGCGGCGTCAGCCTCAAGGTCGACCGGCCTGAGGCGCAGACCGGCGAGCCGGTCCTCGTCGCGGACGGGCTGACGATCGGATCGGCGGAGCGCGGCGCCCTCAAGGGACTGTCGCTGACGCTGCGCCGGGGCGAGATCGTCGGGCTGGCCGGGGTCGAGGGCAACGGCCAGGCCGAGCTGATCGAGGTCCTGGCCGGGATGCGCCGCCCCGACCATGGCACCGTCACCCTCGACGGCCGCGACATCACCGGCCTCAACGCCGAGCGCCGCCGCCGGGCCGGGCTCTCCTACATCCCGGAGGACCGCCACGAGCGCGGCCTCGTGCTGGACTTCTCCCTGACCGAGAACCTGATGCTGGGCCGGACCGACACCAAGCCGTTCAGCCAGCGCGGCTGGCTGAACCTCGGCGCCGCCCGCAGGATCACCCGCGACCTGATGCGGCGGTTCGATGTCCGGGCGCCATCGTCCGAGACGCCGGCCCGGTCGCTGTCCGGCGGCAACCAGCAGAAGCTGATCATCGCCCGCGAACTCTACCGCGGTCCGGACGTCCTGCTGGCGACGCAGCCGACCCGCGGCCTCGATGTCGGCGCGATCGAGTTCGTCCACAAGCAGCTCGTCGCCGAGCGCGACCTCGGCCGCGGTGTCCTGCTGGTCTCGTTCGACCTCGACGAGATCTACGACCTCAGCGACCGGATCGTCGTGATCTACGGCGGCCGGATCGTCGGCGACTTCCCGAGCGACCAGCTCTCCCGGACGCAGTGCGGCCTCCTGATGGGCGGCCGGACGGACGACCCCGGTCTGGCCGGACTGACGCCGTCACGGGTGGTGGTGGCCGGCGCGACCGGCGACACGACGGGAGAGGCCAGCCGTGCGTCAGCTTAGGGGAAGCCTCCAGGCGATCGTCCCGTCCCTGATCGCGATCCTCGCCGCCTTCCTGGTCGGCGCGGTCGTGATCCTGCTCGTCGGGGACAACCCGATCACGGCCTACCGGGCCCTGATCGACGGCTCGCTCGGCGGCAAGCGGGCGATCGCCGAGACGCTGATCGCTGCCACGCCGCTGGCGCTCGGTGGCCTCGCCTTCGCCGTCGCCTCCCGGGCCGGCCTGTTCAACATCGGCGTCGAGGGGCAGCTCTTCACCGGCAGCCTCGCGGCCGGGCTGCTCGCCGCGACGGACCTCGGGCTGCCGTCCGCGTTGCAGATCACGGCGGTGATCCTCGTCGGGATGGTCGTCGGCGGGCTCTGGGGCGCGATCCCCGGGGCGCTGCTGGCGAAGACCGGGGCCTCCGTCGTCATCACGACGATCATGCTCAACTACATTTCCTACCGGCTCTCGGGCTGGGCGGTCAACCAGGACGGCTTCCTGCCGGTCGACCCGGAGCGCTCCGGGACCGAGCGGGCCCTGCCCGAATCCCGGTTCGGTATCCTGCTCGACGGGACCCGGCTGCACTATGGCGTCCTGCTCGTCCCGATCGCCGCCGTGATCGTCTGGCTCGTCCTGTTCCGGACGACGTTCGGCTACCGGCTCCGGACCGTCGGCCTCAGCCGGGGCGCCTCGGACTACGCCGGGATCTCCTGGGGCTGGATGATCGTGGTGACGATGGCCCTCAGCGGCGCGCTGGCCGGTCTGGCCGGGGCGACGGACGTGGCCGGGGTGACGGGCCGCCACACCAACCCTAACCCCGGCTACGGCTTCACCGCCATCGCCGTCGCGCTGGCCGGCCGCAACCACCCGACCGGCGTCGTACTGGCCGCCTTCCTGTTCGGGATGCTCTCCTCCGGCGCGATCCGGATGCAGAGCACGGCCGGGACGTCCTCGCAACTCGTCGAGATCCTCCAGGCCCTCGTCATCCTCGCGGTCGCGGCGACCGGCGCCTTCACCCACTTCAAGCTGGGCCGCTTCCTCAACCGGGGCAAGCCGCTCGCCCCGGCCGGCAACTCCGGCGTCGGCACGAGCGGCCCGGCCGGCACCCAGCCGGCGGCGGACCAGGCATGAATGACGACATGACGAGCATCACCCTGACCAAACAGCGGGTCTCACTGGGCTCGTCGCTCGCGAGTAGCCAGCCCCACCCCCCCAGCGGGCCATCTCGATTCCCGGTGCGTGTCGCGAAGCTGGTTGGTAGCTGGAATCGGATGGAGAGGGGGAGAACACCGTCAACTCCTGTGAGCCGTGTCGAAAAGTGGCTTTCAATCTGGCTGCCTGATTTCGATGGGCGGCGCTGCTCCCCTCTCCGGGCACCTGCGGAGTCGAAGCCGCTTCAGCGGGTGAGCGACGCGGGTGAGCCGGAGAGGGGCTGGGGGAGAGGTCTGTGCTCCGCCACCCAGGCGCTTCACCCTCACCCCGCCCTCACCCCGGCACTCCGTTCTAACGCCCCGACCAGCACCCCCGTGGAGGCACCGTGGACGACTTCCTGACCCTCGGGCTGCTCTGGGCGATGCTCCGCGCCGCCGCGCCGCTGCTCCTGACCGGCCTCGGCGGCCTGATCTCCGAGCGTTCCGGCGTCGTCAACATCGGGCTCGAAGGGCTGATGCTGATCGGCGCCTTCGGTTCGGCGGTCGGCTCCTACTACACCGGCCACGCGCTCGTCGGCCTCGCGATCGGGATGGGGTCGGCGCTCCTGCTCGGGCTGGTCCACGCCTTCTGGTGCATCACCCTGCGCGGCGACCAGATCGTCGCCGGCACCGCGATCAACATCCTCGGCCTGGCGGTGCCGGCCTTCCTCAGCCAGCAGTTGTTCGGCACCTCCGGCCGGACGCCGGACGCCCACAAGCTGTTCAGCTTCGGCAGCGGCATCCACCTGCTCGTCCCGGTCGCCTTCATCCTGGTCCCGATCGTCTGGTGGTACCTGGCCCGGACCAAGAGCGGTCTCCGGATGATGGCGGCCGGCGAGGACCCGCGGGCGGCCGAGAGCGTCGGGATCGCGGTCAACCGGACCCGTTACGTCGCGGTCCTGGTCGGGGCGGTCCTCGGTGGGCTGGGCGGCGCCTGCCTCTCGATCGGCGACCTGTCCTTCTACACCAACGACATGACGCAGGGCCGCGGCTTCATCGCCCTCGCGGCCGTGATCTTCGGCAACTGGACGCCGGTCGGGACGCTGATCGCGACGCTGCTGTTCGGTGGCGCGCAGGCCTTCCAGATCCAGGCCCAGGCGACGGGCCTGCCGATCAACACCGACCTCCTGCTGGCCCTGCCGTACCTGCTGACCCTGATCGCGATCACCGGCGTCGTCCGCCAGTCGATCCCGCCGGCCGGTCTGGGGAAGCACGCGACATAGCGTTCCGCCCGTCCGTCGTTGGGGAACGCCGTCTCCCTGGTCGGGTGGGTTCATCTCATAGGGGCGACGCTTCGAGTTCGGGTGAGGCCTTCTGGAAGCGGGGGAAATCTCTCTCGTAGGGGCGAAGCTTGCGAGTCCGGCCGCCGCAGCGGCCTTCGCCGTCAGGCGAGACTGGCTCCGCCACCCACATGCTCCGAAGACATTCGCGATGCTGCCCATCGGGCTGGGTTCTCCGCGATGTACCACTCGATCTGACGCATCTCGTCGTCGGTTCGCACGACACGATCATGGTACCCACGCTGCCAGAGCGATCCCGACCGTCCCGCATGCTCGTCAAGATCTCGTGCCTGACGGGTGCTCACGGACTTGAAGACGCTGATGATCTGCCCCAGTGCGACCGAGGACCGACCATCATCGGTGTCGGGGAGCAGGTCCAACAGCCCATGAACGTGATCGGGCATCGCGACGAACGAGATCAGTTCGACGTTCGGGAACCGCTCCGGTAGGTGATGCCACGCTTGGCTGACCGTCCAGCCGGTTCGGGAAGGATGGAGATGACCTGTGTCGTCGACCCGACCAAGGTGTTTCTCCCGGTTGGTCGTGCAGATCGTGACGAAGTAGATCCCGGGGATTCGATAATCAAAGCCCGTCCAGCGAAGGGTCTGCCGTCGGGCTGGATTTGACGATGATTCCCCCATAGCAGGCTCCGGTTGTTCTGAACGATGAACCAGTCATCGGGTTGAATCATCGTGGACGCGTCATTGGCGAGCACCATTATCGCCCTGCGGGGCGATGGCCGCTGCGGCGGCCGGACTCGCAAGCTTCGCCCCTACGAGACGGACGTCCTGCCAGACACCGAGCGCCTGGGTGACAAGTATGAAGCCTCGACGATGACCAACGGGGATTTCTCTGTGTGACCCGTTGGGCGCATTGCCCGAGTGCCGTTGGGCATCCCGGCGGGCCGCTGCACGCAATGTGCTACGTTTGATCGCATCGGTGGTCACCCGCGAGCGCGGGGCATCCCACGGTCGGCCCGAGAACCCGTCGGCGACCGGGAGCGCCACCGACGCCATCGGGAGTCTTGTGTGGGCGTCTGGCTCGAAATCGGTATCCTGATCATCCTCGTCATCGCCAACGGCGTCTTCTCCATGTCCGAGATCGCCGTCGTCTCCTCCCGCCGGGCCCGCCTCCAGCAGATGGCCGACTCCGGTGACGCGGGTGCCCAGTCGGCGCTGCGTCTCAGCGAGAACCCCGGTCGCTTCCTCTCGACGGTCCAGGTCGGCATCACCCTGATCGGTGTCCTGTCCGGCGCCTTCGGTGGCGCCGCCCTCTCCAGCCGGGTCGCGCCGCTGCTCGAACCCCTCCCGGTCGTCGGCGCGAGTGCCGAATCCGTTTCGTTCGCGCTCGTGGTCATCATCATCACCTACCTGTCGCTGATCCTGGGCGAGCTCGTCCCCAAGCGCATCGGCCTGTCCAACCCGGAGCGGATCGCCTCGCTGATCGCCCCGCCGATGACGACGCTGGCCCGGATCGCCGCACCGGTCATCACCTTCCTCGAAGGCAGTACCCAGCTCGTCCTGCGCATCCTGCGCTTCCGACAGGGTGAGGAGCCGCCGGTGACCGAGTCCGAGATCTCGGTCCTGCTCGATCAGGGCACCGAGGCCGGCGTCTTCATCGAGGCCGAGCGCGACCTGATCGGTCGGATCTTCGAGCTGGGCGATCAGCGGGCCGTCAACCTGATGACGCCCCGGCCGGAGGTGACCTGGCTGGACCTCGAGGACCCGTTCGAGGTCAACCGGGAGCTGATCGTCGCCTCCCACCGCTCGATCTTCCCGGTCGCGGTGGCGAGCCTGGACGACCTGCGCGGCGTCGTGCGGGCCAAGGACATCCTCGGCGATCTCCAGGCCGGCACGATCAAGGACATCGAGTCCTATCTCCGACCCGCGGAATTCGTCCCGGAAGGGCTGCCGGCGCTGCGGCTGCTCGAGACGTTCAAGCGGGCCGACGACCCGATGGCGATCGTCGTGGACGAGTACGGCGGCACCCAGGGCATCGTCACCCTCCATGACGTCCTCGAAGCGATCGTCGGGGACCTCGGGGAGGAGGGGCCGACCAACGACCCGGATACGGTCCTCCGCCCGGACGGCTCCTGGCTGCTGAACGGGATGGTGCCGGTCGACCGCTTCGTCGAACTGCTCGATCTGGGCTCGATCCCGCATGACGAGGAGGGGGAGTACAACACGCTCGGCGGCTTCGTCATGGCCCGGACCGGCCGGATCCCGCAGGAAAGCGAGACGTTCGTATGGCATCACTGGAGCTTCGAGGTCGTCGACATGGACGGCAACCGGGTCGACAAGGTCATCGCCACCCGCCTGGCCGACGTGTCCGAGGAGCCGAGCCTGGTGCTGGGTGAGCCGGTCGAGAACATGGCCGTCACCTAAGCGGATTTCATAACCCTTGTCGGTCGTGAGCGGCCAGCCCCAGCCCCGGCCCCCTCCCCATCTCGGTCCGCATCCGTCGCCTGCGGGCGACTCCGTCCGGACCGGATGGAGACGGGGAGGCAGTTGCCCCGTCGACCGCTATGATCCGTGCTGCAGCCCGAAACGGTCATGCGACCGGATCGGCGAACAGACAACAGGGCAGCGACCAGTGAAGGTCCGCTACCCTGTTGACGGAGAGGATGTCGCCACCCAGCGCGAGGCCGTCGCCGCCGGTCAGGTCAGCATGGCCGGTCGCGATCGCGGCGACCTTGCCCCCGTCGATGGTGTAACGGTAGAGAGAGGCGGTCCCGCTGCCGATGATGATGACGTGCGCCTCATCGGCGGTCAGCTGGAGGCCGTTGGCATCGAACCCGTCGCCGTACTCGTAGACCGCCCCCACGAAGCCGACGATCTCCGGTGCGCCGAGATGGCCATCACCGGCCGGGACGATCCAGAGCTACGGCGTCATCGAGCCGCTCACGTCGCCACCGCCTTCGCCTGTTCTGGCCCAACAGCCACTCGAACGGCCACGGCCAGACTGAACGGGCCAACCCGAGCGGCCATTCACATAGCCTCTCGACTAGAACGATCGATGCATTTTTGCGTGATAATCTCTCATTTTGCTTTGTTGTCATGTCATCACCTGCTCGCGTGATCGCGGAATGTGGATCTCTTGAGGTGCCCATTGCCTGTCGCACGGTGAAATGTGGGCGCGGCGCAGGTGACCGCGGCACCGAGTCGACGATCAATCGTGACTATAGTCCCGTTGAGGACGGACCGCTCGGCTCCTACACTTGCCATGATCACGAAGCAGATCAGCCCATGACCAGGACATGCTGCATCGTGGAACGGACCGATTCCACGCGCATGGGCGTCGACGCTCCGCCCCGCGAGCACCCCGTCGACCGAAGAGGTCATGTACGATTGGCCCCCTGTTGGCATGGGAGTCGCCAGAAAGAGGACATCGTCATGACCGAGAACGTACCCGAACCGACGGCCGAGAAGACGATCCGGGTCCTGATCGTCGAGCGCGAGACGTTGTTCCGGCGCGGCCTCGCCGGCTGCCTGACACTGGCTCCCGAGCTGGTGCTCGTGGGCAGCGCCGGGACGGCGGACGAAGGCTATCGGCTTGCCGATGAGACCGGCCCCGATGTCGCCCTGGTCGGCACGACCTTCCAGGAGTCTCCCGGTCTGGGCGTCGCGGCCGAGATGCGCCGCCGCCACCCGGCCCTGGCCACGATCGTCGTCGCCGCCAACGAGAGCGACGACGAGTTGTTCGGCGCGATCCGGGCCGGGGCGTCGGCGTACACCGGCAAGGACGTCAATGAGCAGGCCCTGATCGACCTGATCCGGCGCTCCTCCACGGGCGAATACGTCATCAACGAGCAGCTGCTCGACAAGCCGTACGTCGCCGCCCGGGTGCTGGACCAGTTCCGCAACGCGACCAGCAGCGACCTGGCGCCGACGAGCGCCTTCGCTCCGTTGACGGAGCGCGAGCTGGACATCCTGCGCAACGTCAGCGATGGGATGACGAACGCCGAGATCGGCTTCGCGCTCGGGATCAGCGCCCAGACGGTGAAGAATCACGTCACGTCGATCCTGCGCAAGCTGGCCGTCAACGACCGCACCCAGGCCGTCGTGACCGCCCTGCGCCGGGGCTGGCTCTCGATCGACGAGCACCCGCCGACGAACGGCCGGCCGCCGACCATGCTCCCGACTGAGGGCCGCTCGCGCAAGTCGTCCAGCTAGTCGGTCATGATCTTCCCGGTCGAACATCCCCGTCCTGGCCACCGGAGATCCGGTGGCCAGGACGGCGTTTTCAGACCGAACCGGCGACGATGTCGCTGAGCCGGGCCCAGCGGGCCGGGGAGTCGACGGCACCAGGTGAGTTCATGGGCCGCCCGCCGGTCGCCCAGCCCGAGCCGAGGTCCCGGTTGGCGAGGACGGCGAGACTGAGCCCGGTGCTGGGGTCGGCCCAGACCAGGCAGCCGGACTGGCCGATGTGGCAGATCGTCCCCGGCGAGGTCAGGTCGCCGGTCCAGTGGTCGGTCTTGTCGCCCCGGATCTCCCAGCCGAACGCCCAGGGGCAGGCATCCCATTCCCGTAGTCCGGGGATGCCGCCGGGGAGCGGGGCGCCGGCGGGGCGGCTCGACTTCGACGGTGGCTGCGGGTTCGGCGTCGGCAGCGGGACCGCCGCCCCGGCGGTCTGATCGGTGGTCATCAGCCGGACGCTGGCGCCGCTGACCCCGCCGGCGCGGGATCGGTGGGTCGCTCCCGCGGCGAACGCTCCCGCGAACCGGGCGACGTCAGTGGCGGTCGCGTAGAGCCCACCGGACGGTGAACCGAGCGTCCGGCCGTAGGCGGTGTTGGCGATCCGGTCCGGACCGTACCGGCGGGCCAGCAGCGCCGCGATGTCGTCGGTCGGGTTGAACGTGGTCTGTCCCAGACCGGCCGGGCGGATGACCAGCTCCGTCGCGACCTCCTGGTACGGGCTCCGGGTCGCGGCGGCGATCAACCCACCGAGGATCCAGTACCCCGCGTTGCTATAGGCGACCCGCTGCCCCGGCAGCCCGGCCAGTGGTACGGCGGCGGCCGATTCGAGGATGTCGGCGAAGGGCGCCTCCCGGGCGAACCGGCCGGGGAGTTCCGGGTCGTCCTTCGGCAGCCCGGCGACGTGGCAGAGCAGCTCCCGGGCGGTGATCTGCCGGCGGACGCTCTCGCCGGTCGGAGTGGCGAACTCCGGCAGCCAGCGCCGGACCGGTTCGTCGAGGTAGAGGTCGCCGCGCTCGATCAGCGCCATGACCGCGGCGGCGGTGACGGGCTTGGTCAGCGACGCGACCGGGTAGTGGGTCCCGGCGTCGACGGGGCCGCCGTTGCCGGCCGACACCTTGCCGGCGGCATGCGTGAACACGACCTCCCCGCGCCAGGCGACCGCGAGCGAGACGCCGGGGACGAGGCGGGACGCGACCCAGTCGTCGACCATCGCCGCGGCCCGGGCCAGCCGTTCCGGCCGGGGCGGCGCTGGCCACGTCGCCGTCTCGCCCCCATCAGCGGTTTTCATTCGGCTTGTCGTTCGCGATCGGCCAGCCCCACCCCCCGGCCCCCTCCCCATCTCGATTCCAGATGCGTGTCGCGACGCTGGCTGGGAGCTGGAATCGGATGGAGAGGGGGAGAACGTCGTCAACCCCTGTGAGTCGCACTGATGCGTCTGTCGATCGGTCATCGTCTGCTTATCCATCCCCGGTTGTGTCTCCCCATCGTTGCTATCGTTGCCATCGTTGAACGCGCATTACATCGCCCGGACACACGAGCGCCCAGACCCGCTACGGATGGTAGCGGGTCCGGGCGTCGTGGATCGCGTGCGCACGGACGAGCGTCGATGCTGGGCTGGATTACCCGGCGATCGCCACCGTCGTCGCCGGAACGGTCGCGGCCACCGGCATTGGCACGTCGGGCAGCATCTCGCCGCTCCGGCCCCCTTCGAGGCTGCGCGGCAGTTCCTGGATGAAGCCGGCGAACCGGCCGACGAACGCGCTCGGGAGCGAGCCGTGCAGGGTGACGCCGTGCTCGTCGTAGGCCGTGTCCTGGACGCGAGCCAGCCGGTGGAAGCGGTCGACCAGCTCCTGCCGGTCGAACGGGACCCGGAGCCGGACCGGGACGAAGTCGTACTCCGCCTCCAGCGTGACCTCGACGGCGTTCATCATGGTGTCGAGCCCGTAGCCGTTGCGGGCCGAGATCGGGATGGCGTGGGCCAGCGCCTCGGCGCCGACGGCCTTCCGGAGCGCGTCGACGATGGCCGGGTCGAGCTCGTCGAGCCCACCGGCACCGAGCGCATCCATCTTGTTCAGGGCGAGCACGATCGGCTTGTCGTCCGCGCCGAGCTCCTCCAGCACGTCGTTCACCGTCGCGGCCTGCTCGGCCACGTTCGGGTGGGTGACATCGAGGACGTGGACGAGGACGCTGGCCTCGTTGATCTCCTCGAGCGTCGCCCGGAAGGCGGCGACGAGGGTGGTCGGCAGGTTGTTGATGAAGCCGACCGTGTCGGTCATCAGCGCCGCGCGACCGCTCGGGAACCGGGCCTGCCGGGTGGTCGGGTCCAGCGTCGCGAACAGCTTGTCCTCGGACAGCACGTCGGCGCCGGTGAACGTGTTCAGGAGCGTGCTCTTGCCGGCGTTGGTGTAGCCGACGAGGGCGACGATCGGGGCCTGGTTGTCGCGCCGCTGGCTGCGGTACAGATCACGATGGGTCTCGACCTGCTCGAGCTGCTTCTTGAGGAAGCTGACCCGGGCGCCGGCCTCGCGGCGGTCGGCCTCGAGCTGCGTCTCACCGGGGCCGCGGAGCCCGACCCCGCCGGCGGCCTGCCGGGAGAGGTGGGTCCACATCCGGGTGAGGCGGGGCAGGCGGTACTGGAGCTGGGCGAGCTCGACCTGGAGGCGCCCCTCGTGGGTCTGGGCCCGGCGGGCGAAGACGTCGAGGATCAGGGCGGTCCGGTCGATGACCAGGACACCGAGTTCGGTCTCGAGGTTGCGCTGCTGGGCCGGGGTCAGTTCGGCGTCGACGATGATGATGTCGTAATGGAGCGCCTCGCGGAGGTGCTGGATCTCCTGGAGTTTGCCGGAGCCGACGAAGGTGCCGGGCACCGGGTGCGGCAGCTTCTGGGTGACGGTCCCGACGACGATGACATCGACCGTCCCGGCGAGGCGCTCGAGCTCGCCGAGCGAGTCGTCGATCTTCCACAGGTTGCCGGGCTCATCGAAATCGACGGCGAGGAGCAGGGCCTTCTGGGCCGGGCGGTCCGTCGGGTAGGGTCGCTCGGAGGGCGGAGCGGTGTAGTGCTCGACGGCCTCGGAGAAGGCGGGGACAGGCGCATCGGTCTTGCGGCGCTTGTTGCTGGACAGGGGCGAACCCTCGGGGTGAGGCGTGTGGCCGGCATTGGGCACACGCGGCGAATGCGTTCGGCACAGCGGCCGGACCGGGCAACCATGACGGGCGAGAAGCGGCCCGATCGGCGGTTCCGGGTCTAGGAATTATACGCTATCTGGGTTCTCATCTCACAGAAAAGTGGCATGATCCCGAGCACATCGTCTCGTCCGTAGGGTCAATGGATGGCTGTTGGAGTTCACCATGAACGACGATCGATGGCCAAATGAAGCCCATATCACCCAGGTCCGGATCGCCCGTCCGACCGACCAGCTTGCCGAGGTCGTCCGGTTCTATCGCGATGGGATTGGGCTCGCCGAGGTCGGCGGTTTTGGCGGCTTGGGTCATGCCGGATACGACGGGGTGATGCTCGGTTTGCCGGGCGTGGCCTATCACCTCGAATTCACCCAGCATCAGGGAGGCAGCCCCGGTCCGGCTCCGACTCGGGACAACCTACTCGTCTTCTACGTCCCGGACCAGTCGGAGGCCGACACGATCTGTGAGCGTCTTCAGGCGATGGGCTACCCGCCGGTGGAGCCGGAGAATCCGTACTGGGCGGGCTACGGCACGACGTTCGCCGATCCCGATGGCTGGCGGATCGTCATCCAGCGAACGAAGGGCATCACGTCTCGAGTCCGATCGTGATGGTTCACCAGGGTGCTACTGCCGGCTGGGGGCCGTTGCTGCAAGTTCGGCCTCCTCTTCGGGGGTGTAATACGGCTCCGCGTTCTCAAGACCATCGCTCGCGAGCGTGTCCCAGACCGCGATCTCGTCCTGATAATCCTTCCAGGCAACGGGGTCGGCTCGCAGACGCGCAAGGTCCTCCTCGACACCTGCCCAGAACCGCTCCTTGCGGTACTGCCTGACCGCGTCCTCGATGATCTGCCTGATCGATCGCTTCTCTTCCTGAGCGATCTCCTGGAGCGTGGCGTGGAGTCGTTCATCGACTCGAACCGATTTGGCCATTGTTCTCCCATCCTCCGAGATCAATAGTCACGAGGTATATCGCAGTCCGTGCCCCCGAAGTGTGTACAGCACGGAATTCCGAGGGCGGAACGATTCTACGGGGCTATGGTGATGAACCGGACCGGCCGGCTGACCGGGATCCTGCTGGCGCTGCGGAGCGGGCAGCGGACGGCGGCGCAGGTGGCCGACCGGTTCGCGGTCAGCCGACGGACGATCCTGCGCGACCTCGACGCCCTGGGCGAGCTCGGCGTCCCGGTGATCGCGACGCCGGGGACGGGCGGCCCCGAATTCGTCGATCTTGTCCGGGCATCGGCGCGACGGACGCTCGATCGGCATTCGCCAATCGATTTCTGATTGGTGACAGGACGGTGCCACTGACCTGTCTGTAGGCTGATAGGACGAACCGGAATGTCTCCGACCCAACGAGAGGATGACCCGTTTGCCGACTGCTATGCCCGAGGGTGCGATCGCCCCGATCCAGCAGCGCCGCGACGAGCACTGGGCCTACACCCCGGTCACGCGCCTGTCGTCGTGGTCCGACGCGCCGACGCTGATCGAACGCGCCGGGCTCGCCACGCTGTTCCCCGCCTCACCGGAAGTCGCCAGCCTGTACGCCGCCTTCGTCGGGCCCGGCGTCCCGACCGACTCCGGCCACTCGACGCCCTCCGGCGAGGTCTATTCGTGGCGCTGGGAGCTCGGCCGGCGCGAGGTCGCGTTCTACGGGACGCTGGTCCGGGGCAAGCCGACCTGGGTCGCCTGGGATCTGCTCCCGGCGACCCTGCGCCTGCGGGGCGACCTCCGGCCGGCTGAGGAGCAGGCCGCTGCCGGTGAGCTCTCGGCCGACGCGCTCCGGCTGGCCGAGGCGCTCGCGAGCAACGGCGGCACGCTCACGACCGGCGAACTGCGCCGCCTGGCCGGCTTCGAGACCGGCCGCGAGCGCCGCACCGCCTACCTGAAGGCCGTCGCCGAGCTCGACCGTCGCCTGCTCGTCGGACGCGGCTTCGGCCCCGTCGACGACCCCGACGACCACGACATGCGGCAGACGCTGATCGCCACGCGCTATCCGGACGCGGACGCGGCGGCAAGGGAGCTGGACGACGACGCGGCGCTGCGGCTCGTGCTGACCCGGTATCTGTCGGCCGCCATCTTCGTCCGGCCCGTGCTGCTGGCGCGGCACCTCGGGCTTACCCGCGCCGACATCGAGCGCGGCCTGACGGCGCTCGAGCGTGCTGGACTCGTGCGGAGGGCGCGGTTCGAGGGCGAGAAGGACGAGGTCTTCATTCTCGTGGATGACGAAACCACCCAGGGAGATCCGTCAGGACGATGACGGAGTGATCGATCGACGAGCGGTCGGCGGCGGCATGGGCGTGCCTCGATAGGCAGGCCCGGATGCGCCCGGTCGAGGCGGTCGGGCATGCTTACTCCTCGGACGGGGAGGTGCCCACAGTCTCCTGACGGCGCTCAACCGCTACCCGAGCGACGACGGCGGATTCGGCAACGGGCTCGAACCGGACATCGCCGCCCCACCGGTCAATACGTCCGCCCGGTCCTCGCACTCCGGGCGACCGACGACGACATGGGCCACCTGGTCGATATCCTGCCGATCTGGCGCGACTGGACCGACGACGTCACCGGCGGGCTGATCGTCGTCGGCCACGTCCTGGCCGAGGAGAACCCGGACGACGTCCTCACGGCACTGACATCGTTCCTGCTCCGGGACGCCATGGACTCGTGACCAGGGTTTCGGCTCCGCTACACTGGCTGCAACGAAACGTCACACCTACCCCCCTGATCGCCGGAGGAATCAGCATGACGACGACCTCCACCCTCCCGCCGCAGCTTACCGACCATCTCGATGAGATCCGAGCTCTCTGCGATCAGTTCGGAATCAGGGCGTTGTATATCTTCGGGTCTGCCGTCCATGGCACCTTTGATCCGGAAACCAGCGACCTCGACTTCCTGGTTGACCTCGGCGAGTATGGTCGTGATGTCGTCACCCGCTTCTTCGGGCTACAGGACGCGTTGCGAGAACTTCTCAGTCGGGATGTCGATCTGATCACTGTCCGATCGTCTGGCAACCCACGATTCGTCGCCGAAGTCGACGCAACCCGGATCGAACTCTATGCCGCATAAGGGGCGAACCAGTCAGTCCGAGTATCTGGAACGGGCTATCGCGGCCCTGGACCAGGTGCGGGAACACATCAACGGCCTTGATCGCGAAGCGTTCATGGCCAGTACGCTGCATCAGGATGCGGTGCTGATGCAGCTCATGCAGGTCGGCGAGAATCTGAAACCACTGGATGACCCTGACGGCGATCTCCGGGTCTCGGTGCCGGCTGTCGGCGAGATCATCGGAATGCGGAATTACATCGCCCACGAGTATCGTCGCGTCGACATGGATCTGGTCTGGGTTGCGGTGACCGAATTCGTGCCACCGCTGCGGGAGTCACTACAAGGTCTTCTAGACGCCGCTGGTCCCGCCTGACTGACCGTCTTGCTTCACCCGAGAATGAGTTGTGATCACATTACCGATACTGCTGATCTACCGTCGGCATCGCGGTCTTTTCAGCACCCGTTCGCCGATGAACGGGGCGGGCCAGACGGTCCGGCGCAGGGTCGTCCCGGCGACGCCGTCGGCGATCAACGGCCGGCTGGCGATTGGATTGGTATTTCGCTCCGCTACACTAGCTGCAACAAAACGCCATACCTACTCCCTGCTCACCGGAGGAATCAGCATGACGACCTCCATACTCCCGTCCGAGCTCACGGACCATCTCGACGAGGTCCGGCGCCTCTGCGAGCGGTATGCCATCAAGGAGCTGTACATCTTCGGGTCCGCCGTCCAGGGCACGTTCAACCCAGCCACCAGCGACTTCGACTTCATGGTCGACCTTGGAGAGTATGGGACTGACGTTGCAGCCCGGTATTTCGATCTGCTCTGGGCGCTTGAGGCGCTGCTCGAACGGGAGGTGGATCTGATCACCGTCCGTTCACGAGGTGATACGGCGTTCCTGGCCGAGGCTGAGGCGACGAGAGTAGCAGTCTATGCGGCCTAGGGATCGTTGGACGCGGGAGCAGCGACTTCGTCAGGCGATCGAAGCCATAGACGAGATCACGACCTTCATCGATGGCTTGAACGTCGAGGACTATCTGACAAGCTCACTCCATCAAAGTGCGGTGGGATTGCAACTGATTCAGGTCGCCTAAGCACTCAAGCCACTGGACCAAGCCGACGATTCCCTCCGACATGACATTCCCCAGCTGGGGCGCATCATCGGGACGCGCAACCCCATCGCGCATGAATACAAACGGGTCGACGACCAGGTCATCTGGACGATCGTCACGACCGATATGCCGATCCTTCGCGCTCAATTGCTCGCGTTGCTGGAGGGAGCGTGAGCAGGCTCCTGCCCATCCGTTCGCTGGAATAGCATCCCCGGTGCCCGATGTGACATTCGGGCGAGTCGCGAAGTGCCGGAACATCGATCGACCGATCAGTCGGTTTCTCGGAGTCCAGTCGAGGTCGTAAGGTCAGTTTCGAGTGAGGACGACTTCAGCGGCCGCGCTCCGATGAACAGGGCGGGCCAGACGGTCCGGCGCAGGACGGCGCCGGCGACGCCGCCGATAACGAGGGCCAGGCTGGCCCAGGTCGGGCCGGGCAGCGGGCCGACGTAGACGCTGTCCGTCCGGATCGACTCGATCAGGCCGCGTTCGATCCCGTAGAGGATCATGTACGCCCAGACCGCGTCACCCTCCCGCAGCCGACGGCTGCCGGGCATCTTCAGCACGAGCACGCTCAGGATGACGGCGTTGCACAGGTTGGCGATCGACTCGTAGAGGAACGTCGGATGGAAGGTCGCGCTGCCCGCGTACTCCGCCGGGCGGCGGGCCGGATCGATCGTGACCGCCCACGGGACGTCGGTCGGCGTCCCGAACGCCTCCTGGTTGGCCCAGTTGCCCCAGCGGCCGATCGCCTGGCCCAGCGCGACCCCGGCGAGGATCAGATCTCCCCAGAGCAGGAAGCGCTGCTGGGCCCGGCGGCACAGCCAGGCGACGATCAGCGACCCGAAGATCACCGCCCCGTGGATCGCGATCCCACCCTCCCGGATGTTGAGGGCGTCGAGCGGGTCGTCCCGGAACTGCTCCCAGGAGACGGCGACGAAGGCGACGCGGGCGCCGACGATGGCGACGGCGACCGTCAGCGGGGCGATGTCGAGGATGAACTCCGGGTCCAGCCCACGTCGCCGGGCCAGCGCCTGGATCAGCAGGATCGCGGCGACGATCCCGGCCAGGATGAACAGGGCGTACCAGCGGATCGCGAGCCCGAAGAGATCGAAGGCGACCGGGTCGTGGAGGGTCGGCATGGGGGCGGTCTCGTTCCTGGGTGCGTCGATCGGACGCCGGCCGCCCGTCGCTCAGCCGCTGACTGCCCTGCGACTCGCTTGGCCAGGTGCATGGCGGGAGGGATTACGCCGCCAGGACGTGTCTCG
>CAXTHM010000018.1:0-1966 GCA_964244115.1 uncultured Thermomicrobiales bacterium
GGTAGTTGCCGCCGGTGGAGGAGCCGGCGGCCGGGGTGGCGTCCTGCGCCGTGACACCGGCACCACTGACGAGGATGGCCGCGGCCGCGAATGACGTGGCAACCAGTGCCGTGAGCGATCGTCGAATCTGATTCATCGAAGTCCCTTCATGCGTACGCGAGCGTCTTCGTCCTGTGACGGACGCTGCCTAGAACAGGCCCGAGACCTTGGACATGACGTCGTCCTGATCGTGGAACTGGTCGGTATCGGCTCCCTGAAGCTTGTCCGTGATCTGACTCGGCGCACCCTTCTGGGTCAGCTGGCTGATGAGCTGGTCCTTCTGGATCGGGAAGTCGATGCCCTTGAGCATGTCGCCGATGCCGCCAATGCCCCCGGCACCGCTGGCCAGGTCCTTGAGACGGTCCATGTGGTTTCTCCTCGTCGTAGCTGGGTCGAGGTGCAAAGCTGCACGCCGCCCCGGTTACGCAGAGGAGATACCACGGGCCCAGCACCGAGAGACCGCATGGTTCTTCGATTGACGAGACGATTTCCTGCCGACGACGAGACGATTACCTGCCGAGGAAGCCCGAGATCCGGCCGAGGACGTCGTCCCGGCTCTGGAACTGGGTGACGTCGAGATGCTGGAGCCGATCGGTGATCTGCGTCGGGACGCCGCGACCTTCGAGCAGACCGGTGAGATCGTCCCGGGCGATCGGGAACTCGACCCCGGTGAGCTGCTCGCCGATCGCGTCCAGCCCGCCGAAGGTACCGAGCTGATCCTGGAGGGTATCGGTGTTCAGGTGCTCCTGGATGCCGCCCCCGCCGGTGAACTGCTCCTGCAGGTTGCCCAGCTTGTCCTGGATGCTGCCGGGTTCGCTGATGAGGTCCTTGATCCGGTCGAACATGGGGCTGGTTCTCCTTGCGTGGCTGGGGTGCGAGATCGCACGACTGGATCGTCTCACGGCGTCAACCCGATTCGGTCCGTGATTGGTCACGGAAGGATGACGTCTAGGGGTGAAGGGTCGTCGACACGGCTGCGTGGACCCGACCGTGAATGGATCGGGCGCAGGAACGATGACCAGACAGATCCCGGGCTCAGGCCCGATTCGAGTGGCCGCGCCACCGATGAGGTGGTGTGGTTTTCGTCTGCGAGATCGTCTCGTGATTCAGCGACAGGCGGTTGAGGGGGAACGGGCTTCTCGCCGACATCGTCTCTGAGCCCGATCCGTTCATGGTCGCGCCACTGATTCTGTACGCCGGCCATCGCCCCGCGGGGCGATCGGTGCTGCGGCAGCCAGGCTCGCAAGCGTCGCCCCTACGCGATGACTGCCGCATCATCGGCGAATCCCCGTTGGGGTCGACCATATATCACGCTGATCCCGATGACATAACGAATAGCTGCGATGCGCGGTCACCCTCCCGATAGGGGAGTCGCAGGCTATGGCATACTCCGTCCGTACACGCATCTTCCCGCACCCAGACCCGCCGACCGGATCCCGCCCGGTCGTGTGGATGACCCGACGGACCGACTCTCGTGCGCTCCGGCGTGCGGGCCGTCGTCGTCACGCCGTCCGGGAAGGAGTGCCGGTTCCCTTGGCTACCACTGCGAAGAGCCGGAAGCGCTCGCCCGCCACGGCCCCGACCTTCGTCGCCGAGACACCCAGACTGGCTGAGCGTCGTTCGCCCCTGGTCCGGCCGTTCGTGGCGGTCGGCGGGCTGATCGATCGGCTGCCGCACCTCGCCCTGGTCGACCGGTTCCACCGCGAGGTGCTTGGCGTCGCGCTGCTCTTCGTCGCCGGGCTGAGCGGCTGGGCGTGGCACAAGGCAGATCCAGAGCGCGACCCGCTTCTCGTGATCAGCGGACCGCGGGGCGAGTTCACCGTTATCGCCACCGAGCCGGCAGACGGCATCGACGATCTGTCCCCCCTCGCCCGGCCGCGCCGCTTCGCCGTCACGGCGGCGGAGCTCGAGAGGCTGGGGGTGCCGG
>CAXTHM010000018.1:1976-58647 GCA_964244115.1 uncultured Thermomicrobiales bacterium
TGGCCCGCGGGGAGCAGGATGGCCGCCTGGTCGTCTGGTGGCGGGACATCCTGGTCTCGGCCTACGGCCAGATCGGCGGCTGGCTGGTGCCGGTCTTCCTGCTGCTCGTCGCCGTCCGCGTCTTCCGCGACCTGGACGAGTCGATCCTCCGGCCGCACCACTACCTCGGCGGGTTCGCGCTGGCCGTCGCCGCCCTCGGGCTGCTGGAGATGGGCGTCGGCCGGCCCGGCCGTCACCCCGGCGGCAACCTCGGCATCGGCGTCGCGACGCTGACCGTCGACGTCCTGGGCGAGGTCGCGGCCGGCGTCGCCCTCTACCTGGTCGGGACGGTCGCGGTCTTCCTGCTTTCCGATCTGTCGCTGGTCCGCTTCGCCCATGAGGTGCGGTGGCTGCTGCCCCGGCGGCAGCCACGGGCAGACCATGTCGTGGACGACGACTTCGACCGCTGGCCCGACGACGGGACGGACGCCGATGACCGGATCGGCATGTCCGGTCCCATCACTTCGCTGCCGTTCGCGAGCGCCGACCCGCCGGAGCCGGGCAGCGGCCGGTTCCAGCGTCGCCGTGGCCTGACCGGCGGCTCGGCGATCGACGCCCGCTCTCAGACCGGCCCCGTCCATGCCGTCGGCGACGTCGATCTCGATCTCGCCATCCTGACGCCCCCCCGGCGAACCGGCGCCCAGAGCGTTGCGGCGGCTCCGGTCGATGTCAGCTCGGCAGACGACGATGGCGACGCGGAGCCGATCGATCCGATCGAGCCAGCTGCCATGCCCCCTGGCCGTCGGACTCGTGGGGCCCGTGAGTCGACGGTGTCGCAGGACACGCCGACGCTGGGCGCGGTCGTCGCGGCGGCGGCGGAGCTGACGCCGGAGCCCGTCGCGCTGTCGGACGCGATGGCCCGAGCCGCCGTGCCCGTCCAGGCCCCGCCACGGGAGCCCGTCATCAACGTCCCGCACCGCCAGGGGCGTCCGGCGCCCGTCGCGGCGCCCGTAGCCGCCGCCGTGCCGGTGATCCGGACCGCTTTAGGCGAGCCGATGCCGCTGCCGAGCATCGCCCAGTTGCCGTACTACGAGGCCCACAAGCCGAACACCTCCGAGCTGGAGGCCAAGGCCCGGCTGATCCAGGAGAAGCTGGCCTCGTTCAAGGTCCAGGCCTGGGTCCGGGAGATCAACACGGGCCCGGCGGTCACCCAGTTCGCGCTCGAGCCCGGCGACGGCGTCAAGGTCCGCCGGATCACCGAACTCCAGAACGACCTCGCGCTGGCGCTAGCCGCCCCGCAGATCCGGATCGAGGCGCCGGTGCCGGGTCACGCCCGGGTCGGGATCGAGGTCCCGAACGATCAAATCATGACGGTCGGCCTGCGCGAGACGCTGGAGTCGCCGGCCTACCTCAAGGGCAAGCAGAAGCTGCCGATCCCGCTCGGGCTGGACGTCAACGGCAAGTACATCGTCGGCGACCTGGCCCGGATGCCGCACCTGCTGATCGCCGGAGCGACCGGGTCGGGCAAGTCCGTCTGCATCAACGGCATCATCTCGACGTTCCTGCTGACCCGGCGGCCGGACGAGGTCAAGCTGCTCCTGATCGACCCGAAGATGGTCGAGCTGGTCGGCTACAACGGCGTGCCGCACCTCCAGTGCCCGGTCGTGACCGAGATGGGCAAGGTCGTCCCGGCCCTGCGGCTGGTCCTGCGGGAGATGGAGCGGCGCTACACGCTGTTCTCGACCCTCGGGGTCCGCAACCTGGACGGCTATCGGCTCAAGGTCGCGGACGAGCCCGGCGCCGAGAACCTGCCGTACCTGGTCGTGATCATCGACGAGCTCGCCGACCTGATGATGACGACGCCGGTCGAGGTCGAGTCGCTGCTCCAGCGGCTCACGCAGATGGCCCGGGCGACCGGCATCCACCTGATCCTGGCGACGCAGCGGCCGTCGGTCGACGTCATCACCGGCATCATCAAGTCCAATGTCCCGGCCCGGATCGCCTTCATGGTGTCGTCCATGACCGACAGTCGCGTCATCCTCGACGCGCCCGGCGCCGAGCGGCTGCTGGGCCGGGGGGACATGCTGTTCGTGCCGCCGGACGCCGCCAAGCCGCAGCGCATCCAGGGCGTCTTCGTCGCTGACGAGGACGTCTCGGCGGTCGTCGACCACTGGCAGGCGGTCGTGCCGATCCCGCAGTACGCCCAGGAGTGGATCGACCTGCCGAGCGTGACGGACGCCGCCGACGGCGCGGCCGGTGGCGACGGGGACGGCGAGGAGGACCCACTCTGGGACCAGGCGATCGAGATCGTGCGCAAGCAGGGGACGGCCTCGGCCTCGATGCTCCAGCGCCGCCTCCGGATCGGCTACAACCGCGCCGCCCGCCTGATCCAGGAAATGGAGGACCAGGAGATCATCGGTCCGGCCGACGGTATCAAGGGCCGGACCGTGTTCCTGGCGGACGAGAGCGCGGAGTAGGATTCGATGCGAGAGTGCTGGTAATCCAGATTACGCGTTCATACGACTCCTATGTCCCTGGATTGATCACACGTACGCCCGACGAACACTGGACTCGGTGCAACTAACCGACCGGTAGAATTGGTAACCATGAGCATCAGGTACAGACAAGCCTCTCTAGATGAGATCGAGCCGGTAGCCCCGATAGGGGTAGGTGTCGATCTGACAGAGTCGGAAAGCCGCGAAGCGCCTTCTCGCCTCGAGCGCCGCTTCGATGCGGCGTTCACGTCTCGGCTTGCGCTGAGGGAAAAGCAGGTTCAACAGAGTTATCGTCCAACAATCGGCATTCACAAGTGGTTTGCTCGCCGTCCCGGTTCGGTATTTCGCAGTTTACTGCTCGGAGAGTTTGCCGATGCTCCCATTGCTGAAGCATATTGGCAAAGTCATTGCCTAAGTGGAGTGATTGCTGATCCCTTCATGGGCGGGGGCACTCCTATTTATGAAGCGAATCGACTGGGAATGAGTGTGATCGGGGCCGACGTTAATCCGATGGCTTATTGGGTGGTTCGCCAATCCTTAGCTCCGCTTGAACTTCGGGCCTTTCGGTCGGCCGCTTTGACCGTCGTTGATGATGTTGAGTTGGAACTGGCCGACCTCTATAGGACGGCTTGCTCATGTTGCGGTGACGAGGCTACGGTAAAATACTTCCTTTGGGTCAAAGTCGCGCAATGCCCGGCATGCATGAGCGATAACGATTTGTTTCCTGGATACCTTTTGGCTGACGACACTCGGCATCCGCGGCACGTTGTCGCGTGTAGCCACTGTGGCGATCTCAATGAGTTCGACCGTCAACCTACCATTGACCACCCGGAACCTTGTCGCACATGCAAAGCGGCGGTCGCGGTCGAAGGTCCGGCCAAACGCGGGAAGATTATCTGCCGTTATTGTTCGACCAGCTTCTCTTACCAACCGGATGTTCCGCTTGCTCCCCCTCGGCACCGGATGTGGGCGATCGAATATCACTGTGCCCGATGTAAACCGCACCATACCGGTCGATTCTTCAAGCAGCCGGATACGGCGGACTTGGGTCGATATGATCGTGCAATTGCCTTGCTTTCAGAGTTCGGCGATGCCTTGCCTATCCCAACCGAGACGATTCCTGCTGGTGACGAAACAAACCGTCTCCATCGTTGGGGGTACCAGCTCTACCGAGAGCTATTCAATGACCGTCAACTCTTGGGTCTGGCACTCCTTCTTCGCCGGATCGCGCGGGTCGAGGATGTACCGATTCGCGAGGCGCTACTCACAGTCTTCTCCGATTTCTTGCGATACCAGAACATGCTCTGCCGCTATGACACCTACGCACTAAAATGCCAAGACATATTCAGCGTTCATGGTTACCCAGTGGGATTGGTTCAGTGTGAGAACAATCTGTTGGGTATTGAGCGCGTCGGGTCGGGGTCATACCGCCATTTTGTCGAGAAGTACCTACGCGCTAAGCGGTATGGAGAAGCGCCGTTCGAGACGCGACAAGTAGGTGTGCGAAAGCAAATCATCCCGATCAGCGGCGAGCGCATCGGTGCCGTCTTCGTTGACGGCCCACCTGCACGGTCTGGACGCGAAGCGCAACTTGTCGCGACATCGGCGACCGCCGTACCGCTCACCGAAGCGTCACTTGACGGGGTGTTTACTGACCCTCCCTATTTCGATAACGTCCAATATGCCGAGTTGATGGACTTCTGCTACGTATGGCTTCGGCTTGGCCTGAAAGAGGATCGAGCAGAGTTTCGGAAATCATCTACTCGCACCATGGAGGAATTGACTGGCAACCAAACCATGGGCCGAGGACTCACGCATTTCACATCTGGTCTCTCGGCTGTATTCACTCATTACGCTAAGGCTCTGAAGTCTGGTTCTCCGTTCGTATTCACCTACCATCACAATGATCCCAAGGCATATCGGCCACTAATTGTGGCTATCCTCGATGCAGGGTTGGACTGCACCGCCACGTTGCCGGCGGCCGCAGAAATGGGAGCATCACTTCATATAGCAGGGACAAATTCCTCTGTTGTCGATTCGGTATTCGTTTGCCGAAAAGCTCCTGTCGGCGGTCGGAGAACTGGGCTCGCCTTGGTTCTCGCTGAAGATGCTAGAGCTTTGGTCGAGGGTGGAGTCAAGCTGACCCTCGGTGATCTTCGATGTCTCGCGGCGGGACACATAGCACGCGAAGCGATCAACGAGTTGCGCCTGAACTGGAGGCCAGAAGTATCCGTTGCGGACAAATTGAATCGTGCAGAAGCGGCAGTCTCTAAAATCATGTCGAAGACTGAGCTGAAAGACTTGATCGCTTATGTACTAGCGAACCGTGCTGGGCCAGTCGAGGGGGATATCCATGCCACATCCGTTTGAGATGGATGCCAATTACATCAATGAGCACATTGAAGCGATGGTGGATATTACCTTCGCGGATATTCAATCGCAATTCTTGCTGCTTCCAAGGGGCAGTGGGTTTGTTGATTATCCTGACTTTCAAGATGCTTATGAGTTACTGAAGCGGCACACTTCTGCTTTTGCCAATCTCAATGAATCGGCTGTATGGTCGGCTCTCAGAGAGGACGCTCTCGTTCTGCTTGTCTTGCGAACGATTCTTGGCTTTACTCCGCCAGAATGGGCTGATCTTGCCCGTTCAGAACGTGGAAGTGACGTCTCACAGGGGTACGCTCGTGGTCTCGACGGGGAAGTCCGACGCAACAGACACGTCTTTGAGACCCTGACGTTGCCCCGTGATAGCGTAAAGCTCGCTCGAACTGAAGCTTTAGTGGGAGTTGCCCTTGATCTGCTTCAGAACGGGGCTGCAGGTGGCGGCATCAATACTGTCCATCGACTTGCGAAAGTAGATACCGCGGAAGGTATTGTTTCGCTACGCCACATTGCAATGTTCGATGTTCCCTATGCGGTTCTTCTCTACGAACGATATCTTGGTCGGCCATTCGCTAGTCATCGCGACTCGGTCTCCGAACTTGTAGGTGACGTGATGGAAAGTGCCATTGAGGACCGACTTGCGAGGGCGGGCATCAGTTTCCGCAAGACTCGACGGGCGGAGCGGGTTCCTGGCTTCGAGCAAGCGCCCGACTTCTTCATTCCTGACGAGTTCAACCCGTCAATCGTCATTGAGGCGAAGATCACTGGAGATGACGGAACCGCTCGTGACAAAGCAACTCGGATTGTCACGCTTGCGGAGATGAGTGAGCGTCGGGGTCGTGATGGTCTGGGCACTTTTCAGGTGGTGGCTTGTATCGACGGTCGTGGATTTGGAGTCCGACGGGAGGACATGCGTCGAGTTCTGACCCGGACCGGAGGAAAGGTCTTTACCTTGGCGACCCTCGACCAACTTATTGAGCACACTCAAATCAAACGCTTCGCATCCATCTAGCTGCTTGATGTCGACCGATCACGACGGGTCTACGAGCGCATCTGGTCGAACCATTTCTTTATCGCCTCGATCCTGCTGCTCGGGCCACAGCTGGACGCCAGCTACCACGCCATCGCCGCCGACCCGTACCCGTGGCCCCGGACGCCAGCGGTGAGCGGACAGCAGCGTCTGACGTGGTAGCCGGACCGCCACGCCGCGGGGAGATGATCGCGGCTAACACCAGTGACTTGACAGAATGTCGATTCCGATCAGCCGTTTTGGTATAATCAGGGGCCGGTCAGCCTACGTTCCGCGATCGCGTCGGCCAGCCTGATCCGGGCGGCATCTGGAGGATGAGCGGTTGTCGATGAATCGTCGTGGTCCCGTCACCGCCCCGCCCGTCGCCCGGCTGATCGACTCCCTCGCCAAGCTGCCGGGGGTTGGGCCGAAGACGGCTTCGCGGCTGGCGTACTACCTCCTGCGGAGCTCGCGCGAGGACGCGCTGGCGCTGGCCGAGGCGATCATCGAGGTCAAGGAGCGGATCCAGCTCTGCTCGGTCTGCTTCAACGTGACCGAGCATTCGCCCTGCGCGATCTGCGACGACGAGAGCCGGGACGGGTCGATCTGCGTCGTCCAGGAGCCGCTCGACGTCGTCGCGCTAGAGCGGACGGGCCAGTTCCACGGCCGCTATCACGTCCTGCACGGGGCGATCTCGCCGGTCGAGGGCATCGGGCCGGACAAGCTCCGCATCCGCGAGCTGATCGACCGGGTCGAGCGCACCCACCCCGACGAGGTCATCCTCGCGATGAATCTCGACCTGCCGGGGGACGCGACCGCGACGTACCTGCACCGGCTGATGGCGCCGATGAACATCACGGTCACGCGGCCAGCCAGTGGGCTGCCGGTCGGCGGCGATCTGGAGTACGCCGATGAGGTGACGCTCGGCCGGGCGCTCAAGGGGCGGCGGCCGCTGTAGCCGGTCGGCGCCAGCCGGCGGCAAAGATGAACGTTTCATTGATTGGTGCGTACGTACGGGGAAACGGATTGCGGTTCGACGTGGCGGGGATTACACTTCTCAAGCATGCAGGGGCAGATGAGTGACCTTCCGCGCGAAGCGAAGATGGACGACCGGAGCGGCAAGCACCCGGCCGTACGTCCTCCTGAGCCGGATTCCAGCCCGGCGCAGCGCCCGTCCGGTCTCCGTCCCCTCCCGCTAACCGTCGGCCACGCGGAGCTGCGTGACCTGCCGGACCTCCTCCGCCTCCCGGGGATCGAACTCCTCAACCAGCCCGAGTCCCTCCTGGTCCCCTTCAGTCCCGTCCGGGCCGCCCTTCGGGCCCGGGTGCGCTGGCCGCGCTCCCGGCGTCGCGTCCTCGTCGCCCGGACCAGCGACCGCGTCGTCGGGATCGCGATCTTCCAGCCCCAGCGTCCCGACCAGCGCTGGCGGCTGGACGCGATCGGCGCCGCCGTCGGCGTCTTCGACGCCATCCCGGTGATCGACGAGCTGATCCGCTACGGGATCACGCTGGCCGGGGTCAACGGCGTCAAGCGCCTCTACGCCCGCGTCCCGCACGGCGCCTTCTGCGCGACCGGGTTGCGCGAGGTCGGGTTCTGGCCGTACGCATCGGAGACGGTGCTGGTCGGCTCCGACCTCGGGCAGCGCCGGATGCCGAGGACCGTCCGGCGGCAGCTCCCGTCGGATACCTGGGCGGTCCAGCAGCTCTACAGCGCGTCGGTGCCGCGGCAGGTCGAGTACGCCGAGGCGCTGACGAGCGACCGCTGGAACGTCGCGGATACCCGGGCGAGCGTCGGGGTTCACGGCCTGGTGATCGAGGAGGGGCACCACATCGTCGCGATGGCGCGGATCGTGAGCCGGACCTCCGGGAACGCGGTCGAGCTGATCGTGTTACCGGAGCGGACGGAACTGATCGACATCCTGCTCGATGGCGTCGCCGCCTGGCTGGCCGGGCGCCGGTCGGTGCGAGTCTACGCGTCGATCCGGAGCTACCAGCAGGAGATCCGGACCAAGCTGGAGGACCGCGGTCTGATTCCGCTCCACCAGCAGGACCTGCTGATCAAGTACACCACGGCCAATGTCCGGCTGCCCGTCTTCGAGGTCGTGCCGGCGTTCGCCGAGGTCCGAGAGGGGGTACCGCATCGTGTCCCGACGTTCCTGCAAGCCCAGCCGCATGACGACGCCGTGACGTGAGCGGAGGGCGTCGTCCCATGGTGCCGAAACAGGCCGGCGCCGTCGCAAATGTCGCCTGTCAGCCGTCCCGACCGCGTTACCCCGCGCAGCTTCGACCGGTCCGCACCGGTCGGCATCAGTCGTTGAGGTGTCGTGAGTGAGCAGTATGCCGCAGACCTACACACCGGCTCAGTCGACACAGCAGATCGCGGCAGTCCCGACCAGCGAGGCTGGCAACGGGATCGCGTATGAGCCCGACGAGACCTCCCCCACATCTCCCGACACCACGTCCGAGACGGCCGTCACCGATAACCTCGACGACCTCCTCGACGCCCTCCCGCCCGACATCGCCGACCCGATCCGCGGCCTCGACGACCAGCACGAGCTGGGCGGTCTGGTCGAACTCGTGCTCGACCTCGGCCGCCGTCCGGAGGCCCGCTTCCAGCACGGCGAGCTGATGCTGACCGACCGGGACGTCACCCGCGACGACCTCGAGATGGTGGCCGGCAAGATCGGCCAGTTCGGCGACGACAACCGGGCCGGCATCGAGCGGACGCTCCACCGCATCTCGGCGATCCGGAACCGCAAGGGCGACATCGTCGGCCTGACCTGCCGGATCGGCCGGGCCGTCTTCGGGACGATCCAGATCATCAGCGACCTGATCGAGTCCGGCGAGAGCGTCCTGCTCCTCGGCCGGCCGGGGGTGGGCAAGACGACCATGCTCCGGGAGACTGCTCGCGTGCTGGCCGACGAGTACCGCAAGCGGGTCGTGATCGTCGATACCAGCAACGAGATCGCCGGCGACGGCGACATCCCGCACCCGGCCATCGGCCGCGCCCGCCGGATGCAGGTCCCGACGCCCAACCAGCAGCACGGCGTCATGATCGAGGCCGTCGAGAACCATATGCCCGAGGTCATCGTCATCGACGAGATCGGGACGGAACTCGAGGCCGGCGCCGCCCGGACGATCGCCGAGCGCGGCGTCCAGCTGATCGGCACGGCCCACGGCAACTCGCTCGAGAACCTGATGCTCAACCCGACCCTCTCGGATCTGATCGGCGGGATCCAGTCGGTCACGCTCTCCGACGAGGAGGCCCGCCGGCGCGGCACCCAGAAGTCGATCCTGGAGCGCAAGGGCCCGCCGACCTTCGGCATCATGGTCGAGATCGTCAGCCGCGATGAGGTCGCCGTCCACCGTGATGTCGCCACGACCGTCGACGGCATTCTCCGTGGCGTGGCGCCGCGGTCCGAGATCCGCCGGCGGAACGAGCGCGGCGAGCTGGAGATCAGCAACCGCGACGAGACCCGGCGCGATCCCGGTCAGCCGCAGCAGCGGCCGGGTGGCCAGTTCATGTCCGGCCGGCGCAGCGGTGGCGGAGGATCCGGGTCGAGCTCGGGCATCGTCGATCTCAGCACCAGGCAGCCCCGCAGTGGCCGTAGTGATACGGACATGCGGATCGCCGTCGCCAGCGTCCCGGTCGCGCCGATCACGCTGCCGACGCTGCGGAACGGCACGGCCGTCCGCACCGAGCCGGAGCCCGATGTCCGGGCCGAGGAGTTCGAGCGGCGGGCCGTCCCCGCGGCGGTCGAGTTCGCGCCGAACTTCCCCCGCGGCCGTGGCACCGAGAGCAAGCCTCTCCGCCTCTACCCCTTCGGGATCAGCCGCAACCGGCTGGAGTCGGCGATCAACCAGCTCGGCGTCCCGGCGACGATCGTCCGCGACCTGCGCGAGTCGGACATGGTCGTCACCCTGAAGAACTACTACCGGCGCAAGCCGCAGTCGCTCCGCGATGCCGAGAGCCGGGGCACCCCCGTCTACGTCATGCGGTCCAACACCGAGACGCAGATGGAGAACGTCCTCGCTGGGCTGTTCCCGTTCGCGGCCTCGCGCCGGACGCCGATGCCGAACCACCGGATCGAGACGGTGCCGGATAGCGCGGCCGAACTCGATGAGATCGACTGGGATGGCGAGGACGAGGAGGCGCTCGCCGGCTTCGACGATGACGCCTCACCGGCCCCCAAGGCCAGCGACGACGTGGTGACCCTGGCGATGATCGAGGCCGAGGACGCGATCGCGCATATCATGGGCGGCTCGCCGCCGATCTCGCTGGCGCCGCAGGGGGCCTACGTTCGCCGGCTCCAGCACCAGCTCGCGGACCGCTACAACCTCGGCAGCCGCAGCCGGGGCCGCGAGCCCTACCGCCACGTCGAGCTGTTCCGCCTCGGGATGCAGTAACCCGCGCACGAACTGACTGACCGCCGGCATTGCCTGGTTACCGGTCGGACCAGAGAGAACCCCCGCGATGGTGGTGTCGTAGACCGAGGCGACACCACCGTCGCGGGGCGTTCACGATGAGAGGTGTGGTGCTGACCGGTATGCGGGGACTGTTCGTGAGCTTCGAGGGGCCCGAGGGGGCCGGCAAGACGACCCAGGCCCGCCGGCTGTCCGACGACCTCCGGGCCGAGGGCCATGAGGTCGTCCTGACCCGCGAGCCCGGCGGCACTTCGCTGGCCGAGGCCATTCGCGATCTCGTCCTGAGCCAGGCAGCGGCCGGGGAGGGCGCGATGTCCCCGGCGACCGAGGCCCTGCTGTTCACGGCGGCCCGCGCGGACCACGTCGAGCGCCTGATCCGGCCGGCCCTGGCCGCGGGCCAGATCGTGATCTGCGACCGGTTCACCGGCTCGACGCTGGCCTACCAGGGCGGTGGCCGCGGGCTGGACGGTGAGGCCCTCGCCGCCGCCCAGCTCCTCGCGACCGGCGGCCTGGCACCCGACCTGACGCTGCTCCTCGATCTCCCCGTCCGGGAGGGTCTGGCCCGCCGGTTCGCCGATCGGGACGGCGACGTGCCGAACCGGCTCGACGCCGAATCGGCGGCCTTTCACGAGCGGGTCCGGGCGACGTATCTCGATCTGGCCGACGCCGGTCGGCCCTCGTGGGTTATCGTTCGTGCCGACCAGCCACCCGTTGCGGTCGCGTCCGCGATCGGCGACACTGTACGTTCAGTGCTTCGGGACCGACGCACCGTGTCCCGGCACGCTCGCTCCGGTGCGGTCGACACAGGATGACCATGACGGAGCGCCAGCCCGGTGACGCGATGAAACTGATCATCGCGGTGATCCAGGGCCACGACGGCAACGCGACGCTCGGGGCCTTGGTGGAGCGTGGATTTCACGCGACACTGATCGACAGCCAGAGCGGTTTGCTCCGCGAGCGAAACGCGACGCTGATCGTGGGCGTTCAGGAGACATACCTGGCCGATGCGCTGCGCGTCATCCAGGTGGCCTGTCAGGGTCAGAACCGGGTCGCCAACCCGGTCATGCCGCTGGCCGAACCGGTCGACGTCTACGTCAACGAGCCGATCCCGGTCGCGGTCGGTGGCGCGACCCTGCTCGTCTTCGATGTCGCGCGGTACGAACGGATCGCCTGAGACCAGCTGAGACCGGCCCGGTCTGTCGGGTTCGGCACGCATCGAGCGGCGCAGCGACAGGCTGACGCCAGTAACGGGAAACGGGAAGGGGCTGGCATTGGGGTTCGAGGAAGTGCTGGCGCGAGGTGCCCAGATCTTCGTGGCGCTGATCGGGGCCTACCTGGCCGTGCTGTGGTTCGTCAGTATCGTCTGGGCGTTCCGCGACATCGAGTCGCGGAGCCGTAGCGTCGTCACCCAGATCTTCTCGACGCTCCTGGTCGTCCTGTTCCCGTTCCTCGGGGTGCCGCTCTATTTGGTGCTCCGGCCGAAGGAGACGCTGGATTCCGCCTTCCAGAAATCGCTGGAGGAGGAGTACCTGCTCCAGGACCTGGAAGAGTTACCGCTCTGCCCGAGCTGCCAGCACTACGTCGCCGAGGACTTCGTCCTCTGCCCGCATTGCCACACCCAGTTGCGTGACAATTGCGCCAGCTGCGACCGCCTCGTCGACCTGCGCTGGACGCTATGCCCATACTGCTCCGCCCCGCAGTCCGGCCACGAGCACGCCCCGCAGATCGAGGCTCCCGCGGCCCGCTGGTCCCGACCGTCCGTCCCGACGAAGGTCCCGGCTCCGGTAATCGCCGTCCCCGAACGGGCGGCCCCGGCCGAGCCCCAGGTCGCCGCCGCCACGACGGTGGGCGAGATGGTCGGCCAGCGCGGCGTCGGGCGGCCTGACGCCGGCCGCCTGACCGTCGTCGGCGGTCGCGCTCATCGCTCCGGCGAGAGCGCCGGTCCCGATGGGCAGCCGCGCCGCGGTCGCTTCCTCCGACCGGCCGCGACGGACGATGCCGCCGCGACGACCGTGATCGACAACCGCCGTGAGCGCGTGACGATGCGCGCCGACGGCGACTGATCGGCGCTTCACATCACCGGTCGATTGCAGACCCGACCCGGGCTCCGGGTCGGGTCTGTAGCGTTTTCGTCGTGAGTGGCGTTCGGCGTGAGTGGCGATGGTCGCGCACAGGTGGCGAACGGAATCCCCGGTCACTCGACCGGTCACGTGGCGGCGCAGCCTGGCCCTGGAGGGACCAGGCTCAGGGGTGAAGGGAGACGCCCGTTCATGGAGGTGCGCCTTGTCTGGAAACCTCGCATGGTTGCGGGGAAGCTGGGAGTGCTCCGTCGCCAGAGCGCGTCACGTCATTACAGGGACATTTGTCTGGATCCATGTCCGTCGCGGGAAAGATGAGCGGGACGATTCCCAGGCGATGCGTATCATGGGTCACGACGCCTGCCCCGGATTGTCCCTGAGAGGCAATTCGGGTAGAAGCTTGGTGCGTGAACGCACGCGCGTGGTGCTCCCCACGCCGGACACCGGCGGAGCCGTGGTGCAGCGAGCGCCGCATGGGGCGGAGAGCGATGCCGGTTCACCCCGGCTTGGGGAGCGGTCTGCTCCGCCATCGAGCTGTCACGGGTCCATTGACCGTTTACCCGAGATCGTCCCTGATCTCGCAGCACTCACGCGAAAGACCGGCGATGATGCATCTCGATGTCCCAGTGAACGACGGCGGGCAGCGCCGGATGTCCCCGACC
Organism: uncultured Thermomicrobiales bacterium; assembly: GCA_964244115.1. GTDB lineage: Bacteria > Chloroflexota > Chloroflexia > Thermomicrobiales > UBA6265 > CADCWK01. Next base: position 15,006 of record CAXTHM010000018.1, read on the forward strand.
GATGTCTCGGCCTACATCCAGCAGGGGAGCTGTCAGCGATACCTGCGCCTCGCCCTGCTCTCGCGGGGTCGCGGTTCCGACCCGGTCCGCGCCTACGGCGTCGCCGAGCAGGCGCTGACGCCGCTCCTGACGAATACCGGCCGGGACTTCGAGGACAAGGTCGAGGGGACGATCGGGACGATGCACCCTACCCGCCGCCTCGGGCAGGACGGGACGACCAACCGGGACGCCGACAACGAGACCCTGATCCGGACCGTGCGACGGCTCGCCGCCGGCAGCACGATGGTGCTGTTCCAGGTTCGGCTGCGGACCCCGCTCGGCGCCTGGGATCTGCGCGGCGACGCCGACCTGATCCAGCTATCCCGGGACACCGACGGGCAGCTCTCGGTGCTCGTGGCCGACATCAAGAGTTCGACGCGGCCGCACCTCGAGCATCAGCTCCAGGTCGCGTTCTACGCCCGGATGATCGACCGGATCCTGCGAGACGACGGGGTCGTCGTCGCGTCCCTCCAGCTCGGCGTGCTCTACCGGGCCGCGGAGGCCGACCGCCTCGCCCTCGACCCGGAGCTCGCCGAGCAGGTCGCCGCCGACCGGAAGGTGGCGCTGGCGATGTTCGGCACGGGTTTCGCCTGTCTCTCGCTGGTCGACGATGTCGTCGCGCTCCAGGACACGGTCGACGACCTGGTCGCTGCGCCGGGATCCGTCGCCGAGCGGGTCGCGACGACGCCGTTCGCGGACGTCCCGTACCACCTCGCCGACGTCTGCGATGGCTGCCGGTTCAACGAGTTCTGCATGAAGTGGTCGGCCGAGCATGACGACCTCACCCTGATCCCGTTCATCTCCGGGGTCGAGAAGGCGCACCTCGTCCGGACCGGCATCACCACGACCGCCCAGCTGGCGGCGCTGAAGCGGGTCGAGAAGCGGGACAAGGGCGAGCAGGGCCCGGCCCTCCGTCTCGTCACCGCCCCGGACGCGACCGCGACCGTCCGCCGCCTCGGCACCCGGTCCGCGCTGGGATCGCGGCTGGACGAGCTCATCATCCGCGCCCAGGCTTACCGCCAGGGGCAGGGCGACGACTACCCCAAGGTCTGGGACATCCCCGGCGGGGGCAACGGCAGCCTGCCGGTGGTGGCGCCGGATCGTCATCCCAACCTGGTCTGGATCTACATCGACGCCCAGAAGGACTACCTCAACGATCGGCTCTATCTGCTCGCCGCCCGGGTGGTGGCCTGTGAGGGGGGTGCGCCCACCCGCGAGGAGTCGATCGTCGAGATGACCGCCGGCCCGCCGGACGACCCGCTGACCGAGCGTGAGATCGTCGGGCGCTGGGCGCAGCGGCTGGTCGGTGCGATCAGCCGGCTGGCGGCGCCGGAGCCGCTGACGGGGGCGCGGCGGGCTCCGATCCATCTCGTCTTCCACAGTGGCCAGGAGATGAGCGACCTGCTCGATGGCCTGTCCCGCCACCTGCAGGAGGTCTTCGGCGCGACGGCGCTCTACGACTTCGTCACCCAGCCGGCCGCCTACGACTCGCCGCTCGTGACCGAGCTGGCCACCGAGATCCGGGAGCGGCGCAACCTGCCCCTGATCGCGCAGTCGCTGGTCCGGACTGCCCAGATCCAGGGCTTCGACTGGAACAGCCCGCGGCCGTTCCGCCAACTGTTCCGGGCGCGGACGTTCGATTTCGTCCGGCGCCTCGACGGCAAGGGTGACGAGGAGGGCCAGTGGTACACCAGCCGGGCCCGCTTCCGCTCCGGTATCCCGCTGGAGTACGCCTACGGGCTCTGGCGGAAGCTGGAGATCCGCGGCGGCGGGTCGCTCGCGACGATCGAGCCCTTCCTGGCGCCCAGCCGCGATGAGTTCCTCGACTACGTCGACCGGCGGCTCGACGCGCTCGTCTTCCTGGCGAGCAAACTCGACCCGAACCGGGACGCCGGCAAGACGCCGTTCGATCTCCCCGCGCTCGGCGCGTTCGAGTCTCGCGCCCACGATCTCGGGACGGCCCTGCTGGAGTTCCTCCAGATCGAGCGCCACGCCGAGATGGCGCAGTGGCGCCGGGTGCGGCAGCTCGAGCCGGAGCGCCGGATGGCGATGGGTGAAGCGTGGGTCGCCAGTTTCCACGACGAGGACCAGGACCCGGAGACCCTCGCGGCCCTGAGGATCGCCCGCGAGCGATCCGACGCCGGCGAGGCGGCCAGGCGGGCCGGTCGGGAATCGAGCACCGAGGAGCGCAAGACGCTGCGGTGGTCGCTGGCCGACCGGCCGCTGCGGCTCCGGCTCGAAGCCGGCGGCGACGCGGCGGAGGTCGACGAGCTGCTGGCGACCTCCGACATGAAGCCGGGCGAGTGGGCCGTGCTCAAGGAGCGCTACGCGGTCGACTCCCGGCTCCCGGAGGGGCAGCGGACCACGTTCACGCCGACGGCCAAGCAGCTCCTCTACGCGCCCCGCGTCGAGATCGGCGCGGTGACGCCGGTCAGTGCCGATGGCCGACCGGACTACCGGTTCGAGATCGAGATGCTGGACGCCCGCGGTGGCGGCGGGAACGGCAACGGCTACACCTTCGGCGGCCACCCGGAGCCGCCGCGGGATGGGACGACCTACAGCCTCGACCCCAACCCGGACGATTACAACGGCGCCGGTCTCCAGGGCACGGTCCAGCAGATCGTCGGTGGGCGCCAGAACACGCTCTACGACCGGCTCGTCGCGACGACGCCGTCGCCGGCCGAGTGGCCCGTCGAGGCAGCGGCCGGCCAGGAGCGCTTCATGGCGGGGCTGGTCGCCTTCGACCGGGCCGGGCTGCTGCACGATTTCGAGCCGGGCAAGCACGACCTGATCGCCCGCCGCAGCGCCGAGCCGTTCCTGCTCGTCCAGGGGCCGCCCGGCACCGGCAAGAGCTACACGACCGCCTTCGCGATCCTGGCCCGGATGCAGGGCGCCCTCGCGGCCGGCAAGCCGTTCCGGGTCGCCGCCGGCTGCAAGACCCACGCGGCGACGGACGTGCTCATGCTCGGGATCGTCGAGGCGCAGGCGAAGCTCCGGGGGTGGCGGTCCGATCACCCGGAGCTGTTCGAACGGCACTTCGACGAGCGATTGCTCGGTGTGCCGATCCTGCGCAGCGAGCCGAGGGGCGCTCTGCCAGACGGGGTCTACGGCGTCTGGCGCCGGGAGAAGAAGGAGCAGGCCGGGCCGGATGATCGGGTCGGGCTGAAGCAGCTCATGCTGGATGAGCACGTCATCCTCTGCGCGGTCCCGGGGGCGATCCGGGTGCTGGATCAGCCGCACTGGAAGGCGAAGACGCAGCTCCGACCGATCCACTGCCTCGTCCTCGACGAGGCGTCGCAGATGAACCTGCCCGAGGCCCTGATGGCGGCCCGGCTGCTCGACCCGGCCGGCCAGATCATCGTCGTCGGGGATCACCGTCAGATGGCGCCGATCATCAAGCACGAGTGGGAGGGCGAGCGCCGCCGGACCTTCCAGGAGTACACCGTCTACCGCTCGCTGTTCGACACGCTCCGCCTGCGCAAGCCCGAGCCGGCCGTGATCCGGTTCGAGGAGAGCTTCCGGCTGCACTCCAGCATGGCCGAGTTCCTCCGCCAGGAGATCTACCGGCACGACGGGATCGCCTATCACTCGCACCGGACGGGCGTCCTCGAACCGACGGCGTCCGAAGACGCGTTCGTCGCGGCGGTGCTGGACCCGACGTACCCGATGGTGATCGTGCTCCATGACGAGGCGGGCAGCCAGACCCGCAACGAGTTCGAGGTCCGGTTGATCGAGCCGGTGCTCCGGATGATGGTCGACGACCTCGGGCTGGAACCCGAGCGCGGGCTCGGCGTGGTCGTCCCGCACCGGGCCCAGCGGGCGGCCTTCCTGCGCGCGATCCCGGAACTCGAACGGGAGAGCGACGACGGGCAGGTCCGCTCGTCGGTCGAGACGGTCGAGAAGTTCCAGGGCGGCGAGCGGGAGGCGATGGTCTTCGCCGCCACCGAGAGCGACCCCGGCTACCTGGCGACCCGGGCCGGCTTCATGTTCGACCCGCGCCGGCTGACCGTGGCGATGAGCCGGGCCAAGCGCAAGATGATCCTCGTCGCCGGCCAGACCGTCTTCAGCCACTTCAGCCCCGACGAGGAGACCTTCGCCAACGTCCTGCTCTGGAAGAACCTCCTCCGTCGGACCTGCACCGTTCGGCTCTGGCACGGGACGGTCGAGGGCCATGCGGTCACCGTCTGGGGGAATGAGACAATGCCGGAGATCGCGGCCCCGGGCTTGACGAGTGTTTCGGATCAGTTCGACCTGATGGAGGAGCGGCGATGACCACCGAGCAGTACCACGCGACGCCGGACGCCGACGCCGACGCGCGACCCCAGGCGGTCTTCGGCGGCGCTCCCCGGATGCGGCGGCGGCGGGATTCGTTCTGGGCCGTGATCCCGGCCGGCGGCTCAGGCACGCGGCTCTGGCCGCTGAGCCGCGCCCAGCGGCCCAAGTTCCTCCTGCCGCTGCTCGGCAACCGCTCGCTGCTCCAGCAGACCGCCGACCGCCTGTCGCCGCTGGCCGACCCGACCCGGACGATGGTCGTCTGCGGCCCATCCCATGCCGCGTCGATCGCCCGGCAGTTGCCGTCGGTCCCGGAGGACCAGCTGATCGTCGAGCCGGCCCCGCGCGGGTCGCTCCCCGCGATCGCGCTGGCGACGGCGCTGATCGCCCGGATCGACCCGGAGGCGATCGTCGGTGCCTTCGCCGCCGACCACGACGTCGCCGACCCGGCCACGCTGCTGATGGCGGTCCAGACGGCCAGCCTGGCCGCCAAGAACGGGCGCCTCGTCACGATCGGGATCGAGCCGACCCGCCCCGAGACCGGCTATGGCTACATCGAGCGGACCAGCGAGGTCGTCGCGCACAGCGACCGGGCGCTGGACATGCCGTCCCCGTCCGTCGCCTACGCCGCGGCGCAGTTCCACGAGAAGCCGGATCTCGAGCGGGCGACCGAGTACGTCGCCAGCGGCCGCTATCTCTGGAACGCGAGCATGTTCATCTTCACGGCCGGGACGCTGATGGAGAACCTGGAGCGGTACCAGCCGGGTCTGTTCACGTCGGTCAACCGGATCGCGGACGCCTGGGACACGCCGGACCGGGAGCCGGTGATGGCCGAGGTCTGGTCGTCGCTCACGGCGATCAACATCGACGAGGGCATCATGGAGCCCGCCGCCGGGGACGGCCGGGTCGCGGTCGTCCCGGCCGACTTCGGCTGGTCGGACATCGGGGACTGGCACGGCCTCGGCGAGCTGATCGAGCACGACGGTCTCGGCAACAGCGTCCGGGGCGACTTCCTCCAGCTGGAGACCCGGGACAGCGTCGTCTGGTCGGAGACGGGCCGGATCGTGGCGCTGATCGGCCTGACCAACGTCGTCGTGGTCGATACCGATGATGCGCTGCTGGTGATCGATCGTTCGCGGGCGCAGGACGTCCGAAAGGTGGTCGACGAGTTGAAGGCGCAGGCGCGATACGACCTGAGCTGAGCTTGCGGATCGGGTTTCCGAGGGTGAACTGGTTGGTGGCGAGCAGACCCCTCCCTAAATCCCTCTCCGGCTCGTTTCGCGCTGCCGCGCTCACGCCCGGAGGGGGACTCCCGCATGTCGCGCAAGCGCTCCGACGGCAAGTGAGCGGCGTCGAGCGTCTCGTAGGGGCGAAGCTTGCGAGCCAGGCGCCCGCAGGCGCCATCGCCCCCCAGGGCGATAACCGGTGCACCGGGTCTATCGGCGTTCGTGATGGTGGCACCGTCGTCGAGACGATTGGTTCCTGTCGGTAAGGTTGAACCCGGAGCACCGTCTCGCCTCGTGGCGAAGGCCGCTGCGGCGGCCGGGCTCGCAAGCGTCGCCCCTACACGCATGGTCGCGCGTCGAGCCTAGCGAATCATGGTCATGACGAGCGTCGATGATCGCCCTACGGGGCGATGGCGCCAGGAGGCGGTGGTCAAGGGGAACTCGTGGCCCGACATCATGGGCCACTTCAGCGCGGTTATAGCGCGGCTCATAGCGGTTGACGGGGGAGCGGCCTCCCCCTCTCCATCCGGTCCGGACGGAGTCGCCCGCAGGCGACGGAGGCGGACCGAGATGGGGAGGGGGCCGGGGGGTGGGGCTCGCCGCTCGCGACCCACAAGGACCAAGAGTTCCACTCAGGCGAGCCGGGCGACGATCGGGCGCAGGGCGAGGTAGGTATCGGCGAGCAGCGCCTGTCGGTCCTGATACAGGCGATGGCGGGCCGGGTCGGGCTGGGTCTCGTCCAGGGTTGCCGGTTGCCAGGCGGCGGCGATCCGGGCCGGGTCTGATCCGATGAGCATCGCCGTGGCGAGGATCGCGGCGCCTCGGGCCGATTGGTCCGGGGTCGCGCTGTGCCGGACGGGCAGGCCGTACGTGTCGGCGACGAGCTGGCGCCAGGCGGCGTCTCTGGCCCCGCCCCCGGCCAGGGTGATGACGGTCGGGGCGTCGGCGCCAGTGGGTCGGATGGCCGCGTAGGCGAGCGACCCGGCGAGGGTGATGCCTTCGACGACTGCCCGGGCGAGGTCGGCCTGTGTGTGCCTGGCCGAGAGGCCGACGAAGGAGCCACGGGCGGCCGCGTCGAACCACGGCGATCGCTCCCCGGACAGGTAGGGGACGAAGAGGACGCCGTCGGCGCCGGCCGGGACCGAAGCGGCGGCCGCGAGGAGCGCCCGATCGTCGGCGAACCCGAGGGCAGCGGCCGCCCAGTGCAGGGCGGAGCCGGTGTTGAGGGTCGCCGCAACGTGAGCCCAGCCGGCGCCCGAGGATGACGAGAGCGCCGAGCAGACGACCTGGCCCTGACCCCCAGCGGTTTCCGGGATGGCGGCGAGCGGCATCAGGGCCTGAGTGCCGGTGCTGAGCGTGACGAGGAGGTCGCCGGCATGCGTGACACCGGCCCCGAGGGCGGCGGCCTGCGCGTCGCCGGCCCCGACCGCCACGGGGATGCTCGTGGGGAGGCCGAGCACACCCGCCGCCTCGGCGGCCAGGTGGCCGGCCTGATCCGACGAGGCCAGCAACGGTGGGAGCTGATCCGGCCGAAGGCCGACGGCGTCGGTCATCGTTGCTGACCAGTCGCGCCGTCGGATGTCGAACAGCCCGGTGCCGCCCGCGTCGCTGGGCTCGGTCGAGACGACACCGGTCAGCCTCGCCCGGAGCCAGTCCTTGGGCAGGAGCACCGTCGTGGCCGACGCCAGCAGGTCCGGGCGATGAGTCGTCAGCCAGCGCACCGTCACCGCCTGGTAGCCCGTCGCCAGCCGGCCGCCCGTGATGGCGATGACGGTGTCCGGGCCGACCGCCGATCCGATCGCGTCGATCTCCGGCGTCGCGCGCTGATCCGACCAGATGATCGCCCGTGACAGCGGCCGGAGAGCGGCGTCGACCACGACGGTGCCGTGCATCTGGCCGGTGATCCCGATCGCCGCGATGTCCGTCGGGCGCGTCTCGGTCCGGGTCAGCGCCAGCCGGACGGCCTCGGCCGTCGCCTGCCACCAGTCCGCCGGGTCCTGTTCGGAGTAGCCGGACTGTGGCCGACGCGTCGGGTAGGGACGGGACGCGTCGGCGACCAGCCGGCCGTCGCTCCCGCTGTCACAGACCTGGACCTTGACCGACGACGTACCGAGATCGATCGCGAGGACGAGGGGCATCGGCGGTAGTCCCATCCGGTCGAGCGGCACCAGGCGCCTGGTCAGATCAGTCGCGGGCCACCCGCGACGATGCGTCGATAGCATACTGACAGCTGGACGGATGCTCGATGGCAGTGAAACGGGGACGGCATGGCTACGAACGGGCGATCCGATGCCGACGCGAGGGGGGTGGCGCCGCGCCCACGGTTGGCGGCCACCGGGACGCCGCGGCGCCCGCCCGTGGCCGAGGTCGCGCTCACGATCGATCGGCGGTCCGACGTTCCGGTCTATCGCCAGATCGAGCAGGCGATCATGGCCGGCATCCGGGCCGGGCGGCTGCGGGCCGGGCTGCGTCTGCCACCGGAGCGCACCCTGGCCGAGCAGCTCGGGGTCGACCGGACGACCGTCGTCGCGGCCTACCGCAACCTCTCCGGCGAGGGCTGGGTGGCGCCGCTGGTCGGCCGTGGGACCGTCATCACCGGCGACCCGGCCCAGCCAGCCGGGCACCACCCGTCGGGCGCCGACGGGACCGTCTTCGCCTGGGACGAGGTGCTGACCCCGCAGCCGGACGACGACATCATCCTCGACGACCTCGCGGCGGCGTCATCTCGACCGGGGACGCTCTCGCTGGCCTCGGGCGTCCCGGCAGCCGAAGGCTACCCGATCGCCGAGTTCCGCAGCCTGCTCGGCGACGCGCTGCGGCAGAGCGGTGAGGCCCTGCTGCAATACGCCCCGGCCGAGGGGTTGCCGGTCCTGCGGGACGAGATCGCTCGGATGATGCGTCGTCGCGGGGCCGATGTCACCGCGGACAACGTCCTGATCTGCGCCGGCAGCCAGCAGGGGCTCTACCTGCTCGCCCGGGCGCTGGTCGTGCCGGGGGACACCGTGGCGGTCGAGGCGCCGACGTACCTCGGGGCGGTCAACGTCTTCCGGGCGACCGACGCCCACGTCGTCCCGCTACCGCGCGATCGGGACGGGGTCGACCCGTTGCGGCTGGAGGCGCTGCTCGCCCGGCGGCAGGTCAAGCTGATCTACCTGCTGCCGACGTTCCAGAACCCGACCGGCGAGACGCTCGGGTTGGTCCGGCGGCGGCAGGTCCTGGCGGTCGCCGCCCGATACGGCGTGCCGATCATCGAGGACGACCCCTACGGCGAATTGCGCTACGACGGCGAGCCGCTGCCGTCGATGTTCCAGCTGGCCGGTGCCGACGGTGGCGTCGCCTACCTTTCGACGTTCTCGAAGGTGCTATTCCCCGGCTTCCGGGTCGGGTGGGTCGCCGGGTCCGACACGCTGATCGAGCGGCTGCGGCGGGAGAAGGCGCTGGTCGACCTGGATAGCAACGCCGTCGTCCAGGCCGCCGTCGCCGAGTACCTCGCCCTGGGGCTGCTGGAGGACCACCTGGCGGCGGTCCGTCCGGTCTATCGCGCCCGGCGGGATGCCCTGGTCGAGGGGCTGATCGCGGGCGGGACCGTCCCCGCGACGTGGCGGCTGCCGGAAGGAGGGTTCTCGCTCTGGGCCGAGCTGGGATCCGGCCTGCGGGCGCGGGACATCCTGCGAGAGGGTCTCATGCGCGGCGTCACGTTCGTCCCCGGCGACGTCTTCCATGTCGATGGCGGCGGCCGGTCGGCGATGCGGCTGTCATTCCCGGCGCTGTCGCCCGACGAACTGCGCGAGGCCGGTCGGCGGCTCGCCGATGCCATCCGGATCGAGGCCGGGCGGCGGTCATCGCGGGTCCGGCCAATTGGGTCCCGGATCGTCTGACGATCCTCAGCGTCATTCGACGGACTCCTGGTCGATCGCACCCCGTCCCTCTTCAGGAGCTTTTCAGGTTGGGTTCAGGGCCGGTTCAGCCGCCGGCGCGATCCTTGTCTCACGGCGCCGGGGCGATTCTCCCGGCGCCGGGTAGCAGCGGATCACCGACCCTGATCCAGAGGAAGGCCCCATGAACGACGAGTACCCGGACGACACGCGATCCCCGATCGCCGATCGACCATCCCCCGCGCCGGCGCCGCGACCCCAGCGCCACCCGACCACCTCGACGGCACGCCGCCGCCACCTCCTGCCGCTCGGCGCCATCCTCGGCCTGATCATGGCGTTCGTCCTCGCCGGCGGTGGCGTGCTCGACCAGGCGGCTAGCGCTGCCACGAGCCTGATCGGCAGCCAGGCCAGCACCCCGACCGCCCAGGTCGCGCAGGGTGACATGACCGTCGCCGACGACCAGACCGTCGCGCAGGTCTTCGCCGAGGCCAACCCGGCGGTCGTGACCGTCACGACGCTCGGCAACGCCGTCGCATCGCAGGGCCAGGTGCCCACCTTCGGGCAGTCGCAGGGTGCGAGCTCGACGACCGACCAGCCGATCGCCAGTGGCTCCGGCTTCATCTGGGACAGCGACGGCCACGTCATCACCAACGCCCACGTCGTGGCCGACGGCACGAGCTTCACGGTCTCCTTCTCCGACGGCACGACCGTCGACGCGACGCTGGTCGGCAAGGACGTCTACGCCGACATCGCGGTCCTCCAGGTCGAACTCGCTGACGGGCAGACGCTGCCGGCCGTCTCGAAGATCGGCTCCTCCGCTGATGTCGCCGCCGGGCAGGGTGTGGTCGCAATCGGCAGCCCGTACGGCGAGCTGACCAACACCGTCTCCGAGGGCATCGTCGGCGCGACTGGCCGAACGCTCCCCTCCTCGGCCGGCGTCTACGACCTGACCGACCTGATCCAGCACGACGCCCCGATCTACCCGGGCAACTCCGGTGGCCCGCTTCTCAACCTCCAGGGCGAGGTGATCGGCATCAACGTCGCCACCCTCCAGGACACGCAGACCGGCCAGACCTCCGGCATCGGCTTCGCGATCTCCATCGACTCCGTCAGCGGCCTGATCTCCGACATCATCGACGACGGCTCGGTCGATCGCCCGTACCTCGGCATCCAGTCGCAGGTCACGGAGTCGGGCGGTCAGGGCGTGGTCGAGGTCGAGTCCGACGGTCCCTCGGACGGCGTCCTCCAGGCGGGCGACCTGATCACGGCCATCGACGGGACGGACATCGGGTTCGATACCCCGTTCCTGAACGAGCTCTTCACCCACGACGCCGGCGACTCCGTCGATCTGACGATCCAGCGCGACGGGGAGACCCAGACCGTGACCGTCACCCTCGGCTCCCGCCCGGCCGACCCGACCGCCTGATCGTCTTGTCCGTCCCTTCGACCTTCTGCCTGTCCCAACACCGGCGTGGCTTCCCCCTGACTGTGCCGGCCACGAACGCTCGATTCGCCCCGACCCCCTCCGTCCACATCGGTTCGCCCGGCCATCCAGCCAGTGACCGGGCAGCCTGGGCGGCGGCGGCGGATCGTCTCGATCCCCTCCCAGACAGCGGCGACGACGACCACTCAGTCGCCGTCGCCGCTTCCATGTTCCGGGTTGCCATCCCGGCGCTGGTACTATCAGAGGAACGACGACCATGCGCGATGGCGGGCCGCGAACGATGACGGGTGAGGTCGAGGCGATGCCAGCCGGGGAGGACGAGCGATTCGCCGGAGCCAGGGTGCTGGTCGTCGAGGACGAGCCGGGCATCGCCGGGTTCGTCCGGCGGGGGCTCGTCTTCGAGGGGTTCGCGGTCGAACTCGTGGCCGACGGCCGGGCCGCGCTCGATGTGCTGCTGGACCGCCGGCCGGACGTCCTCGTCCTGGACCTGATGCTGCCCTTCGTCGATGGGCTGGAGGTCCTGCGGCGGGTCCGGGCGGCCGAGCGGGCGGAGACGCTCCCGCCGCTGCCGGTCATCCTGCTGACGGCCCGGGACGCCGTCGCCGACCGGGTCACTGGGCTGGAGGCTGGCGCCGATGACTACCTCGTCAAGCCGTTCGCCTTCGCGGAACTGGCGGCGCGGGTCCGGGCGCTCCTCCGTCGGGCGCACTCGGGGGACACGGAATCCACGCCGGGTCTGGTCTTCGCCGACCTCCGGCTCGACCCCGGCTCCCGCACCGTCCTCCGTGGCGACCGCTCGATCGACCTGACGCCACGGGAGTTCGACCTCCTCGCGCTGCTGCTCCAGCACCCGAACCAGGTCCTGACCCGGTCCCGGATCATGGACCGGGTCTGGGGGGCCGACTTCTACGGCGACAGCAATGTTCTCGAGGTGTTCATCGCGAACCTACGCCGCCACCTCGAGAGCGGCGGCGAGCCCCGGCTGATCCAGACCGTCCGGGGCGTCGGTTACGTCCTGCGGGCCTGACGGGAGAAGGCGATGATGGCTGGCCTCTCCGACTTCATCCACAGCGTCCGGTTCCGGTTGACGGCCTGGTACGGCTTCCTGATGATCGTCGTCCTCGTCGTGGCCGGGTTCGGCGCCTGGACGCTCCTCGGGACCTGGCTCCGGGGCGACCTGGACGACCAGTTAGAGGCCAGTGCCCGGACGTACTCCGATCCCGCGAACCTGTCCGACCTGCTTCGCGACTCGGCCGAGCTGGACGTTCCGGAGGCGGACGACGAGGACGGCGCCTACAAATCGCTGATCGTCCAACTGGCCGATCCGGTCGGATCGTTCCGGATCACGCCGTTCGACTGCGCGATCCCGTACACGCTCCCGGACGATGCCGATCCGGGGACGACGCAGTACTCCACCCAGACGGCGTGCGGTGACACGTATCGGGTCCTCGCGGTGAGCGACGTGGTGATCAACCCGAGGACCGGCAGCGTCAACAGCGTCATCCTGGCCCAGTCCTTGACCCCACTCAGTGACACCCTCGGGACGCTGCGGGACCTGATGCTCGCGATCGGCGCCCTCGGCATCCTGCTCGCCCTGCAAGGGGGCTGGCTGATCGCCGGCCGGGCGCTCCGGCCGATCAGTTCGGTGACGGACACGGCCTCGACGATCGCGGAGAGCCCGCGGACCGAGCAGTCGCTCGTCGCGCGGCTGCCGCTGCCACGGGGCAACGACGAGGTCGCCCAGCTCACGATGACGTTCAACCGGATGCTGGACCGGATCGAGGCCGAGTTTGGCCGGCGGCAGCGGTTCGTCGCCGACGCCTCCCATGAGCTCCGGACCCCGCTGGCGGCGATCCGCGGCAACCTCGACGTCCTCTCGATGCAACTCCGCCGGGCGCGACCAGCCCCGTCGAACCCGGCCGATGCCGACCGGCAGGAGGCGATCGACGAGGGGTTCGACGACCTCACCCGCGAGGCCAGCCGCATGGCGCGGCTCCTGGACGACCTGCTCTTCCTCGCCCGGGCCGACGACGTCCACGGATCGACGGTGGCCGACGATGGCCCGGTTCGGCTGGACGATGTCGCCGGGCAGACGGTCCGCTCGGTCGGCAGCCTGGCAACCGGGCAGCGGCTGGAGACCGATCTGGCCCCGGTGACCGTCAGCGGCGATCGGGATCGGTTGGCCCAGCTCCTCTGGATCCTGCTCGACAACGCCCTCCGGCACACCGGCCCGGGCCAACGGGTCACCGTGACGGTCGCCGAGCGGGATGGCGAGGCGGTGATGACGGTCCAGGACGATGGCGGCGGCATCGCCGCCGAGGACCTCCCGCACGTCTTCGACCGCTTCTTCCGGGCCGATGCGGCCCGGGGCCGGGCGTCGGGCGGTTCCGGCCTCGGGCTGGCGATCGCCCGGACGATCGTCGAGCAGGCCGGCGGCGAGATCTCGGCGGCCAGCGAGCCGGGCCGCGGCTCGACGTTCACGGTCCGACTGCCGCTGGTGCCTGTGGTCGAGCTCGATCGGGACGCTATGGACGCAAGGGGTGCCGAAGTCGCCACGGCGTCGGAGTAGGGGTGGTTCGTGTCGCCGTTGGACTGCTCGGCGCTGAAGACCTGGCCCTACGGACGTCTCGAACGATGATGGCAGGGGCGGTTCAAGTAGGGGCGAACCTCCCAGGTATATTATCGGATCGTCTGTGCAACAGCCCGCGATGACGGGTCGGCCGGCCTGACTTGCTATCATTCATCCTGACGACTGAACGATCGTCCGCCCTGACGGAGGGTGCAAACGGTCGCCACGGAGCGGTGGGAGGATACCGATGGGACAGGGAACGCTGGAGTCGCCGAGGGTGTCGGAGCGTTGGACGGCGACGGCGGATGCGGCCCGGATCGAGGAGCTCTACGAGACGATCTACCGTGACGGCATCGTCGCCGTCCAGAAGGGACTGCCAGTCTCGTGGGCGGACCGGCTCAACCACGACATCTCGCAGGAGTTCCTCCGGGCGCTGTCCGTCCCTGGCGGGACGGCCGCCCGCGGCAACAACCGCTTCTACTTCGAGCCCTACGTCGAGCTCACACCCGGCTTCCTCGACCTGGCCGAGCACCCGATCGTGGTCGCGCTCAGCCGGCGCCTGTTCGGCGATGACTACCGGCTCCTGGAGTGGGGCGCGGACCTGCCGCTGCCCGGCGCCGAGGACCAGTGGCCGCACCGGGACTTCCCGATGAACGACGTCACGCTCAAGCAGCGGCGCCTGACGTCGATCGCGATCAACGCGTCCTGCATCGACGTCGCGCCCAACAACGCGCCGTTCCAGATCGCCAAGGGCAGCCAGTTCGACGACGGGGTGGCGTTCTTCGGCGGGGACGACCTGCCACCGGGTGAGCAGGGGATGTTCCCGCTGGACGAGGCCCGGCGGGGGTATGCGGAGCGGATGGAGACGCTGCTCGGCGCCCGCGGCAACTTCTCGATCCGGAGCGCCCTGACGATCCACGGCGGCAGCGCGTCGGAGACCAACAACAGCCGCCTGCGCCCGACGATCGTGATGAGTGTCGTCTCGCCGGAGGATGGCAACTGGGTCTCCGGACCCGATGAGCTCGCCAGCCGGAACGACCCGCACATCCCGCGGGTCCGGATCTCGGCGGAGTACCGGGACTACCTGGAGCGCGACCACGCCGAGCTGTTCCGGCACCTGAGCTACGAGGTCGTCGCACGGACCGCCGCCGAGCTGCCGCCCTACCACACCTGGCACACCCTCGAAGGGCTGATCATGGGCAACGACCCGCAGGCCGGCCGAAGTTAGACATAGCGCGGGGCAGCCCGCCGGCGGCCTCGCGCTGGGTCAGATCCGCTCGGCGTAGACGATCTGGCGCTGGTCGTAATGCCCGTCGGCGAAGTTGCCCGTGCACGTGATCAGGGCCAGGCTGTCGACGCCCGTGCCGCGCAGGATGTTGTTGCCGGACGCGGATTCACTCAGCGCGTAGGCGTCGACGCACTGGTAGGTGGCGGCGGCGCCATCGCCGGCGAGCACGTAGAACATCATGCCCGGCGTGGCATCGCGGAGCGTGTAGAAGACGGCCGCTCCGATCGTGTACCAGTCGACGTGCCCGGCCATCACGACCGTGTTCTGGTCGCCGGGGCGGGCGTAATCGCCGTACCAGCCGACATTCAACGGTTCGGCCGGCGTCCCCATCACGCCGTCGGTGACGCCGATCTCCTCGATGGCCGCGTCGGTGCCGAGGTCGGGCAGGTAGAGCTCGACCGGGTTGAAGCCCTGGTCGGCCAGGATGAACTCCCCATCGCCGATGAACACCGGTGCCAGCAGGTCGAGATCGCCGCGCTTCACCTTCTTCGTGCTGACGTCGCGGGATGCGGCGAGATCCTGCCCGACCGGGACGACGTGGGCTGTGCCTTCGACCCCGCCAGTGGCGATGGCGACCGCGCCACGCTCGTACCACTGCACGACCTGATCGTCGGTGATCACGGCATCGAGGATCGGGGCGCCGAACCGTCCCTCACCGCCGTTGAACCGCCAGGTGTCGGCGATCCGGTCGAGTGGGTCCTGGATGATCCCCTCTTCGGGCGGCGTGGCCGGGTGATCGTCGAGGTACGCGCTGCCGACGTCGATCTGGGTCACGTCGCCGCTCGCCAGGTCGTCCGTCTCCAGCGCCCCGTACATGAAGTACTGGGTGGTCCGGTTGTCCTCCGTCCGCGGTTCCGTCACCGGCTGCCCGATCTTGGCGGTCCGGTTGTTCGCCAGCCACCAGTCGAGGAACACGCCGCTGACGGTATGGCCGGTCGTCTCGGAGAACGCCGTAGGCAGGTCGCTGGCGGATTGCGCCCCGGTGACGGCGGGTCGGGCGAACGTGGGGACGGCGGCCGACGCGGCGGCGGCGAGCGAGACGCTGAGCAGGGTGCGACGGTCGTAGCGCGTGTCGGGCATGGATGGTCCTCTGGCGTGTGGGCTGTCGGGTGTCAGGCCGGAACGGTGAGCGATACCAGGCTCGGGCGGCTGATCCGGAGTGGGGCCAGGGCGGCTGGGGTCACCCCGGTCGCGGCCGCCTCGGCGAGGAGCTGGCCGACACGCGGGCCATAGGGCATCCCGTGCCCGCAGAACCCGCCGGCGAACCAGACGCCGGGCAGATCGGGTGCGGCGTCGGCGACCGGGAGATAGTCGGCGGTGAAGGCCATCGGCCCCGCCCAGCGCCGGGCCACGCGGAGCCCATCCAGCTCGGGGAACAGGCGCGGCAGGACGGCTGCGATCGCGTCCGTGACGTCCGGGGTCGGTTCCAGGTCGCGGACCCCGAGGTCGCCGTTCGGGGCATCGGCCCGGCAGCCACCGATCACGATCGCGCCGTCCGGCGTCTGCTGCCAGTATTCACCACTGGACGTGACCGAGGCGGCCAGGCCGGTCGTGAACACGGGAGGGATCGGCTCGTAGGCGAGGATCTGCCCTCGCGTCGGGACGATCATCCCGGCCAGCGCGGGGATCAGCTCGTCGCTCCAGGCGTTGACGGCGACGACGACCCGCCCGGCGCGGATCGTCCCGGCGGTCGTCTCGACCCGCGTCCCGTCGGGTTCGGCCACCAGCGAGGTCACCCCGGCCTGACAGAGCCGAGCACCGTGTCGCCGGGCGCCGGTGGCGATGCCGGTCAGGTAACGCAGGGAATGGAGCTGGCCGCCCACCCGCGAGAAGAAGCCGCCGCCGGTGATCTCGGGGCCGAGCGGCGTCCGGATGATCTCCTGGGCGCCCCGCCGATCGACGACCCCGCCGTCGAAGCCGTCGGCCCGCATCGCGTCGGTGTCCCGCCGCATCTCGTCCAGGGTTTCCTCCGTCAGGGCGAGGCTCAGGATGCCCGGCGAGCGGAGATCGCAGTCGATCTCCTCCTCGGCGATGACCTGCATGGCGAGGCGCTGGCCGGCCTGCGTGAGGTGCCAGAGGTCACGCGCATCGGCCCGCCCGTACCGCTCGATCGCGTCGAGGTAGCCGACCGCCGTGCCGGAGCCGAGGAAGCCGCCGTTGCGGCCGGTCGCACCCCAGCCGATCGTGGTGCGCTCGACCAGGCTGACGGCGACGCCGGACCGGGCCAGCCAGTAGGCGGTCCAGCAGCCGAGCATCCCGCCGCCGATGACGACGACCTCGGCCTCGGCGGGGAGAGGGTCGTCGGGCACGAGCGCCGGAGCGGTCGCGTGCCAGTAGGAGCCGGTGGCAGCGGTGTGTGGACTGGTCATCGGTCCTCCATACGACGTGTCCGGCGTCGGACAGCTCGCCCTCGGTCGGCGCTGACGAGGGGGTGTGCAGATAGGGCAGTGTACGGCGGGTCGGGAGGTTCGGGAAAGGACCGAAGAGGGTCGAAGGCGCTGTCGTGATGGAGGAACATGGCTCTCGCTTCGCTGGCTCTATCAGTGCCGCCTGTCGCAACACTTGACCGGTGGCGACCATTTCGACATTGGCAGACACGGTTGAACCCGGAACGCCGCTTATCGCCCTGCGGGGCGATGGCCGCTGCGGCGGCCGGGCTTGCAAGCTGCGCCCCTACACGACTGGACCGATGTCGCCACGACTGACAGGAGCGCTTGCGCGACCCGTGGAAGCCCCTCTCCGGGCGTGAGCGCCGCAGCGCGAGACGAGCCGGGGAGGGGTTGGGGAGGGGTCTGCTTGCGACCAGCGCGTTGGGTTTTCAAGACCCATGTCGCGAACACGGTTATCGCCATGCGGGGCGATGGCCGCCGCCGAGACCGGACGACCAAAATGGTCGCCCGGTCTCGGCGACTCAGATCGGCGGGATCAGGCCCTGGGCGACTGGGTCGACGCCGTCGAGGGTGCGGGCGACGGGGTCCTGGTCGGTGGGCAGGTTGCGGAGGGCCGGGAAGAGGACGACGTCGCGGAGCGTGTCCTGGTCGGTCAGCAGCATCGCCAGGCGGTCGATCCCGATCCCGACGCCACCGGTCGGCGGCATCCCGTACATGAGGGCATTGATGTAATCGGCGTCGATCGGCATCGTCTCGTCGTCGCCGGCGGCCTTGTCCCGCTCCTGGGCGCGGAAACGGGCGAGCTGGTCGAGCGGGTCGTTGAGCTCGGTGAAGGCGTTGCCGATCTCGCCGCCGCAGATGAACGGCTGGAAGCGCTCGGCGTGGGTCGGGTCGTCCGGCCGGCGCTTGGCCAGCGGCGACAGGGCGACTGGGTAGTCGTAGAGGATGACCGGCTGGACGATCTTCGGCCGGACGAACTGCTTGAGCAACTCGTCGACGATCTTCGGCCAGACGGTGTCGCTTGCGACGTCGGCGCCGGCGGCCCGGGCGGCGGCGAGCAGCGATGGCTGGTCCGGATGATCGACATAATCGACGCCAGAGCCCTCTCGGATCGCCTCGCGGAGGGTCTTGCGGGGCCACGGGGCCGACATCTCGATCGTCTCGCCGCGCCACGCGAAGCGAGGCTCGCCGTGGACTGCGACCGTCGCCGCGACGATCAGGGCCTCGACGGTGGTCATCATGTCGGTGTAGTCGGCGTAGGCCTGGTAGAACTCCAGCATCGTGAACTCGGGCGAGTGGAAGCGGTCGATGCCCTCGTTGCGGAAGTCCTTGCAGATCTCGTAGACCCGCTCGAAGCCGCCGACGACCAGCCGCTTGAGGTAGAGCTCATCGGCGATCCGGAGGTAGAAGGTCTGGTCCAGCGCGTTGTGCAGCGTCGTGAACGGCCGCGCCGCCGCACCGCCGTAGAGGGGCTGGAGCGTCGGCGTCTCGACTTCGAGGTAGTCGCGCTCGTCCAGCTCCCGGCGGAGCGCCGTGACGATCTTCGAGCGGGCGACGAAGATCCGGCGGACCTCGTCGTTGCTGAGCAGGTCGGCGTAGCGGCGGCGGTAGCGGGTCTCGATGTCGGTCAGGCCGTGCCACTTCTCCGGCGGGGCGTTGAGCGCCTTGCTGAGCATCCGGATCGCGCTGACGCGGAGCGAGACTTCGCCGGTCCGGGTCCGGAAGAGCTGGCCGGTGGCCTGGACGAAGTCGCCGAGGTCGTAGAGCCGGAGGACACCCTCGAAGGGTTCGTCGCCGAGGTCGTTCCTGCGCAGGTAGAGTTGCAGGCGTCCGGAGCCGTCCTCGACCGGCATGAACAGGCTCTTGCCCATCTGCCGCTGCGCCACGATCCGGCCGACGACGGTGACCGGCTCGGCGAGCGTGCCCTCGGCGTCGAGGCCGGACGGGTCTGCCGCCTCGGCGGTGGCGAAGGTCGCCAGCGCGGCGGCGGTCGTGTGGCTGCGCTCGGCGGTGGTGGGGTAGGGGTCGATCCCCATCTCCCTGAGCCGGGAGACCTTGGCGAGACGGACCTGCTGGAGTTCGGAGAGGGGCATCGATCGTCCTGGCTGGGTGCTGAGGGTGGGGACAGTGCCGGCCACGGGTGGCGGCCGTCTGACGGGCTACGGGCCGGTCCGGGTCACGGACGGTCATCCGCATGGGATCATGCCCAATCGCCGCCGTTTCGTCCACCTCTGGCCGGCTCGGCCGTATTCGCCCACCGATGGAAAGGCGTAGCCCCGATGCGTGCCCAGCACCTCTACCGCGTCCGGCTGGCCTGGGGTGCGGAGGGGGTTCGGCGGCTGGCCCCGGTCTCCGATGTCGTCGTGATCGTCGATGTACTGAGCTTCTCGACGGCGGTCGACGTCGCCGTCGGGCGCGGGGCGGCGGTGATCCCGTGGAGGTGGCGGGACGATTCGGCCCGGCTCCGGGCGGAGGCGGTCGGGGCGGTACTGGCGGTCACGCGGCGGGAGGCCAGCCCGGAGCATCCGTACTCGCTCTCGCCGGCCTCGCTGGAGGGCATCCCGGCCGGGACGCGGCTGGTCCTGCCGTCGCCGAACGGATCGACGCTGGCGACGATCGCGGCGGAGAGCGGGGCGATCGTACTGGCCGGCTGCCTGTGCAACGCGACGGCGGTCGGGCTGACGGCGCACCGGCTCGGACGCCGGATCACCGTCGTCGCGGCCGGCGAGCACTGGCCGGACGGGTTCGGCTGGCGACCGGCGCTCGAGGATGAGCTGGGTGCCGGCGCGATCGTGGGTGCGATCGGGTCGGACCCGTCGCCCGAGGCCTGGCTGGCGAGCGCGGCGTTCCGGGCGGCCGGGGCGGAGGCGGCGACGTTGATCGCCGACAGCGAGTCCGGTCGGGAACTCCGCGACGGCGGCTATGGTCAGGACATCGAGATCGCGACGGCCCACGACGTCAGTCAGACCGTGCCTCGGCTGGTCGACGGCGCCTTCGTCGACGGCCGCGGGTGAACGGGTGGTGCGGACGATCCACCACGTCGTCGCGACGAACGCGACGACGTTCGTAGCGGCGAAGCTTGCGAGCCATTCCTGCACAGCGGTGAAGCCTGGTCTGCCGGGTGGTTCGTAGCGGCGAAGCTTGCGAGCCATCCCTGCTCAGCGGCGATGGTCGGAGCGGATCTCACAACCCTCATCGGTCGCGAGTGGCGAGCCCCACCCCCCCGGCCCCCGGCCCCCGGCCCCCTCCCCACGTCGGTCCGCCTCCGTCACCTGCGGGCGACTCCGTCCCGACCGGATGGAGAGGGGGAGGCGGCTCCACTATCACCTGCTATGACCCGCGCGGTAGTCTGCCGGGTGGTCTACCGATGTGACCCGCTGTGGGGTTTCGGGCCTCTGCGCCACGGAAGATGGAAGGCAGAAGGATGGCTTGCAGGCTCCGCCACTCCATAGGACGGCGGAGGGGTGGCACGCAAGCTTCGCCGCTACATGTCGACGACGGATGGCAGGCGAATAGTTCTGGAGGGTGACCCGGCGAACAGGTCGTCCGGCAGCGCGCCAACCGTCTTGGGGGCCGATTCTGGGCGCGATTCGCGTTGACCGGGAACCCCACATCGGGCTATGATTATGGGGTCCGTACGCTCTTGCGTGCGCTCACCGTGTCCGTGATCGGACGACGTGCCGCAGCCGGTACGCGATCACGGCTGGCCTCTCAACTGGGAAGTCTTTTGGACGCTGGCAGTACCACGACCGATTGCGAACGAATCCCGGTCTGATCGCCGACGAGCCACCTCTGTGTGCGCCCGCCCCGGTCTGACCGGGGCAACCACGGACCCGTCCGGGTCCGTCCGGAGGCGACGCACATGTCCATCACCCCCGAGAGCAACACCCCCACGACGCATCGCGCCGCGGGCCGCACGGCCGCCTCGCGTCGCTTCATCATCAGCGCCGAAGGTGAAGGCACCGTCATCCGCAGCATCCCCGTTCCGCCTCCCGCCCCCCGGATGGTCACGCCGCCGCCAGTGGCAAGCCCGGCGGAGACCGTCGGTGACGATCCCAAGCACCTGATCCACATGCGCCGCTTCTTCCGAACCGCACTGGACCGCACCCACCGATAACCCCTCGCACCCCATAGGGCACATCCATGCAGCAGACCACTGTGGAAGCAGGGTCGACCCTGCTCGGTGACCTTCGGGCGGCGGTGGCGCATGGCGACGAGGCGAGGGCTCAGGCCCTCGCCCGTTTCATGCTGGAGCGCGATGCGCTCGCCCTCCTCGAAGACCTCGCCGGGCCGGAACTCTCCCGCCTGTTCGCGATCCTCGGCGACGAGATCCTCGCCGAGTTGCTCGCCCGCCTCGACGAGCGCGACGCCGCCCGGATCCTGTCCCGGATGTCGGTCGCCCAGGCCGCCGATATCCTCGAGGAGATCGACCCGGACGACGCGACCGACATCATCGCCGAGTTCGAGGACTCGGTCGCCGAGGGGCTTCTCATCGAGATGGAGCCCGCCGAGGCCGCGGAGATCCGCGACCTGATGAACTACCCGCCGCGGTCGGCGGGCGGCATCATGACGCCGGCCTTCGTCGCCATCCTGCCCAACCTCCGCGCCGACCAGGCCGTCGTCGCCCTCCGGCGGGTCGCGGAGGAAGCCGAGACCGTCAACTACGTCTACGTCTGCGACGAGCAGACCCGCCTGCTGGGCGTGCTCTCGCTCCACGCGCTGGTCCTGACCGCGCCCTCGACCCCAGTCCGGGACCTGATGATCCGTAACCCGTTCCGGGTCGATGTGCTGACCGACCAGGAGATCGCGGCCCGGCTGCTCACCGAGCACGACCTGCTCGCCCTGCCGGTGGTGGACGGCGACGACCGGCTGCTCGGGATCATCACGGCCGACGATGTCCTCGACGTCTTCGAGGACGAGGCGACCGAGGACATCACCCGGCTCGGTGGCGCCTCGCCCCTGAACGCGCCCTACCTGCGGGCGTCGCCGTTCACGCTATTCCGGTCACGGATCACCTGGCTGCTCGTCCTGTTCGTGGCCCAGTTCGGCTCCGTCGCCGTGCTGGAGCATTACCAGGGTGAGATCGACGCGGCCCCGTTCCTGGCCGTGTTCATCACGATCCTGATCGGGACCGGCGGCAACGTGGGAAGCCAGACGGTCTCAACCGTGATCCGCGCCCTGGCCGTCGGGGAGATCCGGCCGGCCAACATCGGCCGGGTGGTCGGCAAGGAGCTCGTCACCGGCCTGGCGCTCGGTCTTGGGATGGGGCTGTTCATGTTCGGCCGCGGCTACCTGCAGGGCGACACCGGGATCAGCCCGGAGCGGCTGGGCCTGACGCTGGCGCTGACCGTCTTCATCCTCTCGGCCTGGGCCGCGACGGTCGCCGCCGTCCTGCCCATGGTGCTGATCAAGGCACGGGTCGACCCGGCCGTCGTCTCGGCGCCGCTGATCACATCGCTGATCGACGCGACCGGGCTGTTCATCTACTTCTTCGTCGCCAGCCAGCTGATCCTGTAACGGCTTCGCACCCGCATTGGCTCCGTCGGGCCCGGTAGGGTAGCCTTGTCTCGCAGTCATCGACGCACGGTGCCTTCGCCGAAGCATCCCGCCACCCGTCTCCGTTCGTCTCCTTCCCGGTCTCCGTTCCCCGCACCCGTCCAGGAATCCCGCCCGATGCCAGCTTCCCGACCCCCGCGGGGGTCCGCCCGGGCCCGCACCCGCGCCCGGGTCTCCGGCATGGTCCAGTCCCCCGGCTGGCTACGCCCGGACCAGATCGAATCGGCCGAGACCGTCGTCGCCCTCTATCAGCGCGACCGGCTGTCGAGCGGCCTGTCGGCGCTGCACGGCCGCGGCCTCGGCCACACCGCGCGGGTGCTCGACCCGGCCCGTGGCCCGATCGCCAGCCAGTTCGCGCAGGCCGGCATCTCCGCCGATCTGGGCTTCCCCGAGCCGACGGCGGACGACGTCTTCCTCCTCGTCAATGCGACCGGGCGCAGCCTGATCGTCGGGGACCTGTTGCTGGACAACCGGGCCCGGGAGGTGCGCGTCTATCGCCCTGTCCGACGGGGTGATGCCCCGGACGTCGACGCCACGGAGCTCGACGAGATCGTCGCCGATCGCAGCCCGGAGGCCGACGGGAGCAACCCATCCGCCTAGGCACCGTCTCCCCTTGGTTGATACCTCGTATCATATAGGAGTATGCTGACCGAGGTCTTCGGTGGATGGGACGGGTGCGCCTGCACGCGTCGCCGCCGATGGAGGAGAGCAGCATGACAGGTCGTCTTCAGGGCGTGGGGCGTATCGCGGTGCGCATGTTCGGGGTCATGGCACTCCTCGTCGCGCTCGTCGCCAGTCTGGTCTCGCCGACTGTCGCCCAGTCGGATCGCCTGCGTATCGTCGCGACGAATTCGATCCTCGGTGATCTCGTGACGAACGTCGCCGGCGACACGGCCGACGTCGTCGTCCTCGTCCCGACCGGTGGCGACCCGCACACCTATGAGCCGACCCCGGCCGACGCCGAGTCGATCGCCGACGCCGACATCGTCTTCGAGAACGGGCTTGGCCTCGAGGTCTGGCTGGATGATGTCTTCGAGGCGTCCGGCTCCGACGGCGAGCGCGTCGTCGTGACGGACGGCGTCACCCCGATGCGGGTGGCCGATGAGCCGGAGAACAACGGCGGGGACGTGGCCGCCACCCCGGCCGGAGGCGCCCTCGCGGCGCCCGCCGGGGAGGCCGAGGACGGCGAACTCGACCCGCACGTCTGGTTCGACGTCGCCAATGCGGAGTCGATGGTCACGGCGATCGAGACCGCCCTCGCCGCCGCCGATCCGGCCAACGCCGCCGCCTACCAGGCCAACGCGGCCGCCTACCAGACGCAGCTCGACGAACTCGATGCCTTCGTCGTCGCCCAGGTCGACACACTCACGCCGGAGCAGCGCCGGCTGGTCACCAGCCATGACACGTTCGGCTACTTCGCGGCCCGCTACGGCTTCGAGATCGTCGGGACGGCGCTCGGCTCGATCACGACCGAGGCGGCCGACCCGAGCGCGTCCGAGATCGCGGCCCTGGTCGACGCGATCGACGCATCCGGCGTGGCGGCGATCTTCCCCGAGAACACGAGCAACCCGGATCTGCTCGACCAGATCGCATCGGAGGCTGATGTCGAGGTCGGGCCGGAACTCTACACCGACGCCCTCGGGGATCCGGGCAGCGACGGCGGCACGTACATCGACATGATCACCTACGACGTTACAGGGATCGTGATCGCTCTCAAGGGGTAGGTCGCCGCGGGTCTGGATCGCCGGTCCGGTCGTGCCCGAAACACAAGCGGTTCCGAACGACAGGCCAGCGGGACGACACATCAGGTGTCGTCCCGCTGGCCTGTCCCACGCGGTTGGGGAGCTGGCTAGGGCGTCGAGACGCCGAGCGCGGCCAGGACGGTGTCGGAGATACCGGCACGGCGGGCGGGGCCGATCACCTCGTTGGGGAGATCGGGGATCCAGGCCCGGAGCACCGTCATCTCGCGAGCGTCGGCGCTGGCCAGCGTGACGGACGACCGGGCCGCCGGGACGACGATCGAGGCGCCGACATCGGCGGTGAGCCGGTCCGCATCCGGCCCGACGCAGAGCTGCCCGGCGATCACGGTCAGGATCTGGGGCGAGCCGCTGGTCGTGACCGTGAGCTGTTCGTCGCCGCTGAGGGTGATCCGCTCCAGGGCGAAATAGCGGCAGGCGGTCAGGAACTGGCGCTTCCCGATCGTGGAGTCGCGGTTGGCCCCCGCGTTCGGCGACGGGCGGAGGTACGGCTTGATCGCCCGGGCGCCCACCTCGAGGTGCCGCTCCCGAGGGCGGCCGTCGGCGCTGACCCGGCCCCAGTCGTCCAGCCGGTAGGTGATTTCCGACGGCTGCTGGACCTCGTAGATGAGCACCCCGCCACCGAGGGCGTGGACTGTCCCGGCCGGCAGGAGGACCGTCTCCCTGGGCCGGGCGGCGAGTTGCCGCAGGAACCGGGAGGAGCTGCCGTCGCCGGCCTCGCAGGCCGAGAGGAATCCGGCCAGGTCGAGCGTCGTCAGCCCGAGGAAGAGTTGGGCGTCGGCCTGCGCGTCGAGGACGTACCAGGCCTCGGTCTTGCCGTTGCCCCCGAGGGCCGCCGCCTGATCGTCGTCGGGGTGGACCTGGATCGACAGGTTCTTCGCCGCGTCGAGCAGTTTGATCAACAGGGGAAAGACGGGCCGCCCGTCGGTCATCGCCCGACCGAGCGGGCCGGCCACCTCGTTGGGATATCGGCGGGTCAGCTCGCCCAGGCTCAGCCCTGCATGGTCGCCGCTGGAGATGACGGACTGGTCGGCGGAGATGACCACCTCACCCAGCGGGTCCGTCTCGTCCGCCGGGCGCTCGAAGCCCATCGACGCGAGGCGGGTCCCGCCCCAGGGCTTGGTGTCGAGCCGGGGCCGCACCGTGAAGGGCGCCGGCGAAAGGATGTCGTTCATGTCACCCATTTAGCCATCTCCGTGCCGGTCTGTCGAGACATCGTGCACCGCGATTTCGATCTCCGAGGGCTGCCGGCTATCGGTCCGGCGTGCTTGACATTCCTCCGTGGAACATGCATAAAACTGGCATCAGCACCTTTCGCTCCATGGGGAGTCCGAACTGGCACTGATCGCCAGGGTGGCCCGAGAACAGGTCGGCGCGCTGCCGCGCTGAGGCTCGACGGCACACTCATCCTGGCGCCGACTCGAAGCTGAGTCCCTGGAGGCGCATCGTGGGTGACCCCATCCGTCATGACACCATCCGCTCGTCCTCGTTCGATCGTCGCACACTGATCGGGACCGCCGCCGGAGCCGCCGCCGCGCTTGCCGTCGGCGCGTCCGTCGCGCCGTCCGTCCTGGCTCAGGATGGTGGTGGGGGCCAGACCGGGATCGACCCGGCGACCTGGAACCCCGAGACCATCACCGCGATGGCCGGCACCGAAACCGTCGACACCGCCGCCGAGATGCACGCCCTCGTCCCGGCCGAGACGGCCGGCGAGCTGTCGTGGTGGGTGGCGGGACCCAACCAGGCCTCGCCCCCGATCGCGATCGAGCTGTTCGACGAGTACCAGACCGCCTTCCGGACGCTCTGGCCGGCGATCTCGCTGGACGTCCAGAACGTCGACTACAACGAACTGCTCGATAAGACCCGCGTCGCCGCCGCCGGAGGCGCCTCTCCGACGGTCGCGAAGTTCCCGATCCTCTGGGGCGTCGAGTTCGCCGCTCGCGGCCTCCTGCAGGAGGTCAGACTGGAGGACTACGGCCTCACCCCGGACATGTTCTGGCCGGGCGCCCTCAAGTCCGTGACGTGGGAGGGCAAGTACTACGGCATCCCGACCAACAACGAGACGATGGCGTTCATCTACAACCGCGACATCTTCCAGCGGGCCGGGTTGAACCCGGACATGCCGCCGCAGACCTGGGAAGAGGTCCGGCAGGCCTCGAAGACGATCACCGACACCCTCGGCCCACGGGTCAAGGGCTACGGCATGGTCGCCAAGCAGAACGCCGGCAACACGCCGTTCCGGTTCATGCCGATGCTCTGGGCCTACGGCGGCAGCGCGCTGGACGAGGCCGACGCCGCCCCGACCTACGCGACGACCAAGATCAACACCCCCGAGGGTGTCCAGGCGCTCCAGCTCATGTACGACATGTACGTGACCGACCGCTCGGTGCCGACGTCGGCGCTGACCAACACGCAGGTCGAGAACCAGGACCTGTTCCTGACCGAGCAGATCGCGATGATGATCTCGCACCCGAGCGAGTACGTCGCCCTGCAGGGCAAGCTCGCCACGCTGACGAACCCCGAGGAGCTCGAGCGGGCCCAGCGCGTCGTCGACAACATGGCGTACACGCTGATCCCGGCCGGACCGGTCCGCCGCGCGGTCGTCTTCGGGGGCTCGAACGCCCACGTCTTCACCGATGCCGCCCACGGCGGGACGGTCGACCTCAACGCCGCCAAGGCGATGATGGGGCTGCTGACGTCGCCGGAGTGGAGCCTGAAGAACAACTGGACGGACTCCAACCCGTCCAACCTGCGCGGCTTCCGGACGCCGTGGATGAAGGAGCGTCTGGACTCGATCAAGTTCCTCGAAGTGACGACCTCGATGCTGCCCTACGGCATCCCGTTCCCGGTCGTGCCGGAGTCGACCGAGATCATGAACTCGATCGTGCCGGACATGCTGCAGAACGCCCTCAGCGAGGCGATGACCGTCCAGGAAGCGGCCGACGACGCCGCCCAGAAGATCACCGACCTGATCTCGCAGCGGGCTGGCTGACCGCCGGCCGTCGATCCCGACGGCTCATCCCTGACCGGGACGGTCGGCCTCCGTCCCGGTCAGGCGTTCCCTCTCCCAGTGATCCCGAGGAGCGCGCCATGGCAACCCAGGCTCCGACCCTTCCGGGCGGACCGGCCCGGAACCGGCGGGCGGCACCCGGCACCCTCAGCCGGATCCGCAGCCACGCCGCCGACTACCTGTACGTCGCCCCGGCGATCATCGTCATGCTCGTCGTGATCGGTTACCCGCTCGTCTACACCGTCTACCGCTCGTTCTTCTTCACCGATGCCCGCGACCCGAACTGGACCTGGACCGGGATCAGCAACTACACCGGCATCCTGCGGGACGACCTGTTCTGGAAGGTGACCCGCAACACGATCGTCTGGACCGTCGGCAGCACGCTGCTCGCGGTCGTGCTCGGCTTCGCGGCGGCGATGGTGCTGCACCGCGAGTTCATCGGGCGGGGGCTCCTGCGCGGCATCCTGCTGATCCCGTGGGTGATCTCGGCGGTCGCGGCGGCCTACATCTGGAAGTGGATGCTCCATTCCGACTACGGCCTGATCAGCAACCAGCTCCTGGCCTGGGGCTGGATCAGCGACCCGCTGGTCGTGCTCGACGATCGCAGCCGGGTCATGCCGGCGCTGGTCATCGTCAACGTCTGGAAGGAGTTCCCGTTCGTCATGATCATGGTCATGGCCGGGCTCCAGACCGTCCCGCAGCAGTTGCTCCGCGCGGCCCGCGTCGACGGGGCGAGTACCTGGAGCCAGTTCCGCCACATCACCCTGCCGCACCTCAAGGGCGTCCTGCTGATCACGACGCTCCTGCTGGCGGTGACGAACCTGAACTCCTTCACGCTGCCGTACCTGATGACGGGCGGCGGCCCGGCCAACGCCTCGCAGCTCTGGATCACCGAGATCTACAAGATCTCCTTCGGCGCCGGCCTTCGCTACGGGGAGGCGTCGGCCTACTCCGTGATCCTGTTCCTGTTCATGGCGATCATCGGCTACTTCTACGTCCGGGCCCTGACCGGCAGCGGCCCAAAGACGGGAGACGGGAAATGACCGTGATCAACGAGGGTGTGGTCCCGACGCGGCGACCAGAACCCATCGCGGCCGGGGCCGGTGTGGCTCGCGCCTCGATCCTGCCGATGCCCAGGGCCGCCACTGCTCGGCCCGCGACCCGGACGAAAGCACGGACCCGTCGCCGGCAGCGGCCGGGCGCCTGGACGATCGCCGGCTGGGTCTTCATGGCCGGCCTGATCGTCTACGCGCTCCTGCCGATGCTCTGGATGCTCTCGACCTCGCTGAAGAGCGAGTTCGCGGCGACGGAGTACCCGCCCCGCTGGATCCCGGAGTTCCCGACGATCCAGCAGTACCGCGAGTTGCTCAACCCGCGGGCGGACGTCGGGCAGACGTTCCTGCGCTACCTCGGCAACAGCCTCTGGGTCTCGACCGCGACGACGGCGCTCGGCCTGGTCGTCGGTGTCCCGGCGGCCTACGCCTTCTCGCGGTTCTCGTTCCCCGGCAAGGACGCGCTGTTCTTCGGCGTCCTGTTCCGCAACATGTTCCCGGCGGTCGTCTTCCTGATCCCGCTGTTCATCCTGATGCGGAACCTCGGCCTGATCGATACGCACCTCTCGCTGATCATCACCTATCTCACCTTCGGGTTGCCGCTCTCGATCTGGCTCCTGAAGGGGTTCTACGACAACATCCCGGTCGAGCTGGAGATGGCGGCCCGAATCGACGGCGCGACCCGGTGGCAGGCGTTCCGGCTGATCGTGATGCCGCTCTCATCGCCGGGCATCATCGCGACGGCGATCTACGCCTTCATCCAGGCCTGGAACGAGTACATCTACGCTCGGACGCTGATCAACCGCGAGGAGTTGATGACGCTGCCGGTCGGCCTGGGCCGGTTCTTCACCGAGTACGCCTCGAACTGGCCGGGCCTGATGGCGGCCTCGTTCATCATGAGCGTCCCGGTCGTGCTGCTGTTCCTGCTGCTCCAGCGGTACTTCGTCCAGGCCCTGACCGAGGGCGCCGTGAAGCATTGACCATCGGCCTCGTTGGGCCGTCAGGGCCGGCCCTGAAGGGACCGGCTGAGCCACATTTGATTCCCGGTTGAGTTCCGAAAGACAACGCCGGAATGGCGGGGCGATCAGGAACAATGGGATCGTCGAATCCAACGTCCTTCAGCCGGTTCCTTCAGACCGGACAAATCGCGGGACCGGGAGAGAACACCACATGGCCCAGATCACGCTGCGCGACGTCTACAAGAGCTACGGCACCGTCCCCGCTGTCGACGGCGTCTCGATCGATGTCCACGACGGCGAGTTCGTGGCCCTGGTCGGGCCGTCGGGCTGCGGCAAGACGACGACGCTCAACCTCGTCGCCGGGCTGATCGAGCTGACCGACGGCGAGATCTACGTCGGCGACCGGCTGGTCAACGACCTCGACCCCAAGGACCGCGACCTGGCAATGGTCTTCCAGAATTACGCCCTCTACCCGAACAAGTCCGTATTCGATAACCTCGCCTTCCCGCTCAGGATGCGGAAGCTGGGCAAGGCCGACATCGAGGAGCGGGTCCGGAAGACGGCGAAGATCCTGAACATCGAGATGCTGCTCGACCGGCGGCCCAGGCAACTGTCCGGGGGGCAGCAGCAGCGCGTCGCGCTCGGTCGGGCGCTGGTCCGCAACCCGGCCGCGTTCCTCATGGACGAGCCGCTCTCCAACCTCGATGCCAAGTTGCGCGTCCAGATGCGGGCCGAACTGAAGCGGTTCCATCAGGAACTCGGCGCGACGATCCTCTACGTCACCCACGACCAGGTCGAGGCTGTCACGATGGCCGACAAGATGGCCGTCATGAGCGGCGGGGTGATGCAGCAGTACGGTGCCCCGAAGGAGATCTACGACGGGCCGGTCAATACGTTCGTGGCATCGTTCGTCGGCTCTCCGGCGATGAACCTGATCGCCGCCGATGTCACGACCGACGACCGGGGCCGGACGGCGCTGGGTGGCGCCTCTGGCTGGACGCTGCCGCTCCTGGACCGCAATGCCGCGGTCGCCAGGACATCGAGCGGCCGCGTCGTCGCCGGCATCCGCCACGGCCATATCGGCCTCCTGACCGAGGAGACCGACATCGCCATCCCGGCCCGCGTCTACACCGTCGAGCCGACCGGCGACATCACCTATGTCCACATCCTGCTGGACGGCGAGACGCTCGTCGCCAGCGTCCCGCCCGAGACGACGCTGCACCCGGACCAGCCGGTCTGGCTGCGGCTGGACGAGGATCACCTCCACCTGTTCGAGGCGACGGACGGCGTCCGGCTGGCCGACGGTGTGGGACGAGCCGCAGCCTGACCGACCGCTGCCATGTCAGTCGACAAGGAAACAATCGCGGGGAACGCGTCAAGGCCGGCGACGTCAATATTGGCACCTTGCGCATGCGGTCACCCTCGGAAGGGTCCGGATAGAATTGGACGGGGTTCCGAAATTCACGCGAGATGGTCGATGGTCAATTGATTGGTCGCCCGGACAGCATAACGACTGCTGTTTTGACAGGCACCGGTTCCGACGTGTTCGTGCCGAACAGGTCGCGACCTGTGCCCTGGTTCAGACCGTCTGGCAGCATCTGACTGCCCGCGTCGAGGCATAGCGGTCCAAGATCACCACCATCTGTTCGATGCAAGAGGTGGTGCCATGCACGTGAAAGTGAAAGGCTGTGGTCCCGGTCGTTGCGTTCCGTATGGCACACTGTGCGTCCGGGAATATCCATAGCAGGAAGGCACGGCCATGAGCGTCAGGCAGGAGTCGAATAGCGCCAACGACGGCCGCTCGGCGGGACGGATTCGCGTGCCCGCGACGGGGATCACCGTGCGTAACGATCATGGAGTCATCAGCGTCGACATTGCTACGCGATGGGTCGGCGAGCCGAAGGATGCCAGCGAGGACGTCCTGCTTGAACTGTCACGCGATGAAGCCGAGCGATTGCTGATCGAGCTGAGGTCGCGGCTGGACGAAACGCCTCTTTCCTTGAATCCGGATGATATGCATGTGGACACATCGACGGACGACGCACCGCGGCCGAGGGGGATCCCGTTCCATGAGATGGGCTTGACCCGTGAGGAATTTGATGCTGCGGCTGATGAATTCGCATTCATGGCGCCCTACTGGGATCGAGATGA
Source organism: uncultured Thermomicrobiales bacterium (assembly GCA_964244115.1). Classification (GTDB taxonomy): domain Bacteria; phylum Chloroflexota; class Chloroflexia; order Thermomicrobiales; family UBA6265; genus CADCWK01. The sequence continues at coordinate 46,594 of CAXTHM010000018.1, forward strand.
TATGGACGAGTATGGCGACCTTCTCAAGAGGTGACGTCGTTGTGGCCCTTTGGCCCCACAAGCGGACTGCCGAAGGCAAGCCTCGACCGGCGATCATCGTCCAGGCTGACGACTTCGTTTCGGACGACGAGACGATCCTCCTTGTGCCCTTCACCAGTGATCTGGCACTGCCATTGCTGGGATGCCGTATCCGAGTTCTCGAGGGATCGCCCTATCACGAAGCATTGGGAATCACCCGGTCGTCGATGGTCCTGCCAGACAAATTGGTTCACCTGCCGCTGACGTTCATAGCCAGTCGAGTCGGCGGCTGCCCACCGCGTCTCCTTGGGGAAATCGACGACGGCATCCGCTTGGTTCTCGCACTCCAGGCACAACAGACCAGTCCCGGCGTCTCCGGTCCATAGCCGATGATCGCCGCGCCTGGTGATCCTCTTTCGCTCTTCTCCAATCTGTGCTGAACTCTGTCCCTTGGTCGGGATTGCCTCTCTTCGTCGGGCTCTGATCGGGCAACGCCTTTGCCCCACGGCGTCCTCAACCGTGCTACGGTCACGCGCCATACGCTTGTCCGGCTGCCGACCCATCATGTGCTGGGACGGTGACCGGTGGCAATGCGCACCGCTTGGGCGCGAGGAGTCGACGAAACATGAAGATCACGTCAGTGGAGACGGCGGTCATCGAGGGCAATTTCGACTGGGTCCTGGTCCGGATCGGGACCGACACCGGGGTGTCAGGGCTCGGTGAGGCGTACTGGGGGGCCGGCGTCGCCGAACTCGTCCAGGCGTGCGCGCCGACCCTGATCGGGGAGGACCCGCGCAACATCGGCCGGATCTTCGAGAACCTCATCCGGCGGATGTCCGGGGCGGGCTCGCAGGGGGGCGCGACGGTCACGGCGATCAGCGGGATCGAGATCGCGCTATGGGATCTCGTCGCCCGGTCGGTCGGCACGCCGATCTCGACGCTGTTCGGCGGCCGGTTCCGGGACAGGATCCGGATCTACGCCGACTGCCACTCCGGTGACGACGACACCCCGGAGAGCTGGGCCGAGAAGGCGCGGGAGGTCAAGGCCCAGGGCTTCACGGCGATGAAGTTCGACCTGGACGTCTTCAACCCGTTCAAGGACCGGCACGACATCTCCGAGGGGCTGCTGGCGGAGCGGAACCACTGGCTGGAGCCCTACAACCGGACGATCTCCTCGCCGGAGCGCGAGTGGATGGTCGCCTGCGTGGCGGCCGTCAAGGCGGCCGTCGGCTCGGAGATCATGCTGGCGATGGACCTGCACTGGAAGTACACCGTCGGGGACGCGATCCGGCTGGCGAAGGAGCTGGAGCGGTTCGACCTGCTCTGGCTGGAGGACCCGGTGCCGCCCGAGAACCTCGAGGCCCACGCCGAGGTCCAGCGCAACACCTCGACGCCGATCTGCACCGGCGAGAACCTGTACCGGAAGAACCAGTACCGGCGGCTGATCGAGAAGCAGATGGTCCGGATCATCGCCCCGGACATCCCGAAGATGGGCGGGCTGCTGGAGGCCAAGAAGGTCGCCGACCACGCCGACCAGTACTTCATCCCGATCGCGCCGCACAATGTCGCGTCGCCGGTCGGGACCGTCGCCGCCGCGCAGATGTGCGCGGCGATGAGCAACTTCCTGGTGATGGAGTTCCACGCCAACGACGTCCCGTGGTGGTCGGAGCTGGTCGAAGGGGACCCGGTGATCCGGGACGGGTTCATCCACCTCGACGAGGCGCCGGGCCACGGCCTGACCCTGAACGAGACGGTCGCCCGGGCGCACGCCAAGCCGGGGACGACGTTCTTCGGCGAGGCGGTGTAGTCGCGACCCCTTCCCGACCCCTTCACACGGCGAAGGGAGTGGGTCGGTGTCCCGCTGATCGTCACCGACGACACTGGCAGTCCCCGTGCGAACAGAACTCCGACGGGCGAGTGGCAGCGTCTGGACCATAGCCCGCTGATCCCGAGGAGCACGGACCCATGACGCAGCAGATGATGACCGACGACGAGCACGACGCGTTTCTGGCCGAGCCGCACATCGCGGTGCTGAGTGTCGCCAGCGACGACGGGCGTCCGCCCCACACCGTGCCGCTGTTCTACGGCTACGAGCCGGGCGGCAACATCACCTTCTATACCCAGACCCACGGCCGGATCGCCCGCAAGACGCGCCTGATCGAGGCGGCCGGCGCCGTCACGCTGAACATGCAGAAGCCGACCTATCCCTACCGCTACGTCACCGTCGAAGGCACGGTCGTCAGCGTCGACCGGCCGCCGACGCGAGAGCAGATGCTGGCCATCGTCGGGCGCTACCTGCCGGCCCGTGGCGCCGCGAAGTTCGTCGACACCGAGCTCGGCCACCCGGAGCAGCGCCTGGTCCTCTTCACCGTCCGTCCCGACCGCTGGATCACGTTCGACGTCACCAGGCAATCCTGACCGACGGCCTGCCGCGCTCCGCCGCGCCCGCCACGTCCCGGTCGCGTCAGCCCGTCGCCGATTGACGTGAGCGGGACCTGAGCCGTTTCGCCGCCTGCCGGGACCGTGGTAGCCTGCCCGTCAGTCGGTTCGGGGAGCGTGAGACGGGGAGAAGGCATGGCCGAGGCAGGCATCGTCGAGCGGCACTATCTGGCCGAGAGCGCGGACTGGCGGCTGGACCGCTACTACCGCTACGGCGAACTGACCGAACTCATTCGTGGCTGGGTCGAGCAGTACCCGGAGATCGCGACCCTGGGCAGCATCGGCACGAGCGGCGAGGGGCGCGACATCTGGGTTGTGACGATCACCAACCGCGCGACCGGCCCGGACACCGAGAAGCCGGCCTACTACGTGGATGCCAATATCCACGCCGGTGAGGTCACCGGCTCCTCGGTCGCCCTCGGCAACATCCACTACCTGCTCAGCCGCTACGGCACCGACGAGCGCGTCACCCGGCTGATCGACGAGACGACCGTCTACGTCATCCCGCGGATCATGGTCGACGCCAGCGAGGTCTACCTGACCACCGCCGAGCGGATGCGCTCCTCGATCCGGCGCTACCCCGACGAGGACACCCACGACGGTATCCAGATCGCCGACATCGATGGCGATGGCGTTATCGGCTCCATGCGTGTCCCGGACCCGGACGGTCCGTGGAAGCGATCGACGAAGGACGACCGGATCATGGTCCGGCGCGGCGCCGACGAGTTCGGGGGCGAGTACTTCTTCGTCCACCCCGAAGGGCTGATCGAGCACTTCGATGGCGGCGCGGTCGCCGTCGCGCCGTCGAAGTGGGGCCTCGATCTCAACCGGAACATGCCGCGGGACTGGAAGCCGGAGTGGACCCAGAAGGGCGCCGGGCCGTACCCGCTCAGCGAGCCCGAGACCCGCGCCGTCGCCGATTTCATCCTGGCGCACCCGAACATCCACGGTTCCCAGCACTACCACACGCAGTCGCGGGTGATCCTCCGGGCGTCGGCGCTGCGGCCGGACGACGAGCTGCCCGAGCATGACCTGCGGACCTACAAGGCGATCGGCGCGATGGGCGAGGAGGAGACCGGCTACCGCTGCGTCTCGATCTTCCATGACTTCGCCTATGACAAGAAGAAGCCGATCTACGGCTCCTTCCAGGACTGGATGTTCGACTACGTCGGCGTCTTCTCGTTCGCGACCGAACTCTGGAGCCTGCCGATGGAGGCCGGCTGCGACGTGACCGACTTCATCAAATGGCCGGAGGAGCGGACCGAGGACGACGACCTCAGGATGCTCCACCTCCTCGACCAGCAGGCCGGCGGTCGCGGCTTCTCGCCGTGGCGGGCGTTCGAGCACCCGCAGCTCGGGCCGGTCGAGATCGGCGGCTGGGACTTCAAGTTCGGCATCCAGAACCCGCCGGGACCGTTCCTCGAAGGGGAGATCAACCGGAACGTCCCGTTCACGGTCCGGGCGATGGGCACCGCGCCGAAGCTCCGGGTGATCGACTCCGGCAGCGAGATGGTCGGCGAGGGGGTCTACCGCGTCTGGGCGACGATCGCCAACAGCGGCTTCCTGCCGACCTACGGCAGCGATACCGCCAAGGCGACCGGCCAGCCGAAGCCGATCCGGGTCCGCGTCGAGCTGCCCGAGGGCGCGACGCTGGTCTCGGCGTCCGGCAAGGCGGAGCAGGAGATCGGCCACCTCGCCGGGCGCTCCAGCCAGCACACCGCGTTCGCCCAGCGCAGCGAGTACCCGAACCTGAGCCGCAAGTTCGTCGAGTGGGTTGTCGCGGCGCCGGCCGGGACGGAACTGACGATCACCGCCGGGACGCCCCGGGCCGGCACCGTCCGCACGACCGTCCGCCTCGGATAGCGGGTGAGAGTGGGTTTCGACCCGTTGAGGTCGAGTGGGTCGAGCGGCGGCACGGACGTCGTGGAGGTAATCTCGCGCATCCGACCGCCGCGGCGGCCACCGCCCGGCCGGGCGATAACGGGATTAGCTGCATGTGTGATCACGGCGAAGATCGCCGTCGCGGAGCAGACTCCTCCCCAAAACCCCTCCCTGGCTCGTTTCGCGCTGCGGCGCTCCCGCCCGGAGAGGGGCTTCCACGGGTCGCGCAAGCGCTCCTGCACTCCCGAAAATGCGTATCCAGATCGTACGGGAGTGTGCTTGCGCTTTCTGGCCTCACCCTGCAACGGCTGCGACCGTCACCCTGTAGCGCACCACACGCACCTCACCTCCTCATTCGCGCGAGGTGCGGATCCGCCCTACTGCCCCGTCGTGGCCGCCCCACTGGGTGTCGGCGGGACCGGGTCGACTTCGTCCGGTTCGGCGATCCCGGTGAAGCTGCGGTACTCGGCCTCGAGGTAGCGGCGCAGGCGGGGAATGATCGTCAGGGCGGCCAGCGACTCGCGGATGCGGCGCTCCTGGTCGGCGTCGGGCTGTTCCGAGAGCGACGGGTAGATGTCCTGGGTCAGCGTCGACCGAACCGTCGCGATGCAGGCTTCGACCGCCCGGGCCGTGGTCTGGTCGAGATGGATGCGGTGCTGGTTGAAGTACTCGCCCAGCGCGAAGGCCGTTTCCCCGACCTCCCGCCAGTTGTCCCAGCGCAGCAGTTCCGGCGCCAGGTCGGTCGGGACCCGGAACGACTCGCCGGGCAGCAGGATCGGGTTGGTCAGCGAGACGATCGAGAACTCGACCCGGGCCAGCCGGTCATAGAGTTCCCCGAGGATGTCGGCCCGGCGCACGAACAGCTCCGATGAGTCCTCGCCGGCGACCGCTGAGAGCTGGGGTGTCGCCGCGCCGGCTTGCAGCGTCGCGAGTTCCTGCTCCCGGAGGGACTCGACCCGCGCGTCCAGGTGCTCCCCGGAGCGGCGGAGCTGATCGAGGAGCTGGTCTCGCTCGCGCTGGCTGGCGCGCTCGTTGGCCCGGATCTCGACCAGCGTCGCCTCGAGTTCGGACCGGCTGTCCTGCAGGCTGACGAGCTGGGAGCGGTAGTCCTCGTAGACGCCCCGGAGGGCGTCGGCCCGCTCCCGGGCTTCGGCCTCGGAGGTGCTGATCCGCTGCCGGTAGGCGCCGGAGAACAGTTGCTGCCCGGCCTCCCGGAAGACGAAGACGATCCCGCCCAGCAGGGCGATCAGGACCACGGCGAGAACGACGGCAAGGGCTTCCACGGGCGACTCTCCGGGGCGCGTCGGATGGGCGCCAGGTAATCCGGAACCGCCCGCCGCGACCGGCAGGGCAGACGACATTGTAGGCAGTTCCGACGACATGTGCATTCGCCCGTTCGGGACCACGCGGTCCGGAGCTGTCTCGTCGGAGCTACGGCTCGATCAACGCGACCTGGACGGTGTCCCCGACGACACGGACCCGGTGGACTCCGACCGGCGTCACGACCGGCATCGCCGCCGGGGAGCCGGTCCGGATGTCGAAGCACCCACCGTGGAGCGGGCACTCGATGATGCCGCCCTCGACCGTGCCGTCGGAGAGTGAGGCCTCCGCATGCGTGCAGCTGTCGTCGATGGCGTGGAACTCGCCGTCGAGGTTGATCAGGCAGACCGCGCTGTTGCGGACGTCGACGTAGGTCATCTCGCCGGGGGCGAGGTCGCCGGTCCGGGCCACGGTCACGAAGTCGGCATCGGTCATCGGTGGGGCATCCCTGTTCGGGTTGGACGGCTGATGAAGGGTGGACTGAGTTCAGGCGACCTGGACGGGATCGCCGGTGGAGATGGTACCGGGTGCCACGACGGTGGCGTAGATGCCGAGGCTCGGCATCGCGGCCATGCCGAGCGCCGGGATCCCGACGGTATTGCGGACCGCGATCCGGCGCAGCAGCCCAGGGTCGGGCGGCAGGTCGCCGTGGGGCAGGCTCGTGACGACGCAGCGGGGGGTCGGGTCCGTCACGCGGAGCCGGACCTCCCCCACGATCAGGTCCTGTCCCACCCAGGCGTTCTCCGGGAACGGGTCGTCGGTGGGGCCGCTGTCGATCACGATGCTGGGCCGGAATCGCCGGGCATCGAGGGCGATCCCCGGGCGCTCGGATCGGATCGTCGCGAGGGTCCCGGTCGTGATCAGGTGGACCGGTGCATGGTCGAAGAACGTCCCCGGCGCGGCGGCGGCGATCCCTCCCGTCGTCTCGATGTCGCGGAGGGCGAGCCCCTCGACGTCCGGCCAGTAGCGGTCGATCCGGGCGTCGGCGGGGACCGAGCCGACGAGGTGGGCGGCGATGCCGAGCAGACCCGACAGGGCGGCGTTCAGCGCCGGTCCGGGTCCCGCGACCACGGTGCCGTCCGGGAAGCGGACCACGACCGAGCCATCGGCGATCAGCGTGGCGGAGCAGTCGACCAGTCGCCCCCATCGGCGGGGCAGTTTGGCGCTGCCGATCCGTCCGGTCTGGCTGTCGATCAGGGCGAACGTCCGGTCGCCGTGCCCGCCACGCTCGCCGAACGTCAGCGACAGGAGCGATTCGCCGGCCATCGACTTGACCGGGTAGCGCCAGAGTTCCTCGACGCTCATCGGGCGACTCCGTCCGGTCTCGACCGGTGATGAGCGGGCATCAGAGCTTGTCATCGTCGATCGAGACGGCGCCGGTCAGTCCGAGCTTGAGGGCCTTCAGGCCGAGTGTCGCGCACTTCATCCGGGCCGGGCTGACCGGGATGCCGAGCTCGTCGAGCAGGTCCTCGCGGCTGAGGGCGATCGCGTCGAGTACCGGCATCCCGACGACCATGTCGGTCAGGATCGAGGCCGACGCCTGGCTGACCGCGCAGCCGCGGCCGTCGAAGGCGATCTCGGAGATGACGCCGTCGGTGATCCGGACATCGATCCGGATCTCGTCGCCGCAGAGCGAGTTGGTCGCCTCATGGGAGACATCGGCCGGGTCGAGCCGGCCGTGGTGATGCGGGTTTCTGTAGTGATCGAGGATGATCTCGCGGTACATGCTGTCGGTCATCAGGGCTCCGGGTCGGTCGGGAGAGGCACCGGACGGGCGCCGCGGTCGCTCGCTTCCCGAAGCGTACCGCGTTCCGGCGGCCGAGCGTCGCCGCCCACGCAACAGAGACCGGGTCCACCGGCCAGGAGGCGGCGTGGACCCGGTCTCTGCTGTGTAGCGACGGCTGCTCCGAAAGTCCGGATCGAGCGAATCCCGCGCTCGCGATCGACGTGACCCACCGTGAGGACGTCATCGGATCCGTGATCAGGCCGCGGACGGGGCTCCAGTCGAGCCGTTGAAGATCTTGTTGACCCGGTGCAGGCTCGTGATCAGGGCGTCGATCTCGGGCCGGATCGTGTACGGCCCGAACGAGGCCCGGGTCGTCGCCACGAGACCCATCTCGCGTAGCAGCGGCTGGCAGCAGTGGTGGCCGGCGCGGACGGCGACGCCGCCCTCGTCGAGGATCGCCGCGACGTCGTGCGGATGGACGCCGTCGACCGTGAAGCTAACGACGCCAGCCTGCCGGTTCGGGTCGCTCGGCCCGAGGACGGTCACGCCCGGCACCTCCGCCAGCCGGCCGAGGGCGTAGCCGAGCAGGTCGTGCTCGTGGGCGGCCACGTTCTCGAGGCCGACCGTGCGGAGATAGTCGACCGCGACGCCGAGCCCGATCGCCTCGGCGATGGCCGGGGTGCCGGCCTCGAACCGGGCCGGGACGTCCGCCCAGGTCGAGTGGGTCAGTTCGACCCGGCGGATCATGCTGCCGCCGCCCATGAACGGGGGCATCGCGTCGAGGATCTCGCGGCGACCCCAGAGGACGCCGATCCCGGTCGGGCCGAGGACCTTGTGGCCGGAGAACGCGAAGAAGTCGCAGCCCAGTTCGGCGACGTTCACCGGGATGTGCGGGGCGCTCTGGGCGCCGTCGATCAGGACCGTCGCACCGGCAGCCTTGGCGCGGCGGGTGATCTCCGACGCCGGGTGGATCGTGCCGAGGGCGTTGCTGACGTGGCTGAACGCGACCAGCTTCGGCTCGCGGGCCAGCAGGACGTCCAGGCTGTCGAGGTCGAGCGTCCCGTCCGGGAGCAGGCCGACGAAGCCGAGCTCGGCGCCGGTCTCCTCGGCGATCAACTGCCAGGGGACGAGGTTGCTGTGGTGCTCCATGACGGTCAGGACGATCAGGTCGCCGGGCCGCAGGTTGCGGCGCCCCCAGGCGTTGGCGACCAGATTAATGCCCTCGGTCGTGTTTCGGGTGAAGACGACCTCGTGGTGATCGGGCGCCCCGATGAAGTCGGCGATGGTCGCCCGGGCCGCCTCGAACTGGGCGGTGGCGTGCTCGGAGAGCTGGTAGACGCCGCGGTGGATGTTCGCGTGGGTCGTCTGGTAGTAGGTGGAGAGGGCGTCGATGACGACGTGCGGCTTCTGCGATGAAGCGGCGGTGTCGAGGAAGGCGAGGGCCGGTCGGCCGGGCAGCGGGAGCTGGTTGAGGATCGGGAAGTCCGGCCGGAGCCGCGTGCCGAGGTCGGTGGCCGGTGGCGTCGATGGTCGGGTCAGGGTGATCGGGCCGGCGGTGGACGCGGAACGATCGGAGATCGACGCCAGCTTCGGAGTCGGGAACGCGTCTCGGCAACAGGTCATAACGCTCTACCCTCGTCATCGTTGGCCCCGGCTGGGGGACGATGCTTTCTTGGGCGCGATCCGCCGCGCACCGGGAGCTCCCGCAGAGAGTATCCGTCCAAGGAACTGAAGCGAGCGGTCATCGGGAGCGACCGTGCTGAATTGGACGGAACCGCCGCAGGCACCGGGGGACATGGCAGATGATGTCCGGGTCCGGCGCCGACGATCGAGCGCGGCGGTCCATCAAGGGTACCAGATGCGGCCCATATGTCGAGTGGCTATTGATGACAAGACGATCAAGATCGATTCACGCTGGCGGAGCGGTCGACGACCGAATCGAGCCCCGACCCGCGAGGGGTATTCACGGACCTATGAACGTGATAATGTCCGTAAACAGGAGGCACTGATGACGATGGCCGGCGGGAATGAGATGCGCGTCCTCGATGACCCGGAGGTCCTGCGACTGATCGCCGATCCGCTCCGGCTGCGGATCCTCGAACTACTCCGGCAGGCGCCGCGGACGGTCACCGAGCTGGCCGGGCTGTTGGGTGTCGCCCGGACCCGGCTCTACTACCACGTCCGGCTGCTGGAGTCGCATGATCTGGTCGCGGTCGCCGAGACGCACCTCGTCGCGGGGATTACCGAGAAGCGGTATCGCGTGACGGCCTACCGCCTCAGCGTCGACAAGTCGCTCCTCGGTGGGCCGCATGGCGATCAGGCGCCGCTCGAGGTCTACCTCTCGGTCGTGCTCGACGAGGTTGCCACGGAGATCCGGCGTGCCGTCGCGGCCGGACTGATCGACTTCGACGGCACCGGCCAGGATGCCATCCAGCCGCGGCGGATGACGGTGGGTCGGACCTGGTACCGGTTCACCGACGCCCAGGTCGCCGAGTTCTCACAGCGGTACGAGGACTTCTCGCTCCCATTCGAAGACCAGACGCTCTCCGGTCCGACGGAGGTGCGGACAGCGGCCGGAGCACCGGACGCGACGCTCTACGAGTGGCTGGTCGGCTTCTACCCCGTCGTCCCGCCGGATGCGGGAGGGGAGGACCCGACGTGACGAGCACCGAACGGTCCGCAGTCCGCAGAGGTCCGCTCAACGCGCTGTTCATCGCCAACCTGGTCGCCCTGCTCGGCAAGCAGCTCAGCCTGATCGCGCTGCCGTGGTTCGTCCTGACGACGACCGGCAGCGCCGAGCGGACGGCTCTGGTCGGCTTCGTCATCTTCCTGCCGGGGCTCGTCGTCGGGATCTTCGGCGGGGCGCTGATCGACCGGCTCGGCTTTCGGCAGGTCGCCATCACCGCCAACCTCGTCAGCGGGTTCGGTATCCTGATGATCCCGCTCTGGTATCACACCGTCGGGTTGCCGTTCTGGCTCCTGCTTACCTTCGTCTTCATCGGCTCACTCCTGGAGATCCCGGCGATCACGGCCGGCCGATCGATGGTGCCGGAGCTGGCGGCGCTGGCGGGGCGGCCACTCGAGCGCATCAACGCGCTGTTCGAATCGACCCAGAACCTGGCGCTGCTGGTCGGGACGCCGGTCGCGGGCCTGCTCGTCGCCTGGCTGGGTGCCAGCAACGTCCTGTGGCTGGATGCCGGCGCATCGGTGATTGGCGCGATCGTCCTGCTCGTGGCGGTGCCGGGGTCCGTCTTCTCGGTGCCGCTCGCCGCGACCCAGAGCTACCTGGCCGATGTCCTCACAGGCCTGCGCTTCATCCGGCGCGATGAGCTGCTCTGGCCGATGGTGATCGCGCTGGCCCTCTCCAACGCGATCGCGAGTTCGGTCGTCGGGCTGGTCCTGCCGTTCTACATCGACGCCTCGTTCGGCAGCGCGGCATCGCTCGGGCTGGTGATCGCGGCGATCGGCGCCGGGGCGTTCCTCGGCGCGACCCTCTACGGCTTCCTCGCCGGGCGGATCTCGCGGACGGTGATCTGGTGCGCGTCGTACCTGATCGCCCCGGTCGAGTTCTGGGTGTTCACCGTCTCGCCGTCGGTCGGGCTGCTGATCGCGGCCTTCCTCGTCGCCGGCTTCGTGGGTGGGCCGATCAACCCGCTGATGGTCACGATCCGGCACGAGCGCAGCCCGGCGGCGATCCGGGGCCGCGTCTTCAGCACGTACTCGGCGGTGGCCGGCGCCGCCTCGCCGCTCGGCATCCTGCTGGCCGGTCTCGGGATCGGTCAACTCGGCTTCCGGCCGTCGGTGATCATCCTGGCCATCCTCGCCCAGGTGCTCGGGGTCGGCGTCCTGCTGCTGCCGGCCTTCCGCCGGATGGACGCCCTGCGGCCACTGCCGGGCGTCCGCTCCCCCGCAGATGGCGCCGTCGACGGCAGCGCTTCCCGCTCGGCCGCGGAGGCGACCAATGCGTAAGGGCGAAGCTTGCGAGCCCCTACGGACATCGACCGCTTGGATATCTGGTCCGCATTGAGGGAGATCCGGCTTGGCTGATCAAGCAACCAATCGTCGTCAGGTCGGTGGGCACGGCGTCTGGGCGAAGGTGTGGGCCGGGCGTTCGAGCACCGGTCCGCTGGATCCGACATATCCCGTTGTGTCCGATACTATCGATCGACCGGAATCGGCGGTCAGTTCGGCGCCGATGGGGTCGGCCGATCTCGTCTTCGACGACGACGGCCGGGTCGCCTGGGACCGGATCTGGGCAGACTTCTGCGATCTGGCCCTGATCGGTGGTCCGCCGCACCGCGGAACGATGCTCACCGCGCCGACCGTCGAGGCGGTCGCGGCCAACCTGGATGGGTACGGATGGGTCCGTGAGGAGCTGGAACGGGGTCTGGCGCTGACGACGTGCTGGCCGGTCGAGCGCGACGGTGCGATCGGCTGGATCGGGCTGGTCTGCCCGGACCGCGCGGCCGCGACGTGGATGGCGCGGGCGATCCTGGCCGAGAACGTCGCCGCCCGGAGCGCTGGCACCATCGTCTTCGTCCCGGCCGGTCCGGCGTTCGATCTCAAGGGCGAGATCAAGAACGTCGTCACCGCCGTCGCGAAGGCCTGGCACTACTGGGCGAAGCACGGGATGCGCTGAGAGCATGGGCTCCCACCGCCACTGGTCTCGA
>CAXTHM010000019.1:0-27799 GCA_964244115.1 uncultured Thermomicrobiales bacterium
GCGGGTGAGCGAGCAGGTGAGCCGGAGAGGGGTCTCGCTGCGCTGGGGGGAGCGGTCTGCTCCGCCACCCGAGCGCTTCGAGTTCAACTCGCTTCACCTCAACCTGCCGAGCCCCACGATTCGTCGCCACGGTGGATCAGGGCCGAGGGCGGGGAGTGAACGACCCGTGACGTGATGCTCACACGCCGAACCCGCCTTCCGACGCGATCACCTGGCCGGTGATCCACCGGGCCGCGTCGGTAGCGAGGAAGGCGATCAGCCGGGCGGCGTCCTCTGGCTGCCCGACCCGGTTGCCCTCGCCGAGCGGCGTCCTGGTCACGAGGTCGGCCCGGAGTTCCGGTGTCATCCAGCCGGTGTCGGTCGGGCCGGGGTTGACGACGTTGACCCGGATGCCCTTCGGCGCGACCTCGACCGAGAGCGTGCGGGAGAAGGCGACGATGGCGGCTTTGGTGGCGACGTAGGGCAGTTCGCCCGGCATCGCCCCGCGGTCCTGGCCACTGGTCAGGCTGATGATCCGGCCCTGATCGCCGCCGGGCCAGCGTCTCGCGAAGCCGATGCTCAGGAGGGCGAACGTGCGCAGGTTGACGGCGTAGTGGGCGTCGAGCTCCGCGGCGTCGACCGCATCCCAGGCGATCCTGACGCTGCGGGTCGCGTTGTTGACGAGGATCGTCGGTCCGCCGAGTGCCCCCTCACAGGCATCGAGCACCCGCTCGGCGGCGTCCGGCTGCCCGAAGTCGATCTCGGCCGCGGCGGCCCGGACGCCCATGCCGGTCAGCTCGGCCAGCAGGCGGTCGGGTCCGCCGTCGTCCTGCCAGTCGAGCGTCTCGCGGTCGAACGGTCGCCAGTGGGTGAAGAAGACGTCGGCGCCGAGGCTGGCGAGGGCGCGGCAGATCGCGGCGCCGATGCCGACCGAGCGACTGGCGCCGGTCACGATCGCGATCCGGCCGCTCAGGTCGATGTCGAGGGTATGGGGGACGCGCTGAGACATGGAGACTCCTGTCGAAGGGTCCCGGTCGTCAATGTCTCGCCATGGCTGCGGAAAGGGGTTCGGATCGCGCCGGGGTGCCACGGAAGCGGGCAGGGGCGCTGGGGGTGGGCGGACTGGACGGGGAGTGGCCTGTCGGGGCGAGACTCCGGACCGGGGGATCGGGCAGACATGGCGACGCGACCTCACCCGTCGAGGTCGTGGCCAGCTATCCTCATCATCCGCCCGGTCTAGCCTGCCACCGCAGAACCTCCGTGATGCCGTCTCTGTCGAACTGGTCCGCCGTCGGACCGTGCCCGGAGAGACTACGGCCGACCGATGGGGATCGTCAATGACGCGGTCCGTGACGTAGAGGCGACCCGCATTGTCGACCGGTCGCCGCCGCCCGTGATGTAGGGTCATGGGCTTGCCCTGACCGGCCGCCGCAGCGGCCATCGCCCGTAGGGCGATGGCCGCTGCTCGGAGTTCGATCCTGCCCGCATGGACCAATCATGTTCTGGCACCGGCATTCGAGCGATGTGAGAACTGGTAACGAACCGTCATCCATGAACACGGTTGAACCCGGAGCATGATTTATCGCCCTGCGGGGCGATGGCGCCTGCGGGAGCCGGACTCGCCAGCGAAGCGAGAGCTTCGCCCCTACGAGATCAGCCGCCGCACAGCCGCATTCGAGCACGGTCGCTGCGGCGGCCGGTCGACCACAGGGGGCGCCTCGACGATGTGTGCGCCTCTCCGTCGGGACGGATGGTCAGACCTTGACGAGGTGGGCGACGGTCTCGACGTGGTGGGACTGCGGGAACATGTCCAGCGCCGCCATCCGGACCAGCTCGTACCCGCCCTCGATCAACAGCTTCAGGTCGCGGGCCTGGGTCGGGGGGTCGCAGGAGACGTAGGTGATCCGCTTCGGGGCGAGGGTGAGGATGCCCTCGATCGCCTCCGGGGAGACGCCCGTCCGCGGCGGGTCCAGCACGAGTAGGGTCGCCCCGGCCAGGGCCGTCGCCCGGCGGGCCAGCCAGCTCTCGACCCGGTCGATCTCCACCCTGGCCGTGCTCAGGCCGGCGTCGCGGAGGTTGCGCCGGGTCCAGCGGGTGGCCGGGGCGTAGCCCTCGACGGCGACGACGCGGCGATAGCGCCGGGCCAGCGGGACCGAGAACAGGCCCACCCCGGCGTAGAGATCGACCACGAAGCCGGGGCCGTCGCCGGCCAGCGGCGCCTCGGGGTCCCGGTGCGGGTCGGCCTGCCAGAGGGCTTCGGCGACGAGTTCGTCCAGCAGCAGCCCGTTGGCCTGGAAGAACGAGGCGGCGTCGTAGTGGTACGTCTCGTTCCCGATCCGCATCGAGAGTTCGGGCGGGTAGTCGCCGCCGAGAGCGGGCGAGATCCCGGCCCCGTCCTCGCCGGCGATGCCGCGGATCTCGTCGATGCCGGGCGGGATCCGGCCTTCGGCCTGGCGTCCGCGCAGGTCGGCCAGCACGCCGTTGAGCTGCGGGGTCAGGATCGGGCAGTGCTCGACGTCGACGACGTCGTGCGAGCCCCGGGCCCGGTAGCCGATCCGGCGCTTGCGGCTGTCGACGGCCCACTCGGCGACGTGGCGATAGGCGAGCGGGTTAGGGGAGGGCATCACCGCGAGGTCGGCCGGCGGCTCGATCCGGCCGATCCGGGTCAGGCAGTCGCGGACGATGTCCAGCTTGGCGGCGAGTTGCCCCTCGTAGGTGAGGTGCTGGAGGTCGCAGCCGCCGCAGACCCCGTAGTAGGGACAGGGCGGCTGCGCCCGCTGCTCGCCCGGCTCCTGGAGCTCGGTCACCGTCGCCCAGGCGACCTGGCCCCGGCGGCGGTCGAGCTGGACCCGGACCTTATCGCCCGGCGCGGTCATCGGCACGAACAGCGTCAATCCGCCGCCGTGGGCGATCCCGTCGCCGCCGGGGACGATCCGCTCGATGGTCGTGTCGATCAGCTCGCCGCCGATCGGACCGAGACCGGCGACGGCGGGATCGGCGGCCGTCCCGGGGACGATGGTGTTGCGGCCGCCGCGGCCGCCCCGCTCGTCGACCGGTGGCCGGCGGGTCGTGCGGCGGTCGTTGGGCCGCTCGCCGGGGCGGTTGGGACGGGTCGGGCGGTTGCCGGGTGGGCGGCCGGGGGTCCGGCGGGGTGGTTCACTCATGGCGCAATTGTGCCATGCCCCTCGTCCCGCCATCGATTCGGCGCCAGAGTCGATGCCCGTCCCCGGAGGGCCGGTCCGCGGGATGCGTCCGGGGCGGACCCTGGGCGTCAGCGCAGCAGCGGCATGATCCGCTCCGCGGCCAGCCGGGTCTGCTCCGCCGTCCGCTCGACGAGGGGGACGAGGACGACCGAATCGGCCCCGGCGTCGTGGAGCGCGGCGATCGCGGCGGCGCAGTCGTCCGGGGTGCCGACGACGGTGAGCCGGTCGATCCATCCCGCCGGCATCTGCCGGGCGAAGTCGTCGATGCCGGTCGCGCGGGATCGCAGGTGGGCGATGTCGCCGGCGAGGCCCATCGGGGCGAAATGGGCGTCCGCCATCCGGGTCATCAACGTCGCGGCCAGGCTGGGGCGCAGGGCGTCACGAGCCCGGTCACGGTCCTCGTCGACAGACAGCCAGGCATAGGCGACCAGGTCGTGGTGGTCGGTCCGGCCGGCCTCGGCCTGCCCCTCGGCGATCCGTTCCCGGGCCCAGTGGACGTACTCCGGCGCGGTCGGCTCGGCCAGGATCGTGCCGTCGGCGCTGCGCCCGGCCAGCCGGAGCGACTTCGGTCCGCGGACGCCGGCCAGCACCGGCGGCGGCTGGGTCGGTGGGTGGTTGAGCCGGACGGCGTCGAGGCGGACCGATCGGCCGGTGGTCGTCACCGTCTCCCCGGCCAGCAGCGCCCGGACGGCCAGGAGCGTCTCCTCCAGGGCCGCGAGCGCCGATGGTGGCGTCTCGCCGACCTGCTCGATCCACTCGGCCAGCCCGTGGCCGAGGCCGGGCAGGACCCGGCCGGGGTGCATCCGGGCCAGCGCCGCGATCTCCATCGCCGTGAAGGCGGCGTTCCGGACGACGGCCGGCATGATGCCCAGACCGACGGTGATCGTCGTGGTCGCGGCCAGCGCCGTCGCCGTCGTGGCGATCCCGCCGGCGAAGAAGCAGTCCTCGACCAGCCAGAACTCGTCGTAGCCGAGCGCCTCCGCCTGGCGGGCGTGCTCGATGAGGTCCTCCGGCGGTACCTGGCAACGCTCCATGATCCCGATCGATCGACGTGTCATGCAGATGCTCCCTGGCTGGCGACGTCTGCCTGTTGGCGAACCCAGACCGAGCCATGATATTCGAGTCGAAACATCATGGGGTCCTGCTCGCTCAACTGCCATGGGTCGTCCGACACCATCCTCCGGCAGCGGCTGATCCCGGATGGTTCGGCCACGACGTCGGCCTGAATCGGCGCTGGTGTCATC
Organism: uncultured Thermomicrobiales bacterium; assembly: GCA_964244115.1. GTDB lineage: Bacteria > Chloroflexota > Chloroflexia > Thermomicrobiales > UBA6265 > CADCWK01. Next base: position 4,427 of record CAXTHM010000019.1, read on the forward strand.
CAATACGCTGCCGGGTAGCGGTGTCGTCGTCGTAGCGGCGAAGCTAGCGAGCCAGGCCGCCGCAGCGGCCTTCGCCGCAAGGTGAGACGGTGCACCCGGTTCGACCGCGTCAATGCGTGCCGTCACCTGCGCAATCGTAGGAACCGGTCGATGGGATGATCGACGCTGGTCCGTGTGCGTTTCGTGCGAACAGGATTGAACCCGGTGCGCCGGTTATCGCCCTGCGGGGCGATGGCCGCTGCGGCCGCCGGACTCGCAAGCTTCGCCCCTACGAAACGATGCCGAGGCGGCGGCTTGGACGACCACAAGGGTCGCCCCTACGGACAGGCCGGTGCGGTGGCCGGACGACCGGAAGGATCGCCCCTACGCGAGCCGATCGACCCTTCCCGGGCCGTCCCTGACCAAACGGGCAGTGGCAATGTGGTGCTCGAAACGACATACTGGTCGTAACGATATATCGGCAGTCCGGATGGGGCGGTGTCGATGGCGACAGCCTGGCTCTCATGATGGTCCGGATTCACGACGGGTGGTGGCGGCGTATGATGCGAGGCGGTGGGCTCGGCGGCGGTGGCCGGGGCGGGGGTGGCGGACGGATGATGGGGGGCGACCAGCCGCTCCCCGAAGGGGCCGGCAAGCGGATCGACCGCCAGACGGCACGGCGCGTGTTCGGCTACTTCGGCCCGTACCGGGCGCAGCTCCTGATCGCGCTGGCGACGATCATCTTCGGCAGCGTGATCGGGCTGGCCAACCCGTTCCTGATCAAGGCGATCTTCGACGACGCCATCGGCGGCGGCAACCTCGACCGGCTCTACCTCTACGTCGGCCTCATGATCGCGATCCCGATCGTCGGCGGGCTCGTTGGCGTCTGGCAGTCGTACATCGTCACGGTCGTCGGCCAGTCCGTCATGCAGGACCTCCGCAACGGCCTCTACCGCCACCTCCAGCGCCAGCCGCTCGCCTTCTTCACCGACACCCGCACCGGCGAGATCCAGTCCCGGCTCTCCAACGACGTCAACGGCGTCCAGCGGGTGGTGACCGATACCGGCACCGGCGTCGTCTCCAATGTGATCACGATCGTCTCGACCTTCGGCGCGATGTGGATCCTCGACTGGCGCCTGTCGCTGATCTCGCTCGCCTCCCTGCCCGTCTTCCTCTACCTGACCTACCGCGTCGGGCTCAACCGCCGCCGCCTCGCCGGGGAGACGCAGCGGTCGATGGCCGACGTCTCCGTGCTGACCGAGGAGACGCTCTCCGTCAGCGGCGTCCTGCTGACCAAGGTCTTCGGCCGGCAGGACGAGATGGAGCGCCGCTTCGTCGCCGAGAGCGCCAACCTCTCGTCACTCCAGGTCCGGCAGCAGATGGTCGGCCGCTGGTTCCGGATGGTGATCGGCGTCTTCTTCTCGATCACCCCCGCGATCGTCTACTGGTTCGCCGGCCGCGACATCATCCTCGCCGGTGGGGACGCCGGCGCCCCGACGCTGGGCGACATCGTCGCCTTCACGACGCTCCAGTCCCGCCTGTTCGGCCCGGTCGGCTCCATGCTCGGCGTCCAGATCGAGGTCCAGGGCGCGATGGCCCTGTTCGACCGGATCTTCGACTACCTCGACCTGCCGGTCTCGATCGCCGACAAGCCCGATGCGGTCGCCCTCGACCCGGGGACGGCCCGGGGCCGGGTCGCCTTCCGGGACGTCTGGTTCCGGTACGAGGCGCCGTCCGCCGGCCGCCGGGTCGTCGCCCCGCTCGATGCCGCACCGTCCGACCCGGAACCGGACGACGCTGTACCGCTCGAGACCGACCCGCCGGCCGAGCCGATCTGGGCCCTGCGCGGGGTCAGCTTCGCGGCCGAGCCCGGTCAGCTCGTCGCCCTCGTCGGGCCGAGCGGCGCCGGCAAGACGACGATCGCGACCCTGATCCCGCGGCTCTACGACACCTCCGAGGGCGCCGTCGAGATCGACGGCCACGATGTCCGCGACCTGACGCTGCGCAGCATCGGCCAGACGCTCGGCATGGTGACGCAGGAGACCTACCTGTTCCACGCCTCGGTGATCGACAACATCCGCTACGGGCGGCCGGACGCGACGCTGGCGGAGGTCATGGCCGCCGCCGAGGCCGCCGCGATCCACGACCGGATCATGGACCTGCCCGACACCTACGAGACGATCGTCGGTGAGCGCGGCTACAAGCTCTCCGGCGGGGAGAAGCAGCGGATCGCGATCGCCCGGGTCGTCCTCAAGGACCCGCGGGTGCTGATCCTCGACGAGGCCACCAGCAGTCTCGACTCGGCCAGCGAGCGCCACGTCCAGGACGCGCTCGACGGGCTGATGGGCGGCCGGACGACGATCGCGATCGCCCACCGGCTCAGCACGATCCTGGCGGCCGACCAGATCCTCGTTCTCGACCACGGCCGGATCGTCGAGCACGGCACCCACGCCGAGCTGCTCCGCCTGGACGGGCTTTACAGCACGCTCTATCACCAGCAGTTCGCCGACCAGCCCCGCCGCCGCCAGGCCGTCGCCGCCGAGTAGGGCCGGCCGGGCGGCGGGCGACAGAGGCGCTCATCCGGATCACCCCGAGACCGGACGGAGTACCCTTGGGCCTGATCCGGCGCGGCCCCACCAGGGACCGCGCCCGCGTCCCATTCAGTCAGGAGCAGCCGTTGTCCACGACCTCCCCCCGGTTCAGTCCCGACCGGCCCATCTCCAGGATCGACATCGCCGCCCTCCGCGACCGCATCCGGGACATCCCCGACTTCCCACAGCCGGGCATCCTGTTCCGGGACATCACCCCGCTGCTGGCCGACGGTCCCCTGTTCCATCACCTGATCGATGCGCTCCAGCGCCATTACCAGGGCCAGATCGACACCGTCGTCGCGATCGAGAGCCGCGGGTTCATCTTCGGGGCGCCGCTGGCCTACGCGCTCGGCGTCGGGGTCGTCCCGGTCCGCAAGGCCGGCAAGCTCCCGTTCACGACCCGCTCGGCGGCCTACGCGCTGGAGTACGGCGAGGCGACCCTGGAGATCCACATCGACGCCGTCGGGCCCGGCCAGCGGGTGTTGCTCGTCGACGACCTGCTCGCGACTGGCGGCACCGTCCGGGCGGCGGCCGACCTGATCGAGCAGCTCGGGGCCGAGATCGGCGGCGTCTTCGTCCTGGCCGAACTGCTCGCCCTCGGTGGCCGGGCGCGGCTGACCGAATATGACGTCCGGAGCCTGCTCGAGTACTGACGGGTGTTCGGACAGGTCCGTAGTCATCGGAGTTCCGTGGTGGCGGAGCAGACCTCTCCGCCAGCCGGGGTGAACCCGCCCGCTCACCCTCCCCATGCGGCCTCGGCTCGCAGGTGCCCGGAGCGGGGAGCAACAGGCAATCAGTTCGGGTTGCGCTTCCGGAGGAGACGTCAGTTCGGCACACTTGGAGTTGCCGGGCGGCTTCAGCGCCCGGTCCGTGGCGCTCCATTTCTGAAACCCTGCCTTCCATGCGTTCCTCGATAGCGGATTCCCGCCGCTCAACGCCGAGCGGAACCGAACGTCATGTCACATGTTGGTCACGTCTTCGCCACCGCCGGGCCATCTCCGCCTTCTACAATCGCTTCAGGATTGACGGAGCGGGCTCGTTCGAGACCAGTCGCCGCCCGGACGACACCGGGGGAGTACCACCAGCCGATGGCCACGAATCTGGATACCGGGCAGTGCCAGCGATGCGGCGCCAACCTGCGGATCGAAGACCTTTACTGCGCCAACTGCGGGGCGCCGGTGCCCGAGCAGAGCCCACGTCCGTCCCGCGCCGGGCGCGACGCCAGCGCCACCGACGGATCGACCCGCCGTACCCGGCCGGGGGCGCCGTGGAGCGAGCCGGAGCCGTGGAGCGAGCGCCCGTCCTGGCAGGAGCGGACCACCGTCCCGGAGCCGACCTGGTGGGAGGAGCCGCCGTCCCAGCGCGCGCCTCGTCGGTACGGGTACGGGGGGAGCGGTCTCGCCACCCCGCCGGTCTCGGACGGGTCGCGGCTCTGGGCGGCGGCAGCGCCCCTCGGGATCGTGGCCGGCGCCGTCTTCTCGGCCGGTCTGCTCTCGTTCGTGATCCCGCTGATCATCTGGCAGGTCCGCAAGGGCACCGATGAGTTCGCTTCGGCCTATGGCCGGGAGAGTTTCAACGCGATGCTGTCGCTGGTCGTCTACAGCCTGATCGGGATCGTGATCGCGATCCCGCTGACGATCGTCACGCTCGGGCTCGGCCTGATCGTGATGGCCTTCGTGGCCGGGGTCGTCGGGCTGGTCTTCCTCGTCTCGCTGGTGATGGCGACGATCCGGGCCCTCAACAGCCAGCCGTTCCGATATCCGCTCATGATCCGCTTCTTTCGGTGACCGCCGCCTATGGCGCGGCGCATAGCGGTTGACGGGGGAGCGGCCTCCCCCTCTCCATCCGGTCCGGACGGAGTCGCCCGCAGGTGACGGAGGCGGACCGAGATGGGGAGGGGGCCGGGGGGTGGGGCTGACCGCTCGCGACCGACGAGGGCGATGATATTCGCTCTAATTGAGGAAATAGAGCACGAGGACCGCCGAGACGCCCCAGCCGACGATCGAGACGAACAGGGGCCGATCCCGGAAGAGCAGCAGCTCCGGCGAGCCCGTCAACCGGTTCTGCTGGATCAGAAGCAGGTACCGGAAGATGGCGAAGACGACGAACGGCAGCGTCAGCATCATGGAATAGTTGGTCGGGACCGACGACGCCTCGAAGGTGTAGAGGGCATAGGCCATCATCGTCGCCGCCCCGACCATGCTGATCATCTGGTCCAGCATCGGGACGGTGTAGGCCGAGAGGTTGGCGCGATGGGCCTCCGCGTTCGGCCCGAGGCTCGCGAGTTCGCTGCGCCGCTTGGCGAGACCGAGGAAGATCGAGAGCAGCGCGGTGCAGACATAGAGCCAGGGCGAGATCGGCACGTCCAGCGCCACGGCGCCCCCGGCCGCACGGAGCACGAAGCCGAACGCGATCACCATCACGTCGACGATCGGCTGCTGCTTGAGGCCGAGGTTGTAGGCCGCCATCAGCAGGAGGTAGACGAGCGCGATGCCGGCGAATTCCGGTCGGACCACCCAGCCGACGCCCAGCGCCGCGACGATGAGCACGACGGCTGCCGCCCGGGCGACGGAGATCGGCAGTGCCCCGGACGCCAGCGGCCGGAACCGCTTGCGGGGGTGCGCCTGATCGGCGGCGATATCCCGGAGGTCGTTGATCAGGTAGATGGTGCTGCTCGCCAGGCAGAAGGCAACGAAGGCGAGGAGGGTGTCGGCGACGGGACCGAGATCGAAGAACTTGAGGTCGAACACCAGCGCCGCGAAGACGAGAGCGTTCTTCGTCCACTGGATTGGACGCATGGCCCGGACCAGATGGAACAGCACGGCGGGCACCCCGGCCGGGGCGACGAGAGCGGCCGCGCCAGCCTCGACGACGCCCTCACCGGAGCCGTTCGGCACCTGGATCTTGGCACCGAAGCCCTGCTCGGTGGAGCCAGCTCGCGACGTTCGTTCTCGACTCATCCCGCGTCCGATCCCCGATCTCGATCCCCAGCGAACGGCCGGCCGTCCATTCGCTGATCGTTGGTACGCGATGACGATGCCACGGCAACGGATCGCCGGATAGGCGTCCGCTGGACATGGCCCGGCGGGCCAGAAACCGTGCATCGGACGCTCGTACCCCGAACAGGTCCCATCCTGCCGTCAGAACGGACCGGAGAACTACTCCTCCGGCTTGAGCGCTTCGACGGACGGCTCGTTGTTCGGGTTCCAGAGCATCCAGCCGTTGCCGCCGAAGGCCTCCGCCGCGTCGATCTGCTCCCGGACCTCCGCCGGACCGTACTCGGAGAATCCCTCCAGTGGCTGGGTGAAATCCTGCAGCCATGGCCGGAACTTGTCGACCGAGTCGGGCACCATCTCGGCAGCGCGCTCCAGGCTCTCGGTGATCGTCTCGGCCGGGTAGTCGTTCGGGGCACCCGGCGCCGACGCGATGTTCCCTTCCTCGAAGTGCGACGGGTAGATCATTAGGCAGAGGTAGTCGGCCAGCGGGGCGAGCTGCTTCAGGCGCTGCCCGATGCCCTGGTCGTCGTCATACAGCGCGATGATCCCGAAGACATCGAGGGCGAGCTTGGCCCCGGTCGGCCGGATCGCCGCCGAGCTCCGCTCGATGAAACCGGTGATCGCCCCCTCGCGGGCTCCCTGGGAATAGTCCGGCCCGAAGTCCGCCACGGTGAGGTCGCCGTCCGACGGGAACCGGACGTAGTCGTACTGGATCTCGTCGAAGCCCATCCCGACCGCCTCGAGCGCGAGGGCGATGTTGGCGTCCCAGAGGGGCTCGTTGAAGGCGTTGACCCAGGCGACGCCGTTGGGGTCCCGCCAGGACTCGCCGGTGTCCTCGTTCCTGACGGCGTATTCCGGGTAGTGCTCCGCGACGAGCGGGTCCTGGAAGACGACCATCCGGGCGATGGCGTAGATCCCCTCGTCGTGCAGGCGCTGGACGAGCGCCGCCGGGTCGTAGACCGGAACGATCATGTCCGGGACGTCGGTGAAGAAGGAGACGCCGGTCTCGAAGAAGATCGACTCCGCCTTGATGTCGAGCACGACCGCGTTGAGTTCGGTCGTGTTCACGATCTCGATCATCTGGTCGATCGCATCGTCGTCTGACAGACCGAACTGATTGAGGTAGGAGGCGCGAATGGTGATGCGCTCCATCTGCGCGTTCACCGACCGCGCGGCATCGACCGGCAGCGTGACGTTGTCGAATCCCGAGGCGGAGATCCGGACCTCGCTGACGCCCTCGGCTCCATCCAGCGTGAACGTCCCGTCGTTCCGGGTGACGGCCGTCGCTTCGCCGCCCCGCACCAAGGCATTGCCGACCGGCTGCCCCTCGCCATCGCGGACGGCCCCGGTCACACGGGAGAACACGAGCTTCGCGTCGAGCGTCGCCCGGTCATCGACCGTGGTCTCGATCGGCGTGTAGCCGTCGGCCGCGAACGAGAGCGCCGCGCCCTGTGGGATGTCCGAGAGGAGGTAGCGCCCAGCGGCGTCGGTCGTGGTCGACGACCCGGCATCCTCGACCGTCACGAAGACTCCGGCAATCGGCTGGCCGGTGCTGCTGTCCACGACGGTCCCGGAGACGTTCGACGCCTGCATCGTCAGGGCGAGTTCCTCGACACCGGCCGCGGGGACCGTGGCTTGGATCGGGTAGAACCCATCGCGCTCGACCGTGACCGGCGATTCGCCGACCAGCGCCGCGTCCAGCATGACCGCGCCGCTGGCGTCGGTCGTCGCGGCGACTGCCCCGGCCGAGACCCGCGCCCCGGCAACCGGACCGGCGGTGTCCGCCACCCGGAAGGTCACCTGGCGGGCGGCATCGGTGCCGCCGCTGAACTGGAGATAGCCGATCAGGACGAGGGGCAGGATCAGGATCGCGCTGTACCACCAGCTGACCATCGGCCAGGGGCGGCTGCGGTCCGGGCTGGCTGCCCCTGCGCCCCGCGGCTGGCTGGAGCGGGCGTCTCGACCGGACTTCTCTTGGGTCCGGGACGCGATGACCTGACGGTCTGAGGAGCGGTTCAGCTCGGTCCATCCCTCTCGGCGCTGCCGCGCTGGCGCCGTCTGTCGTGATCGCGCGACCGGGCGGGGCGGGAGATGAACGGGTCGGCAGCGATCATGCGTCTGTGGTAGCGGGACCTCAGTCTAGCATGGCGACCCGAAGTCCCCGAGCACCATTTGACACCCTCCGACCGATCTCCGGATAATGAGGCGGTTCGTGCCAAATTTCACAAACTCCCTCCTGGGTGAATGCCCTACCGTCAGGATCAACGCTCGATGAGTATCGCGATGACGGTGGATGTCTTCGATCTTCTGCACGGCGAGCTGGACGAGATGGATGCCCGCATCGCGCAGTCCGTCGACATCGGGATCCCGCAGGTCAACGAGCTGGTCCGGGAGGTCATCACCTCCGGAGGGAAACGGCTGCGCCCGACGATCCTCCTGCTCGCGGGGCGGTCCTTCGCGCCCGACCATCGGGCCCTCATCGATGCCGCCGCCGGAATCGAGCTGCTCCATACCGCCTCGCTCGTCCACGACGACGACATCGACCACTCGGCCCTCCGCCGGGGCCGGCCGACGCTGAGCACGCAGGTGAGTTCGGCGACGGCCATCCTGATCGGCGACTACCTGTTCGCCCAGTCGGCGATCCTGGCCGCCTCCACGAACAGCACCCGGGTCGTCGCCGTCTTCGCCTCGACGCTGGCCGACCTCTGCCGGGGCCAGATACGGGAGATGCTCGAGTCGCACCGGCTCGAGCAGACCTTCGAGGAGTACGAGCAGCGCATCTACGGCAAGACCGGGTCGCTGTTCGCCGGGGCGGCCGAGATGGGCGCCATCCTCGGCGGCACCGACGACGGCACGATCGCCGGACTTCGCGCCTTCGGCCGCGAACTGGGGATCGCGTTCCAGATCATCGACGACATCCTCGACCTCCGGGAGATGACCGGCTCGATCGGCAAACCGGCCGGCAACGACCTGCGCGAGGGGACGGTGACGTTGCCCATCATGCGCTACAACGCCGGCCTGGCCGAGAGATCGCCAGAGCGCACGCTCCTGTCCGACATCATCAATGGGGACGTGACCGACGATGCGGCCGTCGACGAGGTCGTCGCCAGCATCCGGAGGTCGGGTGCGCTGGACGAGGCGGCCGCGATTGCGGGTAAGTACGTCGAGGTCGCCCGGACGCACCTCTCGGTCGTGCCCGACTCGCAGACCCGGCAATACCTCACCCAGATCACGGACCTCGTCCTCGACCGCTCGACCTGATCTTCGTTGGTCAGCAAGCGGCATGAGAACGGGGAGCCAGTCGCCCGGCTCCCCGTTCGTCGTGGCCGATGACGATGCGATCCGTGATCAGTGCATGGCGACCGGAGTCGAATCCGGGGCCGGGACCGGCGTCCCGAATGCCTCGCCGGCCACCGGCAGCACCTCGTCGACCAGCCACCGATCATCACCCTCGACGAACGCGACGTAGAACAGCGCCGTGACGTCGTCCCCGGTCGCGCTCGTGATCGTCGATTCCAGGATGGCGCCGATCCGACCGTCGGGCAGGAGCCGGGCATCCCGGATCGGCACGTCCCCGACTGGTTCACCACCGGAGACTGCCCCGAGCGGGACCGGGAACCGGACCAGGAGCTGCTCGGCGAGTTCCGGCCGCTCCTGAGCCGCCAGCGCCGCGTTGGCCAGTTGGCCGATGTACTGGTCGCTGATCAGCGCCAGGATCCTTAGCGGGTCGAAGGCGTTGGCGCAGGCGACGAGCTGGTGGACGGTCTCGGTGATGCCCTCCAGTTCCTCATCCGTCACGGCCGGGCCGTCCGTCAGGGTGGATTCCTCGACCGGCTGGGTGGAGAACAGGGGGCTGTTCGGGTCGGCTCCGCCGGCCGAGCCGAGCAGGGTGGAGATCTCGGCGGGCGCGACGGTGCACTCGCTGGCCTCGGGGATATCCCTCGAAGGGCTGGCGTCCTGCGCAGCGGCGCCGATCACCGGCCCGACGAGCAGAACCGCCAGCCCGACACTGGCGATGCCCCGGCCGAGCCGTCGATAGATCAGGTTCTCACGTCGCTTCGTCGGTTCATTCATGCGTGCATCGCTCCTCGTGCTGGGTTGGACTGTCTAGGTCGGCTGACTGGCTTCGTTCCCCTGACCGGTATAGCGGCCACCTGTGTTCCGGATGCGGCGAAAGCGTGGCTAATGCCCGGCGTCGGCGCCCTCAAGACCGGCATGGAAGCCGGCGAGGAATCGCTCGGCGTCGACCCCGGTCGCGACGTTAATCGTCCCCGCACCGGTCACACGCGTCTGGCCGTCCGCCTCGCCGGCCGTAACGATAGCAACCGACGATCGTTCGACCGAGACCAGCGTCGAGTCCAGCGCGACGGAAACCGCGAGCGGGTCGTGCAGAAAGGTCTGCTCCAGGCCCTGGTCCTCGAAGGACATCCGGGTCACCCGTCGGGCGAGTTCCGCCGACGATGAGCGATTTGCCTGACGGCCGAGCCGATCCCAGTCCGCTCGCCGCAGGCTGACCTGCCTCGCGACGTCGAGCCCGATCAGTGTGAGATCGTCGAACCCGGCCGCGAAGACCTGCTCCGCCGCCTCCGGGTCCTCCCAGATATTGAACTCGGCGTGCGGCGTGATGTTGCCGGGGACGTAGTACGCGCCGCCCATGACGACCACGCGGGGAATCAGGTCGACCAGCCGGGGCTCGACGTTCAACGCGATCGCCAGATTGGTCAATGGACCCACAGCGACCAGCGTCAGTTCGCCCGGTCGCTCGCGAGCCAGACGGACGATGGTCGCCGGACCCGGTGTGATGTCGACGGGTCGTGCACTGGTCGGCAGGTCGGCGCCACCGATCCCGTCCTCGCCGTGCACATGGGATGCCGCCCGGTGCGGCCGGGCCAGGGGGTGGGTTGCACCACGGTGAACGGGGATGTCCTCGCGGCCGAGGAACGACAGCACGTTCAGCGTGTTGGTCGTCGCCCGGTAGACGTCGATGTTCCCGGCGACCGTCGTGACCGCGACGATATCGAGACCCGCGGTCCCGATCGCGTAGGACAGGGCAAGCGCGTCGTCGATCCCGGTATCGACGTCGAGGATGATCGGCCGATCTGCCGCTGACGGACTGGTCATCGTTCCACTCCCGTGGCAGGCGGCTCCTCAGCCGGCGCTGCCGCGCACCCGAACACCGATGTAGAGGTCGTTGACATTGGTTCCGGTCGGTCCCGGCGTGAGCAGCCCGCCGGCCGCGACGAACCCGCGCAGGCTGTCGTTCCGGCGGAGCAGCTGGTCCGGATCGACCCCGGCCGACCGCATCCGGCCGATCGTGTCCGGATCGGCGATCGCCCCGGCGGCACCGGTCAGCGCATCCTGGCCGTCGGTGGCCAGGCTGGCCACCACCCACGCTCGACCCTGGCCGGCTTCCAGCGCGATGGCGGCGGCGAGGGCGAACTCGGTGTTCCGGCCCCCGACGCCCTCTCCCCGAACGGTCACGGTCGCCTCACCGCCGCCCACGATCACATCAACATCGTCAGCCGCCCCCCGGCAGGCCCGGACGAAGGCGACGCCGAGCTCGGCCGCTTCGCCTTCACGGTCCTGCCAATCGGCCGGCCGATCCACGATGAGTCGGGATCGTCGGGCGCCATACGCGATGGCCGAGACGGCTCGCGCATTGTCACCGACGAAGACCGGCCGCATCGCCCGCGAGCGCGGCGGCCGCTCGTCGGGACCGGCCAGATTCGATAGCAGATCCGCAACCGACGCCGGGAGATTCCCTTCGAGGCCGTACCGCCGGAGCACCGCGGTGGCCGCCCGGGCCTGCTCCGCGACCGGTGGGCCAGGGATCGCCGCACCGCTCGCGATCATGCCCAGGTCGTTGCCGATGACATCGGAGAGGATCAGTGGGTGGACCGGCGCCCGGCTCGCCGCGAGCAGGCCTCCGGCCTTGAGGCGGCTCATCGCCCGCCGGACGAGATTGAGCTCACCGATCGTCGCTCCGGCTCGCAACAGCAGGTCGGTCACCGACCGCAGATCGGCAAGGGTCAGCGGCGGGCGCAGCGCCTCCGCCAGCGCCGAACCGCCGCCGGAGATCAGTGCGATGACGACGTCGTCTGGCGCGGCCGACGAAACGACATCGAGGAGCCGTTCGCCGGCACGGAGCGACCGCTCGTCGGGCAACGGGTGAGCGGCCTCGATGACCGCGATCCGCTCGGGCAACGGCGCCAGCCGGTGGCCATCCTTGGTCACCACCAGTCCGCCGCGCAGCCGGTCGCCCAGGGCCTGCTCGGCGGCCCACGCCATCGGCGCGGCCGCCTTGCCCATCCCGACGACCACGACCCGACCCGACCCGGCGACGGGCGAGTCACCGATCGCCAACGACGTACCGTCCACACGGATGGCGGCTCTCGTCGCTTCGGCGGGGTCCACCGCCGCGATCGCCTCGGCGTAGAGGTCGCCGATCAACCGGTGGGCGTCGGCGTACCGGTCCGGGATCGGGGCCGAGGGCCGGCTCACCGGTGGCTCGGCGCCGTGCGCTCGTTCTCCTGCCGAATCCGCCCCAGCGCCTTGCCGAGATCGGTGGGCAAGGGCGACTCGAACCGCATCCGGGTCCCATCCGGCAGGTCGAACGCGAGCACCGCAGCGTGGAGGAACTGGCGTCGCACGCGGCTGTCGGTCCGCTTCCCGTCCGAGCGGAGCCGGCCGTAGACCTCATCGCCGATGATCGGGTGCTTGATGAAGGCGGCGTGGACCCGGATCTGATGCGTCCGCCCCGTCTCGATCTCGGCCTCGACCAGGGTCAGGTTCGCGTTCCGGAAGCGCTCGGTCGCCCGCAGGTGCGTCACCGCGTTGCGCCCGGCCGGGATCACCGCCATCCGCTGGCGCTGCATCGGGTCCCGTCCGATCGGCGCGTCGATCGTGACCTGGTCCTCTTCGAGCAGGCCGTGGATCAGGGCGATGTACCGCTTCTCGACCGTCCGCGCTTCCCACTGGGCGACCAGGCTGTTGCGGGCGCGGTCGTTCTTGGCGGCCACGATCAGACCCGAGGTGTCCTTGTCGAGGCGATGGACGATCCCCGGCCGCAGCGATCCGCCCACCGTCATCGACGGCGCGTGGTGGATCAGGCCGTTGACCAGGGTCCCCGAGGCATGGCCCGGCGCGGGGTGGACGACCAGTCCGGCCGGCTTGTTCAAGACGATGACGTCATCATCCTCGTAGACGATGTCGAGATCCATCGCCTCCGGCAGCACCTCGTCGACGACCGGGGCCGGGACGTCGACGACGATGACCTCGCCCGGCGTCAGCTTGAACGCCGACCGGCGGGTCTGACCGTCGACCAGGACCTTGCCCTCGTCGATCAGTTGCTGGAGGTACGACCGGCTCAGGTCACCCACCTCGCGGGCGACGTACTTGTCCAGCCGCATCCCGATGTCGACGCGTTCCGGCCGCAACTCGATGGTCCGGGCCCCGGCGGCGGCGGGCGCCGACGCGTCCTCGCCGTCGTCTTCATAGAGGTCGACATCCTCGGCGACCTCGTCGAGGTCGAACAACACGGCCTCGACCTCACCATCGACGGTGACCTCCCGCCCGGAGACGGCAGCGTGATCGACCGGATCCTCGGGCCGGACGGCCTCGGGCGGCGGGATGGTGAAGGGGTTCCGGATGTCGAGCCGCCGCTTGCGGTTGGCGATCCGGCGACGCAGGTTGCTCGTGGACTGGTTATCGCTCATCGTTCTGCTTGCTTCCCGTTGGTCCTGGCCGAGGGCGTGCGCTCGTCGCTGGTCCGATCGCCAGGCGGGGCTGACCTGTCGTCAGCCGTCGGCCCGGTGGCGGTCGTGTACTCATCTCCGCTCAGTCTCCAGGCCAGCAAGAGTACCCCGCCGGTGATCGCGCTGTCCGCGACGTTGAATCGCGGCCACGGGCCGATCGCCACGAAGTCCACCACGTAGCCGAAGACCAGCCGGTCGATGATGTTCCCGACGGCGCCGCCGATCAGGAGGCCGAGCCCGCATCTCAGCCAGCCCGTCGGGCCAGGCACACGGCAGTAGGCGGTTAGTGCGATCAGCACCACCGCGATGGCTACGATGGTGAGCAGCGCGCCGTACTCACCCAGCGACCCGAAGGCCGCCCCGCGATTCTCGACATACTGGAGACCGAACCAGTCGGAGATCACGTCCCACCGGGGCCCACCGGGGCGATCCGGCAGCCAGGCCCGGATCAGCGCCTTGGTGCCCTGATCGAGGGCGAGGATCGACCCAGCCACGAGGACGGGCGTCAGCCAGCGATTCCCCACTGGCTGACGAAGATTCCGGCTGGCTTCAGGGTCGGTGATTGGCGTCATCGCCGGAAGAGTAGCCGGTTCCGCACCGTTACGAGTTGTCCATCGGCATCCGGCCGCGCTCGAGCACCGCCTGCTCCTCGACATCGACTTCGACCCACGGGAACGCTTCGAGGCGCTCCGGGTTGATCGGCTTGCCACTCTGGAGGCTGAGCCCGTACGTCCCATCGTCCATCCGCTTGAGAGCGGCATCGATCTGGGAGAGGTGCTCGGTCAGGTCCATCGAGATGGTCACCACCCGCTCCTGCTCGGCGACATCCGAGCCGGTGTCCGCGAGGTGGTTGCTCAGACCCTTGCCCTCGGAGTCCTCATCGTCCGACAGGTCCTTCGCCTCGCCGGACAGGCCCTCGAGCTGGTTGACGATGTCCGCCCGGCGGCGCTCCAGATCTCCACGCAGTTTCTCGATCATCGGTGCGTCCATGGTGGTCCCCTTCTTCGACAGTATCAACAGGATGAGCGCGAGTCGCTGGCTCCGCCCTCGCCTGACCCTATCGCATGGTCGGGACCGCAACGCGTCCGATCCCTCCCCTCCTATACTGGTGGGCCGGGCTGACTCCCCTCCGGGAGCGCCCCCGCGAGCCGCGACGTCGAAGGCCCGAGAGGAACCCGCATGGCTGACCCCGTCCCCGCGACCGCACCCGAAGATGCCCGGCGGCCGGAACCTCGTCACGCCCCCTGGTCCGGCGACCGGCCGCTCCGGCTCCTGATCGCCGGCGGCGGCACGGGCGGGCATGTCCTGCCGGCCATCGCGGTGCTGGAGGAGCTAGCCCGGCGCCAGATCCGGCTCGATGGCCTCTGGGTCGGCTCGGCGGACGGGGTCGAACGACAGGAGGCGACCAGCGCCGGCGTCGCCTTCCGGTCCATCCCGACTGGCAAGCTCCGGCGGTACCGCGACCTGAAGAACCTCCGCGATGCGGCCCGGATTCCGGTCGGCGTCGTCCAGGCCGCCCGGATCGTCCGTGGCTTCCGGCCCGATGTCATCCTCTCGACCGGCGGCTTCGTCAGCGTCCCGACCGTCATCGCGGCGTGGCGCTCGGGGCCGACCGTCACGCATGAGCAGACCGCGATCCTCGGCCTCGCGACCCGGATCAACCTCCGCTTCGGGGCGACGCTGGCGGTCTCCTACCCGGAGACGGCGACGCTCGCCCGGGGGATGGCCCGGCGCGTCGAGCTGACCGGCAACCCGATCCGGGCATCACTCCAGAACGGCGACGCCGACCGGGGCCGGACGGCGTTCGGGCTCTCAGCCGACCTGCCGATCCTGGCCGTCATGGGGGGCGCCCGAGGCGCGTCGCCGATCAATCAGCGCGTCCGGGACATGCTGCCCGATCTGCTCGACCACACCCAGATCGTCCACCAGACCGGCCCGGCCAGCGCCAACGACGACGCCGCCGATCTCGGCCGGCTCCGGGCGACGTGGCCGGAACATCTGCAGCGCCGCTACGTCGTCCGCGACTTCATCCGGGAGGAGCTCCCCGATGTCTACGCGATGACCGACCTCGTCCTGGCCCGGGCCGGCGCCGGGACGGTGGCGGAGCTGGCGGGACTCGGGCTGCCGTCGATCCTGATCCCGCTGCCCCATGCCGGCGGCGACGAGCAGACCCGCAACGCCGACGTCCTGGCCCGGGCGGGAGCCGCCGTGCTCCTGCGGCAGGACGACGCCACCCCTCGGACCCTGCATGAGACCGTGCTGGCGATCCTGCACGATACGTCTCGCCGGGACGGGATGGCTGATGCGGCCCGGTCGCTCGGCAACCTCGACGCCGCTGCCCGGCTGGCCGACCTCCTCATCGAACTCTCCAGCGCCCCCCGATGACCGGTCGGTTCCGGCTGTCCGATGATGGCGACCCGCCGCGGCGGCTTGCGAACGGACGATGTGCGCTCGACCTACTGGCGCTGCTCCCACGCTGCGGGTACCCGCGGAGCCGAGGCCACTGCGCGGCAGGGGAGCGAACGGGTGCGCCGGAGCCGGGCGGGCGGGCGGCTCCGCTACCCGGGCGCGTACCCGGCAACCCGCTCTATCGGCGAGGCGGCAACGTCGGCCGCGGCGGGGGCGGTCCATCCCCCATCGGCAGATCGACGACGACACCGGCTCGGTACAGCGCCGCCCGGCGGAACCACGGCGCCGCCAGCGATACGTAAATCCTCCCGCCGAGCCCGTCGATCAGCCACTGCGGGATGTCGGCCGAGCCGCGGTAGGCACCGGCCAGGGCCCCGGCGATCGCCCCGATCGCGTCCGACGGTCCGCCGGCATCGACCGCCAGCAGCACCGCCTCCTCGAAGGTCTCGGTCGTGGCCACCGCCAGGATCGCCGCCGCGATCTGCTCTTCCGGCGATCCGGACGCGAAGCGGTTCACCGACGCGAGTCGCTCGGCATCGCCGATCGCCGCCGCGGAACGGAGGGCATCGTGCATCGCACCGGCCGCGAGGATCTCGGCGGTCAGCCGACCCCAGTCCGCGGGAGGGACGACCCGTCGGGCGGCGAACTGGGTGACGAAGGCGACCGCCGCCACTGCGCTCGCCTGGGCCGGGCTGCCGTGCGTCAACCGGGCGACGAGGTCGCTGTCCCTACGGAGATCGGCCAGATCGAGGTGCCCGACAGCGCCCAGCAGCCCGACCGGCACGCCGCGCGACGCGACTCTGGCCGAGACCGGTCCGTCCTCGTCGAGCGGCACCTGGAACTCCAGCGATTCGGCGGACCGGCGCAGTGCCGACCGGGTCGCCGGGTCCTGCCAGTGCCCGGAGTCGCCCTGCTCCAGCCGGACCAGCCGCGGCCCGATCAGATCGGGATCGAGCCGGCCGCGGTTGGTCGTCGCCACTTCGACGATCGACAGCGCGAACTCGGTCTCGTCCGTGAACTCCCCCGCCGCGATCTCGGTTCCGTCCGGCCGGTTGAGCGGCAGGTACCCCTCGATCGCGAGTCGCTCCGTCCGATCGGCCGCGCCATTGGCCGGCATCCCCAGCGCATCCCCGATCGCCATCCCGAGCAGTGCGCCGAGGAACGCGTCGTCGTCAGCCTGTCCCCGTCCGTCCCGTTCTCGCATCGTCATATCGCTGTCCTGTCGTTTGGGAGCCAGTCGAACACGGACGATGTCGCACAGGGCTGGCCAGCTCGACGACCCGACCGCCGGGGTGCCCTTCCGCCACCCATCGGCATCGTTGACGTCGGGGTCTTCGGCCGGTCCGCTGCGACCCCCGCCGTCGCATCGCCGGCGTCAGCGATGACGAGGGCTCACCGATCGTCGACGCGGACGGTTCTGGCCCCGATGTCCTCGAAGTCGCCGGTCAACCGGATGATCGGAGAGCGGCCGCCGATTCGCCCCGAGCGCGAGCATTCCGACGGCTGATGCGTGGTACGATCCAACTGAATCGACGGGCGTCCAGTTGGGCGTACCGCCACAGAACGGGTCCGTCCCAACCGAACGGCTTTGCCAGCCCGTTCGGATGACGCCTCCGATGATTCGCCACACCCAGGTTGGGCAGACGCGCCGACGAAGCGCGCTTCGCCATGAACCCAACGGGAAGGAACCCATGTCCAGCGCGACCGCCACCGACCCCTCGGCGCAGATGCCGAAGCCACGTGGCCTGGAGGGAATCGTCGCCGCGTCGACGGCGCTGAGCCATGTCTTCGGCGAAGAGGGCCGCCTGGTCTACCGTGGCTACGAGATCCACGAGCTCGCCGGTCGGACCTCGTTTGAGGAGGTCGCCTTCCTCCTCTACCACGGCCACCTGCCCGACGCTCGTGAGCTCGCCGACTTCCAGCACCGCCTCAACGCTCGCCGGCGGCTGCCCGACGGGCTGACCGGCCTGATCCGGTCGCTGCCGGTCGAGACCGTGCCGATGGACGCGCTCCGGACCAGTGTCTCGGCCCTCGGCAACTTCCTCACCGCCGAGATCGACGAGGAGCCCGACCTCGATGAGGCGCTGTTGCTGCTCGCGACGGTCCCGTCCATCCTCGCGACCTTCCACCGCCATCGCCAGGGTCAGGCGCCGATCGAGCCGCGCGACGACCTCAACACCGCCCAGAGCTACCTCTACCAGCTCTTCGGCGAGGAGCCGACGGCCGACCACTGGCAGCCCCTGGAGACGTACCTGATCCTGCTGGCCGATCACGGCCTGAACGCCTCGACCTTCACCGCCCGGGTGATCGCCTCGACCGGCTCCGACATCTGCTCCTCGATCACCGGGGCGATCGGCGCCCTCAAGGGTCCGCTCCACGGCGGCGCGCCCTCCAAGGTGCTGGACATGCTCAACGAGATCGGTTCGGCCGACAACGTCGACGCCTGGCTGACCTCCGCGATGGACCGCGGCCAGCGGCTGATGGGCTTCGGCCATCGGGTCTACAAGGCGGAGGACCCCCGCGCCGAGATCCTCCGCGACCTCGCCAGGCGGGCGAGCGATCCCGACTTCTTCGCCCTCTCCCACACGACCGAGCGCCGCGCGCTGGAGATGCTCGAAGAGCGCAAGCCGGGCCGGCGGCTCTACACCAACGTCGAGTTCTACAGCGCCGCGGTCCTCGCGGCCGTCGGGCTGCCGGGGGACATGTTCACGCCGACGTTCGCCGTCGCCCGGACGGCGGGCTACACCGCCCATGTGCTGGAGCAGGTCGCCAACAACCGACTCATCCGGCCCCAGTCGGAGTTCGTCGGGCCCACCGATCTCCACTTCCGGCCGATCAACGACCGGTAGGCGACTGGTAGCGACCAATCCCGCGATCAGCCGACGCCCGCCGCCATTCCGATGGCGGCGGGCGTCGTCATCTCTGCCGGAACGCCGCTATCCCGGCATGCGCCCGGCCGCCCGAGCGATTCGCTCGGCATCGGCGACCGGATCGGCGACCTGAAGGACCAGCATCCGATAGGGAGTGAGCTCAGCATCATCGGCCAGATCGATCCGAAGGATCTGATCGGCTTTCGCTCGCCGAAGCGCCCAGAACGTCCGGCGTCCGCCCCGCTCCCGAAAGGTTCCGGCGAAGAGCGGGCCCGGGCGGAAGGGGACGAATGACCCCGGCATCCTCATCCCGACCGGCCGGCTGTCGATCATCTCCGGCGCGGGTCGCACCGCGATGATCGCAGCCAGCGGAACCCGAACGGTTCGACGGAGCGTGAACACCTGGTCCAGCCCCGTCAGCGTCACGACGACCTCACCGGCGACCACATCGACATCGATCATGCTGTGCTCCTGACTGGATCGATCCCAGCGCGAGACGAATACGTTCTGTCCATTCCAGCCGGGACTGGTCACGGAACGATGGCGACACCGCCACTTCCCGGACTCAGCGTCTTGCTCGATGGGGCGGTCTTGCCCATCCCGCCGTCCCTTGCGATGCTGTCGGGACGTCTGTCCGTCCGGCCCTATCCCCAATGGAGTCGCCCGATGACTACCACCGAGATCGCCCGATCGACCCTGCCCCCCTGGACAGCCGAGGCCCTCGTCTACGACCTCGCCCCGGCCTCCGACCCGCAGATCAGCCCGGACGGCGCCTGGATCGTCTACACCCAGCCGAAGGTCACGGCCGGCGAGGTCGCGACGACGGAGTCCGACCTGTACCTGATCGACCGTGACGGCGGCAACGCCCGTCGCCTGACCTACGGCGGCAAGCGCAACAGCCTCGCCCGCTGGTCCCCCGATGGGCAGACGCTGGCCTTCGTCTCGGACCGGGATGGCGACGACACCATCAAGAGCCGGCTCCTCCTGCTCCCGGTCACCGGCGGCGGCGATGCCCGCCCACTGACCGGCCATATGGCGGGGATCACGTCGATCGCCTGGTCGCCGGACGGCCGCACGATCGCCTACACGACGACCGTCGACCCCGAGAACCCGGATGAGACGCCGCGGCCGAAGGATGCACCGGCGCCGGTCCGCGTCCATTCCCGCCTCGATTACAAGCTGGACGGCAAGGGCTACCTCGGCGACAAGCGCACCCAGATCTTCCTGATCGACGTCGAGAGCGGCACGCGGCGGCAACTGACGTCCGAGCCGGTCGATCACACCGAGCCCCGCTGGTCGCCCGACGGCCGGACGCTGGCGGTCCGGGTCAGCGGCGACGAGGTCTTCGACGCCGTCCTCGGCCTCGTCGACGTCGCGTCCGGCGCTATCCGGCCGATCACCGGCGAGCGCGGCTCGCTGAGCCTCTACTCGTGGTCGCCGGACGGCAGCCGGATCCTGATCGTCGGCGACACCCACCGCACCTGGCAGTCCGACCTGTTCCTCTACACCCTCGCGTCGGGCGAGACCCGGCGCCTGACCGATGACCTGCCGTTCGAGCCCGATGCGTTCCCGTCGCCGGCCCACCCCGTCTGGCTGGATGCGAGCACGGCCCTGCTCGCCGCCACCCGCGCCGGGGGCAGCGGCTTCTACACGGTCGACGTCGAGACGGCGGCCATCACGACGGTCAAGACCTGGCAGGCCACCCACGGCGGCTTCAGCCTCGACTCGGACAACCGCTACGTCGTCCAGACCCGGAGTGACCTCCAGCGCACCGGCGACATCGCCCTCTTCGACCGCACCTCCGGCACACTGACCACGATCGTCCAGACCGCCGAGCCCGTCCTGAGCGAGCGACCGGCGCCGGCGTTCGAGCGGTTCACGGTCGAGCGAGCCGGACTTGAGATCGAAGCCTGGGTCCTGTTCCCGCCGGGGTTCGACGAGGGCAAGACCTACCCGGTCATCCTCGACATCCACGGTGGACCCAACGGCCACTACGGCTGGGCCTTCAACGCCACCCAGCAGCACCTCGCCAGCCAGGGCTACATCGTCGTCTTCAGCAACCCACGCGGCTCGAGTTCCTACGGCCGGGACTTCACCCAGCGCGTGATCGAGGACTGGGGCGGCGAGGACTACCAGGACCTGATGCTGGTGATCGACACCGTCCTGGGACGGCCCTACGCCGACGCCACGAAGACGGGAGTCTACGGCTACAGCTACGGTGGCTACATGACCTCCTGGATCATCGGGCAGACCGACCGCTTCCAGGCCTGCGTCTGCGGCGCCCCCTGCTTCGACCTCGAATCGATGTACGGCACGAGCGACATCGGCTTCACCTTCGGCAAGCTCCAGTGGGGCGGCAAGCCCCACGATGCCGTCGACTGGCTGCGCGACCATTCCCCCAGCACCTACGTCCACCGGGCGACGACGCCGACCCTGATCGTCCACGGCGAGGCCGACGACCGCTGCCCGATCGGCCAGGGCGAGCAGATGTTCGTCGCGCTCAAGGAGGCCGGCTGCGAGGTCGAGTTCGCCCGTTACCCTGGCGCCTCCCACGGGCTGATGCGCCTCAGCCCACCGGAGCACCGCGTCGACTACCTCACCCGCGTCCTCGGCTGGTTCGACGGCCATCTGAAGTAGCCGCTCGACAGCACCTGCGCTACCCGAAGCACCAGAGGGCCTCGCCGATTGCCGGCGAGGCCCTCAGCACCGGATCGCGATTCCGACGATCACCCCGGGCGTCAGACGGAATCCGGGTAAAGGATACGTTGATCACCACGGCCCACGCGGGAGCCCGTCTCCCCGCTCCACCCCAGTGGGCAGGGGTCGTTTGGCGACACGGTCCGCGATCGTCGGTTGTTCAACCGGATTCCGCATCACTCCCAGCGGCTGGTTCTGGTGGCGTCGTTCACAGGTCGAATGTGCGGTGGCAGTTCGGTCCCAACGCGTCGGCGGCCGGATTTGACTGTTGAGCCTGAATTGGGAACGAAGAGCGCAACGAGACCGGACGTAATGAGGCATGCGGCGAAGGCATAGAACCCAAAATGGGGACTCAGCCCGACTTGCTTCAGGACATAGAAGCTCGCGGCCAGACAGGCAACACAAGCGCCCGGAGTAATCCAGCGAACCGAATCGTCCTTACCTTCGCTCTCGTTACGCCCCGCCATGTAGAGGCCGAAGGCAGCCACGACCGAGAGCAACAATGGGATGTACTCCCACATCGATCCCATGGCGAACGACACAAATGAATTGATATCTCCCAACGTATAGTCTTCGTAGTCATAGAGTCCAGGGCTACCCTCGGAGCCATAGGGGAACGCGTAGGCGGTAATCCAGGCTACGAGGATCAGCCCGATGCCGATGACGGTTTTCCGGTACATGGTGACCACCCCTACGCTGAACCAGCCGACCAGCGGCCCTGGCTGAAGAAGACCATTCCGGCCCACACTGGCGATCCGACCCCTGCCCACCTCGCGGATGTCACGCGAGGTTCAGTCGACATGAATAAGGTGGGCAATAGGAGGATCGCTATCGGCGAGACCAGATGTCACCAGTATCCGGATCCGATGACGATGTACCACGAAGGAATCGCGGGAAGAGCTTTTCCTGCGTGCCGACCCGGTCGTCTCAACCCCTACGGCACGACCAGTCCGGTCCCTTCCGCCATCGACGCCCATACGACCCAGCACCGGTGCGCGTCAGACTGGGCTCGCGTCGGCGCTGGGCGGCAAGGACCGCCACGCAGCGTCGTGAGCGACTTCGACCGGGCACAGGTCTATGCCGGCCAGTCCAGGTACCAGACCTGGTCGTAGGCCGGGATGCCGAGCGGTTCGGCGGCGGCGCTGGCGTCCGAGGGCACCACCCAGATCGTCTCGCTCACGCCGTCATTACCGTCTGGTCCAGGGTCAGCGAGCGTTGCGGGAGTGGTCCCAGCAACGACAGGATCAGCCTGTTCCTCCCTAACGCCGCCGGAGATCACGACACGCCCGGCGTTGACGACCTCGCGTATCGATCTGCATACTCACCGGTGAACGGGTTCCCCCGTCGTGGAATGCACCGAATTCCGGCGTCGAATCGGGACGCGCGTGACGACGGCTCTCCGAGCGACCACCGAGGGATGACATGGAGACCCAGCGTCCCCTCCCGGACGGCTTCGGTGCTCGCCTCCGTGAACTCCGTGAAGCCATCGGCTGGTCACAGGAAGCGTTCGCCGATCGGGCCGGAATCAGTGCCCGATCGGTGAGCGATATCGAACGCGGATTCACAGTCAGTCCACGACTCGACACCGTCAAGCAGCTGGCAGATGGCCTCGGACTCAAAGGGGCCGTCCGCGACGATTTCGTCAATCTCGTCCCGAAGCGATCCTATCGGCGGCGCTTACAGGCGAACACTCACCACGGTGAACAGGCGACAACCAAAGAGGTCGGCCCGTTGGACTTGCCCACCCAGAGCCGGCTGCCAGGCACGACCGGTCCGCTCATCGGCCGACAACGGGACGTTGCGTCGGGTGTGGCGGCCCTGACCGGGCCGGACCTCCTCCTGATGGTGACCGGCCCGCCCGGCGTCGGCAAGAGCCGCTTCGCCACGGAACTGGCCCACCAGCCCGCTGTCCGCGAACAGGTCGAGGCGGCCGCGTTCGTCTCCCTGGCGTCAGCCCGGACGCGGTCCGAGGCGCTGGGCCTCATCACGACCGCTCTTGGCATCAGTGTCACTGCGCCGCCGGCGCCGCTGACCGTGCTGCGGCAATTCCTGCAGCAGCACCGGGTCCTGCTGATCC
>CAXTHM010000019.1:27809-53007 GCA_964244115.1 uncultured Thermomicrobiales bacterium
AATATCGAGCAGATCGCCGGGGTCGGCCCGTTGCTGGCCGAGATCCGCGCCGGAGCTTCGCACTCCCGGATCCTGACGACCAGCCGGCACACGATCCATCTTCGCGATGGCAGTGGGATCGTCCTGACGCCGCTGGCTCTGCCGGTCCTCACGCCAGACCGGCCCCCCGACCTCACCGAACTGCGGGATGTCGCGAGCGTTGCGTTCCTGCTGGATCGTCTCAAACGTTCGGGTTCCCGGTTCGACCTGACGGTCGCCAACGGCTCGACGATCGCCGAACTCTGCCGGGCGATCGACGGACTGCCCCTCGCTCTCGAGATCGCGGCCGCCCGGCTCCGCTCGATGTCCCCCCAGCAGCTTCTCCGACAACTCCACGATCGCGACAGCCTGACGATGCGGGGACCGGAGGACGTGCCGGACCGGCAGCGGTCGCTCTACGCGGCGATCACCTGGAGCATCGACCTGCTCTCCCCCGGGGCGCGGGCGACCATTGCCCGGCTCGCCGTCTTCTCGGGCGGGTTCACGTCAGACGCGGCGGTGGCGGTGGTCTCCGACGGCGCCCAGGAGGAGAACGCCCGATCGTCCTCCGTCCTGGACACGCTCGCCGAACTCGTCGATCAGCACCTGCTCGTCTTCGAACATACCCTGTCGGAGGAGGACCCCGGCGATGGTGAGGCGGGACGCTTCCATCTCCTGGAGACCATCCGCGATGTCGCGGCCGTCCTGCTCACCGAGCGCGGCGATGCGGAGGCGACGAGACGCGCCCACGCCCGATGGTGCCTCGGCCTGGCCGAGATCGCGGAACAGGCCCTGCTCGGCGATGAGCCGGGCGCCTGGCTCCGGCGTCTCGACCGCGAGACGGGCAACATCCGTGAGGCGATCGACTGGCTGAACACCCTCGCCGAGCATGGCGATGAGGAGGCGGCCGATATGGGCCTCAACCTCTCGGCGCGACTCTGGCACTACTGGCGGGTTCGCGGTCTCAGCGACGAGGGTCAGCGCCGGATCGAGCGATCACTGGAGGTGGCTGAACCGGTGCTCGGGATCGGCCCGCACCCGAGCCGGGCACGCGCCCTGAACAATCTCGGCATCCTGGTCCTCGACACCGGCGATACCGAACGGACCCGGGCGCTCTTCGAGGCCAGTCTGGCGATGTCACGGGCAATGGCGGACGGCCGTGGCGTCGCCGATACGGTCAACAATCTCGGGATGCTCGCCGTCTACCACGGCAATTACGTCGACGCGCAGGCCTATCACCAGGAGGCGTACTGGCTCCGCGTGCCGCTCGGCGACCCGCAGCGGATGATCCTCTCGATGCAGAACCTCGGGGACATCGCGCTCGACACCGGTCTCCTGGACCTCGCCACGGAGTTCCACACCGAGGGCATCCGGATCGCCCACGAGGTCGGCGATCGCTCCAGCGCGGCCTACGGGTATATGGCCCTCGGGGAGGTCGAGATCGATCTCGGCAATGCCGGGCTCGCTCGCCGGTTGCTGACCCGCGCCCTGGAGATCTTCGTCGACAGCGGGGATCAGCTCGGGCTGGGTTTCCTCTGCCACACCTGGGGCTACCTCGCGCACCAGCAGGGTGACGACCGCGCCGCCCTGGAGTGGCAGAAGCGCGCCCTCGGACACTGGCAGCGCAGCAACAACCGTCGCGGCCAGGTCGCGGCGATCGAGGCGATCGCGCTGATCATGTTCGCCCTCGGTCGCCGGCAGGTCATCACCGAGTTGCTCGCCAGCGCCCATCGCATCCGGATCGAAGAGCGGATGGGCCGACCGCCCAAGCGCAACCCTCCCCTCCAACGCGTTGCCGATGCCCTCGCGTCGGCTGGCTCTCCGGCCTTCGACCTGAATCTGACCCCGATGTCGCTCGACCGCGTCGTCGCGTTCGCCCTCCGGCTCGATCCGGTCGTCCGGCGCAAGCACCGGCCGCGGTTGGTTCGTCCCGCCCGGAGACCAGACGTCCTGGCGCGTGCTTCGGCGACATCTGGCAGCCCAGGAGGCTCAGACCTCCGGGATGCCGAGGGCGCGACGGGCGGCCCGGGCCGCATCCATC
Source organism: uncultured Thermomicrobiales bacterium (assembly GCA_964244115.1). Lineage (GTDB taxonomy): Bacteria > Chloroflexota > Chloroflexia > Thermomicrobiales > UBA6265 > CADCWK01. The sequence continues at coordinate 29,869 of CAXTHM010000019.1, forward strand.
GCGACGTCACGCCCGTCGGGGGAATCCCCTCGTAGCCGGTTCTTGGTGATCGCGAACGCGAAGCCGTAGTCCGGATCGGCGAATGCGATCGATCCCCCGTAGCCTGGGTGACCGAACGCCGACGCGCGCGCGCCCATCCGGCTGTCCGACCGGCCGAGGAAGTACCCGATCCCCTTGGGGTCGGCTACCTCCAGGACCAGATCCCACGCGTCGGTCTGCAGCGCCGACATGGCCCGGACCCGCTCGTCCGAGAGCAGACGGACTCCGTCCACGTCCCCGATCATCGCCGCGTAGAGCCGGGCGAGTGCCCCGGCCGTCCCGATCCCGCCGTATCCGGGGACGACGGCGCGGCGAACCTCGGTCAGGTTCGCGCTGTCGCCCAGTGGGTAGAAGGCCGGCGGTACCGCGAGGTACCCGTACGACTCGGGGGCGGGCGGCGCTTCGGCCCGCAGCGCATCGTCCATCGTCAGTGGCGCCAGGCGCCTGTCCTCCGATTCCGGCAGGCCGAGGTAGAACTGGTCGGCCATCCCGATCGGCGCGAGAAGTTCCTCCCGGACGAACCGGTCGATCCGCCGGCCATCCACCGCCTCGACGAGCCCACCGACGATCCAGCCATGCGTGATCGAGTGGTAGCCCGGCGCCGTACCGGGGTCCCAGAGCGGCGTCTCCAGCGCGACGGCCTCGACGACACGGTCCCAGTCCCGCAGGTCGGCCGGACCGATCCCGGCCGGGATCTGCGGGATGCCGGCCTGATGGGACAGCGCCTGGGCGACGGTCACCATCTCCTTGCCGTTCACCCCGAACTCGGGCCAATAGTTCGCGACGACCTCGTCGTACATGATCAGACCACGCTCGGCGAGCAGATGGACGGCGGTCGACGCGACGCCCTTCGTCACCGAGAAGACGGTCGTCAGCGTCTCACCGTCGTAGAGCCGACCCGTGTCGAGATCGGCGACGCCCGCCCAGGCATCGACGACCTGCTCGCCATGCTGATAGGCCGCGACCTGCAACCCCACCTCACCGCGGTGGGAGACATAGTCATCCAGCACCGCCTGAACCGCGACCTGCGCCGGGGACGCGACTGTCATCATGGACCTACTTTCATCGGACGGCTGGTATCGAATCGGTGATCATCTTGTTGCCGATCGCGTCAGACCGGCTGATCACGCCAGGAGTACGCCGGCGTCCAGCCGAAGACGCGCGCCATCTTGCCGACGTCGAAGGCGGAGGCCGTCGGAGCGTGGCCCGCCGCGATCCGATCCTCAAGCCCCTCGCCGGGGAAGTGCGTCGCCAGAAGCTCGGCCAGTGGGGTGTCGATCACCGTGTCGGCCGCCGCGACGAGGAAGACCTCGTTGCCCGTCGTATCGCCTTCGAGGGCGGCGAGGAAGGCGGAGCCGACATCGCGGGCATCGACGTAGCTCCAGAGGTTGAACGCGCCGCGGGCGGGGTTGCGGCGCCGCTCGGCCAGCATCTCGCGCCCGTTGTCGTCGTTCGGCATCACGTTCGAGAGCCGCAGCCCGACGAACGTCGTCTCCGGGTAGCTCTGGACCATGGAATCGGCCATGACCTCGCTCAGGTACTTGCTCAGCGCATAGGCATTCGGAGCATCCAGCCGCAGCGACTCGTCGAACGGGATCCGGTCCGGCCGGCGCCCGTGGACGATCCCGGTCACCGTCTCACTGGAGGCGTAGACGATCCGCTTGACGCCCAGGTCGCCCGCCGCCTGCATCAGCGCGTACGCCGAGATCGTGTTGTTGTTGAAGACATCGATGCGGGCCTGGCCCTGTGGGGATGGGTTCGCGGCCAGGTGGCAGATCGCTTCGGGCTTGAACTGGAACAGCGCGTCGTAGACTTCGCCGATCTCGGTCAACTGGACCCGGCAGAAGGTGCCGGGCAGCTCCAGCGCCGGTGCCGGTGGGCTCAGGTCGAAGTTGATGACTTCATGGCCGGCGTTCGCCAGGCTGCGAATGACCTCGCGGCCAGCCTGACCGCTTCCTCCGGTAACGACGACACGCATTCGGGATACTCCTTGAATGAGTAGGCGAGACTGGCCCGATGAACCGCGGTGGTTCGGGCCACTTTTGATGATGGGTTCGCACGGCGCGGACCATGCGGCACGGCGCGGTGACGATTCATCGTTCGACGACCGCGTCCGGATGCCAGGAGTGGACGATGTGCCATCACGAGATCATGCGGTTCGTCGCCCAGGGACGCCCTCCCATCCGTCTGCCACAAGTCACCCGCCGGACGGCGACCGGCGGCGCGATCGGGCTCGGAGCAGCAGCGGCCCTGTGGACGCACGCTGGACGGCCCGCCCGGCAGGAGTCGGGGCGTCGCGTTGTGGAACTGACCCATCCGCTGTCGGCCGCGTTCCCGGTCTACCCCGGCTAAACCCCGTTCTCGGTGACCGTCACCAGCACCATCGACGGGATCGGGTCGCTCTCCCGGCAGGTGACGATGGAGAAGCATATCGGGACGCATTTCGACATTCCGGCGCACTTCGTCGTCGACGGCGACGATATGCGTAAGCTCCCGCCAGATCGCCTCATCGCGCCGCTGGGGGTAATCGACATCTCCGGCCGGGTGCATGACGACGACGCGACGCTCACCCGATGACCGGCTCGCCTAAGGGCCTGAACGTTTCGATCATCGGGGTTCGTATGTGCCTGCACCCGGCGCGGCAAGGGGACGGTCCTGGCGACCTGGAACCGCCCTCCTGCGTTGACAGTCAGGGTCGTGACCGCTATACTTTGGTAAGTACCGCGTTCCGTCTGATCGCTTTTTCCGAGCGTCTGATGTGCGGGTCGCTCCCGAACGCCAGAACCCCTGAAGGAAACACCACCCATGATGTCGATCACCAATGAGGCCGCCGATCAGCTCCGGCGTTTCCTCGACGAGCAGGGTACCCCGGAGTTCGGTCTCCGGGTCTTCGTCGCGCCCGGTGGCTGCTCGGGCCTCCAGTACGGCATGACGGTCGAGGAGCAGGTCGAGGACGGCGATGAGATCATCGAGTCCAACGGCGTGCGCATCCTGGTCGACAACTTCAGCGCCTCGTATCTCGAAGGTTCCGAGATCGACTACATCAATTCGCTGATGGGTGGCGGCTTCACGGTCCGCAACCCGAACGCGGTCGCCTCCTGCTCCTGCGGCCACTCGTTCGACACGGGTGAGAACGCGACGACCAGCCAGGGTTGCGGCTGCGGCTGATCCCCGGTTCCCGCACCTGATCACGACGAGCGGCGGCGGGACATCCCGCCGCCGCTGTGTTGTGTCCGGCGGCTCGGCTGAGGATCTGTGTCACCCGACTATTACACCTCCCGGCATCCGCTTTCTGGTCCAGTTCGTACGCATTAGGCGAATCGGTGGCATCTCATCCGCGTCGTGCTCCGTTAATACTGAGGCGGGGCGCTCCGATCGCGCCAACGATTGGCCCCGAGACGTCCCGCCGCTGACCCGAACGCCCTCCGCGGTGACCTCGTCCCGGCCCACCGCACGGTCACCGCGCCGCGGTGGTCAGCCCATTCGTAGAACCGTCTCGATCCGCTTGACCTCAAGGAGTAGTCCATGACCGATACATCTGAGCCCAGGGATTCGTTGCAGCCTTACGAGCCCGCCGCCGAGCTCGACCAGGTCGTCGACAGTCAGATCCGGCGCGACGACAGTCAGATCGAACTTCCCGCCGAGATCCTGACCGAGATCGCCGTCGAGCAGAAAGTCGAGAAGGCCGCCAGCGTCGACATCGAGCGCGACCTCGACGTCCTGCAGCGGCTCGACCCCAACTTCATTAACGACCCTGTCCGGCTGTACCTCCGCGAGATTGCCGAGACGCCGCTGCTGACGCACGACCAGGAGATCTCCCTCGCCAAGCGGGTCGAGGATTCCGACCAGGAGGCCGTGCAGCAGTTCGTCCGGGCCAACCTGCGGCTGGTCGTCTCGATCGCCAAGCGGTACGTCAACCGCGGCCTGACCCTGCTGGATCTGATCCAGGAGGGCAACATCGGCCTGATGCGCGCCGTCCAGAAGTACGACTGGCGCAAGGGCTTCCGCTTCAGCACCTACGCCACCTGGTGGATCCGCCAGGCCATCACCCGCGCCATTGCCGACCAGAGCCGGACCATCCGCCTGCCGGTCCACATGGGCGACTCGATCTCCCGCTACCGGAAGACCCTCAACCGGCTGGCTCAGAACCTCGGCCGCCAGCCGACGGCGGAGGAAGTCGCCGAGGCGATGGAAGTCCCGCCCGAGAAGATCCACCAGATCGTCCAGGCCGCCCAGCGGACGATCTCCCTGGAGACGCCGATCGGGAACGAGGACGACACCAGCCTCGGGGACCTGATCGCCGACGAGCTCAGCGAGACGCCGTACGAGGCCGCCAGCGAGTCGATGCTCAAGCGCGACATCAACGCCGCGCTCGACACCCTGACCGCCCGCGAGAAGCTGGTCCTCCAGCTCCGCTTCGGTCTCGGCGCCGGCCACCAGCACACGCTGGCCGAGGTCGGCGAGCAACTCCAGATCAGCCGTGAGCGCGTCCGTCAGATTGAGAACGAGGCGCTGCAGAAGCTCCGCCGGCTGGACGGCGAGCGCCTCTTCGCCTATCACCAGGAACTGTAGATTCCCAGACCCGAGAAGTCGGCGACACAACGCCCCGGACGCATTTCGCGTCCGGGGCGTTGTCGTCTCAGCTGACGGGAGCCGTCCTAGGGGTGGGTGAGGGGCGTCTCGGCCGCGAAGACGCGATTCCACTCGCGAATCGTCACCTCACCGAAGGCGCCGACCGCGTTGTTCGGATCGGCGTCCATCAGGTCCCGCACCTCGGCCTCGTCGTTCGCCTGGTAGACGAGCAGGGCGCCGGTCTCGTCCGTGAATGGTCCCGAGGCTACGAGCTTGCCGTCCGCCAGCAACTTCGCGAGGTACGCCCGGTGGGTTGGCCGAACCTTGAGGCGCTCCTCATGGTTGGTATACGTGACCCAGGCCGCAAAGATCGCCATCGGGACTCCTCGTCGTCGTCGGTGCCAGGACCTGTCCCACGGCACTCGTTTCCAGTCAGACCTGTTCGACAGTATCCCGCATTTGGGCCACAGCGTCATGAACCCGGACTCCCTGGGCGCGATCGGCAGGACCAGCAGGCGGCACGACGGCGTGAAAATCGTGAGGACGCCATGGATGATCCGAATGTCCCCGATCGCGCCGATGGTCGCGGGGCCACACCCCAGGCTGGTGGTCAGGACGGAACGCCGGTCAGCACGCAGCCGCCGAGATCGAGCGGGATCGGTCACTCATCGCCGCCCGCCGGGACCATGCGTCCAGAAGGACGACCAGCACTGCCTCCTGCGCCGACCATGCGAGGCGTAGCTGGGACAGGATCACGGCTCCCCGTCTGACTCCGAATCGACCGGAATTTGCCCATCGGCTGATCGCGACAACGGGGAAAACCACGTACGCCCGGACCCGATGGAGGGGACCGGGTGGGTCAGGCGGCATCCACCGCCGGACCAACCACTTGACGTTTGATAGCCGGCCAACCATGCTCATGCCATCCCGTCTACGCGGCTCCACGAGATGTCGGGCCGACCGTCGAGCCCTGCCAGGCCCATCGGCGAGAGTTGGACAACGCATGCCCCGATCGCGCTCCGTCCGTTCCCTCCGCGTCCCTCGATCCGCTCCGGAAGACGTGGACGACCCCATCACGCCGGACGAGGCTGGATCGATACACCCATCGTCACCGAAGACCCAGGACGAGCCGTCGCTCCCCTCGGCGGCCCATACGCCGCAGAACCCATCCCGTGAGGATCTGCCCGCCGCTGAGCCTGGGTCATCGACCACACTGACTGACGACTTCGACGGGGGTGCCGAGGAAGACGTCCCCCTTCGCCCTGGTCTGGCGCCGGAGCGGGACGAGATCAACGCCGTCCCGCTGCGGAAGCAGTACCTCGCCGTGAAGCGCCGCTACCCGGACGCGATCGTGATGTTCCGGCTCGGCGACTTCTACGAGACGTTCGATGGCGACGCCGAAGTCCTGTCCAGCACCCTGGACGTGGTGCTGACCTCCCGGGAGATGGGCAAGGGACTGCGCATCCCGATGTCGGGGGTGCCGCACCACGCCGCCGAGGGCTACATCGCCCGGCTGATTCAGGCCGGCTACAAGGTCGCGGTCTGCGAGCAGGTCGGCGACGTCCCGAAGCGCGGTCTCGTCGAGCGCGACGTCACCCGGGTCGTCACGCCGGGCACGGTCATGGACGAGTCCCTTCTCGACGCCCGCCGCAACAACTACCTGGCGGCGGTGATCGCCGAAGGTCGCCGGGCCGGGATCGCGATCGTGGACATCACGACCGGCGAATTCGCGACGACCGACGTCACGGCCAGTTCCCCGGAGGAGGCGCTGCTGGCGATCGGCCGTGAACTCCTGCGGATCCAGCCGGCCGAGATCGTCGTCCCGGCCGGTGACCTCGCGGGCTGGGCGCCGGGGATCGAACCGGCGGCCTGGCTCGGCGAGGGATTCGCCGGCGGGCGAGGCCTCTCGCCGACCGAGGCCTGGCGCTGGCAGGACGACCGTGCCCGAAGTGCGCTGCAGCAGCACTTCGCCGTCGATTCCCTGGACGGGTTCGGCTGCGCCGGCCGGCCCCTGGCGATCCGGGCGGCGGGCGGCCTCCTCCACTACCTGCAGGACACCCAGATCGCCGGTCTGCGTCAGATCACCGACCTTCGCACCTATCAGCTTGACGCCTACATGACGCTCGACGCCCAGACGCGGCGCAACCTCGAGCTGACCGAGAGCAGCCGGGGCGAGCGCCGCCACAGCCTGATCGCCGTCCTCGACCAGACCCGGACGCCGATGGGCTCGCGCCTGCTCCGCCGCTGGGTCGGTCAACCGCTGCTGGACTGCGCCGAACTCACCATCCGGCAGGACGGTGTCCAGGCGCTGACCGACGACGCGATCGGCCGGGCCGAGCTCCGGCAGGCGCTTGGCGCGGTTGGAGACATCGAGCGCCTCGCCAACCGGACGGTGACCGGCCTGGCGACTCCCCGCGACGTCATCGGGCTGCGGACCTCGCTGCGGGCGATCGCCGCCATCGGCGGTCACCTGTCGGGCATCCCCGGCGTCGAGCGCCTGCCGCAGACCACCGCGACGCTCGACCTGCTGGAGCGGGCACTGGCGGACGAGCCCGGTCAGGTCCTGGGCAAGGGACAGGTCCTCAGGGCCGGCCACGCGCCGGAGATCGACGAGTACCGGGAGCGCTCCCGCGAGGCCCGGGACTTCATCGCCAACCTGGAGCGGAGCGAGCGTGACCGGACGGGCATCCGCACCCTCAAGGTCGGCTACAACAAGGTCTTCGGCTACTACATCGAGATCACGACGGCCGCCCTCGCCAGCGCCGAGCGGGACGCGGCCCGGGCGAGCAGCCGGGCCAGCTTCACCGGTGGTGCCCAGGGCTCCTCCGAGTCGCCGACGGGCTCCGTCCTGCCCACTGAGTACATTGCCCGGCAGACGCTCGCCAACGCGACCCGGTACTTCACGCCCAAGCTCAAGGAATACGAGACCGTCGTCCTGACCGCCGAGGAGACGCTCGCGTCGCTGGAGGCCGATGCCTTCCGGGGCGTGGTCGCTCAGGTCGCTGGCTCGGTCGATCGCCTGCTCGACGCCGCGCGGACCATCGCGATGGCCGATGTGCTGGCGTCCCTCGCCGAAGTCGCGGTCCGCCGTCGCTACACCCGACCGCGGCTGACCGATGGGACCGATATCGTCGTCAGCCAGGGGCGGCACCCCGTCCTGGAAACCGTGCTCCCGGCCGGGGAGTACGTTCCGAACGACGTTCGGCTGGACGCGAGCGGCGCCAGCGGTGCCCAGGTCGTCATCCTGACCGGACCGAACATGGCCGGCAAGAGTTCGTATCTCCGGCAGGTCGCGCTGATCTGCCTGCTGGCCCAGATCGGCTCCTTCGTCCCGGCGACCGACGCCGAGATCGGTCTGGTCGACCGGATCTTCACCCGGATCGGCGCCCAGGACGACATCGCCACCGGCCAGAGCACGTTCATGGTCGAGATGCTGGAGACCGCCAATATCCTCAACCACGCTACCGGCCGGAGCCTGGTCGTGCTGGACGAGATCGGTCGCGGGACGAGCACCTACGATGGCCTCGCGATCGCCCGCTCGATCGTCGAGTACATCCACAACGCCCCCCGGCTAGGCTGCCGGACGCTGTTCGCGACGCATTATCACGAGCTGACCGAACTCGAACGGCTGCTGCCGCGAATTCGCGCCGCCCGGATGGACGTCCTGGAGGACGGCGACCGGATCGTCTTCCTCCGCCAGGTCGTGGCCGGCGGCGCGGACCGGTCCTACGGCGTCCACGTTGCCCAGCTCGCCGGTATCCCGCGGGCGGTGGTCCGTCGGGCCGAGGAGATCCTGCGCACGCTGGAAGCGGGAGACCGCTCCGATGGTCTCGGCGAGAGCGGCGAACCGGGTCAGTCGGGCGGCACGAAGGAGACCGGCAACGGCCGGAGCGGACGCCGGGCCGCGATGCGCCTGCCGCTGCCCGGCGGAGCCGAGCCGACGGACGGCACGTTCCAGCTCACGATGTTCGACGCGCCGAACCCCGCGCTGGACGCCCTCCGGACGCTCGATGTCGACGGGATGACGCCGATCGAGGCGCTCACCCGGCTCTACGAGTTGCAGAGGCTCGCCCGTGACGGCGGGTAGCCGTCACCCAGTCGAGCACCGGACGCGGTCATTCGGCAGGCGAGCATGACGTACCTGGCGACGCCGAAGAGCCGGGCCGGGTACCATGTCGAACCATCGGCTTGTTCCGCCAGCGGACCGGTCATCGGCCCGCGGCAGTATCCCGGAGTTGACCCATGACCGTTACCGAGCACCACGGCGGCGTCCCGCCCCGCACAGCCCTACCGGTCGAGATGACCTGGGATCTGGACGACATCTTCCCGACCCAGGCGGCCTGGGACGCCGCGTTCGACGCGGCGGACGCCCGTATCCCGGCGATCGCTCAGTTCCGGAATCACCTCGGCGACGATGCCGCGACGCTCCTCGCCGCCCTGCGGCTGCGGGATGATCTCTCCCGGGAAGTCTATCGGGTCGGCGTCTACGCGTCGCTGCGCTTCAGCGAGGACGCGAGCAATGGCGCCAACGCCGCCCTGGCGTCCCGCGCCGGCGGCCTCGGCGCCCGGCTCGGCGCCGCCGTGGCGTTCATCGATTCCGAGATCCTGACGATCGACCCGGCGACCATCGACCGCTTCTTCGCCGAGGAACCCGACCTCGCGCCCTATCGCTTCGCGATCGACGACCTGATCCGGCAGAAGTCGCACGTCCGCTCGGCTGAGGTCGAGGCCATCCTCGCCCAAGCTGGCGAGATCGCCAGCGCACCGTACACGATCTCGTCGACCCTGACCGACACCGAGCTCCCGTTCGGGACGATCACCGACGAGGACGGCAACACCGTCCAACTCAGCCAGGGCAACGTCGAGCGCTATCTCGCCAGTACCGACCCGGGCGTCCGCCGGGCCGCCTGGACCGCCGCCGCCGATGCCCACCTCGGTTTCGCCAACACCCTCGGCGAGATCCTCCAGACCGGCGTCAAGAGCGACGTCTTCTACGCGCGCGCCCACGGGTTCGACAGTTCCCTCGAGGCATCGCTCTCCCCGACCAACCTCCCCGTGGACGTCTTCCACAACCTGATCGCCACCGTCCGGCGCAACTACCCGACCTGGCACCGCTTCTTTCGCGTCCGGCGGCAGTTGCTCGGCGTCGATCAGCTCCACCCCGGTGACCTGCACGCGCCACTGAGTAACAACGCTCCGGTCATCAGCTGGGACGAGGGCGTCGAGCTCGTCCTCAAGACGCTGGCCCCGATGGGCGAGGAGTACGTCGGGATCGTCCGGCAGGGTATCGCCGATCGCTGGGTCGATGTCCTGCCGAACCTCGGCAAGGGTAGCGGTGCCTTCTCCAGCGGTTCGTACGACACGATGCCGTACATCAGCATGAACTGGCATGACGATCTCGGCAGCGTGAGCACCCTGACGCACGAGCTCGGGCACTCGCTGCATAGCTACCATGTCCACCAGGCTCAGCCGATCACCTACGCCGACTACTCGATGTCGTCGGCCGAGACCGCCAGCAACTTCCACCAGGCGCTGATGGGCAAGTACCTGCTCGACAACCACACCGAGCGCGAGTGGCTGCTGGCGATCCTCGAGGAGCGGATGGCCAACCACTTCCGCTACTTCTTCATCATGCCGATCCTGGCCCAGTTCGAGCTCTGGACGCACGGCGAGATCGAGGCCGGTCGGGCCCTGACCGCCGACAGCATGAACGACCGGCTGGCCGACCTCTACATCGAGGCCTACGGCGGCGAGGTCGTCGTCGAGGGCGAGGACCGCCGCCGCGTCGGGGTGACCTGGGCCCAGTTCCCGCACCTGTTCATGAACTTCTACGTCTTCCAGTACGCGGTTGGGATCAGCGCCGCCGCCGACCTCGGGCAGCAGGTCCTCGCCGGTGGCGAGCCGGTCGTCGACCGTTACCGCGACTTCCTCCGCGAGGGCGGCTCATCCTACCCGATCGACCAGCTCAAGCGAGCCGGCATCGATATGAGCACCCCGGAGCCGGTCCAGGCCGCCTTCGACATCCTCGCCGGCTACGTCGACCGGCTGGAGGAGCTGGCGAAGGACGCCTGACCCGCCGTCCGGACAACCAGTCATGTCAACACGATGGCCGCCGGGACCACTCCTGGCGGCCATCGTCGTTGAGCCGAATGCTGCTACGCTGTCAGCATCGAGCGCTCGAACCGGGAGGTCCGTATGGTCGCGAATGCCCGTCCATCCACCATCGAAGATCTGGACCGGATGCCGGACGACGGTAACCGGTATGAGTTGCTCAACGGAGTCATCTGGACGGCAGACGCTCCGACCTACCGCCATCAGTTGACGGTTCGCGCCATCTTTCGCCTGATCGATCGATGGACGGACGAGCATGGTCTGGGGGATACACTCTTCGCCCCGGTCGACGTCGTGCTCGACGATCAGAATGCCCTCCAACCGGACATCTTCTATATCGATGATGAGCACCTGACGATGGTTCGGGGAGCGAAGGTGTACGGCGCCCCTCAGCTCATCGTCGAAGTGATCTCGCCGGGGAGCAGGAATCGTGACTCGGTCGAGAGACCCATGCGATACGCGCTCGCCGGCGCCACGGAGTACTGGCTGGTCGACCCCGAGCTCGAGACCGTCGCGGTCTTCGCGCTGGTCGGGAACGTCTACGTAGAACGGGCGGCGGGGGACGCCGGTATGATCCAGTCAACGGTGCTTCCCGGCCTGACGTTCAGGGCCGCGACGATCTTCAGCACGGTGAACGACCGCATGGGCAGGACGTTCACGCAACCATCCGACGGATAGGCAACGCGGTGGGTGCGGATCGCGCGACCGTGGACCGTTCGAGCGCCCCGATCAGTCTGGCGGGCGGATCGTCAGCACCATGGCCTGATACGGCGCGAACGTCAGATCGATCGCTTCGAGGTCCGCGGAGCCCCAGCGATACCCCGCAGCGTTCGCGAGGCTCTCGTCTCGCCAGACATCGTGGAGGACGTAGCCAGCCGGACTGTCCAGGTCGTCGACGCCGACCAGACTGGCTGATGTCGAGATCGGCTCGCCGGACAGGTTGACCAGCACCAGCGTCCGCTGCCCGTCCAGGATCCGCGCGACGGCGTAGATATGCTCGTCCTCGACGATGACCCCGTCGTAGTCCGCCGCACCGGTCCGGATCTCCGGGATGGTGTGCCGGAGCCGGTTGATCCGACGGGTGTCCTCCTCGATCCCCATCTCACCGCCGACGAACATCATGTAGGCGCCGCCGCTCAGGGACCATGTCGCGACCAGCGCCCGGGTCGCCGGGATGCCGTACTGCTCGCGGCGCCACTTGAAGCCGGGCAGCGGCCACCAGAACGAGTCGTGTGAGTCGATGTGACGTGCCGTCATCGACCCCTTCGGCAGGGTCGCCGCCTTGTTCTGGAACCAGGCCGCCAGGTCCCGCCCGGTCCGGACGCCGACCTCGGGCAGGTCATCGGCCGACTCAGGGTTCTGGGATATCGGGGACGACTCCGAGTCGGGCCGGATCACCGACGGGATCAGGGACTGCTCGTCGTAGTTATAGACGATGTCCATCGTCTGGCGGAACAGCACCCCGGCCGGCTCGGTGTAGAGCATCACCTCCGGGTAGCGGGATTTGAGCGCGCCGCGCAGTCGGGCGAAATGCTCGACGGAGCCCAGTTGGGATGCGCTCGCCCGCCGCTCGGTTGCGGCCGACCAGTTCGGCACCTCGTTGTAGGTCGGTGCATCGAACCGGAACCCGTCCACCCCGAGCCGCTCGATCAGCATCAGGCAGACGCCGGTGAAGTACTCCTGCCAGGCGACGTTGTTGTTGTCGAAGGCCTTGGTGTAGACGCCAATGATCTCGCCGGTCGAGTCGCGGACGAACCAGTCCGGGTGGTCGGCGGCCATCGGGTGATCACCGGGTGAACCCTGAGCCCAGTACGGCTCGAAGTCGATGATGTGCCGGGCCCAGCCGAGCAGATAGTCGAACCCCTCGTAGGCGGTGGAATCCTCGTTGGGCTCGATCTCCGTGCCCTCGTCGAACCGGGGGAAGTACGGTCCATTCCGGACCCGGTCGGCCGTCCGCTTGATCATCGTCTCGTCGATCACCCCGTGCATGAGGATGTCGAGGATGACGTGCATCCCGTGGGCGTGGGCCGCTTCGACAACCCGGCGGATGTCATCCTCGTCCCCGTATGAGAGGGTGATGTCGTCGTAATCGTAGACGTTGTAGGACGGGAAGGGCTGGCGCGGCATGATCTGGATGCAGTCGAAACCGAGCCCCGCGATCCGGCCGACGTCCTCGTGGAGATCGCGCGCCGTCGGGTAGGGACTGTACTCCCATCCGCCGTAGAACACCGATGTGCCGATCTGGACCTCGAACAGACTGACGCCGGGGATCCAGCCGGCCATGTCGTTCGGCGCGGCGATCCCCAGCGGCTGATACCAGGACTGGATCTCGGGGCGCAACGCTTCCCATGTCCGGTCGAAGACGTCCAGGTTGTAGCCCGTCCAGCGCAGCCGCTGTCCCTCCCGAAGCCGCCCGGCGAGTTTGGTCTCGGTCCGCAGGGACGCGTGGCCGCCCTCGAGCTGGATGGTGTTGACGGACTGCTCGGTTCGGCACAATGGCCACAGGAGGACCGCTGTCTGGCTGTCTGGGGCGTCCACGACGACCATACCCGAACCGCCGAAGTCGGCGTCGCCCGTGGTGACCTCATTCGTGATGTCCGTCACGGAGACGCCCGGCCGGAGGCTGCTCGTCGGCGCGAACAGCCGCCAGGCGGCAAGATCCCGCGGCGCGAAGTCCCACGTCAGGTACAGGTTGCGAAGCGTACTGACCGTCTCATCGGGACCCTGAGAGACGACCAGGCCGACCTCGATCCGGGGCGCGGCCACCCGGAACCGGTACTCGAGATCGATCCGCCACGGTCCCACCTCCGCGGGGACGACGAACAGTTCTTCCTGACCGTCATCATCGTGGAGGACAGGCGCCGCGCTTCGTCGGATATCGGACAGGACGACCACATCCTCGTAGGTCAGGCCAAAGGGCTCGCGATCGACCTCCCGCCCCTCCGTATCCAGTCGGATCGAGAGGGCCAGAGGCACCCGCTGGCCCGCAGCCGAGGACTGATCGATCAGTGCCACCGGTAAACCGGACTGATCGTCGATCTCGATGCCGATTCTCCTCGTCCGGTCGCAGAGGGTCATGGTCGATGTCGATTGACGCGTCGGAGGAATCGTCTGGCCGCCTGTCGTCATGCTGGTCCTCCGGAGCCTGAGGGTACTTGGCGTCCAGGCGATAGCCGATCCGGGCCAACCGGATGCACCGGTTGCCTCCGCGAATTCGGCTGGGATGGTGAATGGTGATCGGATGTGAGGAGCGTTACGCGACTGATCCCCCCTTCCCGAGCAGGTCGATCACCGGCCCGGTCGCGCCCCTCGCGCTGGCGGCTCGGGTCGGCCATGATGCAGTCGACATCGTCCCGCTGACGCCCCGCTGCGCCCTGGAACTCCGGTAGCCGACGTACCCGGAGGAGACCCCGCATCTGCCGGTCGATCTCGAGCGCGTCCTTGCCGAGCACGTACGGTGCGACGGTCTCATGGATACAAGCCTCGACCGCTCGGGCGCCATCAAACGTCTCGCCGAGTCCAGCCAGCCAGTCCTCGGTATGAACCCGAGTGAAAAGAGGATGTCTGGGGAACTCGTCGACCCGGATCGTCTCGATCTGCATGACCTTCACGAACGCCTCCTCTACCCCCAACCGCGAGGGTCAGCCGGAACTCCGGTGGTCGCATCGCCCGAACCCGTTGGCAGGCTCCGCTCGGTGTGGCCGTCACCTCTCGCCCGAACCCTGGAGCACCTGATCGAAGGTCGGACCGCTACCCGAGAGGCGGCCGATCGACTGGCGGGTGATGACATCGAGGTCCTGGTCGATGTCATCGCCATAGGCGGTCAAGCCAACCGAGAGATGCGCGAACATGGCGTCGGACGCCTGCCGCGGCTCATGCCCGGAGATCCCGTCGAGGATGCGCTGATGCCAGGGCACGCTCTCGGTCGTGACCGCCTCATCGGTCAGGCTCCTGATCATCAGTTCGACGATGTACGGCTGGATCGCGCGGAACATCGTCTCGACCAGCGGGTTCCCGGCCGCGCGCATGATCGCCAGGTGGAAGGTCAGGTCGCCCCGGACGCGTCCCACTAGGGTGATCGCCGCGTCGAATGTCGCCAGTGCGACTCGGATCGACTGGATCTCGGCGTCGCCGGCCCGTTCGGCCGCCAGCCATGCGGCCGTCGTCTCGACCATGTTCCGCGCCTCGGTCAGGCACCGCGCCGTCACCTGGCGCTGGTCGAAGACATCCGTGAGCCGCTCCGCAGCGTCCTCGGCGGAGGCCGGCCGGACGAACGACCCACGACCCGGGACGACGTCGATCAGCCGGCGCTCCGCCAGGATCCGGAGCGCCTCCCGGACCATCGATCGACTCAGCCCATACTCCTCCGAGAGCAGACGTTCGGAAGGCAACAGGTCCCCGACGGCCAGATTCCCCGACACGATGCGTCGTTCGAGTGTGGTTGTGAGCGCATCGCGGGTGCGGATCACCACGGCCTCGTCCCCTGACTGGCGAGTGAAGGGAGCCTGTTCCCCATCGAACGTGCGCCAGCCGGCAGAGACGATCCGCCGATCGTCAGCGCTTGATCCCGGTCAGCGCGACCCCCTCGATGATGTACCGCTGGCCGATGAGATAGACGGCGAGCACCGGGATCACGGCGATCGTCGCCGCCGCCATCATCAGCGTCCAGTCGGTGATGTAGAGCCCCTTGAACTGGTTCAGGAGGAGCGGCACCGTGTACTTGTCCGGTGAGCTGAGGAAGATATTCGCGGTGAACAGGTTGTTCCACTGACCGAGGAAGCTGAAGATGCCGAGGGCGGCCAGGGGTGCCTTGATCAGCGGCAGGATGATCTGCCAGTAGATCCGCAGGCGATTGGCACCATCGAGCACCGCTGACTCCTCGAGTTCCTGAGGCAGCCCCTTGATGAACTGCCGGAGCAGGAACACGCCGAACGCGTTGAACAACGCGGAGGGGATGATCAGCGACAGGTGACTGTCGATCAGGCCAAGGTCCCGCATGATCAGATAGGTGGGGATGATCGTGACCTGGGCCGGGATCATCAGCGTCGCCAGGAAGATGATGAACAACTGCTCGCGGAACGGGAACTCGATCCGGGCGAAGGCGTAGCCCGCCATCGAGCAGGTCAGCAGTTGACTCGCGACGACGACGACCGCGATATACGTGCTGTTCCAGTACGCCCGCGCGAACGGCAACGCCTCCAGCGAGTCCGGGTAATTGCCCCACTGGACCGGGTTCGGGATCCAGGACGGCGGGATCACGAACACCTGCCCGAAGTCCTTGAGGGAGGTCGAGATCATCCAAAGGAACGGGATGATCATCGTCAACGCCCCGAGGATCAGGATGATGTGGGCGAAGACTTCGAGGACCCGCGCCTGGATCTTGCGACTACTCCTGTATGTGCCACGTTCTGCCTGAGTCGGGATCAAGGGCGTAGTGGCCATGGGGAACTCCTGTTACCTGACGGGCGAGTAGCCAACGCGAATGCGCACGCGAGACGAGCTCAGTCGTCGTAGTGCACCCAGCGTCGCTGACCCCAGAACTGGAACAGCGTGACGACGAGGATGATGGCGAACAGGATCATGGCGACCGACGCGCTCAACCCGAAGCTGAAGTCGACGAATGCCGTCTCATAGATATGGAACACCATCGTCGAGCTCGCTTTGCCCGGCCCACCGCCGGTCATGACGTAGACGAGGTCGAAGACCTGGAAAGCACTGATCAGCGAGATGATGCTGACGAAGAACACCGTCGGCGAGAGCAACGGCAGGGTGATGTTGAAGAACTGGCGGGTCCGGGATGCACCGTCGATCTGCGCCGCCTCGTGATACGACGGCGAGATGCTCTGGAGACCGGCCAGGAAGACGACCATGTTGAAGCCGAGACCGGCCCAGATCGAGATCAGGGCGATGATCGGGACGACGAGGTCGCGCTCGATCAGCCAGTTCGGTGGGTCGGCCCCGAACCACTCCCGGAGATAGGTGTTGACGAGCCCGAAATCGCCGTTCAGCGCCCAGAGCCAGACCAGCGAGATGGCGACCGAACTGGTGACGGTAGGCAGGAAGAAGATCACCCGGTAGACGGTCTTGAACCGGACGTTGTTGACCAGCAAGGCGACGATCAGGGAGAGGGCGACCCCGCCGGGCACGGCGATGAGCGTGAAGAGGATCGTGTGCTTGAGGGCATCCCGGAACTCCTGGCTCTGGAACGTCTCCCGATAGTTGGCCAGACCGACCCAGGTGCGGTCACCGAGGCCGTTCCAGTCCATGAAGCTCAGGACCATCGCCCAACTGACCGGGATGACCGAGAAGACCAGCAGACCCAGCAGCTGGGGTGCGATGAAGAACAGCCCCCACAGGGCCGAGGAACGGGAACGCCGCGACCCGAAGAGCCGGCGGGCCGACGGTGTCACGGACGTCTTCAGATCTTCGGTGCCCAGAACGGATGTTGCCATGGTGGAGTCCCCAAGGGCCCGGACATCGCTGTCCGGGCCCGGTTGGTCGCGTCCCGCCGACCGGCCGGGACGGACTACGCTCAGACTCCGCCGTTGGCGATGGCGGTGTTCGCCAGGTCCGCGACCTCGTTCAGCGTCGCCTGGACGTCGCCGCCATCGAGCCAGAGGAGGTCCATGCGATCATCGATCGCGGTCGACAGGCCCGGAACACCGGCCTCATCGCTGTAGTAGGCGTAGCCCACCGAACGCGCATCGATGAAGTACTGCGCGTGGGCGGGCACGCCCCCTTCCGTGACGACCGACTCCACACCCTGGATCGACGGGACGGCATTGCCACCGCCCTGGAGGCGGAACTGCTGGCCAGCCGGCGAGACGAAATTCGTCAGGAAGGTGAAGGCCTGCTCGGGCGCTTCGGTGGCCGCATTGACCACGATGTAGGCGACGGCGACCGGAGCCGGCTCGAGCTTGTTGCCGGTGTTGGTTGGGTACGGGACGATGTCGACGTCGAGGGCTGGGTTCTCCTTGAACAGTGGCAGACCCCAGCGACCGAGGGACGTGAAGCCCAACTGCCCGGACATCATCAGAACGGTATCGCCCTGGCCCTCCGGGAGTCCTCCGGCGTAGACGAAGTTCTCGGACGCCAGATTGTCGGCGATGAACTGGAAGCCCGCGACGGTCTGCGCGTTCTGATGACCGACGAACTGACCGCCCTCGTAGACGACGCCTCCATTGGTCGTCGCCCAGCCATACCGGCCCGCCCACCAGTCCGGGAGCACGTACGGCGTCTTGCCGGCGGCCCTGATCTGATCGCATATGGCCTGGAAAGCCGTCCAGTTCCAGCCACCCGCCTCGTAGAGGTCGGCCGGCATCTGAGTGACCCCGGCCTCGGTCAGAAGCCCCTTGTTGTACCAGAGGACCAACGGGTTGCAGTCCACGGTCGTGCCGAAGTACCGGCCCTCCTTCGAGATCGACGCCCCCCAGAGGTCACCGGCGAACTGCTCCGGCTTGGACAGGCTGGCTGCGGAGGAGAGCTGATCGGTGATGTCGAGGATGGCGTTATTGCTCCGGAGCTGAGCGATGAGGCCATCTCCGACGTAGAAGACGTCCGGAGCCGAACCGCCATTGAGCTGGGTCAGGAGGCGCTCATCGTACCCATCGTTCGGGGATGGGATCAGTTCCATCTTGATCGCCGGGTTCGCGGCGTTGAAGCTGTCGGTGTACTCCTTGAAGCGCTGGATCTCGCCGGTGTTGCCCCAGGTGCCCCAGGTCAGACTCACCGTATCCTGAGCCGAGCTGAATGACGGTCGAGCCAGACTCAACGCTCCCGCCGTGGCCGCCGCGCCGCCGATGAGCTGGCGTCGGTTCAGACGATGCGTGGATGCGGCCTCGAATTCCTTGCCTGACATGTCCACTCCTCCAACGAGCAGGGCAGTCATCACCGACTGCCATGGTGGCCTCACTGACAGGCAGCGTTCGATCTACAGGGGGTGGCTGAACGGACTCCGGTCAGGTCCCTGACTGGCGATCGAACGCAGCGGAACGACACCGTCCCGTGGATCCACAGTGGGCCGGAGAGACGCTTGAAGCACACCGAGCATCCGCCCGAACGCTCTTTCGCTCTCCGAACCGACTGGTTGTACTGGTCCTACCAGCAGTGGGCGAAGCCTACGACAGGCCTCGGGGCTCGTCAACGCCGAGGAACTACGGATTCTATGTAAAACTGACGGTTTTCCGACGGAGCGGATCGAAAGGTCGCATCGGGGAGCCGGTTCCATGCAGGTAACCATGACTTGCCAGGAGTATGGGGACGCGAGTCATGGGGTCTCCCAAGGGATTCGCCGCCAAGAACGCGCTGACAGCGATATCGCGCGGTCGTAATCTCTCCACCGATCGGAACGCTTCGACGGGGTTTAGCTGATCGCGCCTCCCGCGCTCCGTTTCCGACATCGAGGACGCCGCGGTGGTAGAACCGGCTCCGACCAGTCCCAACTACGCCACCGCGGAGCTATGGCTCAGCGGGGCCGGCTTCGACACGGACACGTCCTCGAACCGTAAGTGGGACGTCGTCGTTCTCGTCCTGATCGAAGGCTCTCCTTGCCCTCGTGCGCTCAAGGGCGGCGCAAGACCAGACCAGACCGGCCTGCTGACCGACCTGATCGGGCTGACACCCCGGGCGATCCACCGCCGACCAGCGCTGGGGGGCAACGTCCGCCCACTGGCAATCATCCTCGCCCACCCTCGAATCGGCTTCGACGGGCGCAGCCGTCCATCTTCAGCCAGCGGTGATGCTGCCGGGCCGGCTTTCGACAGGTTCCCGTCGGCCACAGTCGAATAGCCTGACGGGCAAAACGAACGCCGCCCACTCTGCCGAGTGGGCGGCGTTGTCCGGGACTCGCTCGCGGCCGGAAGTAGGACCGCCTACCGCGTCTCGAGGTCGAGCGCCGTGCCGTTCATGCAGAAGCGGAGGCCGCCGGCCGCGACGGGGCCGTCGTCGAAGACGTGGCCCAGGTGCGAGTGGCAGCGGGCGCAGCGGGCCTCCGTCCGGGTCATCCCGAGCGAGCGGTCGACGTGAAGCTCGACCGCATCGAGAGAAATCGCCTCCGTGAAGCTGGGCCAGCCGCTACCGGAGTGGAACTTGGTCCCACTATCGAAGAGCGGGTTGCCGCAGGCGGCGCAGCGGTAGATGCCGTCGTCGTGGGCGTCCAGGTAGCGGCCCGTGAAGGGGCGTTCGGTCCCGGCCTGCCGGAGGACATGGTATTCCTCGGGGCTGAGCCGCTCGCGCCACTCCGCGTCATTCTTCGCGACCGGCTTGAGGTCCTTGTCCGTGTCGACCATGGTGATCCCGGTTCTCCCTTCGTCCCTTACTGGACCGTGACGCCTAGACCGACCGGGCAACTGACACCCGTGCCTTCGAGCCCGCAGTAGCCGTTCGGGACCTTATAGAGGTACTGCTGGTGGTAGTCCTCGGCGTAGTAGAACGGCCCGGCAGGCGCGACTTCGGTCGTGATGGACGAATGGCCGCTGGCCCGGAGGCGCTCATCGTAGGCCCCGAGGACGCGGTCGGCCGTCTCACGCTGGGCATCGCTCGTCGTATAGATCCCGGAGCGGTACTGGGTGCCGCTATCGTTGCCCTGCCGCATCCCCTGGGTGGGGTTGTGCTCCTCGAAGAACACCTTGAGCAGGTCGGCATAGCTCACCCGCTTCGGGTCGAAGACGACCAGGACGGCCTCGGCATGGCCGGTCCGGCCGGAGCAGGTCTCCTCATACGTCGGGTTGGGAGTGAAGCCGCCGGTATAGCCGACGGCGGTCGTGATCACGCCGGGCGTCTGCCAGAAGATCCGCTCGGCCCCCCAGAAGCAGCCGAGGGCGAAGACCGCGCTCTCACTGCCCTCGGGAAACGGCGGCTGGATCGGCTGGCCGTTGACGGCGTGGCGGGTCGGGACCGTGAAGGGGGGCTTGTCGCGACCGGGAAGCGCATTGTCCGGGGCGACCATCGTGGCCTTGGCTCTGGTGAAGAACATGGGTGGGTTTCCTCCAGCGATGCAGTCGTCGAGGCCGGCATCGGTTACCCATAAGTATAGTCGCTTACACCGAATCAGTCGCCTTTTCGGATACGCCACGACGGCTGACGGAGTCCTGACGACGGAACGCAGATCCCGTTCCGTCCGCCTTGAAACGTCGAAGGCCCCGACGCACACGATCTGCGTGCGTCGGGGCAGCTTTCAAGAAACGGCTCTGCGACCGAAGTCATTATCTGTCGGCGGACGCGCTAGAACGGCTCGTCGGCCATCGCTCCGGCGGGCACGTCGGGGACGAGCGACGGGTCGCCCGCCACCTCGTCGCCACCGTCGAAGCTGATCCGGCCCGAGAGTTCCGGCGACGCCGCCTTGATCCGGTTTCGGACATCTTCGAGCACGTCCGGGTTGTGCTTGAGGAACTCCTTGGCGTTCTCACGGCCCTGCCCGAGCCGCTCCTCGCCGAGGTAGAACCAGGCGCCGCTCTTCCGGACGATCCCCAGATCCGTGCCGACGTCGAGCACGCTGCCGGCGACCGAGATGCCCTCGTTGTACATGATGTCGAACTCGGCCTGCCGGAACGGTGGGGCCACCTTGTTCTTGACGACCTTGACCCGGGCCCGCATCCCGACGCTGTCGGTGCCGTTCTTGATCGCCTCGACCCGGCGGATGTCCATCCGGACCGACGCGTAGAACTTGAGCGCCTGGCCGCCGGTGGTCGTCTCCGGGGAGCCGAACATGACGCCGATCTTCATCCGGAGCTGGTTGATGAAGATGACGCAGCACTTGCTCCGGCTGATCGCACCGGTCAGCTTGCGCAGCGCCTGGCTCATCAGCCGGGCCTGGAGACCAACGTGGCTATCGCCCATGTCGCCCTCGATCTCGGCCTTCGGTACGAGGGCCGCGACCGAGTCGATCACGATCACATCGACGGCCCCGGACCGGACGAGGGTCTCCGTGATCTCGAGCGCCTGCTCACCGGTGTCCGGCTGCGAGATGAGCAGGTTATCCAGATCGACGCCGAGCTTGCCGGCGTAGATCGGGTCGAGCGCGTGCTCGGCGTCGACGATGGCGGCGATCCCGCCCATCTTCTGGGCCTCGGCGACGATGTGCAGCGAAAGCGTCGTCTTGCCCGAGGACTCGGGGCCGTAGATCTCGACGATCCGGCCGCGAGGCAGACCGCCGATACCGAGGGCGAGGTCGAGCGCGATGCTGCCCGTCGGGATGGCGTCCGCCTGGAGCGGGTTCTTCTCTCCCGGCGTCATCTTCATGATCGAGCCCTTGCCGAACTGGCGCTCGATCTGTGCGATGGCGAGCTCGACCGAGCGATCCCGATCCGAGGCGGGCACGGGCGACCCGTCGCCCGTGCTCACCGCATGCGTCACCGTCTCAGCGGAACTCCGTCGTCGACCCATGTTCGCTTGCCTCCGTCACCGGTCGATCCCGACCGATCCTGCCCTGAACTGATCCGTCAGCGATGTCTGCTGGACGCCGATCGGAAGTAGAAAATGTGTTCTAATCGTTGACCTATTCTACGGCAGATGCCGTGTTACGTCAATGATCTGGCGAGACCGGGACCGGGGTGATCGGGACCGGCGGTCGCTCCCGAACCTCGCCGAACCGGACCTTCGGCGCGAGAACGGAACAGGCCGGCGGGCATGATGCCAGCCGGCCTGTCTGTCAGGTCCCAGAGACGATCGCGACCTGTCGGGGAGACGAGTGTCTTCCGTCGCAGGACACCGCCGGCGCCAAGGCCGCTTCAGCGCACGAGCCGGGGCAGGGCCGGACGTTGGGATGCTCGACGACCTGAGCGCCTCCAGTGGCCTGTGCCTAGATGCTAGGCAGCGGCAGCACTTCGATCTCGGCGAGACCACCGACGACAGTCAGTTGCTCGACATTCGGGAACAGGAAGCGGATGTACTGGGTGTCGATCCCCAGTTGAACCTCCTGCCACTCACCGGCGATGGCGTTGTAGGTGTCCGGCCAGGCGACCGTCGTCCACGTCTCACCATCGAGCGAGACTTGCACTTCGGCGCCGTGCGCGTACGTCGTCTCAGTCCACTGCCAGCGCACGCCCCCGACCGTCTGGACAAAGCCCAGGTCGATCTCGAGGGCGAGATCCTCGGGCTCGGCGGTCGGCTCGGTGACGACTTCGGCCGGGACGTCAGTCGAGATCGCTCCCGTACCGTCGGTGCCGTCGACAGGCACGTCGCCGCTCTCGTCGACCGGGACCTCTGCCGCAGGCTCGGACACGACCGGGGCTGGGACGTCCATGTACCAGGTCGTCAACGGGTCGCCATCGGCGGCGTACCAGGCCGTACCGGTGAAGAAGGTGTCACTGACCGCCGCCGGAGCGATCGTCGGCTGCTCGGTCGGGACCAGCGTTGGCTCTTCGGTCGGGATCTCGGTCGGAACCTCCGTCGGGATCTCGGTCGGAACCTCCGTCGGGA
>CAXTHM010000020.1:0-14147 GCA_964244115.1 uncultured Thermomicrobiales bacterium
CGCTGGGGGGAGAGGTCTGCTCCGCCGTCAGGCACATCGACTGATATCCGCTCTATCCGCTCTAACGGGTCGGGTCGGGTCGGGGAGCGGGGGGAGCGGAGGCCGCGGAGGTCGTCGCGTGGCCCTTCCCCCGGCGTCGTCAGTCCACGGTCCCGTTGCGTCATCGGGCTCGTGCGAGTGATGGATGGATTATGAGGGGAGCACCCGCTCGCGGGGACCATCCGCACCCTGAACCGGACGCGGCAACGGCCGGGAGCAACGCGCTCCCGGCCGTTGCCGCGTCCTGAGTTGGCCAATCAGCGCGATATCGGAGACACGCGGACCGCCGGTCAGGCGCTCGGGTCGCCGAGGTTGATGAAGAGGTCGTAGTCCGGCGAGAAGAAGATCCCGGTGATCTCGGCGTCCTCCGGCACGGTGAAGAAGATCGTCCCGCCGCCGCGCTCACCGCCGCGGAGCCGCGTCGACTCCAGCGCCTCGACGTCGCTGTCCTCGGCTGGCGTCGCGTAGCCGTAGGTGATCTGGAAGCCGTCGGCGGTCACGAGCGAGAACGATTCGGGGCCGATGTCGATCCCATCGTTGGTGACGAGGTTCTCCACGTCGACCGTGACGGCGACGATCCGGTCACCCCGCTCCGGTGTGCTGAACTCGTCGTAGTCCTCGAACGGGTCCAGGTAGTCGGTCACGCTGACCGCGGCGTACTCGTCGCCGTCGACGTCGTAGGCGGTGACCACGTCGCCGAGGTCCGGGCTGACGGCCGCATTGACGCCGGCCAGCAGTGTGAACTGCCCGTAGGCGGTGTAGTAGATGCCGGCGATCTCGGCATCCTGGGGCAGCGTGTAGAACAGGTAGCCGGAGGCGCTCTCGTTCCCGAGGATCGAGTCGCTCGGGAACTCTTCGATGCCGGCGTCCTCCGACACGCTGATGTAGCTGTACTCGAACAGGAGCCCCTCGGTCGTCAGGACGGAGAGTTCGTAGATCGGCGGGTCGATCGAGTCATTCGGGATCAAATTGGTGATCGTGTACTCGACCGCGACGTAACGGGTGCCGCGCTCCGGTGCGGAGAAGTCGTCGTAGTCCTCGAACGGGTCGACGATCGTGTCGACGGTGACCGTCGCGATCTCGTCCAGCGTGTCGCCGTCGAAGACGGTGACATCGTCACCGACGACCGGGCCGGAGCCGGGGGCCGGCGTTCCGGCGCCCGGGGTCGAGTCGCCCTGGCCCAGTGCCGGGCTCGCGCCGGCGACGGACAGGCTGAGGAGCAGCGCGAGCGACAGCAGCCGGACCGACCGAATCAGATGGGACATCGCAATCTCCGATCACCATGACCCGCGGGTCATGTGGATAGCCGGGTCAGGGTCGGGCGGCGCATGCCCTCTTGGCTCCCGGACGACAGGCACGATGGGACCTTTCGATGCGTCGAGCTTACGCCCGGTCGGGCCGAACCTCAAGAGGTCCGCCCCGGTTCATTCCCGACATCGAATCCGGCCCCGGACGCCCACCGCGAAGACATCGGTTCGGGCTGGAACGGTTCCATCCGTGCAACCGGCCGGCGGCCGGGGCTCGTCCACCCAGACCGGAAAGCGGGACCGGCGCCGGAGGGTCATCGCCCCCAGCGCCGGTCCCGCTTTCGTTGCCGTCAGTCATGTGCGCCGTCGCCGTTAGGCGTTCGGGTTGCCGATGTTGACGACGATGCCGGCGTCCGGGGAGAAGATGATGCCCGAGACCTCGGTCTCCTCCGGCAGCACGAAGAAGATCGTGCCCTCGGCAGAGTCGCCACCGCCGATGCGGCCATCCTCGAGGACGTCCACGTCGCTGTCCTCGCTCGGCTCGACGCCGTAGGCGGTGCCGTAGATGATGCCCTCGCCGGTCAGGATCTGGAACTGGTTCGGGCCGAAGTCGATCCCGTCGTTGGTGATGAGGTTCTCGCCCGAGACCGTGACCGCGATGATGCGCTCACCGGCGGAGGGGGCGGAGTACTCGCCGTAGTCCTCGAACGGGTCCTGGTAATCGGTGATCGAGAGGGCGGCGTACTCCTCGCCCTCGAGGGTGTAGGCTGTGACCTCGTCGCCGACGGCCGGGGAGGCGCTGCCGCTGACATCGGCGAGCAGGGTGTAGTAGCCGTAGGCGTTGTAGTAGAAGCCACCGATCTCGACGCCATCCGGCAGCTGGAAGAAGAGCGTGCCCGTCACACTCTCGCCGCCGAGGATCTCGTCGGTGGTCAGCTCCTCGACATCGGAGTCATCGGCCAGCGACAGGTACGCCTGCGCGATCAGCAGCCCCTGATCGGTCCCGAGGCTGAGGGAGTAGGCCGGCGAATCGATCGAATCGTTCTCGACCAGGTTCTCGACCATGTACTCGACCGCGATGAAGCGGGTGCCGCGCTCGGGCGCGGAGTATTCCGAGTACTCCTCGAACGGGTCGGTGACGCCCTCGACGGTGATGGTGGCGATCTCCTCGCCGGTCTCGCTGTCGTAGATGGGCACCGCGTCGCCGACGACGGGCGTGTCGCTGCCGGCCGCGGGGGTGCCGTTGGGCGAACCGGCACCGGGCGTGGCGTCGTCCTGGGCCAGGGTCGTGGTGGCCGTCCCGACGGTCAGCAGGGACGCCAGCGCGATCGCGCTCAGGCGTTGCAGCATCGACATGTCTCATCCTTCATGAAGTGCGAACGGACGCCGTCTGTCCGGCGTCCGTTCCGGTGGGCAGCCACCCACCGGGATCGGTCGCGGCGCGGTGGGTTCCGCGCCATCGATGATCCTACTCTTTCGAAGATGGCCCTGTCGATTCGGCGTCTCCGATTATTCGAGAGAAAACACGAGTGCGGGAACCGAAAGGACCTCCCCTTCGACGTGAGTCGCAAGGATCGCAACCCCTGGCAGCCGGCTCAGCCGATCCCCGGACCCCAGGCGTCCAGCCAGAACGGGTTCGTCCAGGCGCGCTTGCCCTGCTCATCGATGACGGTGACGCGGCAGGACTCGCCGGCGAACGCCTCCAGCGGGAAACTGGCCTCCGTGATCGTCTGGCCGTCTTCGGCGAACAGATACTTGTTCAGCGGCGGACGCCCGCCGGCATGGATCGACGCCACCGGCGAGCAGCGCACGGTGATCCGGTCGTCCTCGATCCCGACGTGCTCGATCGTCGGCCCCTGCGAGCTGTAGAACTGGCCGTCCTTGAGCGCCTCCAGGAGGGCTTCGGGTGTCTGCTCCGCGGCCCGGACCATCACCCAGCCGCCGAAGTGGTCCGGCCGGCCGTTGAAGTGGGCGTCGTCGGCGGCGTAGGCGAGGATCCGGCGGCCCTCAATCGTCAGGAGGTCGGCCATGTACCAGCCGTCGCCCCGGTCGGCGTCAGCCAGGTGGCCGGTGTTGAAGATCTCGATTGCGTGGGCGTCCTCGATCGACTCGACATCCCGCATCTTGACGCCGTACCAGGCGGGATGGGCGATCCCGACGAAGGCCCCGGCGGCGATCGCCCGGGCGGCGAGTTCAGCCCCGCTCTCCTGATCCCCGGTCGGCGGGAACCCCAGCGGCAGCCCGACGGCGACGATGTGCCAGGGCTGGCCATTGTCCAGGGCCGGGGCGTGCAGCTCGGCGCCGAAGATCGTCGTGAAGCCGTCCGTCCGGAACGCGCTCGTGTCGCTGACCGGGAAGCCGTAGCGCTCGGTGAAGTGGTCGGTCAGGGCGATGAAGTCGTAGCCCTCGTCCCGGTAGGCCGCGATGATCTCGGCCGGGCTGAGCCGGCCGTCCGAGTTGGTCGAGTGACAGTGGATGTTACCGCGGTAGAACGTCCCGCTCCCGTCGAATGGCAGCCCGAACACGCGTACTCCTTGGGTGGATGGGGATTCGACCCGACGACGTCGGATCAGGCCGGCTGCGTCCGACGACCCTCATGAGGGAGTCCGCCGCACAGACGGGGCCGTTAGCGGAATGGACGGTACACGGTCGCCGCATTCCGGGCAAATGTTGACCAATCGTGATCCGTCAGCCGTCGGGGATCGGCAGAGCGTCCACGAACCGCAGCAGCGCACGCATCGCCTGTTCGAACGGGATGAACAGGACCCGTGTCGTCGCTTCGAGGTCGTCGTATCCCTCCTGTGTCAGTCGGGCGATGTCGGGGGCGTGGAACGCCGCTCGGGAGACTGGGACGTCTCGCGCGGCGGCCTTGACGAGCAGGAACCTGGCGACGGTGACCGGGTCCGGTGGCTGCTCGCTCCTCAGGGTGACGGCGATGTCGAGCAGGTCCTGTGGGCGCTCCCGTCTCCGGATCGGCTGCTGCAACAGGGCCCGGAGCTTCTCGCTGACGATCTCTTCGAGCGTGGAGATGCGGATCGTGCCGAACCCCGGTCCGAGCGACAGACGAGTCGACGCACAGACGGGTTCGTTGATGCTGATGTCCACGTCGATGGTCTGGGCGATCCGGACGCCCCGCCGGGCTCGCTCGATCACGGCTCGCTGATCGGGCAAGGCGTAGCCAATGCTGACCGCGAAGGTGACGAATGTTCGGTCGGGCCCGGGCGGGTTCTGCCGGACGCGCTGGACGACGAGCGCCATGCCCATCCGAGCGGCGATCAGCCGGCAGCCCGAGCTCATCCAGCGCTCGATCTCCACTGCCAGGATGTCCGGCTCAGTCGTCGCGCGATCCAGGGTGAAGTCGAGGTCCAGCGTGCTCCGGTTGGGCTGCAGGACGAAGTCCAGCGCATTCCCGCCCTTGAAGACCAGCATCTCGCCGAGCGTCGGACTATTGGCGACCGCGGCCAGCACGACGAGCTGGGCATAGCGACGCCGGGCCTCGCCCGCGGGGATGCCGCGCTCGTTCGCCCACCGAGCTATTCCCGTGAATGTCACGGGGAATGACCCGGTTGCCATCTCGATCATCAGACCGGGTCCTCGAGTGGAGAGGTCGAGGCGTTGATCGAGAGATTCCATCGCTCATCGAATGACGAGGAGAATGGCTCGGAACCGATCAGCCGGCTCGATCCGCCACGGTGCGCCTTCTGCTGCCAGCGGGCGAGCGCCGGGTGCGCGAAGCCCAGCCGGTCGAGAACGAACCCGGCTCGCTGACGGAGGACCTGGATGTCGTATCGCTCGACCTGGTCGGTCAGGCTGTCGAGATTCGCCATCGGGACGCCGATCGCCCAGGCACGAAGCACGTTGGCCACGCCGCCGGAGAGGTCTGGCGACTGCAAGGCGTCAACCAGCGTTCGTTCCGGCGTGGTGACACGGATTCGGGCACCGTGGGGCTGGTACTCGAGGAAGCCATTGAAGCGAGCCGGGTCGATGGTGCTCCAGCGGACCCGTGTCCGGAGGACGGTCTCGGGACGCCGTCGGGCCGACGGGAGCGACATTTTCTCCCAGTCGGACGGATCGGTGTCTATGGGCAGGAGATCGCCCGGCGTCGCGCGGGGCACAGACGCCGTCAGAAACGTCGGCTGCTGCTCGGTCAGCCCGTGAAAGACGAGGGCCGAGAAGTGACTGATGACGGCGAAGGGATTCGCTTCGAGGAGGATCTCGTGCTCGTCCAGTGGTCCTGTCCGGGCGAATGGGATGGTGACCTCGAAGAGGCCGGGGAGCCGCGGGATCTGGGCGATCTCTCCGCGCGTCTGCATCGTGCGCAGAAGTGGGCGCATGTCCGCGGGAGCGTCCGGGAGGCGATCCCACCGACGATCGGAGCGAGGCGTGTCGAACGTCGCCCGTCTGAGGAGGACGAAGGCGCGCCACTGGGACAGGACGCGCCGCTGCTGGTTCGCCAGTTCCCGCAGGATCGCGTCACCCGCTGTGCGACGCGTCCCGGAGGTCATCCTTGTATCCTTAGTGGGTACGCTGCGTCCTTAGGACGCAGCGTACCCACTAAATGACGATTAGTCAAGTCCCTGAGTTTGGAATGCTCCCATCCTGAAGGGAACTCTGTCGACCGGTTGGACAACGAGTGGCAATCAGGGAGATACAGGATGTCGATCACGATCCGGCCGGCCATCCGGGACGACATCGCGGCGATCGTCGCCCTCTACGCCGACGACATCCTCGGCGCGGCGCGAGAGACGCCGGATGACCTCACCCCGTACGAGGCGGCCTTCGACCGGCTGGCGGCGACCGATGGCGTCACGACCGTCCTGGTCGCGGAGCGGGCGGGCCTGATCGTCGGGACGATGCAGCTGACCATCCTGCCCGGTCTGTCGCACCGCGGGTCGAACCGGGCGCAGCTGGAGGCGGTCCGGGTCGCGGCGGCCGGGCGCGGCGGCGGGATCGGGACGGAGATGGTCCGCTGGGCGATCGCCGAGGCCCGCCGGAGGGGCTGCGGGATGATCGAGCTGACCTCCAACCGGCAACGAACCGATGCCGCCCGGTTCTACGAGCGCCTCGGCTTCACGCCGTCCCACACCGGCTTCAAGCAGACGCTCTGAGCGCCTCCCGAAGACCGGTGTGTCGCTCGGAGACGTTGACGAGGGCCAGAAGGGACGGGATGCTTCCCGGGGAGACGGATCGTCGGAACGCAGCATGGCCCCAGGCAGGGGCCGTGCGCAACCACAGGGAAGAGCGAAGATGCCATTGACCGGTGAGTACGAACCGAGTCCGTCCGACTGGGCCCGCGAGCAGGCGGAACTCTACGAATCGTCCGGCGGCACCCAGGGGACCGAGCTGCGCGGGATGCCGGTGATCCTGTTGACGACGGTCGGCGCGAGGTCCGGCAAGCTGCGCAAGACGCCGCTGATGCGGGTCGAGCATGGCGGCGAGTACGCCGTCGTGGCGTCGCTGGGCGGTGCCCCGAAGCACCCGGTCTGGTATTACAACATCGTCAGGGAGCCGCACGTCGAGCTCCAGGACGGCCCGGACAAGGCCGACTACCGGGCCCGCGAGGTCACCGGCGAGGAGAAGGCCATCTGGTGGGAGCGCTCCGTCGCCGCCTACCCGGACTACGCCGACTACCAGACGAAGACCGACCGCGAGATTCCCGTCTTCGTCCTGACCCGGATGGAGAGCTGAACCGGGTCGACCGGGTCGAGGCCGTCTGTTCGCTAGGACGATCCCGATGGTCCCGGCTTTCGCCGGGGCTCGCGAACCGACTCCTAGAACCGACGGGAGCCGGCGGAGCTGCGCTTGACCGCCAGGGGACGCTCCGGGTCGACCAGAACGTGGCGATCTCGCCTGATACCGAATCCGGTAAAGACTCCCCTCTCTGGGCGGTGAGGAGCCGCCTTTGGCGAATGAGCGACGAGCCGAGCCGGAGAGGGGTCGGGGGAGAGGTCTGCTCCGCCACCGACCGGCTTCGGGTGAATGACGGCTCCTCAACCGGATTCCGTATGAGAACGGACGAGGGGCCGGAGCGAAACCGCTCCGGCCCCTCGTCGTGGGTGGGACATCGTGGGTGAGCCGTCTGCCCGGATGAGACGGGCGCGACGTGACACCTACCCCTTCATCAGGCGCTTGGCGATCTCTTCCAGCTCTTCCGGCACGTAGCCCGGCGCGAACACGGCCGGCTCGTAGGGGCCAGGGTTGGTCTCGCCGCCCTCGGGCGGGCCGTCGACGACGTTCAGCGTCGTGCCGTCCTCCGGGTGCGTGCCCTTCCAGATCTTGTCGATGTCACGGTAGTCGTCCGGGCTGAACCGGTAGAGCGTCGCGTGGCTCTGGCGGTCCATGAAGCGCTTGGTCTCCGGGAAGACCGTGTTGGAGATGTTCGGGATGTTGAGCATCTTCGGGATCTCGACCCCGGTCAGCTCCTCGAGCGCCTTGGCGTAGGCGAGCTGATGGACGCCGCCGCGGACGAGCAGATAGCCGAGCATCTCCCGGGCGATCGGGTTGTCCGTCATCTCGTAGACGCGGAGCTTGCCCATCCGGGCACCGCACTCCAGGAAGAAGTTGTGGAGCAGATCCAGCACCAGGTCGCCGGTGTTGAAGATGTAGTCGCCGGACCAGGGGGTGTTGGTCGCGTTGACGCCGAGGACGCCCATGCCGCCATTGAGGAAATGGTGCGGGTTGCCGACCCCGAGCACGTCCTTGAGCGGGGCGTCCTCGGCCGGCCCGCGACCGGCCGACCCGGTCAGCAGGCCGCTGACCGTCGCGCCGACCAGTTCGATGTGGCCGAGCTCCTCGGTCGCGATGTTGGCGATCAGGTCGTAGAAGGGCTTGAGCGTCTTCTTGCCCCGGAAGTTGAACGACTGGTACGTGTAGTTCATCAGCGTGGACATCTCGCCGAAGCGGCCGCCCATCAGCTCCTGGACGGCGTTCGCCGCCCGCGGGTCCGGGTTCTCGGCAACGGGCATCTCGATCTGGAGACGGTCAATCCTGAGATACATGCGGTCTTCTCCGATGTGATTCGTCCGGCTGGCCACTACCAGCCGGAGCCGAGTTCAGGTTTTGGAGAAATGTATCGCACGGATGCTGCCCGGACGCGTGTCCGACCGGGCAGAGCGACCGATGACCCGCGACGTCAACCCAATCCGACGGGAACGATCGGATTGGGCGTGGGATGCCTTGACACCCATCACCGCCCAGGCGGACAATCCGTGGGTCATATCCGATGCTCGCGGTCGGGATGCTCGCCGAGGGGCGCTCCGGGTCGGCATTCCGTGGACAGTTGGGTGGCGGTTCCGCGCCAGATAGGGGAGTTCCCGATGAGACGCGTTCAGGGATTGGTCGTCGCCGTCATGCTCGCGATCACGGTCTCCACGCCATTTGCGACGCTCGCCCAGTCCACTCCGGAGGCGACGCCGGCCGGCTCCGTGGGAACCCCTGCCGCAACCCCGGTCGGGACGCCGATCAGCGGCGACGCGGACCTTGCCAGCCTCAAGGGCTACATGGTCCAGAACGCCGACCTCATGCGGACGGGCACGAGCGACCTCCTCGCCTTCGCCCAGAGCTATTACGACCTTGCCAGCTCCGTCGGCTTCGACTACCAGGCCCTCTGGGATCAGCATGGCGCCGAGATCCAGCCGCGGCTCGCGGCCGCCCGGCTGGTCTGGAGCGAGCAGGCGCACGGGCACTACGAGTTGAACGAGGGTCTGGTGGCCGGCGTCCCGTCGCTGGCCTACTACGACGTCCTGATCGATGCCGGTCCGACCGGCGCTGACGACCCGACCAACGCCCTCGATGTCGACGTCACCCTGCCGGACGGACGCGTGCTGGAGCGCCCGGGCAACTTCTTCCACGCCCTGACGGAGCCGACCCTCTGGGGCACGGCCCCCGAGTTCACCGCCCTCCGGATCGACATGAACGGGGATGGCCAGATCACCCTCGGCGAAGCCCTGCCGGACGCCGATGTCCTGCTCGGTGGCATGCAGTCGCTCGATACCGCGACCGGAGAGCTTGTCACCGCGATCGCGGCCTGGCAGCCCACGCTCGACGACACCTTCACGGCGCTGGTCGTCATGATCCCGACCATGCAGGGCTACTTCAACGACTGGAAGCTGTCCCCCTCGGTCCTCGGCGCCGCCAGCCAGCAGAGCGGGTTCGTCGCGAACAGCCGTCTCGTCGACGTCCTCGGCATCCTCGGTGGGCTCGACATCGCTTACGGCATCGTCCAGCCGCTGATCGCCGGGACCAGCCCCGAGATGGCGCGGCAGATCCGGACGAGCCTCGACGAGATGATCACGTTCGTCGAGTCGATCCATGATCAGGAAACCGCCGGCACGGCGTTCACCCCCGATCAGGCCGACTTCCTCGGTGTCCAGCTCCAGACGCAGGCCGACGACGTGGCTGGCCAGATCGCTCAGGCCGCGACGCTGGTCGGCGTGACGATCCAGACGGTCTAGTCCCAACGTCACATCCTCGCCCGTCGATCGCCAGGGGAGTTCGAGACATGGCCCATCCCGCCGCCCGCCTGCTGCTGACGCTGCTCCTGCTCGGTTCGGTCGTCCTCGGTGTCCTGCCAACGGGCGTCGCCGCTCAGGATGCCCCGGTGGACGGCCCGGCAACGATCGCCCGGCTCGTCCGGTCGGATCTGGTCGATGCCCAGACCGCCCTGCTCATCAGGCAGACCGATCAGGCCATGACCGCCGGCGACGCCGAGCAGGCGGCGACCGGGATCGTCCCGCTCCTGACCGCCGACGCGACCGCCGGGCCGGACCTGCTGGCCGCCCTCGCCGCCGCCCGGCAGGCCGTCGCCGCCGACGACGGAGCCGCCTTGGCGATCGCCCGTGGGCAGGCCTGGACGGCGATGCTCCGGGGTGCCTACGCCGAGACCATCGCCGCCGCCGGCCGGGGCGACGCCGCGACCGCCGACCAGTGGCTGCTGCTGCGCGAGTTCCGCCAGACGACCAAGCTCTGGCAGCCCAGCACCGCCGCGACCCGGGCCGTCCGCCAGCTCGCCGACGGCTCGATCACCCCGGACCAGGCCGTCCAGGCGATCGACGCCGACCTGCTCGACACCTACCAGGGCCGGCTCAACGCCGTCCTGGAGGACGCCACCGTCGCCAACCAGCAGCGGTACACGCTGAGCCAGGCCGAAGCGGTCGGGCTGGCCGGCGGCTACTGGCGACTGCTCTCGCCCTCGCTGGAGGCCCAGCAGGGCATGGCCGCCCGGCAGTCGGCCGATGCCCTGTTCGCCAGCCTCGGCGCCGTCACCCTCGCTCCCACGACCGGCGGGGATTTTCCGGCGCTGGTTGCGCAATCGATCGGGCTGGCCGAGGGCTTCCGGGCCGTCCCCCTGACCGCCGACGAGCAGACCAGCCGCGCCCAGCAACTCCTGCTCTACCTCTCGCTGGTACCGGTCGAGTATGGCCGCGGGGTGAGCGGCAATGAGGTCCAGACGCTCCTCGAGATCCAGGAGGCCCAGGCCTTCCTCGACGCCGGCCGCGCCGCGTTCAGCGATCTCCGCTCGGATCTCTCGGTCCGCTCGCCGGAGGTCGCGACGGCCGTCTCCGGACAACTCGTCGCTCTGGACCAGCAGCTCCGTGCCGCGGCCGACGGCACCTCGGTCGCCACGACCGGCGAGATCGAGACCGCGATCGGCCAGGTCGACGATAGCCTCCGCGGCATCTACCCGGCCGAGTGGCTCCAGTCGTCCGGCCAGGCCGACTTCGAGGTGATCCGCTCGATCCTCGACCAGCTCCAGACCGCCGCCGCCGCCGGGCAGTACCAGCAGGCGGAGTCGGCCCGGATCCAGGCCTACGCGATCTACGAGGCCGGGCCGGAGAAGCACCTGCTCGGCTTCGCGCCGAACGTCGCCCAGACCGCCGAGCAGCTGTTCTGGCAGGGGACGGGTGGCACCACCGGCCTCGCCATCCTGATCCAGGACGAGGCGCCGGCCGCCGCCTTCCAGTTGACCCGGCTGGCGCTGGACGACGCGCTGGCCGAGGGCGAACTCCGGCTCGGCGCCGGCAAGCCCGCCGACGCCGCGATTGTCTTCAACGCCGCCACGATCGTCTTCCGGGAGGGGCTGGAGGCGGTCCTGATCCTGGCCGCCCTGCTCGCCAGCATGATCGGCGTCAACCGCAAGTTCCGCCGCCCGCTGGCCCTCGGCGGAGTGATCGCCTTCCTCGCGACGATCGCCCTGTTCATCGTCGCCGGGAGTCTGCTCGAGAACCTCAGCGCCTACGGCGAGAAGCTGGAGGCCATCGTCTCCGTCATCGCGATCGGCGTCCTGCTGCTCGTGATGAACTGGTTCTTCCACAAGGTCTACTGGACCAAATGGATCCAGACCCATCAGCAGCGCCGCCGCGTCCTGATCGGCGGGGCGGCCGGGCAGGCCCTCGGGCTCGTCATGCTCGGCTTCACGAGCATCTTCCGCGAGGGCGCCGAGACCGTCCTGTTCCTCCAGGCGCTGGTCCTCGACGCCGGCACGCTCATCGTGCTGGAGGGCGTCGCGCTCGGGCTGGCCGCGACGGCCGTGGTCGGGATTCTGGTCTTCGCCCTGCAGGCCAAGCTGCCGCACAAGAAGATGCTGACGGTCACGGGCGTGATGATCTCCGCCGTCCTCGTCACGATGACCGGCAACACGATCCATGTCCTCCAGGTCGTCGGCTGGCTGCCGATCGACCCGGTCGACGGCCTGACGCTGCCCTATAGCCTCGGCGTCTGGGCCGGGATCTACGCGACCTGGCAGGGGCTGATCGCCCAGGCCATCGCCCTTGTCTTCGTCGTCGGCTCGTACTTCGTCGCCGAATGGAGCAAGGAGCGCTCCTGGCGTCGGAAGATCGACGCCCAGCAGCAGCGCCAGGGCCAGGGCCAGCAGGTCTCGCCCTCGCCGGGCGACTGACCCCCGGCTGCCGACCCCTCAGTTCGCGCCGAACGGCGACCACCTGCCCAGCTCGGGCCGGAGGTCGCCGTTCCCCGTTGCATTTCCCCACCGTGTGTCACGACGACAGCGGTTCTCATTGACGTGCCTGCTCGCGACGAAGACCCCGTCTCCCCTCTCCGGGCACCTGCGGAGTCGCAGCGTCGCGAGAGACGCATGGGGCGGGTGAGCGACGCAGGTTCACCCCGGCCGGGGGGAGAGTTCTGCTCCGCCGGCCGGGGTCCTTTCCTGAGAACCGCTCCATCCCAGTCCCTGTTCGGCTGCGTGGCGATTATCGCCGACTAGCCGAGTAGCCGAGTAGCAGCCGGGCTCGTACGCGGCGTCCCCACGGGACGTACGCCCTCTGAATGGGGACGAGTCCGATCGCGGGAGTCGGGCGACGACGAGGGTGCCCCACGAGACGGCGCCCCCCGATCGGATCCGGGCGGCGCCGTCTCGGGACGATGTAGGTACTGGTCCCTACAGCTGGGCCAGCCGCGGGGCCAGCTCACGCCGGTAGAACTCACAGAACTCGGCCTGGTTGTCGCCGGCCTGGACGAGGGCCAGCTCGTCGAACCCGGCGTCCTTCCAGGTCTTCGCCACCTCGACGATCGCGTCGACGTCCGGCCCGCAGACGATCTTCTCGGCGACGTCCTCCTCGTGGACGACATCGACGAATGCCTGGAAGTTGACCGGGGCCGGGAGTTCGGCCTGGATCTTCCAGCCGCCGGTCACCCAGCCGAAGTTGTCCCGGGCGAGCTTCGTCTGGGCGGCCTTGTCCGGTCCCCACGAGACCATCATCTGCCCGACGGCCGGTTTCCCGGCCCCGCCGGCCTCGGCGAACATCTGGATCAGTTCGGCCTTGGGCTCGGTCGCGATCATCAGCCCGCCGTACTCGGCCGCCAGCGCGGCCGACTCGTGCCCGCTCAGTGCGATCCCGATCGGCACCGGGGTCTCCGGCAGGTCGAACAGCTTCGCGCTCTCGACGTCGAAGTGGCTGCCCTCGTAGGTGACGTACCCGCCCTTGAACAGCTCGGAGATGATCTCGACCGCTTCGGTCAGCATCTCGTGGCGGATGTTCACCGTCGGCCAGCGCTCGCCAACGATGTGCTCGTTCAGGTTCTCACCGGCGCCGAGGCCCAGCCGGAAGCGGCCGTCGGAGAGCAGCGCCATCGTCGCGGCCTTCTGGGCGACGACCGCCGGGTGGTACCGCATGATCGGCGCGGTGACATAGGTCATCAGGCCGATCCGCTCCGTCGCCTGGGCCGCCGCCCCGAGGACCGACCAGGCGTACGGGGAATGCCCCTGCGACTCCACCCACGGGTGGTAGTGGTCGGAAATCACCGAGAACGCGAAGCCGGCCTGCTCGGCGGCGACGATGTCGCGGATCAGATCCTTCGGGCCGCGCTGCTCGCACATCATGGTGTAGCCGATTCGCATGGGTGGTTCTGCTCCTTGTCGGCCGCTACGGCGATGTCCTGCCCGGAGCGCCGCGAGTGGACCTGACCGGTGGATGAGGCTGACGACGGACTGACGGACGCATGGGCGGGGCCAACCGTTCGTGGCTTTCTGGCGCCGGAGGGTGCCGCTCAGGATCGTGGGCGATTGTGCGAATCATCCAAACGATCGAGTCGCCGGAGCGGAACGCGTTTGACAGGCCGATGCGGGCTGGCTATCCTCTGCCCACTTCACAGCGTTCTGAACGAGAACAGCGGCTCGCGCCGGGATCGTCCGAGGCCAGGCCGGTAGCGGTTTGGGTGGGCGCTCCGGGCGGCGCATTCCGCCGGATGGTCGCTTTCGGCGGGGTCTTCGGTGGTGGCATTGGCCGCCCGGCGTAACCGGATTCAGAGGGTCGCCCGATGTCGAGCAGTTCGCCACGTCCGTCCGCTCAAGGGGTTCGCTCGCCGGCGGGGTGGTTAGCGTCACCCCGCCGGCTCGTTGAAGCT
>CAXTHM010000020.1:14157-30664 GCA_964244115.1 uncultured Thermomicrobiales bacterium
CGCCGCTCGAGTCTGATCGTCTGCCTGCTGTCCCTCGCCGTCCTCGCCGTCGCCTGTGGCCGGGCCTCCGAGGACGACATCAACAGCGCCCTCGGGATCACGCCGACCGCGACCCGCAACGCCGAGCAGATCGCCGGGGCGACGACGACGGCCCAGGCCCAGCAGACCCAGGTCGCCGCCGGCGCCGCGGGGACGCCGGCCAGCGCCGACGATGCCGCCGCCCAACTGCTCGCGGATGGCACCATCGCCCTCGGCCAGACGGTCTTCTTCCAGAACTGCCTGTCCTGCCACGGCCCCAACGCGCCCGCCGGGGTGCTGAACGGCCCCAACGATACCGACCTGTCGGCCGGATCCTTCGTTGCCCTAATCCGGGACGGTACCGGCCACCCCGCACCACCGGGTCCGTTCCCGACCCAGCGGATCAGCAACGACCAGCTCCGGAACCTCTACGCCTGGCTGGTCTCGGTGTCAGGGCAGTCGTAGCGAGAACCCCAGCCCCTCCCCATCTGCGGATGGAGAGGGGGGAACGTCGGGCGAGGCGGCAACGGCAGACATCGTCACAGGCTCATGGGCCCTCGTTTGCTGCATCTCGCGGTCTACCTCTGCGGCCATCGCCCCGCAGGCCGATGCTGGTGTTTTCTCCTCACGTCGTTGACGACGCGTTTTCATGGATGAAGGCGTTGCCGTGCGCGTCCGAAAAGCCCCTCTCCATCCGCAGATAGGGAGGGGTTTGGGATGGGGTCCGTCCCGGCGGGCGTGCCGCACTCCACATGACCAACGGGCGGGCCGGCGATCCGGCTCCCTGTAGACTTCAGGGGTCGTGACCGCCAGGACTGGCGCGGTCGCCTGCCCGCTGCCGGAGCCTGCCCCACCGTGGTTGCCCTGCCCCTCATCGCCGCCATCATCAGTCTCGCCTTCACCGTCATCGTCGCCCGGGACGCCCAGCGCGCCCCCCGGCCCGACAAGGTGTCGTGGGTGATCGCGTTCGCCATCTTCACCGTCGCCGCCGGGGCGGAGGTCGTCGGCGACCTCGCCAGCTGGACGCCGACGCTGGCCCGGGTCTACTACCTGACCGGGGCCGTCCTCGTGACGCTCTTCCTCGGGCTCGGGCAGCTGTATCTCCTCTTCGAGAGTCGGATCGCCCGGTTCGCGCCGGGCGTCACCCTCGCCGTCGTCGCGATCGCCGCCTCCCTCGTCTACAACGCGCCGATCGACGAGGCCCGGCTGGCCGACGACCACTGGCGGGCGATCGATCGGAGCGGCTGGCTGATCGGCGTCGTCGCCGTCGCCAACGCCTTCGGGGTCGTCGCCCTGCTCGGCGGCAGCCTGTTCTCCGCCTGGCAGTTCTGGCGGACCCGGTCGCGGCCGCACCGGATGGTCGGCTGCCTGCTCATCGCCGCCGGGACCCTCGTGATCGCCTCGAAGGGGTATCTGGAGCGGCTCGGCGTCCCGGTCAGCGACTTTGGCTTCTACCTGCTCCTGACGATCGGGGCGGCCATCATCTTCGCCGGCTACCTCGAGACCCGCCGCCCGGAGCGCGCGCGCGGCATGACCACGGAGATGGCTCCGTCTCCAGCCGAAGGCGTCGCGGGGCAGGTCGCGGCGCTCGGTGCTTCGGTGACCGAGGCGGCGCCCGTCCCGGTCGCGGCTGGAGCGGCGTCCGTCTCGCCGGGGATCGCGCCCTCCGCCTCGCTCCCGACAACCACCCCCGCGACGGATCCGGGCGTCGCCTTCATCGAGAGCCGCTTCCTGCCGCTGCCCGATGCCGAACTCGACCGCCTCGCCACGGCCTGGTCCTCGGCCCGGGTCGGGACCGAGCGGCTCAGCCAGGAGCAGGCCCGCCGCGTCTGGGCGTTCCGGAGCCGGCTCACACCCGATGGGCAGATCGCCCTCGATGGTCACACCCTGCCGGCGGCGCTCCAGCTCGCTGACCTCTACGATGGCGTCTTTGCGACCACCCCGCCTGCCAGCCCCATCACGGCCATGACCGAGCCGCTGACCCTCGTCGGCGGTCAACGCTGACCCGGCGTCGATGGCCCCTGATGTCGTCCCGTCGCCCCTATCCGGCACGAGGGGTGACGGCGGTCCCGTCGAACCGGTGCGTGGCAAGGGTGTTGCGTGTCCGTGGGCAGGAGATCGATGACGGACCGGTCCCTACGAGGAGTACTGCACCGCCTCGTGGCGCCCGCGGGCACGAATCGATCGATTCACCAGAGACTCTCTATGACTGTCTTCGGACAGAAAGGACATTCCCATGACGACGACCGTCGGAAACTACGCCGGGCTGGACGACAAGAGCAAGAAGATCATCGCGGACTGGGTCGGCGACATGATTGCCATCGAGGCCCACATCGAGGAGGCGCTCGACGCCCAGCTCAAGGTCAAGGACCAGGTCCCGGCCGCAGCGTCGTCCGTTCAAACCTTCCATGACACCACGAAGGCCAACCGCGACCGCCTCCGCGCCTATCAGGAGAAGATCGGTTCGACCGGCGGCAACCCCGTCATCGACGCCGGCGCCTCGATCCTGGGCAAGGCCGCCGGGCTGATCGATCGCTTCCGCAGCGACACGCTGACCAAGTCGATCCGCGACGACTACACCGCCTTCAACCATGCCTCGATCGGCTACACCCTGCTCCACACCACCGCCCTGGCGCTGGGTGACGGGGAGACGGCCGACCTCGCCGCGCAGAATCTCAAGGTTCACGCGTCGAACGTCCAGCACATCAACCACATCATCAGCGAAGTGGCCCTGGCGGAGATCCAGAAGGACGGCTACCCGGTTAAGAACACCCAGGCCGCCGCCGAGACCCGCAAGGCGATCGACAGCATCTGGAAGGAAACCGACCAGGCCGGCACGTCCCTCTAGGGACGAAGCGGACGCGGACGGGCCGGAAGCGGCCCGACCGCGCGGAGTCGAACGATGTCGAGAGACGGGACCAGCGTGAAGACGCCGGTCCCGTCTCGTCGTTGCCTGCACGATCGGGTAGGGGTCGGCCCGATCCTGCCGGTTCCGGGTGGCGGCTGCTGCCCCAGGCGGGTATCCTGAAGGAAGTGTTGGTGGCACCGGCGGGTGCGCCACCGGAACCGGGCTGAGATCACACGCCACAGGTCATCGCTCCGACCCGCGGGACTGCCGAACTGGCGGCCCCGCCTTGGCGTATCCGGCGGCCAGCGCGCCGCCCCCGATCTCACTGCCCGGATCGGTCTTGCGGTCTCCGGAGACAGCGTTCCCGGAACCCCATGGGACTCATCGTCGTGCCTGCCCGTCATGGGCTCGCCCCGGAGTTCATCATGGCTTCCCTCTTCAGCCCAGCGCCGCTGCTGCTGCTGGCCGTGCTGCTGGCTCCGCTCGCGGCCCTGCTGGCCGGGCGTGTTCGGCCCGGCTACGCCGCGCCGGCCGGCGGCTCCCTCGCCGTCGTGGCCTTCGCCCTGACCGTCTGGGGCGCGACCCGGTCGACGCCCGACACCGTCCACCTGACCTGGGCCGCGTCGTGGGACCTCCAGTTCTCGTTCGCGCTCGACGGCCTCGCCGTCGTCTTCGCCCTGCTCGCGACCGGGATCGGGGCGCTCGTCGTCGCCTACTCGTCCCGGTACCTGCCGCTGCATCTGCACCACGCCCACCGCGACGAGCGCGAGGTCGTCGCGTTCTTCTTCTACCTGTTGCTGTTCATGGCAGCGATGGTCGGGCTCGTGATGGCGCAGGATACGATCGCGCTGTTCCTGTTCTGGGATCTGACCGCCGTCGCCTCCTTCTTCCTGATCGGCTACGACCGCGACGCCGCCTCCGTCCGGGCCGGCCTGACCGCGATCGTCGTCACCGGCGTGACCGCCATCCTGATCCTGATCGGGGTGATCATGCTCTACGACCGCTATGGCACCTGGGATCTGCCCACGACCGTCGCGGCCGTCAGCGAGGCCGGGAGCCTCGACGGCACGCTGACCCTGGCCGTCGGGCTGATCCTGATCGGCGGGCTGGCCAAGAGCGCCCAGGTCCCGTTCCACTTCTGGCTGCCGCAGGCGATGGCGGCGCCGACCCCGGTCTCGTCCTACCTCCACTCGGCGGCGATGGTCGCGGCCGGCGTGTTCGTCGTCGGCCGCTTCTACCCGCTGGCCGAGCAGAGCGAGCTGTTGCTCTGGGGGTTACGTGTCGTCGGGCTGGCCTCGATGCTCGTCGGCGGGCTGCTTGCCCTGACGCGGCAGCATCTCAAGCAGATCCTCGCCTATTCGACGATCTCACAGTACGGCTACGTCGTGCTCCTGTTCGGGCTCGGGGGGGATTACGGTGTTGCCGGAGCCGCCTTCTACGTCATGGCCCACGGCCTCGCCAAGTGCGCCCTGTTCCTGACGGCTGGCAGCGTGATCGAAGCGACCGGGACCTCCTACCTGCACCGGGTCGGGGGGCTGGCCCCGCGGATGCCGCTGCTCGCTGGCGCCAGCCTCGCCGCCGGCGCGACGATCGTGGCGCTGCCGCTGACGCTCGGATTCTTCAAGGACGAGCTCTTCTTCGCCGCCTCGGTCGAGACCGGCCCGTTCTGGGTCGCGGCCTCGGTCGGCGGGGCGGCGCTCACGTTCGCCTACATCGGCCGGTTCTGGCTGGGCATCTTCGTCCGCAACCGTGACGTCGGACGGACGGCGACGCTGACCCCGCTGCCGGGTCTGCTGGTCTGGCTGGTCGTCGCGCTCGGCGTCGTCAGCGTCCTCGGCGGGATCGTCCCCGGCCCGGTTACTGGGCTGGCGAACGAGGCGGCGACGGTCTCGCGGTTCGCCGCCGCCACGGTCCACGTCGAGACCGCCTACCACCTCGACACCCGTCCCGAGAACCTGATGGCCCTCGCCGCCTGGACCATCGGGATCGGCCTGATCCTGACCGAGCGCCTGTGGCAACCGATGTCCCAGGCCTTCGCCCGCCTCGGGGAGACCGTCGGCCCCGAGCGTGGCTACGGGGCGGCGCTCGAGACGCTCAACCGCTCCTCCGCCTTCGTCCGCCGCTACGAGGTCCGCGATCTCCGCAGCCGCGTCGCCTCGATCCTGGCGCCGGCCGGTGTTTTGGTCGGCATCGGTATCATCGCGTCCGACCCGACCAACAACATCTTCGCGTTCGGCGCCGTCTCCGGGCGTGACCTGCTGCCGCTGCTGATGATGGTCGCGACGGTCCTCGCGGCGGTCACGGCGACGCTCGCCCGGGACCACTTCGCCCTCGCCCTGATCCTGTCCGGCGTCGGCTTCAGCCTGGCCTGCGTCTACGCGTTCACCGGCGCCCCGAACGTCGCGCTGGTCGCGGTCCTGATCGAGACGGTCTTCACGCTGCTCTTCATCGCGACACTGGTCCTGCTGCCGCGCTGGGTGCTGCGCGACCTCAACCGGGAGCCGGACGATCACGACCACAACGGCCGCGACGCCCTGATCGGCGTCATCGCCGGGTTACTGGCGCTGCTCGTCGTCTGGAGCACGCTCTCGCAGTCCTCCAGCACCGAGTCGGTCGGGGCCGACTTCATCGCGCTCTCGCCCGAGGCCCACGGCGGCAATGTCGTCTCGGTCATCCTGGCCGACTTCCGCGGCCTCGATACGCTGGGCGAGATCACCGTGATCGGGATCGCGCTGCTCGGCATCGCGGGCCTGCTCTACCGGGGACGATTGCGATGACCTTCCGGGAGACGCTCCACGACGGGGTGATCGGGGAAGCCGCGAGACCGACCGCGTCCGACCGGCCCCGGAAGATCTGGGGGACCGACGGGCGGCTGGACTCGCACCGTACCAATGAGCCCTCGACCAGCGGCGACCTCGCGGTGACGACGACCGTCACGCAGGCCGTCGCCCGGGCGCTGCTGCCGATCAGCGTCATGGTCGGGGTCGCGACGCTGATCAAGGGCTACACCGATACCGGCGATGGCTTCAGCGCCGGGGTGATCCTCGCCCTCGGCGCCGTCACCCAGGTCGCCTGCTTCGGGATCGGCGTCGTCGACCGGATCCCGCTCCTGCGCTACGCCCCGGTCGCGGCCTACGTCGGGATCGTTCTCGCCCTCGGGATCGCCTTCGTCCCGCTGGCCTTCGGCGACCCGCTCTTCACCCACTGGCCGCCGGCCGGGGAATCG
This sequence comes from uncultured Thermomicrobiales bacterium, assembly GCA_964244115.1. GTDB lineage: Bacteria > Chloroflexota > Chloroflexia > Thermomicrobiales > UBA6265 > CADCWK01. The sequence goes on from CAXTHM010000020.1 coordinate 20,250, forward strand.
CCGGTCCACGCCGGCACCCTGGAGGTCATCACCGCGCTCGGCTTCGACATCAGCGTCTGTCTGCTCGTCTTCGGCTTCGTCGTCGGCACGATGACGCTCCTCGCCCGGACGGCCTCGGTCGCCGCGATCCAGCAGGCCCAGAGCGCCGAGCGGCTCCGGCAGCCCGGGGAAGCGTATGCTGCCAAAGGCCGCCATCCGACCTTGCCCGCCGCGACCGGTGCTGGGCCGCGCCTCGAACGCGACGCCGCCGACGACATCATCCGGAACCTACCCGCCGGGGCCGAGGAGTAGCCGGATGGGTAGCCGAACCGCCTGCTTCACCGGAAAGGACCGCTGCCCATGACGCTGGCCTACTCCCTCGCCGTCGCGATCCTGTTCGGGACCGGCGCCTACATGCTGCTCAAGCACGACCTGATCCGCGTCGCTGCCGGGGTCGTGCTCGTCTCCAACGCTGCCAACCTGTTCATCATCGCCGCCGGCCTCAGCCGGGGCGTCGTCCCGATCCTGCCGATCCCCGGTGGCGAGACCGTCGCCGACCCGGTCGTCCAGGCGCTGGTCCTGACCGCGATCGTGATCAGCTTCGGCGTCACGGCCCTGCTGCTCAGCCTGATCTACCGCGTCTACATCAGTCACCTCTCGCTCGACCTGGACGACCTCGCCGAGGCCGAGGAGCGCGACGAGGCCGCCCAGGAACTGGCCCAGTTGACCGGCCGCGCGACCAGCCAGGTGCTGTCACCACTGGCCCCCGCCTCCGTCCGCGCCGTGTCCGTCCCAACCGTCCCTGTCTCGACCGTCGCTTCCCCCTGAGGAGTCGCCCCGAATGCTCGTCTTTCCGCTCGGTGTGGCGTGGTTCGCGGCGGTCATCCTGGCGGTGCTGGATGGCCGGCGGAAGCGTGTCGGCTCTGTCGCCATCGGCGCCCTGACGCTCTCCGTCCTCGGGCTCGTCGTGCTCCTCGTCGACATCCTCCGGAACGGCGTCGCCCAGCAGGTCGCGGGCAACTGGGGCTACGGCGTCGGCATCCAGCTCCGGGCCGATGTCCTCGACGTCACGTTCGCCCTGCTCTCCGTGGCGGTGATCCTCGTCTGCACCGTCTTCGAGGTGCTGGGCCGGGTCCGCTCCCGCGTCTTCCCGTCGCTGGCCTGCTTCATGGCGACGGGGTTGATGGGGCTGTCCCTGACCGGCGACGCCTTCAATTTCTACGTCTTCTTCGAGATCGCGATGATCTCGGCCTACGTCCTCGCGGGCTATGGCGAGCGCCAGCGCCAGCTCCGCGCCGCCCTGATCTTCATCATCGTCAACCTGCTCGGCTCGGTGCTGTTCCTGATCGCCATCGCCGGGCTCTACCACCTGACCGGGACGCTGGACCTGCTCGAGATCTCGCGGCGGCTCACGGTCGTGAACGAGCAGCCGGCGATCCTGCTCGCGACGATGATCTTCGTCGCCTTCGCCGTCAAACTCGGCATCTTCCCGTTCCACTTCTGGCTGGCCGCCGTCTACACCGGCACCCGGCCGGCCGTCGCCGCCATGCTCAGTGGCGCCCTCGCCAACATCGGTTCGTACGGCCTGCTCCGGTTCGGCGCGACGATGCCGCGCGAACTCGAGCTCGGCGCTCCGGTCCTGTTGGTGCTCGGGTCGGCGAGCATCATCTACGGCGGCTTCCAGGCGCTCTCCTGCCGCTCGGCGGTCGAGGTGCTGGCGTACTCCTCGATCGGCCAGGTCGGTTACATCCTGATCGCGCTCGGCATCGGTGGGCACGTCGGGCTGGTCGCGGCGGTGCTGTTCTCGGTCGTCAACTCGATCAACAAGACGCTGCTGTTCCTCGCCGTCCCGCTGCGGGGCTGGCTCGTCGGCGCGGCGATGGCGATCGCGGCCTTCAGCGTCGCCGGGGTGCCGCCCAGCTCCGGCTTCTTCGGCAAGTTCGGCGTCTTCCGGGCCGCCGTTGCCGACGACCAGCCCCTGATCATCGCGCTGATCTTCATCGGCAGCGCCCTGTCGTTCGTCTACATGTTCCAGCTCTACAACGCCCGCTTCTGGGACATCTCGACCGAGGAGGCCCGCGACGGCGTCGTGCCCAGCGTGATCGCCCGGCGCGGGCTGATCTGCGTGCTGGCCGCCTTCGTCCTCGTGATCGGCGTCTGGCCGGAACCGCTGCTCTACCTCAGCGAGCAGGCCGCCTTCGCGATCGAGGGCCAGCGGCCCGACCAGCTCTCGGCGGTCGACCCCGCCCCGGTCACTGCCCCCGTCACCGCTCCCGATCTCGCCCCGTAGAGAGGACCGACCGCCGTGGCCCGCATCGTCGCCATCATCCTGATCTCGGTCCTGACCTACGCCGCCATGATCGGGGGGGTCCAGCCCTGGGACCTCGCCCTCGCGACGGTCGTCGCGGCCGCGACGGTCTACGGCTTCCGGGGGCACCTGCTCCGGGGCGCGTCGCCGTCCGCCGGGACGCTGCTCCGCCGGCTGGTGTTCCTGTTCCCGCTGATGGCCTGGGTGCTCTGGGAGATCGCCGTCGGGACCCGGCAGGTGGCGGTCTACTCGCTCCGGCTTCGGCCCTTGAATCACCCCGGCATCGTCGCGATCCCGCTCGGGGCACGCAGCCGGTTCGGGGCGACGATGTCCGGCTTCCTGACCACGATCTCGCCGGGGACGTTCCTCGTCGAGTTCGACTGGGCCGCGCGGGTGATGCTGATCCACAGCATCGACGCCTCGGACCCGGATGAGGTCCGCGCCGCCCACCAGCGCTTCTACGACCGCTTCCAGCGCCACGTCTTCCCGTAGTCGATCGACCGAGGAGAGGAGCGACCCCGCCATGCACGAACCGATCGCCTACCTTGCCAGCGTCTGGATCACCGGCCTGCTGATCGTGATGGTCCTCGTCCTGATCCGGACGAGATCGGCGATGACGCGCATCCTGGCCCTGGATTGCCTGACGCTGTTCCTGATCGCGCTGCTGCTCGTCTTCGCGGCCGACAACGAGAGCCGGTTCTTCCTCGACGCCGCCGTGATCCTGGCCCTGTTCGGCTTCGTCGCCACCCTCGTCACGGCTCGATACCACAGCGAGCGCAAGGTCTTCGACTGAAAAGGTCTCGACGCCACGGGCTCGTTCCTGGTGCCGCGAACTGCTCCCCTCTCCGGGCGTGAGCGCCGCAGCGCGAAACGAGCCGGGGAGGGGACTGCTCGCGACCCGAGCGCTTCACGTCAGACCTGCCCTCTCAACCGGGATTCCCATCCGACATGCTTTCACACTGCAGGAGACCCGACCGCCGATGGCCTTCGAGACGCTCGCCCCCTGGCTCGCCGACGCCCTGGTCCTCGGCGCGCTCACCGTGATGACGGTCGGCGCGGTCGGGATCGTGACGATGCCCGACATCTACACCAAGCTCCATGCGGCCAGCAAGGCCGTCTTCCTCGGCGTGATCGTGCTGGGCATCGGCACGATGATCACGAGCGAATCGGCCTTCGTGCTCCGGGCGACCGTCGTCTGCCTGGCCCTGACGCTGACGACACCGGTCGCGTCTCATGTCATCGGGCGGGCGGCCTGGCTGGAGCGGGAGCACATGAACACGCCCGGCGCCGTCGATGAGTCGGGGTATCATCTGGCCGACGAGGAGACGGGCGCCCCGGTCCCCCGTGACGGCGTCCCGCGTCGTGACCGGCCGGTCATCGCGACCAGCGAACCGGGCTGACGTCGATCCGCGCCGGGACCGATCGCTCCCCGAACCGTGCCATCCGAAGGACCGCCCGATGGACCCCACCGCCACTCAGCTCCGCAACGTGCCCGTCGATGACCCGACCGACACCCGGACGAGTGTGCCGGTCACGGTCCTGACCGGCTTCCTCGGGGTCGGCAAGACGACGCTCCTCAACCGGATCCTCGCGGCCCGGACCGGAGAGCGGATCGCGGTCGTCGTCAACGACTTCTCCGCCGTCAACATCGACGCCAGCCTCGTCCGCCACGCGACCGACCGGCTGGTCGAGCTGAGCAACGGCTGCATCTGCTGCACCCTCCGCGACGACCTCGTCCAGGAGTTGCACGGCCTGACCGATGCCGGCGACCTCGACCAGATCGTCGTCGAATCGACCGGGATCGGGGAGCCGCTGCCGATCGCCTACGCCTTCCAGGACGAGTCGCTCGGCGGCCGGGTCCACCTCGCCAACCTCGTCACCGTCGTCGACGCCGGCAGCTTCTGGGCGGACTACGGCCGGGAGGACGAGATCGAGGACAGCGAGGGCAACCCGGTCCTCGCGCCGCTGGCCCCGCTGCTGGTCGAGCAGGTCGAGGGCGTCAACGTCATCCTGCTCAACAAGACCGACCTCGCCGACGAGGCCGCGCTCGGCGAGCTGGAGGGCTACCTGCGCAACCTCAACCCGGAGGCCGAGATCCGCCGGACCGTCCGGGGCGACATCGACGTCGCCTGGCTGCTCGGCACCGATCGCTACGCCGGGACCGAGCTGACCGAGGACCCCGGCCATGTCGCGGACGCCACCGGGGCCGCGACGGGCGAGGCCGACGAGTACGGCTTCAATTCGTTCGTCTACACCTCGGACCGCCCGTTCGTCTGGGACCGCTTCGTCGCGTCACTGGAGGACTGGCCCGAGCAGGTCATGCGCGGCAAGGGCTTCGTCACCTTCGCCGACAGCCCACCGGCCATCGTGAGCATGGTCCGCGACCTCTGCGAGCTGACCGTCCTCGACGGCGGCGATGGCGACCCTGACCACCACGACCGTCCCGGTGACGACCATGCCCACGATCCCGGCGACGACATCGACGGGACCGAGCTGATCTTCATCGGCCGCGGGATGCCGACCGACGCCATCGCCGCCCGGCTGGACGCCTGCCTGGCCGAGGGAGTCGCAGCCGCTTCGTAGGATCGTCGCCCCTAGGAGGAACCATCGCGCACGAACCGGTTTGGCTACGTCGTCGGCGTCGCGGTGCTCGGCATCGAGACCGGTTCGCGCAGGGCCGCCAGCTCGACGTTCCTCACGATCAGCACCGCGTGGTCGATCACGACGATGCTGCCGCCGATCGTTCCCGTCATCGGCACACGCCACGACTCCGTCCTGTCGACCGTCGAATGGGCGGAGACGAAGGCGCCGCCATCGATCAGGAGCTGGTCGCCCGTGACGGTCAATCCGAACGCGACGTGCTGGGATGTCAGCTGAACCGGCGTTCCCGCCTCACCCGACCAGATGCGCGAACCGCTGGCGGCGTCGAACGCCACGACCTCGATGACGAGGGACGGGAGGTTCACCGGGCTGGGCTGACCCATGAACCCGGCGAGATCGGCATCTGACGAGACGTAGCCGACGATCAACTGGCCAGCTGACGTGAGGGCCAGGATCGGAGCAGGCACCGGTCGCTCGGTGCCGCTCATCGTCGTCGTGAGCGGCGGCACGCCGAGGTCGTCGGTCCGCACGCCCTGTCCCCAGCGTTCCTCGCCGGTCTTGCGGTCCAGTGCGGAGACGACGCCGTCGGGACGGACGACGTAGACGAGATCTCCCCCGGCGACGGCTCGGGACGTGATCCGAAGCCCACCGGTCGCGGTCGTCCAGCGCGGCTCGCCGGAGTCGGCCTCGATCGCCTTCGCCGCGCCGTTCGCGGTCGTGTAGAAGATCGCGTCACCCATGAGGAGGGGCGCGACGCCGGCCGGGTTGGTCAGTTCGAGGTCCCACCGGATCGAGTGGTCGGCGGGATCGATGGCGAGCATCCGGGTGATGTCGCCCGGCTCGCCGGCATTCGGTGTCGCGGTCGATGCATCGTGGCCGCTCACCAGGATCGTGTCCGGAGAGCTCGTGACCGCCATTGCGTTGAACGGGAGTTCGATGGTCCATCCCGGCTCAGCGGATCTGGCCTGTCGGTTGATCAGGAGGTCTCGTCCATCCGACTGTCGGGTGACGACGGAGATGGTCGAGTCCCGGACCGTGAAGTCGACCGGTTGTCCGGCGTGTTCGCTCGACCAGACGGTTTCGAGCGTCGCGGGATCGTAGCCGATGATCGCGAACCGCTCGGCGCCGATGCGTGACATCGTGTAGACGACGCCGTCCGACAGCACGAGGTTGCGCTCGATCTCGTACGGCTCGCCCTCGGGAGTGACGAGCACCGGGGTCACCCGCGGTCCCGGACCCGGCTGCCGGTTGGCGGCGGCCCCGTCCGTCGCCAGCGTCTCGGTCGCGGTGGCGGCCGCGACGGACTGGGTCGTCATCGGGTTGGGGCTGCTGCCCCGCGGCATGATGCCGAACCCCCGGGTGCCGAGGACCAGCCCGATCACCAGCGCCGCGACGGCCGCGATGTCCATCGCCGCCCGCCAGCCACCGACCGGACGGCGCCCGATCGGCGTCGGTGCTTGGCGAGCCGGTCCCGCGGTGATCGTCCGGATCGCCGGGGGAGACCGGTGCGTGGCCGCGACCGGCTCGCCGAGCGCCGGGTGTCCCGAGACCAGCCGCTCCCAGACCCGCCCCTGGGCCAGGCGGATCTGATCGGCTGGCGTCGCGGCGTCGCTCCCGCGGAGCCGGTCGAGGATCTGGCCATCGGTCATCCCCGCGGCATCGGGGCGTCCTCGGTCATGGTCGCGCCGGACGGGGATCGTCATCGCCGGTCTCCTCTGCCACGGGTCTCGTCGGGATCGTTCAGGAGCGTGCGGAGGCGGGCGAAGGCCCGGTGCTGGAGGGCGCGGACGGCGCCCTGCCGTCGCCCGATCACGGCCGCGATCTCCGGTCCGGCCAGCCCGGCCAGTCGGAGTTCGAGGACGTGGCGCTGGTCGTCGGGCAGGGCGGCGAGAGCGGTGTGCAGCGCCCGGCGTTCCTCGGCGGCGATGGCGATGTCCTCCGGCGAGCGGCCGGGGTCGCGCAGGGTCTGACCGACGGCCTCGATGTCGGCCATCGGCTCGCGGGCACGGTAGCGGTCCGTGACTTCGTGGTGGGCGATCGTGAACAGCCAGCTCCGGAAGCGGTCCGGGTGGCGGCAGCTCCCGAGCGAGGCGAAGGCGCGGCTGAAGATGGCGGCGCAGGCGTCCTCGGCCACCGTCCGGTCATCCAGCCGGCGCAGACAGTACCCGTAGACGACCGCGAAGTAGCGCTCGTAGAGCTGCCCGAAGATCGCCGGCTCCTGCCGGGCCGCCAGCACGAGATCGGCATCGGCCGTCTCGCCTGGGACGAGACGGCTCTCCGGGACGACCCGGGCACGCCCGCGCGTCCGTCCCGTCAGCGGCAGTGGTACGAGCGGTCGTCCGGGTGGGTCGTCCTTCACCATCGCTCGTGCGTCCATCCCTGCCAACCCTCCGGTCGATGCGCCCCTCACCTCTGAAGACGCCGGGATGGGCGGGATGTTACGGCTGGTGATGATCCCCTCGCATCATCCGGTGTAATTCGACCGACCCTGGGCGCTGGAGCCGCCCGGTAGATCGGAGATCGGTCAGCCGGTAGGGTCTCGGGGCGCTCGTTGGGTTCCGGCCCCCGGTCGGAACGGCGGCGAGGGCGACGGGACCGTCATGTCCCGTCGCGCCCGGGCGGTGTGCTTCGGTCCATGCGTTCCATGCGCTCACCGGAAACGAGACCGCCCGACCGAGTCCGTGTTCAGGCAGAGCCGGCGGACCGGCTACTATTCCGGCAGAGGACGCCGGGAGCCGAACCCCGCCCGGGTGGACGGGAACGGCGCATCGACAAGGAGTAGACGTCAGTGGTCGCCGAGAACGAGTTCCTGCCCGTCGCCGGAGAGCGCACGCCGATCGGAGACTCCGGGGCCGTGATCGCCCCTCCGCATCCGATCCAGCTGCGGGCGCTCAACCACATCGCCATCCGGGTCAACGAGCTGGAGAAGGCCGAGGCGTTCTACACCTCGTTCTTCGGCATGACGATCATCGGCCGGGCCAACCGGGGGCCGAAGGGCGGCTACCAGCCCGTCGCGACCGACTACGACCCCCGGACCGCCTACGCCGCCGACCGGGAGGCCGACGTCACCTTCCTCCGCAGCGAGGCGATGACATTCGTCCTCCGCCGGATGGGCCGCGGCGACCGCGTCGAGACCAACGCCGTCCTCGACCACATCAGCGTCGACGTGGACATCCACGGCTTTGCCGAGCTCCGCGGCGAGGTGCTGATGCGCAACTTCGACGTCCTGATGCTGGCCCCGGAGGCGCTGACGTTCCGCGACCCGTTCGGCGTCGTCTGGGAGGTCACGCTCGATGACGCCGCGGACCCGCTGACGGGGGCCTGACCCGACGCCCGCGCCCTGTCGTCGCCCCTATCGGCCAGTCGGTCCGCTCGCTGGCCCGGAGACCACCATGCTCGACAGTTACCGCAACCTGATCGACGAGCTGCTCGGCACCCCATCGATCCTGCGCACCTTGCTGGACGGGTCGTCGGCCCCGCCGCCCGAGGCCCTGACCCTGATCGACGAACTCCGGGCCCGGGACGAGTCGATGCTCGATCGCCTCAACACGATCCTCCGGACGCAGGGGGCCGTCCTCGCGCCGCTGATCAACGACTCGACGGCCGCGAACGCGTCCCTCGCCCTGACCGGAGACCCTGCCGAACTGCTGTCCCGCTTCGACCACGCCCGGGGCGAGGTCGTCTCCCTGCTGATGAACCTGACGATCCGTGACTGGGGTCGCTCCGCCATCGGCGACGACGGCCAGACGACGTACATGTCGGACGAGGTCGAGAACCACGTCGACTTCGAGGAGGACCAGTTGGTCCGGATCACGGACGCGATGCGGGCCGGCTGAGCGGCCCGGCAAACGGGAGGGCCGCCGGTTGGGGAACCGGCGGCCCTGATGGATCGGGGAGAGGTTGCTCCGCGGTGGCTGGCTGGCCCACCCGGATCTCCGGGGTCGCTCGGGATGGCTGTCCGGGCGACCCGAGAGCGGAGGCTCGGAACCGCAGTGGCTGGCTGCGGCCGGGAGTCGTCATCCCGCTCACCCATACAGACGCACGGGCACCGCGAAACGTTACGGGGCCCAAAGGACGGGAACGATGCGAACCGTCTGAATGGTCGCATCTCCGGTATGGTCTCACCGGATCCGACCGCGTCTGGGTGAGCGATGCGACGCACGGCATCCTTGCTGCGATCGGTGCGAGAGAGGATCGCGGCGAGTGACGGAGCGGGACCACGCTCAGGACGAACGCAACTGCCGGGCGGAACGAGGAATCGCTGACGATGGATCGAGCGCAATCCCTGGACAATCCCGACGGTGACGACGGGTCGGCCAGCGGCCGGCCGGGGGCGAGTGCACCGGTGATCGTGGTCGGGGCCGGCCTCGCGGGGCTGACCTGTGCCGCCGAGCTGACCCGCGCCGGTCGGTCGGTCGTCGTCGTCGACGCCGCCAATGGGGTCGGCGGCCGCGTCCGGACCGACCGCAAGGACGGCTACCTGCTCGACCGCGGCTTCCAGGTCATCCTCGACGCCTACCCGGCCCTGCGCCGGCAGGTCGATCTCGGCGACCTCCGGCCCGCCGCCTTCGATTCCGGTGCCACGATCTGGGACGGCAAGCGGCTCCACGTTCTCGCCGACCCGACGAAGCACCCCCGCGCCATCGTCGAGGATCTGCGCTCACCGCTGTTCGGCCCGCTGGACAAGGTCCGGGTCGCCGGCCTCGGGCTCCGGGCCCGGACCGCTGGCTGGTCCTCGGCCCGTGAGGCCGCCGGCGACCCCGCGACGGACCGCTCCGGCGCCGACCTGCTCTGGGATTCCGGCTTCGGCCGCCGCTTCGTCGATGCCTTCGCCCGGCCGTTCTGGGGCGGGATCACGCTCGACCCGTCACTGTCCGGCAGCCAGGGGACGCTGCGCTACACGCTCAAGATGTTCCTCGACGGGCGGGCGGTCCTGCCGGAGTCGGGGATGCAGGCGCTGCCGGACCGGCTGGCGTCCCGACTCCGCCTCGGAGCCATCCGCTACAACACTACGGTCGAGGGACTCGTCCGCGAGGGTGGCCGGGTCGTGGGCATCCGGGTCCGGGGCGAGACGTGGCCGGCGTCGACCGTCGTGATCGCGACCGACCCGCCGACCGCCCGGCGCCTGACCGCGGACGCGCGCTTCCCGGACGACACCAGCGGGCTCGGCTGCACGACGATCTACCTCAAGGGGCGCCGCCCGCCGGGGATCGGCCGCCGGCTCCTGCTCGACGGGTCCGGCCGCCTGTCGGTCAACCACGTCGCGCCGTTGAGCGATGTCCAGCCGTCCTACGCGCCCCGGAGCCGGCACCTGCTGGCGGCGGTCCTGCTCGGGGAGCACGCCGCCAACCTCGACGATGAGGCGGTCGCGGGCCAGGCCCGGGCGGAGACGGCCCGGATGCTCGGCCACTCGGCCGACGACTGGGACATCCTCTCGGTCGTCAGGGTCCCGTTCAGCCAGTTCGCCCAGCCGCCCGGCATCTACGGTCGCCTGCCGGAGACCGACAGCGGCACGAGCGTCATCCCC
>CAXTHM010000020.1:30674-52675 GCA_964244115.1 uncultured Thermomicrobiales bacterium
TCTACGCCGGCGAGGCGACGGCCGATTCCAGCCAGAACGGCGCCATCCTGAGCGGCGAGGCGGCCGCTCGGGCGATCCTCGGGACGGTCCCGCTGACCGAGCCGCGCTGACGCGAACCCCCACCCCCGAACGACAGGAGCATGAGGATGACCTATCACGGCGAGTACAAGGTCCCCGGCGGCAAACTGGTCAAGGTCGACTTCGCGGTCGCGGGGGAGGAGCTCCGGGAGGTCGTCGTCAGCGGCGACTTCTTCCTCTACCCGGAGGAGACGCTGGAGGACATCCGCTCCTCACTGGAAGGGCTGGCGGCGTCGACCGATGAGGCCGGGATCGCCGATCGGATCCGGAGCCGCATCGACCCCGGCGCCGAACTCCTCGGGACCAGCCCGGAGGCGATCGCCATCGCCGTCCGCCGCGCCCTGACCGCCCCGGCCGAGGCCGCCGTCTGAGCAGCCCGATCATCGACATCGAACCGGCCAGCCCGCCGCCCGGAGGACGACCATGACATCGGCCCAGCCCACCATCATCGCCGCCACCGACAGGATCGCCGTCGAGGCGCCGGCCGACGCCGCCGAGCGCTGGGGCCGGTACGACTGGCGCCTGATCCCCGGCGTGCCGCTCCCGCCGCACATGAACATGGCGCTGGACGAGGTGCTAACGCTGCGGGTCGGCGCCGGGCTGCGCCAGCCGACGATCCGGATCTGGAAGTGGGACCGCCGCGCGATCGTCCTCGGGCGCTTCCAGTCCGTCCGGAACGAGGTCGACGAGGACGTCGCCGCCGGCGAGGACATCACCATCACCCGGCGGATCAGCGGCGGCGGCGCGATGTTCATCGAGCCGGACGGGGCGATCACCTGGTCGATCCACGCGCCGGAGGAGATCGTCGCCGGGCTGACCTTCCCGGAGTCCTACGCCTTCTTCGACGGCTTCATCGTCGACGCCCTGCGCGCGCTCGGGGTCGATGCCTGGTACGCCCCGCTCAACGACGTCACCTCGGCCGGCGGCAAGCTCGGCGGCGCCGCCCAGGCCCGGCGCGGCGGCGCCGTCCTGCATCACACGACGATGGCCTACGCGATGAACACGTCGCTGATGGCGCGGGTCCTCCGGATCGGTCGCGAGAAGCTGAGCGACAAGGGCGTCGCCTCGGCCGAGAAGCGGGTCAGCGCCATCCAGGCCCAGACCGATCTCTCCCGCGACGCCCTGATCGACGCCCTGTTCGGCTCCTTCGGCGACCGCTACCGCCTCACGCCCGACATCCTGACCGACGATGAGATGGCCGAGGCCGAGCGCCTGATCGAGGCGCGCTTCGCGACTCCGGGCTGGGTCCATTTCCTGCCGTAGGGGCGACCGATCTCCGATGTCCTATCGCTGCTGATCTGCTATCGTCCGCGGATCGCGAAACCACTCCCAGACCCGATGCCGATGGGCCATTCCGGCTCTACCAGAAGGATGCCCCATGGTCGCCACCGACCTCGCCCCGCCCGCCATCGACCGCGCTCGTGCCGCCGCCAGCGCCGCCATCGCCGCCGCGCAGGACGAGTTGCTCGCGCTCTCGAAGTACATCCACCAGCATCCCGAGCCCGCGATGCGGGAGTTCCTCTCCTCGGCGGCCTGCGCCGATTTCCTCGAACGGCACGGCTTCGCCGTCACGCGGGGTGTCGCCGATCTCCCGACCGCCTTCCGGGCCGAAGCCGGCACGCCCGGCGGCCCGAAGATCGGCTTCCTCGCCGAGTACGACGCGCTGCCGGGCCTCGGGCACGGCTGTGGACATAACCTGATCGCCCTGGCCAATATCTCGGCTGGGGTCGGGCTCCGGGCCGGGCTGGCCGAGCTGGGCGTCCCGGCCCAGGTTATCGTCTTCGGCACCCCGGCCGAGGAGGCGATCAGCGGCAAGGCATTCATGGCCGAGGCCGGCCTGTTCGACGACATCGATGCCGCCCTCGGTGCCCACCCCGGCACCCCGGAGGCGACCTGCCCGACCGTCGAGGGCAGCGGCCAGGCGCTGGCCTGCCAGGCCGTCCGCATCGAGTTCCGCGGCCAGGCCGCCCACGCCGCCGCCGACCCCTACAACGGCATCAACGCCCTCAACGCCGTGATCGAGGTCTTCAACGGGATCAACGCCCTGCGCCAGCACGTCCGCAGCGACGCCCGCTTCCACGGTGTCATCACCGATGGCGGCCACGTCCCCAACGTCGTGCCGGACTTCGCCGCGGCCGACTTCTTCGTCCGCGCCCAGACGATGCGCTACATGGACGAACTGGTCGGCAAGGTCCGGCGGATCGCCGAGGGTGCCGCGCTGATCACCGGCGCCGAACTCACCTTCGACACGTCCGAGAAGCCGTCCTGGGACATGATCGCCAACCACACGCTGGCGACGGCGCTCAAGCGGAACATCGACGCGGTCGGGCTGGCGCTGCCGGACGCCAAGGCCGAGGAGGGGAGTGGCTCGACGGACTGGGGCAACGTCTCCTACGTCGTCCCGTCGGTCGAGACCTCGTACCCGATCATCGACCATATGTGCACCTGGCACTCGCAGGAGGTCGTCGAAGCCTCGGACTCCGAGCTCGGGTACGGCAACACGCTGCTCGTCGGACGGGCCCTGGCGATGACCGGTGTCGATCTGGTCACGGACGAGGCGCTGCTCACGGCGATCAAGGCGGAGTTCGCCGCCTCCCGCGCGACCGGACCGGTCCTGGCGAGCGCGAAATGATCAGCTCTGGCCGAGCCGATGCCGAGGTCAGGGGAGACATCGATGGACCGACTCTCACGCTGGCTCGGTCTGTGTCTGCTCGTGGCCAGCATCGCGGGAAATTCGACGTTCGTCGTGGCCGACGGCACGCCCGGCGCGGCTACCCCCGCGCCGCGGCCGCTCTACACCTACCGCCCGGATCGGCCGGTGGTCGTGATCAGCGCCGGCCCGCTGACGGCCACGCTCCACGTCGATCGGCTGCCGACCGACCGCTACGGCACGCTCACCGTGGCGACCGACCGCGACGCCCCGTTCCGGTTCACCGTCACGCCGCCTCGGGGGGAGATCCGGACGATCTTCGAGACGGACTCTCCCGACGCCTTCACCGGCGCTCTCCTGCTGGACCAGACCGGGGACTACACCCTCACCGTCGAGGCGACCGGGGCATGGGCGCTAATCGTCCGGTGATGGTGGATGCCCGACGTTGGTCCGGCCTGCCCCTCCGATCCTTTGCGGTCTCACCTTGCGTCGGTCGACAGTATTCCGGCAGGTGACACGCTATTGACATCTCCTATCGGACGCCTATGCTCTCCGTAGCGTCCGGGTCCTGCCGTGTTCGGCGACGTTGGGTGCCATTCCGGACACCCCTCGGGATGCGGGTGGCCGTTCAGGGTGCCGACGATGCCGCCGGCATCCTGAACGGCCGTGGTCAGCGAGGGATTCGGCCGCGGATCGCCACGGCCGCAGAGGAGCAGGGAAGAGGCGGGCTCGATCAGGGTCCCCTGAGGTGCATCCACGCGACGTGGCGCCGGGATTCCTCGTTCTCACAGGAGACACGCAATGACGCAATCACGCTTCGGCCAGCGCATCGGGTCGCTCGGTCTCGCCGTCGGGCTCAGTGCCATGATGCTGACCGTCCCGACCGCGGGCGCGGCCCAGGACTCCACCCCCGCGGCCGGTGGGCCACCGCCGCCGATTGGCTGCGAGGTCTTCGCCTCGGGGCTCTACAACCCACGCGGCATTTCCGTTGGGGATGACGGCACCGTCTACATCGCCGAGGCCGGTGATGGCGGCGACGTCGAGGACTTCGCGACGCCCGGCGCCGGCACGCCCGAGGCGACCGACCCCGCGACGACCCATGGCGACACCGGACGCATCACCGCCGTCACCCCGGACGGTGAGCAGTCCGTCTTCGTCGATGGCCTGACCTCCTACGTCTTCGGCACCGAGGTCGTCGGCGCGTCCGGCATCGCGATCGACGGCGACACCATGTACGTCGCGATCGGCGGCCCTGGTCCGCAGACCGCCGACTTCCCGCCGGCCGACGACGCCGACTCGGTCGTCGCGATCGACCTGGCGACCGGTGACGTGACCTCGCTCGCGAACCTGGGCGCGTACGAGCGCGAGAACAACCCGGACCCGAGCAACATCGACAGCAACCTCGGCGGGATCGCGGTCGGCACCGACGGCCTGATCTACGTCGTCGATTCCGGTGGGAACGACATCTTCACGATCGACCCGGAGACAGGAGATCTCACCCTGCTGGCCGTCTTCGCGGGCATCCCGACCCCGAACGGCGCCCCGAACCCCGCCCGTGGCGGCGCGGCTGACGTCGACCCGGTCCCGACCGGCGTCGTCGCCGATCCCGACGGCGGCGTCTTCGTCACCCTGCTGACCGGCGCGATCCTCTGGGGCGTCCCCGGCTCGGCCCAGATCCTCCACGTCGATCCGGACGGCACGGTCACCGTGGCGGCCTCCGGGCTCAACCTCTCGGTCGGCGCGGCGCTCGATGCCGACGGGACGCTCTACGCCACCGAACTCTCCTCGAACTTCTTCGCGACGCCGCCCGCCGGTGGTACGGTCGTCCGGATCGGTGAGGACGGCACCCCGGAGCGGATCGTGACCGACCTGCCGCTGCCCTACGGCATCGCGTTCGACGCCGACGGCAACTTCTACGTCGAGACCTTCGCCAGTTCGCCTCCCGGAACCGACCCGGCCGGCCTGGTCCTGAAGTGCGACCCGTCGGCGCTCGACGCCCCGGCCGCGACCGAGGGAACGGCTGCGACCCCGGACGCGGCTGCCGCCGATGAGGCGGCCGTCTCGATCGATGTCAGCATGGTCGACCTCGCCTTCGAGCCGAGCGACCTGACGATCGCCGCCGACACCGACGTCTCGATCGTGCTGACCAACGAGGGCGCCGCCCCGCACAACTTCTACTTCGACGACCTCGACATCCACTCCGAGACGCTGATGTCGGGGGACACCGCGACCCTGACCGTCAACCTCCCGGCCGGCACCTACACGTTCTACTGCGACATCCCCGGCCACAGGCAGGCCGGCATGGTCGGCACGCTGACCGTCGAGTAGCCGACCAGTCGCTAAGCAATCGGCGTCAAGGGAGACCCGCCTGCCAGACGAATGGCAGGCGGGTCTCCCTTGACGTCGCCCCTACGAACGATGAGACGCCACGCAACCTGTACGTTCATGTGTCGTTCAGTAACGCCTGGTGGATCATGCTTCGGGCGGTCTCCCGGTCCCACCGCACGATCTCGCGCCATGCGGTTGATCTGGCCAGGCTTCTGACGACGCAGAGCCCGGCGTAGTACCCGGAGCGCGAAGGCAGTTCGGGTAGGTCGGTGCCGCCGAGGAAGAGGGCGTCGTAGTCCCCGTGCTCCTCGGACGAGAAGGTCGCCATGATCCTGGCCCGGATCGTTGACCAGGATGCCGCGCAGCGGGCGGCCCAGGCATCGACCGGCTCGCCCTGCCAGGTCGTCGTCCGACCTCCCGCGCACAAGCTCCCGTCGCTGGCGTCCAGGCCGATCCCGGACAGTGCCGTCGCGAGCCCCTCCTCGAAGAGCGCGTCACCGACGTCCCAGACGTCAGAGTCAGCCATGACTTGAAGATGCAGAACGTGGGCGATCTCGTGGCGGACGAGCAGCGCGGCCTGCCCAGACGATTCCAGGGCTTCGACGGCGACGACGAGCGTCGCGACGCCATCCGATAGGTCCACCCAGCCGTCTGACCCGAACGCTCCGACCATGGTCGTCAGGCCGAGCGGTTCGGGCGTGATCCCCAGCTTGGTCGAATACTGGTGCACTCCTTCGGTCGCCGCCGCGAAGACTGCACCCCGGCGCCGAATCAGATCGCCGATGGTGGACGGTATCCTCGAAACGGCCTTATCGATGTCGCCGGGGAACCGGTGCCGCTGCCAGAACGCCAGGACTGGCTCCGGGAGTCGGGCGATGTACTCGCTCATCCATGACTCGGTAATCTCCTTGGCGGTCAACCCGCTGATCCGTTCCCAGAGATCGACGAATGGCTGGACGCAATCGACCTCGATGATGGTTGACGGCAACTGAGTGGCATTGAAACTGGTCATGGCGCTTCTCCCGGCGCGGCGCTCGGGTGGACGATGACGACATCGTCCAGCGGCAACTCGACCCCGTCCTCCCGCAGGAGCAGCGTCACGGCGGTGCCGGAGTGGACGCGGATCGTCGGGAGGTCGGCGGTCAGGAGCGGCGGCACCTCCGCGCGGATCTCGCTGCCCTCGGTGTCCTCGCCGTTGACCACCAGCGCCCCGGCGGTCGAGGGAAGGAGTGAGACCAGGTCGCTGGTCCCCGGGTCTCGGGCGATGACGAGCACGCCCGACGATCTGAGCGGTGGAAACTCGCCGACGTGCTCCGCGTCCGAGAGCACCGTTACGGTGGCGGCGCCGTGGCGGATCTCGGCCCGCCAGGCGAGATCGAAGTCGTCGCTCCCGTCCGGGTCCGGGATCTCGATCGTTTCGATCGCCATGGCGACGCCCGGGGCGATGTCGATCCGGGCCTGGGGCGGCACCTGCGCCAGACCAGCCGGCAGGTCGCCGGTCTGCCGGCCAGGGTGGGGCGCACCGAGCCGGACGACCGCTCCGACCCGGTCGTCGCCGGCGAGATCGGCGGGGACGGCGAGCAGGGGTCCGGTCCCCGCGACGATGACCAGATCGAGGCGCCCCGGCGAGAAGGCGAGCGCCCGCCGGATGGACCGGCCGAACGCCGCCGGGTCGCCGCCCGCCGCGATCACGACCCGGGCGTCTCCGGCCCGGATCAGCACCGAGAGGGATGATCCGGAGCTGTCGCCACTGCCCAGCAGGACGACCCGTGGCGAGGACTGGGCGGTGACCCAGGCCGGGATCACGAAGGTCATCACGGCCATGACCACGGCCGCCGAGCCGAGCAGCAGCCAGCCCGTCAGCGGGAGGCGCTTCCGGGAACGACGGTCGTCGGGGGGCTCATGGTCGACGAACTCGATGACCGGTTCGCTGGCGGGTCGGTCCGGCGGTGCGGGCGACGACGATTCCGGGGGCACCCAGGAACGGGTCGCCCACCCGCCCGGTCGGGCGGCTGGGTCAGGCGGAGCGGGTGATCGGCTGTGGTCGTCCGATGGTCCCATCGTCATCGGTGCGGCCCTCGGCATCGCGGCTCGCGTCGTAGGAGACCAGCGTCAGCTCCGTCCCCGGCGGCAGCCAGACGCCGAAGGTCGCGGTCCCGTTGGCGTTCTGGACGCCCACGACATCACCATCTTCGATCCCGGCGGCGGACAGGTCAACGCCCGCCGCCTCGATCGCCGCCCGGTCGGCCGTGTCATTCCCAGCGATGACGAAGCCGGCCGCATTGAGGCGCACCGCGGCGAGGTCGCGGTCCTCCCCGAAGATGTCAGCCGGGAGCAGGATCGTGTCCCCCTGGCTGACGAAGATGGTCACGGCGGTGCCGGGAGCGACGGTCCCGGTCGGGTCGATCTGGGCGACCGAGCCCGGCGGGACCGTCGCGCTGCCGATCTGCGACTGGCTGGGCTGGAGGCCGAGGCTGGTCAGGGTCGCGACCGCGTCGTCGACCGGCTGGCCGACCAGATCGAGCTTGCCGAGATCGACCTGGGCCGGGCCGCGGCTGCGGATCACGACCACGCTGCCGCCGCGATCCATCTCGGTCCCGGCCGGCGGGTCCTGCTGGGCGATGCGGTCCAGGGGGACGGTGTCGCTGTACCGGGTCTCCGTGGTGACGTCGATCGACAGCCCCTGGTCGGCCAGCTCCGCCTGGGCTTCCTCGACCGTCAACCCGACCAGATCGGGCGCCGTCGTCGACCGGCCGATCGCCGTCGCGGTCGGGACGACGACCCCGGCCGGTGCCGGCGCGGGGGCGCTCGGGGCGGCGCCGGGGGTCCCGGCCCCGCGCTCGTCGTCATCGTCGTTCGAGCCGAAGCCAAACGTCGGGAACGAGCTGGGGACGCCGTCCGAGAACTGGGCGCCGATCACGATCAGCGCGATCAGGGCGACGAGCACCACCGCCCCGGTCGCCCAGGTCCCGCAGCCGACGTCGCTCCGTCGACCTTCGCCGGCGAGGACCGCCGCCGGGGCCATCCGCGGCGGCATGGATGGCCCCGGCGGGGCCGACTGGCTCCTCCCCGGCTGGTCGGCCGACTCCGCCCAGGTCTCGTTCCCCGCGCCGGACGCGTATGGGGGGGGCTGGCGGCGGGCGTTCTCGGTCGGCATGGCGACGGTGGCGTCGGCGTCCAGAGGGTGCGGGGTATTGTGGCGATAGGGGAGGCTGCCGCCGTCGTGCCGGCCGTTGGTGCCGTCGCCGTTGCCGTTGCGGCTCCGGCTGGGCGCCCGGTAGTGCTTCCAGTCGGACATCGTCTCGGCGAACTCGCCGGCCGAGCGATAGCGGCGGGTCGGGTCCTTCTCGAGCGCCTTGAGGACGATCGCGTCGACGGCGCCGGTGATCGTCGGCTCGATCGTGGACGGGCGCGGCGGCTCGTCCCGTGTGTGGGCGACGGCGACCGCGACCGGCGACTCGGCGTCGAACGGCAGCGCCTGGGTCAGCATTTCGAACGCGACGACGCCGAGGGAGTAGACATCTGACGACGGCGTCGCCATCAGCCCGTTGGCCTGCTCGGGGGAGAGGTAGTGGACGGTCCCGATCCCGGTCCCCGTCTCGGTCAGACTGGAGTCGGTGATCGCCTTGGCGATCCCGAAGTCGGCGACCTTGGCCAGCCCCTCGCCATCGACGAGGATGTTCTGCGGCTTGACATCCCGGTGGACGACGCCGCGCGCGTGGGCGTAGTCGAGGGCGGCACCGATCTGCTCCAGCAGGGCCGAGACGTCGTCCGGGTCGAACGGCCCCTCCTCGTCGATGACCTGCTTGAGGGTCTCGCCCTGGACGTACTCCATGACGATGTAGGGTGCGGTGCCGTGCTCCCCGACATCGTAGACCTCGACGATGTGGGGGTGGGAGAAGTTGGCCGCGGCCTGGGCTTCGCGCTCGAACCGGAGCCGGACGCTGGCGTCCCGGGCGAACTGCTCCCGGAGCATCTTGACCGCGACCGGCCGGTTGAGCAACAGGTCATGGCCGAGATAGACCTCGGCCATGCCGCCGTCGCCGATCCGCGCGTCGATGCGATAGCGGCCATTGACGGTCGTGTGCTCCACGCTGGGGCTGCCTCCCACGCCAGGGACCGTCGCGTCCAGCGGGTTCTCGTACGGACATCGTCGTTCCTCGCCGACAGTGGGGCCGGGAGGAACGCCGGATCTGAGCGAACTCTACGATGTCCGGGCAAGTCGGAGCGCGTCGGGCAGGAGAACGTCCACCCGGTGGGGACGAGCCGTGGCCTGGGCCCGTCGCCATCGGCTATCGCCTGGGACGGGCCACCGCGGCGCTCGGGCTCGCACGTCCGGCCCCTGCGAGAGGGCGCCAGGCGCTCGTCGGGGATGCTCGGCCGGTCGGTTCACCCTGGCCCCGGCGACCGTGCCGCCAGCGCCCCGGCCGGGGCGGTCGGCGCCCCGACCACCCATGTCGCCACCGCCACCGGTCGGCGGCTCGACGCGAGAACCTCCCGCGGGGTGGTGACGGTCGTGGCGCGGATGTCGACGATGCCTGGCCGGGCCTCCGCCCGCCGCGGGACGGCGATCAGCGGGAGGGGATGCTGTGGGGGATGCTGTCGCGGCCACGATCCGGGACCGACAGTCGCACGCCGATCCTCGCCATCCACCGGCCTGGCACGCCCCCTCGTCTATAGTGGCGCGACACGAGGGCGGTTCGCCGCCTGGCCGGGCCTAATGGTGGGTTCTCGTTGGGTATGGGGGTAGGGACGGGCATGACAGGGGACGCGAGCGGCCGGAGCAATGGCGAGACGCCGGACATCCCGGCCGAGACCCGGGCCAACGCGCCCGAGCCCATCGTTACGATCACGCGGCTCGAACTCCCGATCCGGACCATCTTCAAGGTCCTCGTGACCCTCGCCATCCTCTGGTTCCTCTGGACGATCAACGGCATCCTGCTGCAGCTGTTCGTCGCGTCGCTGCTGGCGGCGGCGATGTATCCGCCGATCCAGTGGCTCGTGAGGCGCGGCGTCCCGAAGGCGGCCGCGGTCATCACGGTGGTCGGGGTGGTCCTGCTGGTCCTCGTCGGGGTGATCTTCATCATCGCCCAGCCGCTCTACACCCAGGGCTCCCAGTTCGTCGACAACCTGCCGACCTACACCGAGCAGCTCGAAGGGCTGCTCCGGACCAACCAGGATCTCTACGACCAGATCCAGTCCTCGGTCTCGTCGGGCTCGTCGGATCCGTCGGTCCTGTTCAACGGCCTCCTCAACGTCGGCGCCAACACGATCTCGGGGGTCAGTACCGCCTTCATCGTGCTGATCCTCGCCGTCTATATCCTGCTCGAAGGTGGGCGGATGACGACCTGGCTGACCCGCGACCTGTCCTGGCATCACCGGGACCGGGTGTTCCGGCTGATCCCCGAACTCGTCCGCGTCGTCAGCGGCTACATCGTCGGGCAACTGATCACGTCGTTGGCGTTCGGCGTCTTCGCCTTCATCACCCTGACCATCCTCGACGTCCCGCAGCCGCTCCTGCTCGCGCTGATCGCCGCCATCGCCGACGCGATCCCGATCGTCGGTGTGCCGATCGCGACGATCCCGGCCGTCCTGGTCGGGTTCACCGTCTCGTGGGAGGTCGCCGTCATCGTCCTGGTCGCTTACGTGGTCTATCAGCAGTTCGAGAACTACCTCCTCGTGCCGCGGGTCTACCAGGGAACGCTCCAGATCTCGTCCTTCGCCGTCCTGCTGGCGGTGCTGGTCGGAACGACGCTGCTCGGTGTCCTCGGCGCGCTGCTCGCCCTCCCGGTCGCGGCGGCCATCCCGGTGATCACCCGGGTCTGGCTGGGGCAGGAGATCCCGAGCACGATCGCCCAGGCGGCCGGGGACATCATCACTGGCGAGGACATCAGCAAGGCCTCCGAGGACAAGGTCGTGAACGGCGCCGCCTAGCGTCGGTCCGGGCCGCCCCGCCTGTTCAGGGGTCCCGCCGGTCAACTACCATCATGTGAGCGAACCGACCTCAGGCGCCGGTCATCGCGCCCACCTGTACGACAGGTCCGCATGTCCGGGCCGGCAGACACCCGATCGAAGGATTTCCATGTCGACGATACCCCCGGCTGGCGGCGCGATCACCCGCGAGCAGGTCCTTGCCACCCTCGAACCGGTCCGCGAGCCCGAACTCGACCGCGGCCTGATCGACCTCGGCCTCGTCAGCGACGTGACGGTGACGGGTTCCGACATCGCCCTGACGATCGAGCAGATGACGCCGCTCTACCCGCATCAGGAGCGGGTCGAGGCCGCCGTTCGCGAGGCCCTCGCCGCGCTGCCCGGCGCCGGCGCCGTCCGCGTCACCTGGACGACACGGATCCGCTCGTCCGGGGCCGGCCGGAGCGATGCCCAGCCGATCCCCGGCGTCAAGAACACGATCGCCGTCGCGTCCGGCAAGGGCGGCGTCGGCAAGTCCACCGTCGCGGTCAATCTCGCCGTCAGTCTGGCCCGGGCCGGGGCGGCGGTCGGGCTGCTCGATGCCGACGTCTACGGGCCGAGCATCCCGCTGATGATGGGCGTCCACGACAAGCCGCTGATGAACAACGGCAAGATCGTCCCCCTGGAGGCCCACGGCGTCCGGCTGATGAGCATCGGCTTCCTGCTCGACCCGGAGCGGGCGCTGATCTGGCGCGGGCCGCTGGTGACGCAACTGATCAGCCAGTTCCTCAACGATGTCGCGTGGGGCCAGCTCGACTACCTGATCATCGACCTGCCGCCGGGCACGGGCGACGTCCAGTTGACGCTCGTCCAGAAGATCCCGATCTCCGGTGCCGTGATCGTGACGACGCCGCAGGATGTGGCGCTGGCCGACGCGGTCAAGGGGCTGAAGATGTTCCAGGAGGTGAAGACGCCGATCCTGGGCATCATCGAGAACATGTCCGGCTTCATCTGCCCGAACTGCCACGAGACGCACAGGATCTTCGGCGAGGGCGGCGGCCAGCGGACCGCCGACCTCTACACCGTCCCGTTCCTCGGCGAGGTCCCGATCGAGCAGGTCGTCCGCGAGGGCGGCGACGACGGCGTCCCGGTCGCGATCGCCCACCCGGACTCGCAGACCGCCGCGGCCTTCACCGCCGTCGCGACCCGCGTCGCCTCCGGGATCGCGGCCGAAGCGATCCGCAAGCCGCGCAAGCCGGTCATCATGCTCAAGTCGATGCCGGCGAGTCGTTAACCTCACCCCCCAGCCCCCTCTCCATCACGCTGGCGTGCTTCCCCCGTGCGGCTGGAGAGGGGGAGCACGACGGAGTCAGGGGGGGCAGCGCCCCGCAGGGCGATGACCGGCGTTGCGGGTCTAACCCCGTTCGAGGAGGCCGACGCGCGCCCTGTCTCGTAGGGGCGAAGCTTGCGAGTCCGGCCGCCGCGGCGGCCTTCGCCGTGAGGCGAGAACGTGTTCCGGGTTCAACCGTGTTGGAGACCGATCAACGCGCTGGCGGCGATGGCGCCTGTGGGCGCCTGGCTCGCAAGCTTCGACCCTACGGACGAACGATAAACGCTCACACCAGGATGGTGACTGGCATCTGCGCCACCATCAGTTCTCCGTCGATCCATCCCGCGAACCGGTCATCTGGACCATTGCGCAATATCGGAGAAGTCTCTCTCTTGACCGGACGTGCGGCAGGACATACGTTCTGTACGTACGGGTTTGGCTCGCGCCGATGGCGCTGGACGGCTCGCGTTCCGGGATCAGCCGCAAGAGACGGGGGGAGACGCTATGAGCGGGGTTCGGGTACTGGTCGGCACGCGCAAGGGCGCGTTCATCCTCAATTCGGACGAGGCGCGGCAGGACTGGGATGTCAGCGGTCCGCACTTTCCCGGGATGGAGATCTTCCACCTCAAGGCATCGCCGCTGGACCCCGATCGTATCTACGCCTCGCAGGCGAGCGACTGGTTCGGCCAGATCATGCACCGCTCCGATGACGGTGGGCTGACCTGGGGGACGATCGGCAACGACTTCGCCTACGGTACCGAGACCGGGACGCACCAGTGGTACGACGGCACCCCCCACCCGTGGGACTTCCGCCGGGTCTGGCACCTCGAGCCGTCGCTCCATGACGTCGACACGGTCTACGCCGGGGTCGAGGATGCGGCCCTGTTCAGGTCCACCGACGCCGGCCAGACCTGGACCGAGCTGAGCGGCCTCCGGACCCACACCACCGGCAACAGCTGGCAGCCCGGTGCTGGCGGGCTCTGCCTCCACACGATCATCCTCCACCCGGAGGACCCGGACCGGATCGTCGTCGCGATCTCCGCCGCCGGCGCGTTCCGCTCGGACGATGGCGGCGGGACGTGGCTGCCGATCAACAAGGGGCTCCGCTCCGACTACCTGCCCGACGAGGATGCCGAAGTCGGCCACTGCGTCCACAACATCACCATGCACCCGAGCAGGCCGGACACGCTGTTCATGCAGAAGCACTGGGACATCATGCGCAGCGACGACGCGGGTGGGCAGTGGCACGAGGTCAGCGGCAACCTGCCGAGCGACTTCGGCTTCCCGATCGGGGTCCACGCCCACGAGCCGGAGACCGTCTACGTCGTGCCGATCACCAGCGACGAGCACCACTTCCCGCCCGAGGGCAAGCTCCGGGTCTATCGCTCCCGGGCCGGTGGCAACGAATGGGAGGCGCTGACCAGCGGGCTGCCGCAGGAGAACTGCTACGTCAACGTCCTCCGCGACGCCATGTCCGTCGACCGCCTGGATTCCTGCGGGATCTACTTCGGGACCACCGGTGGGCAGGTCTACGCCTCGGCCGACTCCGGGGACCACTGGCAGGCGATCGTCCACGACTTCCCGGCAGTCATGTCGGTGGAAGTGCAGACGCTCCGATGATCCGGGTCAAGCTCCCGCCGCACCTGCGGATGCTCGCCCACGCCGACCGGGAGATCCAGGTCAGCGTCGACGGCGCGGTCACCCAGCGGACCGTGATCGACGCCGTGGAGGCGGCTTACCCGATGCTGCGCGGCACCATCCGCGACCACCGGACCAGGCAGCGCCGGCCGATGGTCCGCTTCTTCGTCTCGGAGCGGGACCTCTCGCACGAGCCGCTCGACGCGCCGCTGCCCGACGAGGTCGTGCAGGGGGAGGAACCGTTCTGGATTCTCGGCGCCATCGCCGGCGGATGACCGGGTCAGCCCGGTGACGGACGACCTGCCTCGGACGCGGCGACACGTTTCCCGGGGGAGCAGCCGGCGAGCCCGGCCATCGCTCCTAGGACGAGGACCGGCGATCAGTGCCCAACCGTCTGTCGGGTGTCGCGCAACCGCGACCAATCAGTGGTCGGTAGCGGGCATCGTCGCGTCCAGACCATCACCCCTTGCCTGTTGCGGATCGCCTCGCTGGCGGCGAAGGCCTCCGCGGCCACCCGGAGGGCGCAAGTCTCACCGCCACGAACGCCGATCGCCGCGGCGATCAGGAGGCCACGCGGGTCGCCCCGGGACGAAGCCGCCGCGGTGACTGGCAGGGGGCGAGACGAGATCAGCCCGCATTCTCGGAGGTGTCGGGCGGCGTCCGGGCCAGGTCCCGGTCGCGCGATCCCGATGGCACGGTCAGGACGGATATCGCGGGGCCGCCGGCGGGATCGGGGCGCTGTCCGGCGGTATGCGATACTCTCCGCCATCCTTTCGGACGGCGATGCGCGGCCTGCCAGTCACCGGTCGGTGGGCAGAGGGAGACACGGCGATGGCGGATTACTCGTTCCTGGACTACGCGTTCTTCGAGGGCCGGATCGTGCCGTTCGGCGAGGCGAAGATCAGCATCGCGACCCACTCCCTCCAGTACGGTACGGGCGCCTTCGCCGGGATCCGGGGCTACCTGAGCGAGGACGGCGCGACGATCAACGTCCTCCGGCTCAAGGACCACACCGCCCGTCTCCTCCGCTCGGCCAGGCTGCTCCGGGCCGAGTTGCCCTTCACGATCGACAGCCTCGCCACCGTCATCACCGACCTGATCGAGCGCAACGCGCCCGCCGAGGACATCTACATCCGGCCGTTCATCTACAAGCCGGACCTCGCCCTGACCCCGCGACTCCGTGGCGTCGGAGACGAGCTCGCCGTCTACGTGCTGCCGCTGGGCGACTACATGTCGACCGCCGGCATCTCGGCGATCGTGTCGTCCTGGGTCCGTGTCTCCGACAACGCGATCCCGAGCCGGGGCAAGCTGACCGGGTCGTACATCAACTCGGCCTTCGCCAAGGATGAGGCCCTCTCCGCCGGAGCCGACGAGGCGATCCTGCTCAACGACGCCGGCAAGGTCGCCGAGGGCAGCGCCGCCAACCTGTTCATCGTCCGGGATGGTGCGCTGGTCACTCCGCCGATCAACGCCGACGTGCTCGAGGGCATCACCCGCCGCTCGGTCATCACGCTGGCTCAGGATGTCGGTATCCCGATCGAGCAGCGCCAGATCGACCGCTCGGAGCTCTACCTCTGCGACGAGATCTTCCTCTGCGGGACCGGTGCAAAGATCTCGCCGGTGACGACGATCGACGGCCGCGCCGTCGGCGACGGGACGACCGGACCGATCGCCGCCCGACTCCAGGGCATCTTCAACGGGGTCGTCCGGGCCACCGACCCCCGCTACGCCGACTGGCTGACGCCGGTCCGCATCCCGGTCGCCGCTACGGCCGACTGACGACGCGCCGCGCACCAACCGGCGTCGGCGCCCACCGGAGGCGACATGGACGGTCCCGATCGCCGGCACCCCGGTGACGTCGATGCCACGCTGCGGCGCGGCGTTCCGGTCTGGGCCGGTCCGATGGCGCGGGTCGTGGCGATCGCGCTGATCTCCGTCGATCCGACCCCGGATGGTTCCGGTGACCGGCGCTACCGGATCACGACCCGGATCGGACTGGATGAGCCGCAGTCGCGGCTGGTCGTGGCCCGGTGGCTGTCCGCCCAGGCGATCGCCGGTCTCGGGTCCGAGGGCCGATCCGGGGTCGACGATCCGGTCCCGGGCGACCCAGACCCTGACGGTCGGACCTGGGTGGCGTTTGTGGAGCTGCGCGATCTTCCCTGATCGGTCTTGACTCGAGGAGGACCGCCCGTTGGCATCGACCGTCGGACAGGCGAAGGCGGCTGCCCGGGGCTGGGTGCTGGCCAGTGCCAGAGCCGATCCGGCCATCAGCGGCGCCTTCTTCCACGGCTCGGTCACGACGCTGTCCGACGACGCGACGATGGCGGCCAGCTCGGACGTCGATGTGATGGTCGTCCGCCGGGGAGACGACCTCAGCGTCCGACCGGGCAAGTTCGTTCACGGTGGCACGCTCCTGGAGGTGTCGTATCTGAACGAGGAGCACGTCCGGTCGCCCGAGCATGTTCTCGGGCAGTACCACCTGGCGGGCAGCTTCCGCTACCCTGGCGTCATCTTCGACCCGACCGGCCACCTGTCGGCGGTGCAGGCCGTCGTCGGGCGAGAGTTCGCGCGGCGGGAGTGGGTCCGGCGGCGCTGCGAGCACGCCTGGGCGAGGGTCCTCGGTGGCTTCCCGCTGCGACCGGGCGACCTCTGGCCCAACCAGAACGACAGCTGGCTGTTCCCGGCCGGCGTCATGACGCATATCCTGCTCGTCGCCGGACTGCGCAACCCGACCGTCCGGCGCCGGTACCAGGCGACGCGGGACCTCCTCGCGGAGTATGGCGAGCTCGGCATCTACCCGACCCTGCTCGACCTGCTCGGCGCGACCGACCTGACCGCGGGGCGCGTCACCCATCACCTCACGACGATGACCGCCGCCTTCGACGCGGCCCAGGCCGTGATCCGGTCGCCGTTCTTCTTCGTCGCCGACATCAGCGACGCCGGCCGCCCGGTCGCGATCGACGGCAGCGCCGAGATGATCGCGGAGGGTGCCCACCGCGAGGCGATGTTCTGGATCGCGGCGACCTGGTCGCGCTGTCTCCAGGTCCTGCGGACCGACGCCGTCGGGATGGACATGACGGCGTTCGAGCAGGGGTATCGCGAGTTGCTCGCGGACCTCGGGATCGCGTCACTCGCCGATATCGAGCGACGACGGCAGGCGATCAGGGCGGCGCTGCCGGCCGTCTGGGCGGTCGCCGAGCGCATCATGGCCGCGAACCCCGGGATCGAGTCCTGAGGTGGGCTGCTCCGGAGTCGCTCGGGTGGCGGAGCCGACCGCTCCCCCGACCGGGGTGAACCTGCTCGCTCTTCCGCCCCATGCGGCTCTGGCTGCGCCGCAGCGCCGCAGGTGCGCGGAGCGGGGAGCCGCGGCTCTATTCGACGCGAGAAACCAGTTGTCGTTCGCTGGATCGCCGGCCCAGTCGACAGGAGCCAGACCGATGTACATCCCGCCCCATTTCACCGAGGATCGCCTCGACCGGCTCCATGACCTGATCCGGGCCGAACCGCTCGGTATCCTCGTGACCTGCGGCCCGGACGGGCTGACCGCCAACCACATCCCGTTCATCGTCGATCCGGCGGCCGGCGAGTTCGGGACCTTGCAGGCGCACGTCGCCCGGAACAACCCGGTCTGGCGCGAGCCGCTGACCGTGGCCCAGGCGATGGTCATCTTCCAGGGACCGGCCGCCTATATCTCCCCCACTTGGTACCCCGCCAAGCGGGAGGACCACGAGGTGGTCCCGACCTGGAACTATCTGACGGTCCACGCCCACGGTCCGGTGATCGTCCACGACGACGTTCGCTGGCTGCGCGCGCAGGCCGGGCGTCTGACCCGGGCGATGGAGCGGGATCAGGCGGTGCCGTGGAAGATGGCCGACGCGCCTCGCGACTACGTCGAGGCGGAACTCGGCCGGATCGTCGGGATCGAGATCCCGATCGCCCGGCTGGTCGGCAAGGCCAAGCTCAACCAGAACCGGACGGATGCGGACCGGGCCGGCGCCGCGGACGGACTGCGGGTGGCGGGTGGGGGCCAGCGAGAGGCGATGGCGGAGCTGATCGACCGGGCCCGGAACGAACCCTCGTGATGGCTCGGTCCGTGTGAGGGCGAGCAGCAGCCGCCGCCGCCGGGCCGTGAGCGTCACCACCGGCGACCATGCTGCTGCGACGGGACATCGTTAGACGCATCGACGTACGGCTGCCCGACCGTGCCCCACCGGCGATGACGGTCGCTGGACACGGTCGCCCGGCTTCGGTATGCTGCGGCACGTCCATATCCGATGAAATAAGTCGGATATAGCGGCGGGGACCGTTCCCGCCGACCGTGCCACCGTCCGGAGAAGCCAACGGGATGACACTCGATCGACGACAGATGATCGTGCGCGGGACGGCCCTCGCCGCCGGCGCCTATGGATTCATGCATGGCGGCGCGGTCGCGCAGGACGGGACACCGGCCGCGACACCCGTCGCTACCCCCGTCGGGACGCCGGCCACCACGCCGGTCGCCTCCGGTGAGTGGACCTTCACCGACGACAAGGGCGTCACCGTCACGCTGCCGACGCGGCCCGAGCGGCTCGCGATCGACGTCAACGCCGCCGCCCCGCTCTGGGACTACGGTATCCGCCCCGCCGCGCTCTTCGGCTGGAACGTCAACGGCGATGGGTCGCTGACGGACGCCGGCGGCAACGTCGACGTCTCGACCGTCGAGCTGGTCGGCAATGTCACCGAGCCGATCCAGGTCGAGGCGCTGACCGCCGTCGACCCGGACCTGGTCATCACCATCACCTGGTCGCCCGATGACCCGACCGAGTACTGGAGCATCGACACCGACGCGCTCGGGCAGATCGGGCAGCGCTACCCGGTTATCGCCTTGTCGGCGACCGGTCAGGCAGACAGATCGGTCGATCGCTTCGCCCAGCTCGCCGTGGCCCTGGGAGCCGACCTTGCCACGCCGGAGCAGCAAGCGGCCAAGACGGCCTACCAGGCGAAGATCACGGACGTCAGGGCGGCTATTACCGCAAAGCCCGATCTGACCTTCCTGTTCCTCTCGCTGGGGGGTGAGGCGATCTACCTGGCCAGTGCGCAGGACTGGGGGGACCTCACATTCTATGAAGCGCTCGGTCTTCAGATTCCGACCGTCGGGGCCCAGCCGCTCGACTACTGGACGGAGATCAGCCGCGAGGAACTCGGAGCCTACCCGAGTGACGTCATGTTCCAGTCCACTCGTCCCGCCACGCTCACGGGTGAGGAAATCGCAGCCGACCCGGTGTTCAGACTTCATCCGGCCGTCGCGGCCGGGCAGATCTTCCCCTGGAATCAGGATTTCATCCTTAGCTACCAGGGGATGACGGTCGCCCTCGAGACGGTATTGAGGGCGGTGCAGTCGGCCAACAAAGTCACCTAGCGCTCGTCGGCTGATCGGACCTGAATCCTGGCCCGGCGTCCGCGTTCGGCATGGTTCTGGCGCACCGTCCCGGCATGGACGACATCGATGCCCTGGCAGACGAATCCGACCGGGCCGCGGCGATGGCCCAGCTCCAGGGGCACATCTTCGGGTGTGCCCGCTGCGTCGCCGGTGGGTTCCTGGAGGTGGCGCACCCGGTCACCCGGGGGAAGGGGTCCGTCCGGGCGGCGATGCTGATCGTCGGGCAGGCGCCGGGCGCGGCCGGGCACACCCACGAGAAGCCGTTCTCCGGTGCCGCCGGGAAGTCGCTCAGCGCCTGGCTCCAGATCGCCGGGCTGCCGCCCTGGGCCCACCACGACCCGGAACTAGCCTTCGTGACCGCGATCACCCGTTGCTTCCCCGGCAAGGCGCCGGGCAGCAAGGGCGACCGGGTCCCCTCCGGACCCGAGATCATCCTCTGCCGCCCGTATCTGGAGGCGGAGTTCGCCCTGGTGCGGCCGAAGGTCGTCATCGCGCTCGGCCGGCTGGCGGCGACCCGGCTGATCGGCCCGGCCCCGCTCGGCGAGCTGATCGGGCAGGTCCGGGAGATCGAGCGGAACGGCCGGCGCCTGCCCGTGGTCACGCTGCCGCACCCGTCCGGCGTCTCCCGCTGGCTGAACCTGCCGGCCAATCGCGAGCAGCACCGCGAGGCGTTGCGCCTGCTGGGCGGGTTGCTGGGGACGCTGCCGACCCCGGAGCCAGCCGAACCCGTGGTCTGACGGCGTCTGGCTCGAATGTGCCAGACTGGACGGAGATCCTTCCGGAGTTCACCTGATGTGAGAGCGAGTCGATGGTCCCGAGAGCGCAGGCAGGCAAGGGCGGCTGGCGGGCCGCCGTTATGATGGCCGTGACGATTGCCGTCACGGTCGGCGTGCTTGGCACGGTCGTGCTGGTGATCACCGGGCGTTCGTTCGGCACGGCGTTCAGCGCCGTCCTGCCGGGCATCCTGCTCGGGGCCGGAGCGTCGCTGCTCCTGACCCTGCTCGGTTCGCGCCACCGCCGGCTCGAGGACGAGCTCGACCGGATGGACCGCGACCAGACCGACCGCTGATCGGGTCGGATATCCGCTGGCCATGACGGCGGGTCATGCGCGCTCGCTCACCCTCGCGCGCCATTGAAATCCGTGGTTCTTCGGGGGGGGATTCCGGGGAAGCGACGACGAGGCTCACCCGGGCCGGGCCTCCGTGGAGTGACCGCACTGACCGGGGATAACGGCCGCACCGTCAGGTCCACGGCCTGGTCGGGAGGCGTGGCGACGTCGGTCGGGTGCCGATGCCCGACCACGAGCTATCGGTCCGCGCCGGACGCTCGGAAGGGGCGTTGCGCCCGGATGTTCAGCCGGCGGTAATCGAGCGTGTACGGCGGGGCGTCCTGACCGACGCGCTCGGTGATCCCGCCGATGAACCGGTCGCGCAGCCCCGGGGTCGGGAGTCGGGCCAGATGCTCGCCGAAGACGACGGAGCGAGCGAACTCGCCGAAGGCGGCGGCGTCCGGCTGGGTGACCGGCGCGTCGATCAGCGCCGTCTCGATCTGCTCGAACCCCGCCGCGGCCAGGCGATCGGCCGCTGCCCGGTCGGTGCTGAAGTTCCATGGGCCGGGCCATGCGGCCAGCCATTCGTCGAACGGTGGTTCCCGGGCGATGTCGGCGGCGTGCCCAAGGACCCGGTCGAGGTTCCCCGCGCCGCCGCACTGCGCGACCAGCCAGCCACCTGGGCGGAGCGAGGCGAAGATCTGCGCGAACAGCCGGTCGTGGTCCGGGAGCCAATGGAACGTCGCGGTGCTGAAGACCCGGTCGGCCGGTTCCCCGACGGCGGCGGCGAGGTCGAGCAGGTCCGCCCGGACGAAGCGGACCCGGTCGCCGAAGCGGGGTGACAGCTCCGCCCCGGCGGTCTCCAGCATGGCGGCGTCGCGATCGACCGCGACGACCCGCCCGTGTGGGAGTCGTTCGAGCACCTGCGCCGTCAGCCGGCCGGTCCCGCAGCCCGCGTCGATCACGGTCTCATCGCCATCGAGGTCGAGCCGGTCGATGATCGGCTGACCCCAGGTGACGTGGGGATTGCTGACGCGGTGGTACGTCGTCGCGTCCCAGCCGGCCGGTCGGTCAGGTGCCGCGTTCTCCGTCATACGGGTCCTTCCGGAAGAGAACGATATGCATCCCTGCGGGGACCCTTCCAGGCAACCCTGATGCAGAACGTCAGCGCCGCCGGTCGGCGAGGTCGCTGAACGAGACGGCGAAGACCGGGTGGCGGTCGGCCTCGTCGGCGAAGTCGCTCAGCGAGGCATCGACCGAGGTGACGGTGAAGTAGCGGCCGACGGCGACACGGTTCTCACGGTAGTACTGCCGCAGGACGGCCGCCCGCTCGTAGACAGGCAGCTCGGTGACCGTGATCGGGCGCATCCGGCGGCCGTTCCGGAGCTGGCCCTTCCCCGCGACACGGAGGTTGCGCACCCACTCCGTCGCGCCACGAGGCGAGACGAGATAGGTGCGGCCGCCGAGGTCGACGGGCGTGACCGGGATCGAGCGCACTCTGCCGCTCTTCCGGCCGGCGACGCTGAGGAGCTGGATCCGGGCGGGCATCACCCCGAGCCGGACCAGGGCCGAGAGGCCGGGGTTCAGGACACGCCGCAGG
>CAXTHM010000021.1:0-51417 GCA_964244115.1 uncultured Thermomicrobiales bacterium
GGATCTCCTCGCGGAGTTCGGCCAGGGTCTGGCCGTTGGCGCGGAGGTAGTTCTCCAGCGTGTCGCGGTTCTGGGCGAGGCGGGTCCGGAGCTGGCCGATCTCGTCGTCCAGCGCCTCGTCGACCATCACCGGCGGCAACTCGATCGCGGCCTGGTCGGCGACCTTGTTCAGGGCGTCGTTGACGACGGTGGTGCGGGCGCCGGCGGTCTTCTCACGGTGGAGGTCGCTGGCGATGTCGGTCCGGAACTCGGCGACCGTCTCGACGCCGCCGGTCTCCTTGGCGAACGCGTCATCGAGCGGGACCAGCTCGATCTGCTTGATCCCCTTCAGCGTCGCGGTGTAGCCGAGCGTCTTGCCCCGGATCGCCGGGCTGACCGTCTCGTCGTCGTCCGTGAAGGTGAGGTCGAAGGAGCGGGTCTCGCCGTTGGTCATGTCGAGCAGCTGCTCGCGCAGGCCATCGAAGATGTTGCTCTCGCCGAGGGTGAACGTCGCGCCCTCGACCGGCTCCTGGAACTGCTCGCCGTTCTCGGTCACGGCGAGGTCGATCACGACCTGCTCGCCCTCGGCCGGCTTGCGCTCCTCGGTGACGTCGACCCACTCGCTGGCGTTGCGACGCAGGCGTTCGATCGTCGTCTCGACATCGCTGTCGGCGATGGCGGCGTCGATCGGCTCGACCCGGACGCTGGCGTAGTCGCCCGGCTCGATCGTCGGGTAGACCGGGACGACGACGCGGAAGGCGAGCGGCTCGAACTCGGTGATGTCCACGACCGGGTCGCCGATCGGCCGGACGTCCTCCTGCTTGAGCGCGTCGCGGTACATCCGGTCCATCAGGACCCGGTTGGCCTCCTCGACGATCGCCTCGCGGCCGATCCGCTGCTCGACGAGCTGGCGGGGCGCCTTGCCAGGCCGGAAGCCGGGGACCTGGACGGTCTTGGAGATCTGGCGAAACGCCCGGTCCATCGCCTGGGCGAACTCCGCCTCCTCGGCCGCGATATCGAGTTGGACCTGGCTCTCGGGCAGCCGCTCAACAGTAACCTTCACGCGTAGTGCGCCTCTCTTCCCGGCCGGGCGGGGACCCGGGCGCCCCTCGAATGAAGGGTCGCCGCGGGAACAGACGGCTCAGGGACATATCTTCCATATTCCGGCGCCGGATGACCGCTCGGACCGTGCGTAACCATGCGGGATTCGCACGACACACCACAGCGGACCATCCGGGACCGATCCGGATCATCGACGCAGGAGTATACCAGAGCGGGCCCATGAGGCCCCTCGGGACTGTCGCTGACCGGCGCCAGAGCTGTGCCAGGCAGGCCGTTGGAGAGATCGGCGCCGGGTGGTACTGTCCGGAGAGGGGTCGTCGACCGCCTGGCGGACCGCCAGCGATAGCGGCCCGACTCGACGTACGCCCCCAATTTCGGCCGTTCCCGCGCCGATCGCCAGTCCGCCCGCCCTGGCCGAGCCCTCGAGAACCCAAAGTTCGCTCCGGCTGACGGTCTCATCCGATGAGGCCCAGAGCTGCCGTGCGGGAAATCCACGCACGGCGTGCATCGAGGGCGACCGGTCCCCCTCCCGGACCGGTCGCCCTTGACCGGTCCGTCACAGACGGCAATCGCATCAGGTCGTCCTCCGGCTCTCACGATGGGGACCGCGTGGACCGTCACAGGAAGGAACCCCGGCATGTCGGAACGTCTCAACGCTGGCCCCGCCACTCCATCTCCCCGAGCCTGGTTCGGCTCCCGTCGAGTCGCGCGGAGCGTGGCGGTCGCCGTCCTCGGCCTGTCGCTGATCGCCGGGCCGCTCGTGGTTGATGCCGCCCGGCCGGTCGCCGTCAGCCTGTCCGGGATGTCGGCCGTCATCACCGGGAGCGGCGAGGGCGTCAATGTCCGGGCCGAACCCGCCTTCGACGGCGAGATCCTGATCGAGATCGCCGAGGGGACCGAGGTCACCCTGCGGATCGATCAGGTCGACACGGTCCTGGACGCCGACGGGACGACCCGATGGTGGCCGATCGCGGTCTACGGGATCGACGGCTGGGTCACCGGCACCTACCTGAGCGACAGCGCGACGACCGGGGCTGGCCTCGGCTCGGAGTCGACCGCTGCCGGGGCGACCGAGACGCCGGCGGCTACTGACGCGGCATCGTCAGATGCCGCGGCCGATCCCACCGCGCCGACGGCCCGCGTCGCCGACCCGGATGGCGTCAACATCCGCACCCAGCCGGACGTCACGGCCGACGTGATCACGCTCGCGGCGGCCGGCTCGATTGTCGTGCTCCGGACCGACACGGTCGCCATCGTCACGGACATCGACGATCTGGCCTGGTGGCCGGTCGACGTCGATGGTCAGCTCGGCTGGGTCGTCGGCGCCTACCTGAGCAGCGTCGCCGATGGGACCTCGCCGTCGACGGAGAGCACGACCAGCGGTGAGACGACCTCGGGCGGCAGCTTCGCCCCCGGCGACCGGGTCAGCGTCAGCACCGGCGCGGCCGACGGGCTCACCATCCGGGCTGAGCCGGCCCCCGACGCCGATGTCGTCGGCTACGTCCGGCCGGGGGACGTCGTCCAGGTCATCTCCGGTCCGGACGGGTTCGAAGCCAGCAGTGCCGGCTGGTACCTGATTACCAATGGCGATGTCAGCGGCCACGTCGACGGCGACCTGCTCGTCCTTGTCACCGCCGCCGCCAGCGAGGTCCCGGCCGCAACCGAGACGGCCACATCGGCGGAGACGACCGCCGCCGATGCCCCCCGTTCGTCCGCACTCGTCGGCAGTTCCGCCACCCTCGGGCTGGGCGACGGTGACGACGTCAACATCCGCGCGACGGTCGGGACCGACGGCGCCATCGTCGCGACGGTCCCGGACGGGACGGCGGCCGACGTCCTCGACGGCCCCTTCCTCGATGCTGACGGCGGCGAGTGGCTCTACGTGACCACCGCCAGCGGCGAGGGCTTCGTCAGCGTCGCCCTGGTCGGCGTCAGCACCGGCCAGACGCCACCGACGGACGACCCGATCGCAACGGCCCCGGCCGAGTCGGCCGCACCGACCGCCACGGCTCCGGCCGCCTCAGCCACGGCCACGGCACCCGCCGTAACCGAGCCAGCCGCCGGGGTTGGCTCCGGGACGTTCCTGTTCCCGGTCTCCGGCCGGATCTCGCAGGATTACGGTTGCACGTCGCTGCCCTTCTATCCGATCGACCCGAACCTCGGCTGCCCGTTCCACGACGCGCTCGACATCGCGGCGCCGCAGGGCACGCCGATCATCGCCTCGGACGGCGGCACGGTGACCTTCGCCGGCTGGTGCGACTGCGGCCTCGGCTTCTACGTCGAGATCGACCACGGCAACGGCTACTCGACCGTCTACGGCCACATGGCCTCGCAGCCGTACGTCGCCACCGGTCAGACCGTCTCGCAGGGTGAGACCATCGGCCCGATCGGCTCGACCGGCTTCTCGACCGGCCCGCACACCCACTTCATGGTCAAGCTCAACGGCGTCACGATCGACCCGAAGACCGTCCTGAGCTCCCTGGAGTTCTCGAGCTAGGCAGCGGTATCCGACCTGATCCCAATGGTCACGACGACAGAGGCGGTTCACCTGATCGGGTGAACCGCCTCTGTCGTTGCAATGAGTCGCCTCATCGCGGCGTTTTCGAGCCCGCCATCGTAGGGGCGAAGCTTGCGAGTCCGGCCGCCGCAGCGGCCTTCGCCGTCAGGCGAGACGGTGGTCCAGGTTCAACCATGTGCGAAGGACACACGCAATGACGCTACCGCGTTCGAGGCCAGCAACGAATGTGTACGCAGGGCATCTTTCCGGCAACCATGCGTCCAGTTGAGACCACGGCGCCGGCTATCGCCCTGCGGGGCGATAGGGCCTGCGGGCGTCAGGCCCGCAAGCTTCGCCCCTACGCGGACGACCTCCTCCCGACGTATCGTCGATGGTGAGGTCTGAACTGCCACCCGGTTCCGGACGAAACCAGAGACGACCGACAGTGATCGGGGTCGCGTACCCTTCTCCGGCTCACTGTGGCCTCAGAACCGAGGCGCTGAACCCGGCACGGAAGGATGACGAGGCATGACGAACGACCCAGCCGATCTCGCGGCATCGGCTGACGCCGTGGACTACGACGCCCAGGCCGAGCGCTTGTTCCGTCACGTCCGCGAGTCCGGACCGCTGATCCACCACATCACGAACCTGGTCGTCACGAACGACACCGCCAACCTGACGATCGGGCTCGGCGCCTCACCGGTGATGGCCTACGCGCCGGAGGAGGTCGGCGAGATGGCCAGCCTCGCGCAGGCGCTGGTCCTCAACATCGGCACGCTCTCCGTCGATGAGGTGGAGGCGATGCTGATCGCCGGGCGGGCCGCCAATGCCGCCGCCGTCCCGATCATCCTCGACCCGGTCGGCGCAGGTGCGACCCGATTCCGGACGGAGACGGCCCTGCGGCTGCTCGGGGAACTCGACATCGCGGTCCTGCGCGGTAACCGGGGCGAGATCGGCGCCCTCGTCGGGAACGGTCTGATGCGCGGCGTGGACGCGGTCGGCGGGGAGGACCCGGAGGCGGTCGCCCAGGCAGCATTCGACCGATTCGGCGTGACGACCGCGGTGACCGGGGCGATCGACATCGTCGTCGGGCCGGATGCCACCTTCCGCGTCGCCAACGGGACGCCGCTCCTGAGCCGGATCACCGGCTCCGGCTGCATGGCGACGACGGCGGTCGCGGTCGCCATCGCCGGCGCGGCGGTCTCGACGCTGGCCGGCTACGCCCTGCCCGTCGCCCTCGGGCTGGGGACGTACGGGCTGGTGGCCGAGCGAGCGGCGGTCGGCGATCCCGGTCCGGGCACCTTCCGGACCCGTCTCCTCGATGAGGCTGGCAGCCTGGGCGAGACCGGCATCAGTGGTTTGCGTATCTCCGCAGGGTGATCGGCGGCACCGTAAGCAGGAGCGGAGCGCCGCCTGGATCTCCGGGCGCTAAAGCCGCCCGGCAAATCAACATACCGGCAGCGGACGGCGATTCGATCGTGATTTGACGATCATGGCGGCATTCCTATTGATTGCCAGTCGTCAGATGGGCGGCGCATCTCCCCTCTCCGGGCACCTGTGGAGCCGAGACCGCTTCAGCGGGTGAGCGAGCAGGTGAGCCGGAGAGGGGTCGGGGGAGAGGTTTGCTCGCGACCGATCGTGTTTATCGAGAACGCCCATGTTGCCGGCGCCGTTATCACCCCGCGGGGCGATGGCCGCTGCGGCGGACGGGTTTGCCAGCGAAGCGGGAGTTGCGCCCCTACGGAATGGTTGAGGCGCCACTCCGGAGAGAACTTACCGACCCGACCCGCTACGCCTCGACGCCCGGCCCACCCGTCGCACCCCCGCCGGATCGCCCCTCGACGGCCTGCGCCAGGGCCGACCGGAAGACGTCGACCGACTGCGCCCCGCTGACGGCCAGCCGGTTGTCGAAGATGAACAACGGCACACCGGAGATCCCCA
Source organism: uncultured Thermomicrobiales bacterium (assembly GCA_964244115.1). Taxonomy (GTDB): domain Bacteria; phylum Chloroflexota; class Chloroflexia; order Thermomicrobiales; family UBA6265; genus CADCWK01. The sequence continues at coordinate 5,480 of CAXTHM010000021.1, forward strand.
GGGTCGCCGCCTGCTCGACCTCGCTCAGGATGGCCGCCTGAAGTTCGGGCCGCTCCAGCGCCTCGGCGGCCAGCTCGGGCTCGACGCCGCCCTCGGCCGCGATGGCCTTGAGCGTCTCCAGGTCGCCGATGTCGCGGCCCTGCTCGAAGTACGCCACGCCGATCCGCTCGACCATCGCCGTCCGGCGATCCTCCGGCAGGATGGCGTAGAGCAGGTGCGAGCGGATGCTGTTCGGCGACCGCTCGATCGCGTCCCAGTCGAACGCCACGCCGACGGCGGCGCCGGCCGCCGAGACGCGCGCGAACATCGGGGCTAGATCCTGCCCCATCCGGCTCGCCAGCGTCTCCCGGAACGGTTGGCCCTCCGGCGGGGTCTCCGGGCTGAGCAGGAACGGGTGCCAGTGCAGCTCGACCGGCGGCCCATCCCAACCGGCCAGCGCCCGCTGCAACGACGCGACACCGATCCGGCACCACGGGCAGACGGTATCGTGGAAGATGTCAACCGTGATCGGCTCCATCGCCGCGTTAGTGGCCCCGTTGCGGATCGTCGCCGATGGTGATGTGGACATGGTGCGATGCTCCTGGCCCGGCGACCTGTCGTCGGCGGTTCTGGCTGTGGGTCGCCAGAACCATGCCCGTAGCTCATCGCCACCGACCGGCGTCGCTCCGCCGGATTGACTATGCTCACCGTGGACACCGACCGGGACGGCCCCTCGGCACAGGAGCGACGGCCATGACCCTGACGGTGAAGCGATACTCCTCGGGATCGAGTGTGTTCGAGGAGATCCCCGTCGAGCGGATCAGCGACGATCTGGGCGGCGAGGCCCTGCTCTGGGTCGATGTCGTGCAGCCCGAGGACGACGACGTCGCCATGCTCCGCGACGAACTCGAGCTGCCGCCGCTGGTGCTGGAAGACATCGGCCAGCCCAACCGGACCCCGACATTCCGCCAGCATGGCGATGACGTCTTCGTCGTCTTCTACGCGTTCTCCTGCCCGGACGACGGGATCGACCATCATCCCCTGTCGGTCTACGTGACCGCCAATGTCCTGGTCTCCGTGCGACACGGTGAGATCGCGGCGCTCGAGGACGTCGGCGACCGCTGGCGGCAGGACGCCGTCGAGACCGGTCGGCATGACCCGGTCACGCTGCTCTACTCGGTCCTGGACGCGATGGTCGACAGCTACTTCCCGGTGCTGGACGCGATCGCCGACCGGGTCGAGGGGATCGAGGACCGGATCCTCGGTGGCGAGGAGAACGGCATCCAGCGCGAGATCGTCGAGCTGCGCCGGACGCTCCTCAAGACGCGCCGGATCCTGAGCGCCGAGCGCGAATCGCTGACTCACATCTTCCGCAGGGATCACCCGACGATCGACCGCGCGATGCTGCCGTACTTCCAGGACGTCTACGACCATGTCAACCGAGCGACGGACGGGCTGGACGGTGCCCGGGAGATGCTGGCCTCGACGATGGACGCCTACCTCTCGCAGGTCAACAACGAGCTCAACATCGTCGTCCGCCGGCTGACGGGCTGGACGATCATCCTCGCGACCGGGACGCTGATCGCCGGGATCTATGGGATGAACTTCGACTACATGCCGGAACTGCACTGGCGGCTGGGCTACCCGTTCGCGCTTGCGCTGATGGCCCTCGTCGCCGGCGGGATGGTCGTCCTGTTCCGCCGGATCAAGTGGCTGTAGCGGCTGGCGCCCCGGCCGACCCGGGTGATCTCACCCCGGGCGCCGCCAGCGCCAGTCGCCCCTGGATGGCCGCCTCGTCGACCCGATGGACGGGGACGCCCGGCATCGCGATGTCCGCGGCCGGACCGAGCGGGATCAGCACGACCCGGCGACCCCGGGCCAGCAACTGGGCGATCGCCGCCCGGGTCGGGTCGGAGATCCGCGGCGTCACGACCGCGATCACCCCGCCGCGGTCGCCGGTCCGCTCCAGCCGGACGAGCGCCTGCGCGAACGGCGAGGTCGCGAGCAGACTGAGCCGGGCCAGGCCATCCAGGCAGCGGACGAGCTGCCCGGCGCCATGGGCGGGGGCATAGATCAGGTTGGACGCCGTGCCCGGCTCGATCCCGTTGGCCATCACCCCGGTGGCATAGCCGTTGGCGGCCGCCCAGGACAGCACCGAGGCGGCCGCCGAGATCGTCGCCTCGGCCAGCGCCGAATCGACCCCCTCCCAGACCCGCTCGTGCGTATCGAGGTTGACGCAGACCATCACCTGTCGCGACGTCGCCGGTTCCTCGAGCCGGGTCTGGAGCGTCCCGACCCGGGCGGTCGCCTTCCAGGAGATGCTCCGGAACGGGTCACCCGGCTGGTAGTCCCGCACCCCGGCGATCCGGGTCGGGTCGGTGTAGAGGTGACGATCGACCCGGACGTCGCCGATGCGCTCCCGCGCGTTGGTCAGCGGCAGGACCGGCACGACGACCGGGAAGACGACGACCGGCGCCGGGCCGGGGCCTTCCATCCGGACGGTGAAGAAGCCGAAGGGATCGCCGGCCCGGATGCCGACCGGACCGATCCGCTGGATCCCGCGAGCCGGGCAGGTCAGCCGCGAGCGCCAGGTCAGGCGGCCGAACGGGGCCAGCGCCGTCGAGAGCCGGAGGACCTGCTCGCCGCCCAGACGGCGCTGACTCGGCTCGACGGGCAAGAGCCCGGGCGGGAGGTCGACCTCGAGCGCGGCCCACGGGACCGGGAGCAGCTTGCGGTTGACGACCGTCACGGTCAGCTCGACGATGTCGCCGGGGATGGCGTGGTCGCGGTCGAACCGGGCCGAGACGGTGACGCCGTTGAGCGCGAGCCGGGCCCAGCCCCAGGCCAGCCCGGCGCTGAGCAGACCGAGCAGCCCGATGATCGCCAGCCCGCCCCGATCCGTCGCCGCACCGACGAGCAGGATCACCCCGGCGATGGCGAACCAGGCGCCGCCGAAGAACCCGCCCCGGACGGCCGGTCGTCCCGCCTCGGCCTCGACCGGGCGGACCGCGTCGAGGTCGCGGCTGATCTTCTCCCGGCGCCGATCGACCGCGGTCCGGTCGTCGATCTGGCGCATCAGCGGCGGGTGACGGGTTCGGTCGCCGGCTCGGCGAGGCCGGCCCGGCCCTCGACCGGCACCGACCCGGCCTCGATCGCTGCCCGGACGACGGCCATGGCATCGTCGCCACGGAGCCGGGCCTCGGGCGTGACGATGATCCGATGCCCGAGGACCGCCGGGGCGAGGCGCTGGACATCGTCCGGCTCGACCGACGACCGCCCGAGCATCGCCGCCCGGGCCTGCGCCGCCCGGAACAGCGCCAGCGACGCCCGCGGGCTGGCCCCGAGCAGCACCGACGGCTGGTCGCGCGTCGCCCGGACGATCCCGGTCAGGTAGTGGCGGACATCCTCGGCGACATGGACGGTTCGGGTAACGGCGACCGCCGCCCGCAGATCGGCCATCGTCGCCACGACCTGGAGATCGGCCATCGGCGTCCCGAGCTGGAACCGGCCGAGGATGTCGTCCTCCCCGGCGTGGTCCGGGTAGCCGACCGAGAGCCGCATCAGGAAGCGGTCGAGCTGCGCCTCCGGCAGCGGGAACGTCCCTTCGAGCTCGACCGGGTTCTGGGTGGCGAGGACGATGAACGGCGTCGGGAGCGGCCGGGTCTCGCCCTCGATCGTGGCGGTCCGCTCCTCCATCGCCTCCAGGAGGGCCGACTGCGTCCGGGGCGTGGCGCGGTTGATCTCGTCGGCGAGGACGACGTTGGCGAAGATCGGTCCGGCCCGGAAGCGGAAGTCGCTCAGCTTCTGGTCGAAGAAGACGATCCCGCCGATGTCGCTGGGCAGGAGGTCCGGCGTGAACTGGATCCGGCGGAACTCGCCCCCGATCGACCGGGCCAGCGCCCGCGCCAGCGTCGTCTTGCCCGTCCCGGGGACGTCCTCCAGCAGGATGTGCCCCTCGGCCAGCAGCGTCACGATCGCGAGGTCGATGACCTCGCGCTTGCCGACCAGGACCCGCTCGACGTTGTCGGCCAGACGAGCGGCGAAGCGCTGGACATCGGCGACCGTGGCGATCGCGGGGTCGGTCGTGGAAGACGTCGGGACCGCCGGAGGGGAAGCCGAAGGCGTTATCGACACGGGGCTACCGATCCTGCTAGAGCGTCCGTCGGGCCGGCTGGCAGTCTAGCAGCCAGCCCAGCCCCGGTCAGAGCAACCGCTTGAGCGTCGTCAGGTCGATGTTGCCGCCACTGAGGACGGCCGCGACGCGTGCACCCGCGGCGATCCCGGCCGAGCCGGCCAGGACCGCCGCCACCCCGGCGACGGCGGCCGGCTCGCAGACCAGCTTGGTCCGCTGCAGGACCAGCACGAGCGCCTCACGGATCTGCTCTTCCGTCACCAGCACGACGTCATCGACCAGCCGCCGGACGATCTGGAACGTCAGCGGCGCGGTCCGGGCGGCGGCCAGCCCGTCGGCCAGGGTCGCGATCCGGGGCAGCGGGACCGGCCCACCGGCGCGCAGTGCGGCGTAGACCGTCGGCGCCCCCTCCGGCTCGACGCCGATCACCCGGGTCTGCGGGCGGAGCGCCTTCGCGGCGACGGCGATCCCGGCCAGCAGCCCACCCCCGCCGGCCCCGGTGATGATGACGTCCAGCTCGGGCTGGTCCTCGAACAGCTCCAGCCCGAGGGTCCCCTGCCCGGCGATCGTGGCATGGTCGGCGAACGGGTGAACGTAGTGGAGGCCATGCTCGACCCGGTAGGCGTCCATCCGGGCCTCGATCTCGGCCATCGATGGCGCGAACCGGACCTCGGCGCCGTAGCCGCGCATCGCCGCGACCTTGAGCGTCGGCGCGGTCTCCGGGCAGAAGACGACGCAGCGAGACCCGACCAGCGCGGCCGCCTGGGCGACGCCCTGGCCGTGGTTGCCGGCCGAGAAGGCGATGATGCCGCGGGCCCGCTGCTCCTCGGTGAGCTGCAGGACACTGTTCAGGGCGCCCCGGATCTTGAACGAACCGGTGCGCTGGAGGTTCTCCGCCTTGAGCCACAACTCGGTCCCGGACATCCCGCCCAGCGTCTTCGAGGACAGCAGCGGCGTCCGGTGGATGTACGGCGCGATCCGCTCCCGGGCGGCCAGTAGGTCGTCGAGGGTCACGCTCAGCGGTGCGTCGTCGACGAGAGACGATGTCCGGTCAGCGCGCGCTCGCTCCACCCGGGTGGACGCCCTGCGGACATCAGTACTCCCGGGCAGTCGGGTGTCATGAGGAGTGGAGCCGTCGGACATGGGCTGCGACCTCCTCCACGGGCGACGAGGGACGATGAGCGTGCACCGGACGGCGTCCGAGGGTCGTCGGCCGGCAGCCGGACGGCTCCCGACCGCGATGCTGCCGGCGAGTATAAATGACCCCACGAGCTCGATCGTCCCCCCGACACGTCACGGCTACGGACAGATGCGTTCTCCCACCGTCCGCCCGCCCGTTCCCATCACCGAGAAAGGCGCCCGGACCGATGCGTCCCGCCACCCCGCCCGCTCCGATACGGCTGCCCGACATCCCGGTGGGCAGTCCCATCCACCGGGTCGGCTTCACGCTGGACGAGATCGAGTCGATCGCGATCGAACTCGGGCAGCCCCTGGCGCTGGCACCGTTCCAGGTCCATGGGGAGTCTGTCTACCGGGTCATCGTCCCGCTCCTCGATGGCGCCGTCGTGCGCGGCGAACCGGTCGACGTCGATCCCGCCTATGCCGGCCCGGTCACCACGCTGACCCTGTGGCCGTCCCTCCGGCGGGTCGACGCGACGAATCCATGGGCGACCGTCGTCGCGACCGGCATCGTCGCGGTCGATCTCGTCCCGGGGGTCGAGGCGATCTTCCGGCACGCCGGCGGCAGCCTGACGGTGGCGCGGAACGGCCGGGTCATGGTCCGGACCGGGCTGGCCCCGACAGCGGGCGACGGTTCCCGCGCCGGCGAGTCGTCGCGATGACCGCTCCGGACGGCGCCCCGACGGCCGCAGGTGGCGGCGCGATCGCCCACGGCAGCGAGATGACGGTCAGCCATGACTCGGACATCGCGACGATCGCGGACGCTCGGCCCGCGCCGTCGTCGGTGCCGCCGGTCACGGTGGTCATCACCTGGAACGTCGTGCCGGGCCGCGAGGCCGTCTTCGAGGAGTGGGCGCACGGGATCACCGAGGCCGGCCGGCGCTACCCCGGCCACCTCGGCTCGAACTGGTTCCGGCTCGGCCGCAACGCCAACCGCTACCGGACGGTGATCAAGTTCGCCGACGACGCGTCGCTGCGCGGCTGGATGAACTCCGAGGAGCGCCGCGACTGGCTCGGCCGGGTCGAAGGCTACACGCGTCGGTCCGAGGAACATCTCACCGGGATGGAGACCTGGTTCACGCTGCCGGGCGCGGCCAGTCCAGTCCCACCCCGCTGGAAGATGTTCCTCGTCACCGTGGTCTGCTCGTACGCCGTCAGCCTGACGGTCAACCTCACGTTGCACGACATTCTCTACGCTGTCCCGCTGGCGGTCCGCGTGCTGATCTCGACGGTCATCCTCGTCGCCGCCCTGACCTGGCCGATCCTGCCGAACGTCACCCGGTTGTTGCGCCGCTTCCTCTACCCACGGGACGAGCTCTGATCGCCTGCTGTTCGGCCGACGGAGTTCCGGCGCAGCCGGTGGCTCAAGCCGACCGGCTCAGGGGTGATTGGCCAAGACTCGGGGCGAGCTAGAACGTGGGACCGCCGGCGGGAGACTGGCTCACCACCGGCGGTGCGTCATGGACCGATCGTCAGGCCGGCTGCGCGGCGCCCCGCCAGGCGGGCAGCAGTTCGCGTTTGGCGAAGTCGATGAAGCCGTCCTGATCCGGCCCGATCTGCAGGATGTAGAGGTGGGTGAAGCCGGCGTCGGCGAACTTCCGGATCTCGGCGTGATACCGCTCCGGGTCGGGGCCGCAGACGACCTGTTCCGCGATCGTGTCGGTGGTGACCAGTTGGGCAGCCTGCTCGAAGTAGCGCGGCAGGGCCAGTTCCTGCTTGAGCTGCCCCGGCAGGCCCGCGAAGCCCCACTGCTTGAGCGCCAGTTCCCTGGCGGCCTGCTCGTCCGGGCCGTAGCAGACGGCCATCTGGCCGTAGCGGGGTCCATTGCCGCCGTGCTGCTCGAAGACCTGGATGACGTCCGGCGTCGGGGAGGTGGTGTCGATACCGTCCCCGATCTCGGCCGCCATCGCGGCGGCCTCCGGACCGGCGGCCGCGACGATGATCTCGGGCAGCGTCTCCGGGATGGTGTAGATCCGGGCGTTCTCGACGGTGTAGAAGCGGCCGTGCTCGGTCGTGTTCTCGCCCCGCCAGAGCGTGCGGATCAGCGCGATCGCCTCGCGGAGCATGTCCTGCCGGACGGAGATCGGCGGCCAGTGCTGTCCCGTGATGTGCTCGTTCAGGTTCTCGCCCGAGCCGACGCCGAAGAAGAACCGTCCCTCGAACATGTCGGCGACGCTGGCGGTGGCCTGCGCGATGATCGCCGGGTGGGTCCGGATCGTCGGACAGGTCACGCCGGTCCCGACCCGGATCGTGCTGGTCGCCTGGGCGAGGCCGCCGAGCGTGCTCCAGACGAACGGGGCCTGTCCCTGCGCGTCCAGCCACGGGTGGAAATGGTCGGAGATCGAGAGGAACTCGAACCCGGCCGCCTCCGCACGCTGCCCGTTGGCGACCAGGGCGTTGGGGCGGTGCTGCTCGCTGGAGAGGGTGTAGCCAAGGTTGATCATCGTGGGGGGCCTTTCGGGATGAGCAGATGTCCGGGCCGGGTGCAGACCGTCCTGCCCCGTCGTCTGACGCCCCACTTCACATCCCGTGCCGTGCCGGTCTTCCTCATGCTCCATCCCGACTCCCATGTACACCCACCCGCTCCACACATGATCGCGGACCTCACGCCGACCGGGAGGTGGAGCTCCGCGATCGGCGATCACGAGCCCCGCTGTCCCATGCAGGGACGATCATGTCCTTCCATACCGCGGTCAACCGCGCTGGCGAGTGTCGCCGTCGGCCGCCGCGAATCGTTCGATCGCAGCCTCGATCCGGGTCAGGCGGGCGAGGATCTCGGCGAGGTTGCGCTCATCGGCAGTCGGGTGGACCCCGTGCATCGTGATCGCGCCGTTCGGCTCGACCTCGGCCAGTTGGACCTCATCGATCGTATCGAAGTTCTGCCGCCGAACCAGTGAGATCAGTTCGCTCTCCGTGATCCGGAGGCGCTTCAGGGCCCGACGCTGGATCTGCCCGTCGACGATCAGCGTCGTCGGGTCGCCGGTCACGAGGCGATTGACCCGTGGGGCGCTGTAGAGGACCCGGGCGACGAGGGCGTTCACCGCCAACAGGACCCCGGCCCCGATCAGCCCGCCGGTGACGCTGTCGTCGTCGCCGATGATGGCGTTCTGGACGGCGTTGCTCAGGAGCAGCAGCAGGACGAAGTCGAAGGTCGTGAACTGCACCAGCTCCCGCTTGCCCGCCAGCCGGAGGACGACGAGCAGGAAGGCGTAGACCAGGATCGGCCGCACGATCTTCTCGATCAACGGCAGGTGCAGGGCGAACAGGTCCGTGACGGTGGAGGCAATCTGCATGGCGACGCTCCCCGGCTTCAGCGATAGGGCGGGCCGCGCCGACGTGCGGCCACCCCAGGCATCGTCTCATGGCGGGGAGCAGTGCGCGGTGCGCCTCAGCAGTTGACGGTCCGCATCACGATCCGAGACAGCGGCCCGTCGGCCTATCAGAGCGATGTCGATTATACGACCAGACCGGAGATACTACCTTTTCGCAAATGTTGTTGAGATTTCCAGTATCTGATAATATCAGACAGGTTGTCGCCCTATCGCACCCATGAACCACTCAGCGAAGGATCAGAAGATGGTGGACTCCTCGACGTTCGAACGCGTCACCCGTGCAGTTGGCGGTTCCCGCCGCTCCGTCGTCAGAGCGGGAGCCGCCGGCCTGGCGGCCAGTGCCCTTGGGTTGCGGGGAACCCACGGCCGGAGCCCGTCGGCCGCCGCCCAGGACGCCACGGCCGCCGCGACACCCGGGGCCACGACCGAGGATGCCTCCTTCCTCTTCGTGCAGACGGCCTCGAGCGGGACCTTCACCGCGAATCCCAACGCAGGGGCCACACCGGCCGCGGCTGGGACGCCCGCCGCGGGGCCTGGCGGCAATGCGCAGTACCTGCTGACCCTGTCCGGGCACCCCGGTGAGACGGTCTTCTTCTCGGATCGCCCGGAGCGGGTCTTCGGGGAGGCCCCCACCGAGACCTTCCTGAGCAACCTCGGGTTCGGCTCCGGCAATCCTCCCAACGCGGCCATCAGCACCGAGACGGCTGATGGTCCGGACGATGTCCTGGTCGTCGAGCTGATCTCTCCGGAGTATGACCAGACGAGTGGGACGCTGACCTACGGTGTCAACATCCAGTCGGACTATGCGGGCCAAGGACTCGCCCATCTGAAGCGGCAGCAGGTGGACGACCAACTGGCGGAGACGCTGGGCCGGACGAGCCTGTTCATCGATGACTGTCCCGATACGATCGTCTACTGTGCCACGCCGGCTGAGGTGCTCGCCTGCGCCGCCGGTGGAGTTGTCCAGAACGTCGGCACGTGCTGGCAGTGGCTCTCGTTCTCCTGCGTCGTATGCCAGTCCGACTACCCCTACTGTGCCGACAACTACCCGAGTTGGTGTTCCGACAACGGCTGCATCCAGTTGTCGGTCTCCGACTGGTCGACCGACTGCGGACCCAGCGAGGGCTAGCGTCTTGCTGGCCGGGATCGCCAGGTCGCTACGGGCTCTCGTCCCCGGGGCCCCGGTCCGTGCGGTCAGGTATCGTCCCGACCGGTCTCGAACGCGATCCCGATGCCGCTGGGCATTGGGATCGCTCCGCCCACCAGCTCGGGACGATGCCGGACATGGCCAGTTCGGTCTCCGGGACGAACCGGCCGCCGGTCGCTACCGGGCGGCGAGGCGGTCGGTCGATCGCCAGAAGCGGTCCATGATCGCGGCCTGCTCGGCGGCGGCCATCGGCCGGGGCTGGCAGAAGTCCATGATCTCGACGCCGCCGAGCCGCAGCCCGACGAGCACCGGGCCGTCGAAGGTCAGGTCGAGGATGAACCCCTGCCGCGTATCGACGCTGAACATCTGGTCGAAGATGAAGTTGCCCAGCGAGTAGACGATCGGCCGGCCGGCGTAGACCTCCATCCCCTGGATGATGTGCGGGTGGTTGGTGACCACGAGCGTCGCGCCGGCGTCGATCGCGCCCCGGGCGGCCTCCTGGAGCCACTCCGGCACGACCCACTGGAACTCGGCCCCGCCATGCAGGTACGGGATCACGATGTCGTACGCGGCGGCAGCGGCCTCGACGTCGGCGAGGAACTGGTCCAGACCGAACGGGTTCGTGCCCGGCGATGACGCATCGGCGCCCCAGATCTGGGCGACGACGCCGAGCGGCCGGCTCTGCGCGATGTCGAGGTTGGCCGTGACGGCGTCATGGCCGAGGACCGCGATCGAGACGCCCCCGATCTCGGCCGTGAAGGCGGTCCGTGCCTCCGTCAGGTCATACCCCGCGCCGAAATACGGGAGCCCGGCGGCTGTCAGAGCGGCCATCGTATCCTCGAGGCCCTGGGTCCCCCAACCGGTCTCGTTGAAGCAGGAATGATTGTTCCCGAGCGTGACGGCGTCGATGCCGGCCAGCTTGAAGCCGTCGAGGAAGGCGCTGCCGGTGACGAAGTCGATCGTGTTCGGGTTGCGGTAGACCGGGTTCTCCAGGGAATCGGAGATGTTGCCCTCGAGGTTGGCGATCGTCAGGTCGAAGCTCGCGAGCCGGTCCGCGACCCGGCGGAACGGGTACTGGAAGTCCCCGTAGCGGTCCATCGTCAGATGGATGTTGCGGCCGGGGACGATGTCGCCGATCATCCCGACCCGGAAGATCGGGCCGTGGTCGCCCTCGGTCCGGTCCCGGAGTGCGTCATGGCCATCGACCGAGAGGACGTTGACCCGGAAGTCGACGGAAGCCAGCGGGACGGCCGCGACCCGCCCGACCGGCGCGTCGAGATCGACCAGTCCGGCGTCGAGCTGCTCGACCACGTCGTCGTAGCCATCCGCGCCGACCTCCCCGATCGCCTCGACCGGCAGGTTGACCGGCGCGCCGACGGCGGCCCAGTCGGTCGTCGACCCATCGAGCAGGCCGGCCTGCTGCCCAGCGCCGATCCCGTCCAACGGCAGGCGGGGCGAGACGACGAGGACACGGTCCGCAGGGACAGTCTGCGCGGCCAGGGCCTGGGCGGGCTCCACGACGGTCGGCGTCGCGACCGGGACGGTGGTCGGCGGCGCCCCGACGGAGGTCTCCGGTACCTGTGTCGGCGGGATGGGGGTCGGCGCCGACCCGGAGCCGGACCCCCCACAGCCAGTCGCCAGCGCCGCCACACCCAGTCCCGTCACGCCGCTGATCAGCCCGCGCCGGGACACCAGCCGGCGGGGCCAGGGTCGGATGATCCGGGAGGGGGCGATCGATCGGTCGGCGGGTCGGTAGGGCACGGGGCGCTCCTGGGAATGGCGATGCCTCCGTTCGGCAAGGCAACTCCGGGAATCGATCGGTGGGACGGAGCGTACCACGCGCCCTCAGGGGGCGGACCAGCGGAGGGGTCCGCCCCGGATCATCTGTCAGAGTGGTGAGGAGGTCCGGGAAGCGGCCACGATTCCCCTCACGGTTGATTCACCCGGAGGTGAATCGGGTGATGTCCGACGACCCGCTCAGTATCACGTTCGCCTCGCCGCCGACCCGACTCGCCGGGCGATCCTCGCCCGCCTGGACGGTGGAGAGGCGAACGTGACGGACATCGCCGAACCGTCCGTAATGACCCTGCCGGCCATCTCCCGCGGCCGGGACCGGCATTGGCGACCATGCCGGCTGGAGGCTGCCTCACTCGAGCAGGTCACGGACCGGCTGGAACAGTACCGCCAGTTCCGGGAGGCACGGCTCGGTCGGCTCGACGAGCACCCGCGGGAGACCGGGCAGGGACAGGACCATGACTGAGGTGACGACCCACGCCGACGAGACCCAGCTAATGATCACCCGGGCGTTCGCCGCCCCGAAGGCGCTCGTCTTCGCCTGGGCGACTCCGCAATATCGGAGAAGCGCCGGTGTACGTATAGAACATATGATCCGTCACAGGCAATGGATGAACGCGTCACCGTCCGGAGGACCAGACGATGTCCCGTCCGATGACCGAGCAGGAGCGCGACCAGTTCCTGGCCGAGCCGCACGTCGCCTTCCTGGATGATCTGGATGGCGGGCGGCCAGCCGACGCTGTCCCGCTCTTCTACGACTACGAGCCCGGCCGGACCCTCTCGATCTTCACCTGGAACCGCGATCGAACGGCTCAGGGCAGCCTGACCACCACGCTCGACAGCCTCGTCAGCCTGACGGTCTGGCGCGAGGAGTGCCCCTGCACCTACGTCGCCGTCGAGGGCCGCATTGTCCGGCGGAGCGAGCGACCGTCCGCCGAGGACGTGTTCGCGATCGCCCGGCGGTATGCCGGCGAGGACGAGGCCCGGAGCTTCACCGAGATGGTGCTGAAGAGCCCCGAGACGGACCTGATCGTCTTCACCGTCCAGCCCGAACGGTGGCTGACCGGTCTGGGGATCGGGAGCTGAGTCCCGACCGTCCCCGCGAGCACGGCCGCAGGCGGGTACGGATCGATCGCCCCGGTCCGCCGCCGCAGCGCGTGCCGCACGATCGTTCAGGCGCTGCCGAAGATCAGCCCGACGGCGAAGACGATCGCGCCCGCCAGTGTCACCTGGATGACGGAACTCCGGACGCTGGTGCCGGGGAAGTACCGCCACCGCACCCAGGCGATCGCGAACAGTTCGACGATGACGACCATGATCGCCAGGGCGAAGGCCGTCTGGAAATGCGGGATCAGGAAGGGCAGCGAGTGCCCGGCCGCGCCGATCAGGGTGCCGACGCCGGTGACGATCCCCCGCCGCCAGGGTCCGCCGCGGCCGGTCAGCGTCCCGTCGTCGGAGAGCGCTTCGGAGACGCCCATGCTGATCGCGGCGCCGATCGCGGCCGAGAGCCCGACCAGGAGCGCGATCCGCGACTCCCCGGTCGCGACCGCGGCGGCGAACACCGGCGCCAGCGTCGAGATCGAGCCGTCGGCCAGGCCGAGCAGACCCGGCTGGACGGTCATCAGGACGAAACTGTGCTCGCGGTCCGTCCGACGTGCCCCGTCGGCCCGCTCGGTGACGATCTGTTCCTGCTGCGCCACTCGATTCCCTCCTCGCCGCACTCGGCCAGGTCAACTGACCACGCGATTGATAACAGGACTCATTCTCGATTACAGTCCTGAAAAGCGCAAGAGGGAGGACCGGGTCAGAAGCCCGGCCCGAAAACAGGAGACGGGGATGGGGCATTCGCTCCATCCCCGTCGCTCGTCCCGATGAAGACCGATCGCTACAGCTCGGTCACAACCGGCAGGATCATCGGCCAGGTTTTGTCGGTCGAGCGGCGGTACAGGACGCGTCCGACCGACTCCTTGGTCCGCTGGATCAGGTGGCCGATCTGGACCTCGCCACGCTGGCGACGCTGGAGCGTCCGGCGCAGTTCGAGCTCGGCCTCCCGGAGGGCGCCGTTGGCGAGATCGGGCTTGAGGTCACGGGCGACGAGTTCCGGCCCGGCGATCAGCTCGCCGGTCTCCCGGTTGACGACCATCGTCACCACTACGACGCCGTCATCGAACAGGTGATCCCGCTCGCGGAGGCGATAGATCCCGCCCCGGTCGCCGAGGCGGTCCAGCAGCAGGGAACCGGCCGGGATCCGGGAGCGCTGGTTGGCCGAGTCCTTCGTGAACTCGATCACGCCGCCGATCTCCGGCAGCAGGCACCGCTCGGCGGGGATACCGGCCTCACCCGCCAGATCCCGGTAGAGGATCATGTGGCGATATTCGCCGTGGATCGGGATTACATACCGGGGCTGGAGCAGGTCGATCATCTTGCGGAGTTCGTCCCGGCCGGCGTGACCGGAGACATGGACGCCCCGCTCCATCGTCGAATAGACGACCCTGGCGCCGCGGCGGAACAGGTTGTTGATCGTCCGCGAGACCGTCTCCTCATTGCCGGGGATCGGCGAGGCGGAGAGCATCGCGACGTCGCCCTTGGAGATCCGGATCTTCGGGTGCTCGCCGGAGGCGATCCGGGCCAGCGCGGCGGACGCCTCGCCCTGGGAACCGGTGATGACCAGGACCCGCTGCTGCCGGGGCAGCCGGAGGACCTCGTCCAGCGGCATGAGCAGCCCCTCGGGCGGGTCGAGATAGCCGAGGTCGCGGGCGACCTGGGCGTTCTGCTCCATGCTCCGCCCGGCGACGGCGACCTTGCGGCCGTGGCGATGAGCCGCCCGGAGCGCCATGTGGATCCGGCTGATGTTCGACGCGAACGTCGCGATCAGGACCATCCCCTTGGCCTCCCCGATCACCTCGTCCATCGTGTCCATCACGACGCGCTCGGACGGGGTCGACCCCTCGTTCTCGACGCGGACGGTGTCGGAGAACAGGGCCAGGACCCCCTCCTGGCCGAGCTGGCGCAGGCGGCGCTCGTCGGTCGGCGGTCCCATCACCGGCGTCGGGTCGAACTTGAAGTCGGCTGTGTCGACGATCGTGCCGACCGGCGAGTGGACCGCGATCGCGTTTGTGTCCGGGATCGAGTGCGTGACGTGGATGAACTCGGCCTCGAGCTGGCCGAACTGGTAGCGCTGGTTGGGGACGACCGGGATCAGCTTGACGAGCTTCTCCAGGCGGTGCTCCTCCAGCTTGCGCTCGATCAGGCCGATCGACAGCGGCGAGCCGTAGATCGGGATCGGGGCGACGTCGGCGAACTGCGGGATGATGTACGGCAGAGCGCCGATATGATCCTCGTGGGCATGGGTGATCAGGATGCCGCGCAGGTTGCCGAGGCGGTTGCGGACGTATGAGGCATCCGGCACGATCAGGTCGATGCCGCGCTGCTCCTCTTCGGGGAACTTGCCGCCGCAGTCGAGCAGGATGATGTCCCGCTCGTACTCGACCATCGTCATGTTCTTGCCGACTTCGCCGACGCCGCCGAGCGGCACGACGCGGAGCTTGCCGGCCGGGGCGGCCTGCGAGGTCTCCAGGGCGAGGGCCTGACCGCGACGGTCGCTGCCGCTGCGTCGCGGGCCGACCTGGGAGCCACCCGGGGCGTGCTGCGGGTTGGGCAGGGGGCCGGCGGGCCGGCGGCTCTCGCCGGTGGCCGCGCCCGGCTGCCGGTTGCGGCCACCGGCGGTGCCGCCACTGCGCTGACCGGACCGCTGGCCGGTGGAGGTACCACCGCCCTGCCCGGAGCGGGGCGGGGTGCCCTGCCGGTTGCCGGTTGCGGCGCCATCGACCGCGGCTGCCGTATCGGCGGCCGGCCGCTGGCCGCCCATGATCCGCTGCTGACCGGGCTGGCGCTGGCCACTCGACGGGCGCTGGCCACCGCTCTGGGGATCGGACGCGTTGCCGGGAGCCGGACGCCCCCCGCGGCTGCCACCGGCGTTTCCGGAGGACTGGCGCGGCCGGTTCGGCTCGTAGCGGGGCTCGGCCTCCTCGTCGCTGCGCGGCCGGCGGTGGCCGGCCGGGGGCGCCGGGCGACGACCGCCACCGCGGCTGCCGCCGCCCTGAGCGTTGCCGTCACGCGTCCCCGCCTGATCACGCGGCTGGCGCGGCTCACGGTTGACTCGCTGGCCGGTCTCGGAGCTTCGGGCCACTGGCTGACCGGCCTCGCCGGCGGTCTGCCCCTCCTGGGGCTGCTGGCCCTCGGGTCGCGGCCCACGGTTGGATGGTCGGCGGCGGCGGCGATTACCGCCGGAGTCCGATCGGCCGCCGCTCTCGCCGCGAGCGGCATCAGCAGAGCCCTGCGGGTCGCCCGCTGGCGCCCGTCGCTCCTGGTCGTTCTGGTTGTCTGTCACTCTGTCGTCCCTGGGTAGTGCACGCCGGGGCTCGTACGCCGAACGGCGGCTGGGTGATGGAAGACCCGGCGGGACCATAACGTCCTGAATGCCGGGGTGTCTCGAATCCAATGGTCTGGTCCGGCATGGCGATGCCGACCTATCGGGGCAGATACCATGCCGGTCGGACGGTGACCACGCGGCCCCTGGGCGATGCACACGACGGATTCGGATGAATGCCCTGGCGCAATGCGTGTAGGGATCAACCCCTGGCAGGGACCGATCGGCCGTACCGAGCGTTCGATGCGCCGAACATGGGGTCATCCGACCAGTGGCGCGATACGATGACCAGACCTGCGATCAGCCGAAGATCGTGCCGGACGCGAGACGTGCGTGAAGAGGTGCGGACGGTTTTCGACGATGTTCGAGCCGTGCTCCGTCACCTGTAATCGATCGAAGTATACCGCGTTCACCGGACCAACGTCGCTGATCCGCCTCCGTGGCGCCGATCAGATGTTCCCATCATCCAAATAGCCCCGGTATCGATGCTGACCGGTGGCGGACGCCAGACGTGCCACGTGAAACAATCGGGCAGATCGCACGATGACCATGAGCCGGTATGCAACAGGGAGACGGCGATGAGACCGAGCACGCCCGCGATCGTCATCGGTGCCGGGCCGAACGGGCTGGCGGCAGCCATCGCTCTCGCCCAGGCGGGTCGGCGGGTGACCGTCTATGAGGCGGCCACGACATTGGGCGGCGGGTCGCGGACGGCTGAACTGACGTTACCGGGGTTTCGACACGATGTCTGCAGCACCATCCAGGCGTTGGCGCCGTCCTCGCCGTTCCTCTCGACGCTCGGGCTGGAACGATTCGGGCTGGAGTGGGTTCGGCCAGACCTGCCGCTGGCGCACCCCTTCGACGACGGGACGGCCGCCATCCTCCACCGCTCCGTCGACGCGACGGCCGCCCAGTTCGACGCCATCGACGCCGACGCCTACCGTCGCCTGATCGGACCGCTCGCCGCAGAGTCCGACAAGCTCTGGGAGATGTTCCTCGGTCCGATCCAGGGGGCGTTCCGCCATCCCTTCCTGGCGGCGCGGTTTGGGGCTCGTGGGCTCTGGCCGGCATCGACCCTGGCCCGGTCCCGGTTCCGGTCGCCGCGGGCGCGGGCGCTGCTGGCCGGCAACGCCGCCCACTCGATCCTCGATCTGCGCAGCCCCGGCACCGCTTCGTTCGGACTGATGCTGATGCTGGCCGCCCACGCCGACGGCTGGCCGTTCGCGCGGGGCGGCTCGCAGGCGCTGGTCGATGCCATGGCCGGCCTGCTCCGCGAGCTGGGCGGGACGATCGTGACCGGCCACCCGATCCGCTCGCTGCGGGAACTGCCCGATGAGGCGACCATCCTCTTCGACCTGACGCCCCGGCAGATCGTCGACATCGCCGGCGACGAGCTGCCGGCCAGCTACCGGCGCCAGCTCGGCCGGTTCCGCTACGGCGCCTCGGCCTTCAAGCTGGACTGGGCGCTGCGTGGGCCGATCCCGTGGACGGCGCCGGACGCCCGTCGGGCCGGGACCGTCCACCTGGGTGGATCGCTGGAGGAGATCGTGACCTCCGAGGCGGCGATGGCGGCGGGCGGGATGTCGGAGCGGCCGTTCGTCCTGCTGACCCAACCGACGCTCTTCGACGCGACCAGGGCGCCGGCCGGCCGGCACATCGCCTGGGCCTACTGCCATGTCCCGGCAGGCTCGACCGTCGATGCGACCGAGCGGATCGAGGCGCAGGTCGAGCGGTTCGCGCCCGGCTTCCGCGATCTGATCATCGGCCGGAGCGCGATCGACCCGGCCGGCTGGGCGACCTACAACGAGAATTACGTCGGCGGTGACATCAACGGCGGCCGGCAGCATCTCCGGCAGCAGTTCACCCGGCCGGCCCCGCGCTGGGACCCCTACACCACCCCGAACCCGCGCCTGTTCATCTGCTCGGCCTCGACCCCTCCCGGCGGCGGCATCCACGGCATGAGCGGCTTCCACGGCGCGCAGGCCGCGCTCGGTCGCCGGTGAGTCGCACCGACACCGATGACGACGGCGCCCTTCGACCGAAGGGCCGGACCACCCGCCGGGGAATCGAACCCAGGGAGCGGTCGGTCCGCCACCGCTGGGTGATCCAGCGCCCACCGGTGTGGTGCGCCGCGCGCCGCCATTTGTCGGTGCGTTCCAAAACGGGACGACCAGACCCATCAGGCGTTCCCGCCCCTCGGCGGCGCACTGATCCGCTTCGACCGCCTGTTTCGTGCGGAGGGGTATGAGCGGCACTCCGGGGTAACATCCACGGCCGCGCTCAGCGTCATCGTCCTGCGCGGCATGAACGGGATCTCGGCCTACGTCGCCGCAACGGCACGCGTCGCGTCCGGCGTCGATTCCCCGCTGGCGTAGCGGTATGGCCAGGGGTGGCGCTCGTGGGTCGTCGTCGCGTCACGGACCGCCCGTTGCCGTCCCTCGATGTCGAAGCACGCCAGCTGATTACCGCGAAGCAGCCGGGTCGCCGCGTCCATCGCCTGCCGTGTGGTCATGAAGCCGTCAGCCACTTCGTCTTCGAGGGCCCTGGTGAGCCAGCGACGCATCTGCACGGCGTAGGCATAGGCCATCGAGGGCGTCGTCGTATCGTCGCCGAAGGCGAAGAGCCTATTCAATGGCACGGCATGCAGGAACCGCCGAACGAAGTCCTTGCTTGCGAACGGATTGAGTGCCCACGCCCAGCACAGATCCACCGAGACGTTGCCGAAGTGCTTGGCGAGGGCGATCAGCTCGTCGCTGTACGGATAGGCGATGTGCATCAGGACGAAGTGAGCGTCCGGATACTCCGCCAGGAGTGGGGCGAGGTGTCCCGCTCGCAACCGGTCGATGGGCATGGCCATGCCGGATCGTCCCGTCTCCGCGAGATAGCCGGTGTGGAGTTTGATCGGCAGCTGATAGGCGCTGGCCAGCGCCACCCCGCGGGCCAGGCACCAGTCGCCGAGGCAGAGCCGAGCTTCCGATCGGGGATCGTCGCTGCCCGGAGCGCCCCGAAGCACCGTCTGCACCGCCCGCTCGGCTTCGGCGGCCGTTCGCTTCCGCCACGCCAGGGTGCGCACGTAGGCGTGCTGCGATTTCACCGCGATGGAGAGCGGAGCACACCGGGCGAACAGTGCCTCCATCGACTGTTGCAGTGTGGAGAGATTCCGGACCGTCACGCCGGTCGCCGCTTCGAGGACCGGATCGTCGATCAGGCCGCAGGCGAACCGGCGCCACGAGAGATCGCGGAGGAAGAACGCGGCGGACGATCGGGGAAGCTCGATCACGTCGAGCCCCAGGTCCGTCTGGACGTGATCGAGCTTCGCCCGGTCGCGCAGGAGCGCGATGCACCCACCCTTGCGCCGCAACGCCTGGAGCCGCTCCTGCCCGGCCCGGATGGTGGCCTCGCTCACCTCCTCGATCTCGTACAGATCGCGAGCGGCGATGCGGATCGCCTCGCCGTACCCGGTGAACTGGGCCACCTCCCAGGCGGCCGCCACCCCGGCGAAGCGGCCTTCGAGATCCTCGTCGCGGCTGTCCTTGAGGCGGGCTACGGCGTCGAGCGAGGCACCGGCGACGATCAGGTCCGATGAGCCGTACCATCCGAAGAGGTCACCGAGGATGTCGGGTGCGTCCGGTCCCTCCCAGGCAAGGTCGCCCGGCAGGTGGGTATGCGTATCGATCACCGAGACGTTGGCGATGTGGTCGGCAAGCTCGCTGGGCATCGGTCCTCCGTTGCACCGCGGCGGTTTCCCATGATCGCTGTCGCGGGCTACGGCAGTCGTCCGACGGTGCGCTCACCGGAAACGTGGCCGCCCGGCCCGGCCCATCCGCGCCCATGCTCCCGCAGTCTCGAAGCTGGCGCGACCGCTCGCCGGGCGACATTCGTCGGGAAGGAGGGGGTGCTCATGCCGCGATCTCCCGCGGCATCCGCCGGGCGCGAGCGGCACTCCAGGTCGTCTGATCTCGACTGACGGGGCGGGAGGAGAGGTCTGCTCCGCCACCGGGAAACGGCCATGAGCACCGCTCCGACCGATCACTCCCCCAGCCGGAAAGCGACGATGTCGGCACCCGGCTCGATGAACGATGCAAAGGCTGGCGTCCCGGCGCCGAGCACGACCAGGTCGCCGGCCACCGCCACGCCGCCGTTGGCCGACGATCCGAGGTCGAACGTCGCGACTGAGCGGCCGTCGCGGACGGTGACGGCGTGGAGCAATCCGTCCAGGGTCGCGAACAGGGCGATGTCGTTGACGATCGTGGCCGCCGCCGCCGCCGGGCGCTCCAGATCGATCGTCCAGCGAACCGTGCCGTCCGCGGGATCGACGCCGGAGACCAGCCCGGACGCCGGCGCGTCCCAGGCAGCCCAGCACGTGGCGGGGACGACGATCCCGTCCGGGCTGATCGCGGCCGTGCCTTCCATCCCGCCGAGCGGACCCGGCGGCGAGATCGTGGACTGCCAGACGAGGTCGCCGGTCTCGCGACCCAGCGCCCAGAGCACGCCGCTCTTCTGCCCCTCGACGACGAGGTCCCGGGACTGGCCGTCGATCTCGACGGTGACGAGGCCGGGCGAGGCGCTGATGCCGACGTCGGCGGTCGGTGACGTCTGGCCGTCATTGGGCGGGGCAGCGAAGGACCAGCGGATCTCACCGGTATCGGCGTCCAGCGCGACCATGCTGATGACATGGCCGTAAGGCGCTGGCCGGGCGGTGTAGGCGTTCTGCGTCGCGGCGAAGACCAGCCGTCGCTCGGTGTCGATCGCGGGGACGGCGAAGACGCCGGCCCCATCGACGCCGTCCGGGGTCATGTGCGTCTGCCAGCGGATGCCCCCTGTCTGCCGGTCGAGCGCGACGATGCTGCCCCGGAACCCGGCTTCCTTGGCGACCGAGGCGACCCCGACGTAGACCGTCTCCTCCCAGACGACCGGCGACGACCAGATCGAGCCGTTCGGCGCCGCCTCGACCGACGTCCGCCAGACGAGGGCGCCGGTCGCCCGGTCGAGGGCGTGGAGCACCGCGTCGGCGTCGCCCACGATGAGGAGGTTACCGGCGATGGCGGCCGAACCGCTGATCCCGAGTGGGACCTTCATGTCCCGCTCGAACGCCTGGGCTCCGGTCGCGTATCGCCAGCGGGGCTGTCCCGTCTGGGCATCGAGCGCGTAGAGCGTCCCGTCGTAGGACCCGACGTAGACGGCGCCGTCGGCGATCGCCGGGGTTCCCGTCACCGGGCCACCGGCCGTGAAGCGCCAGAGTGGCCGGAGCCCACTGACCGTGGCCGCGGTGATCGGGGACGATCCCGCCTGTCGGGTCCCATCCAGCGAGTTGCCGTACTGCGGCCACGTCGGACCCGCGCCGTCGCCGCTGATCCCGTTGCCATCGATCGACGCCATGTCCCGTACCTTCTTCACTCATCGTCTTCACGACGACTGGCCGATGCGATTCCCCGGCACCGGCTGTCAGTCCCGATGGCCCGACGGACATTGTCGGCCAGCGGGACGCGGCGTCAAGACCAGGTCCGTCCATCCCCGTGGCATGATGTCCGGATCACGGCCGGAATGGCGCGGGGGGAGCAGATGGTCACCAGCCAGATCGAGACCGTCCCGTCCTGGGCCAGCCACCTCCAGCACGTCTGGCGCGGCGTCCGGGTGGCGACCGGAACCGTGATCGCCGAGTCGGCGGTGCTCTGGGCCGCGATCGAGGCGCTCTCCGACGAGTCGGTCGGCTCGGTCGCGTTCTGGCCGGTGATCGTGGCGATGCTGCTGATCGGCGTCGGCCCGGTCCTGCTTGCCGGTCTGACCGGGTGGCCGGGCCGCTTCGCCAAGCTGCTGCTCGTGGTCGCCGCGACGATCACCCTGATCAAGGGGATCGCCTTCCCCGGCGTCGGCTGGCTGGACCGGGCCTGGCTCGACGGGATCGGCAGGTCGCTGATCCTGCGCGAATCGCCGGACGTGATGCCGGTCTGGGTGCCAATCCTGATCGTCGTCGTGGCCCGGTGGTGGCGCCAGCGCCGATCGGACAACACGACCGACGATGTCCGGATCTCCTTCCGGCTGGGGGCGCTGGCGCTGGTCGCCGCGGCGCTGATCGGGGCGTTCACCGGTCTGGAGAGCCAGGGGCCCATCACGACCGCCGCGACGGTGTTCTTCGCGGCGATCCTCCTGGCGACGGCTTGGGCCCGGCAGGCATCAGTCCACCCGGGTGAACTGCGCGGCGGGACCGGTGTCCCGGCCGCGACCAGCATCGCCGGCGTCGTCGCCGTGCTCCTCGTCGGTACGGCCCTGGTCGCCATCACCAATCCGGCCGCCTTCGACACGCTGCTCTGGGTCCTCTCGCCGGTTTTCTGGCTGATCCGGAACGCCATCCTCGGGCTCTCGTTCGTCTTCCTGATCGTCCTCACCCCGATCTTCTGGTTCGTCAGCTGGCTGCTCTCGCTGCGGTCGGTGGACGAGCGGCCCGAGGTGACGCCCCAGGTCTTCGACGACCCGTCCCCGTCGGCGTTCCCCGTCCCGGATGAGGCCGCCAACTCCCTGCCCGACGAGATCCGGGTCGTCCTCGCCGCTATCGCGCTGGCGATCCTCGTCGTCATCGTCGCCCGGCAGGCGCTCCGGCGGATCGTCGCGACCAGCGCCCAGACCGATGTCGAGCAGCATATCGAGTTCGACCTGCGCTCCCTGCTCCGGCGCCGGCGCTCCGTCCCGGCGGCGACCGATCCCGACCCCCTGGCCGGTCTGCGGGACGACCCCCGCTTCCGGAACACCGTCGCCATCCGGGAGATCTACGCCGCGTTCCTCCGGGCAGCGGGCGAGGCGGGTCTCCGTCGCCGCCGCCCGGAGACCGCCCGGCACCACGCCCAGCGGGTCGCTACGGCACTCGGCTCCCCGGTCGAGGACGTTCAGACACTGGTCAATGGCTACGGGCTCACACGCTATGGAGCCGAACCGGCGACGGACGACCAGCGCCGCATCGTCGCGGATGTGTGGGGTCGGGTCTCCCCTCGTCTGATCGCCTTGTCCCTGGCCTCGACGACCAACGAGCGCCGCCGTCCGCGCGTCGGCCGCGCCTGACGTTACGTCAACTCACGCCGGTTGTGCGGTATGATCTCCACTGATCCAGAGCCACCCGCCGTCGAACAGCAGCCCACTCGACCATTCGCCAGGAAAGACCTCGCAGCGTGACGACCCTCTCGATCAACCGCACCACTCCGCCGGCAGCCCGCCCGTCGATCGACGCCGTCGTCTCGCCGGCGCAATCCGGTGACCCGATCGGGATCTACCTGCATATCCCGTTCTGCGGCCACATCTGCTCCTACTGCGACTTCAACACCTACGCCGGGCAGGAATCGCTCATCCCACGGTACGTCGACGCGATGGGACGCGAGATCGCCCGGCAGGCCGCGCTGCTCGGCGGCCCGGCGGCCGCGACGATCTACATCGGCGGCGGCACGCCGTCGCTGCTGGAGCCGGGGCAGATCGGCCGGCTGATCGCGGCCTGCCGCGACGCCTTCGACATCCTGCCAGGCGCCGAGATCAGCATGGAGGCCAACCCGAACAGCTTCGACGAGGCCCGGGCGGCGGGCTATCTCGCGGCTGGCGTCAACCGGCTGAGCATGGGTGTCCAGACCCAGCACCGCCGCGGGCTCCGCGTCCTCGGCCGGCAACACGAGGCCATCGACGCCGCTGGCGCCTTCGCGGCGGCCCGCCGGGCCGGCTTCGCGAACATCAATCTCGATCTGATCTTCGGCTGGCCGGGCCAGACGCTCGAGATCTGGCGGGACGACCTGGAGACGCTGCTGGGATGGCCGGGCGCGGTCGGTGCCCCGAGCGGTCCCGATCACTTCTCGCTCTACAGCCTGATCGTCGAGCCCGGCACCCCGATGGCCGAGGCCGTCACGCGGGGCGTCTTCACCGTGCCGGACGACGATGCCAGCGCCGATCTCTACGAGGCCGCGATCGACCGTCTCGCCGCGGCCGGCTTCACCCACTACGAGGTCGCCAACTGGTCACGGGATGCCGATCACGCGTCTCGACATAACGTCATCTACTGGCAGAACGGCGACTTCGCCGGGATCGGGGCGGGCGCCTTCGGGACCCTGCGCGGGCAGCGGATCATGCAGCACCTCCGGCCGCTCGCCTTCATCGAGGCGGTCGAGCGGGGACTGTCACCGGTCAGCAACACCGAGGTGATCGACCCGGCGACCGCGATGAGCGAGACCATGCTGCTCGGGCTCCGGCTGCTCCGCACGGGCGTCGATGCCGACGCCTTCTCCCGGCGGCATGTTGGTTCCCTGATGGGGGCCTACGGCGACGTGATCGACCTGGCGATCGAGCGCGGCCTGATCGAGCGGACCGCCAGCGGCGTTCGACTGACCCACCAGGGGTTGATGCTGTCCAACGATGTCACCTCCGAGTTCGTCCGAACGTAGGAGTCGGCCAACCGATTGGGGCTGTGCTGCTGGGGCAGCTGCCTCGCGGAGTCCGGAGTGGGACGGTAAGCTACCGGCTGAACCGCAGACTCCGGTGAGCCAGCCGCTCATCCGGAAAGACTCCGCCCCGGTGGCGGTGCGACGAAGGTGACCGTGCCCCCCGAGACCCAGCCGACGCTCGACCGATTCCACGCGGCCGTCGCCGGTGTGGACGCCCTGATCGAGCGGGACAACACGCCCCACGACAAGTCGCCGGAGGAGATCCGGGCGCGGGCGACCATGCGCCTGGCGCGGATGCGGGACTTCCTGCGCTTCCTCGGCGACCCGCACCTCCGCTACCCGGTCATTCACGTCACCGGGACCTCGGGCAAGGGATCGACCAGCACCGCGATCGCCCGCATCCTCGAAGCGGCCGGGCTCCGCGTCGGCCTCCACACGTCGCCCTACCTCCAGACGCCGACCGAGAAACTGCAACTCGATGGACACCTGATCGACCCTGACGCCTTCTACTCGCTGGTCGACCGGGTCCTCGTCGAGCACGACCGCTGGGTCCACGAGGGGAACGAGCCGCTCACCTACGGCGAGATCTGGGTCGCGATGGTCATGATGGCCTTCGCCGACGCACCGGTCGACGTCGGTGTGATCGAGGTCGGCGCCGGTGGGCGGTTCGATCTGACGAACGTCGTCCAGCCGACCGTGAGCGTGATCACGTCGGTGGGGATCGACCACGTCGTCACCCTTGGCGACACGATCGAGGAGATCGCCTGGCACAAGGCCGGGATCATCAAGGCTGGCGCTCCGGTCGTGACCGCCGTGACGGACCCGCGGGCTCTGGATGCCGTCTTCGCCGGAGCGGCGCTGGTCGACGTGCCGGTCATTCGGGTGGTCGAAGGCGAGACGTGGGAGCGCGTCGCGACCGACGGGTCCTTGCCCGCAACGCGTTGGCGCGACCTGACGGGCGGCGGTCTCGACACGCCACTGCCAGCGCCACCCGGCGGGTATCAGGCGGGCAATGCCGCGGTCGCGGTCGCCGCGGTGCGAGCCTTCGCGGCCGGGGCGGGACTGACCATCTCCGAGAACGCGATCCGGGCCGGGCTATCCGCGACCCGAATCCCGGGCCGGTACGAAGTGATCGAACGGGCCGGGGAACCGACCGTCATCCTCGACGGCGCCCACAACCCGCAAAAGGTCGCCGCGCTGATGGCCGATATCGGGCCGAGCGCCAGG
Organism: uncultured Thermomicrobiales bacterium; assembly: GCA_964244115.1. Lineage (GTDB taxonomy): Bacteria > Chloroflexota > Chloroflexia > Thermomicrobiales > UBA6265 > CADCWK01. The sequence goes on from CAXTHM010000021.1 coordinate 31,110, forward strand.
GCCACCGGTCGGCGACTCATCGTCCTCCTCGGCGCCCTGGAAGCCAAGCAGATCGACGAGATGGCCGGACTGATCGTCCCGTGGGCCGACACCATCGTGGCGACCTCCCCGCGGGTGCTGGCCAAGGCCGGTGCGGAGACGGCGGCCCTGGCCGAGGCAATCGCCAAGTCGGGATTCGGAGGGAGCGTCGTGCCGGTCCCGGTTCCCCTGGACGCGATCGGGCGAGTGATCGACATCGCCGGACAGGGACGGGAGGCGGTCATCCTCGTCACGGGGTCGCTCTACCTGATCGGCAACATCCGGGGCCGCTGGTATCCCGATGATGAGATCACGCGCTCCGCAACGTCCTGGCCCGGTGATGACACCATGTCATTGACATAACATGCGGGGAGGCTGTCGACCACCAGGCCACCCGGGGACTGACTGATACGGAATCCGGGTAAACGGTTGGTGGACCCGTGCCTCGTCGGTGGCGGAGCAGACCTCTCCCCCAGCCCCTCTCCGGCTCACCCGCTCGCTCACCCGCTGACGCGGCTTCGGCTCGCAGGTGCCCAGAGAGGGGAGCAGCACGCACCTGCGGTTACGCACCAAACCTCAACCCGGATTCCGTATAACGTCTTCCAAAGGCGCGCTACGCCTCGCCAGAACCCAGCCGGAAGCGGAGAGCGGAGACCAGCGCGTAGGCGTAGTCGCGAGCCGGGTCGGGGTGGGCGGACTCCCGTGACGGCGTCGACCGCGGGAAGCGGCGGAGTTCGGCCGGGTGGTCGGCGCTCTCGAGCACGACGTGATGCTCGGGCAGGTTGACCAGCCACTCGTTGCCCAGCCCGACCGCCGCGATGTAGGCGTCGGCGACCCCGGCGACGTCCATCTCGGAGAGTCGCTCGCGGGCGGCCATCTCGGCCGAGAGCCACTCTCCGCGCAGAGCGTGGCAGACCACGATGCCCACCCACGACGGCAGATGCCAGGCCGCCCGCCCGTCCGCCAGTTCCCAGGATCGGGCGACGGTCGAGAGTTCGCGGAACCGGTGCTCGGCCTCGTCGGTGCGCCCGGCGACCAGCAGCCGGACGGCGAAGTCCACGGCCTGCTGGAGGTTACGGTCACTGGGTTGCCGAACGGAACGGCGCCGGAACGGGAGGACGACGGCCGCCCCGGCCGGGGCGGCCGAGCCAGCGGTATCGGACCGGCGCCCGGAGGACATCGTCGTCACGGGCATGGCGCCGGCATCAGTCGCTTCCGGGAGCGGCAGCGCCGTGGGCCGGGTCGGGTTGAACAGAGCGGTAATGATCATCGGTATCTGGTCCTCCCGCCTCAGCGCAGGTGGTGTACGGTCACTGGACCAAGCGTACTCACGCTGCCGCGGGATGTCTATGGGCCGATCTCCGCAGATCGCCCAAGGGTTGGGATGGGTCGCACAAGGCGTCGACGTCGAGGCGGGCCGAGTCGGACGGTTCAGGACGCCATGCCGGTATCGCCGAAGCATCTTCTATGCCCTCCACACAAACGGCCACCGGTGTACGTTCACCGACGCGGCACGACCGCCCCACCCGCAACGCTGAAGAGATAAGAACATATGTTCGCATTCTTTGACGCGTAGGTCAAGCCCTGGGCGGGATGGAGCTCGGGGGACGATAGCTGGCGAGCGTGACGGAGTCCGCGCTACTGCCTCATCCGATGGGATAGCGAGATACGCAGAGCGGCTCCGCGTCGATCGGCGACATCGCCGGACAACGCGGAGCCGCTCCGTAACAGGGAACCGGGACTACAGGCCGGCGGCCGCTCGCAGGGCGTCGGCCTTGTCGGTCTTCTCCCAGGGGACATCCAGATCCTCGCGGCCGAAGTGCCCGTAGGCGGCCGTCTGGCGGTAGATCGGCCGGCGTAGGTCGAGCATATCGATGATCGCGGCCGGCCGCAGGTCGAAGTGTTCCCGGACGAGGCGCTCGATCACGTCATCGGCGACCTTGCCGGTCCCGAACGTCTCGCAGAACAGCGAGACCGGGTGGGCGACGCCGATCGCGTAGCTAACCTGAAGCTCGAAGCGGTCGGCGAGGCCGGCCGCGACGATGTTCTTGGCGACGTAGCGGGCGGCGTAGGCGGCCGAGCGGTCGACCTTCGTCGGGTCCTTGCCGGAGAAGGCGCCGCCACCGTGCCGGGCCATCCCGCCGTAGGTATCGACGATGATCTTGCGGCCGGTCAGCCCGGCGTCGCCCATCGGGCCACCGCGGACGAAGCGGCCACTCGGGTTGACGAAGAACTTCGTCTCCGCGTCCAGCAGCTCGGCCGGGACGACCGCCCGGATCACTTTGGTCTCGACGTCGGCGCGGATCCGCTCGTTGGTCGCCTCGTCGGCGTGCTGGGTCGAGACGACGATCGCGTCCACCCGCGTCGGCTGGCCGTGGGCGTACTCGACGGTGACCTGGCTCTTGCCGTCCGGGCGGAGATAGTCGATCTCGCCGCTGCGCCGGGCCTCGGTCAGCCGCCGGGTGATCCGGTGGGCCAGCGCGATCGGCATCGGCATCAGCTCGGGCGTCTCGTTGCAGGCGAACCCGATCATCATGCCCTGGTCGCCGGCCCCGGTCAGGTCGTACCGGTCGTTGTCCGAGGCGTCGTTGCGGACCTCGAGCGCCTTGTCGACGCCGGCGGCGATCTCCGGGCTCTGCTCGTTGATCGAGGTCGTCACGCCGCAGGTGGCGTAGTCGAAGCCGGTCTCGGAGCCGGTGTAGCCGATCTCCCTCACGACCTCGCGGACCAGCTTGGGGATGTCGACGTAGGTGCTGGTCGTGATCTCGCCGAAGACGAAGATGATGCCAGTCGTCGTCGCTGTCTCGCAGGCGACCCGACCCTCCGGGTCATCCCGGAGGACGGCGTCGAGGACGGCGTCGGAGATCTGGTCGCAGAGCTTGTCCGGGTGACCCTCGGTGACCGACTCGGAGGTGAAGAAACTCCTGGGGGAGGACTGGAAGGTCCCGCCCGTGGGGACTGTCATGGGTGTGCTCCGTCATGCATCGGGAAACGGACAGGGGAGTCGATCGGGTCGGAGGGGCGGATCGAGTGCCTCGCCGGATCTGGCGGGGCACTCGATCCGCCGAACGGCCGCAGCGTCGTGGCTCCGACCGTTCGCCGTTCTCCCTACGTGCCGGATTCCCACGAGGACAGGTAGTGCTCCTGTTCGGGGGAGAGGGAGTCGATCTCGATCTTCATCGCGGCCAGCTTCAGCCGGGCGATCTCCTGATCGAGCTCCTTGGGCACGGTGTAGACCTTGTTCTCCAGGGTCGCGGCGTGCTTGGCGAGGTACTCCACCGACAACGCCTGGTTGGCGAAGCTCATGTCCATGACGCTGGCCGGGTGGCCCTCGGCGGCGGCCAGGTTGATCAGGCGGCCCTCACCGAGGACGATGATCCGCTGGTCCTCGGCGAGCATGAACTCCTCGACGAACGGGCGCAGCGTGCGGCGGCCCTCGCCGGTCATCTGCTCGAGCGCCTTGAGGTTGATCTCGCTGTTGAAGTGGCCGGAGTTGGCCAGGATCGCGCCGTCCTTCATCTGCTCGAAGTGGACCCGGTCGATCACGTTGATGTTGCCGGAGGCGGTGATGAAGATGTCGCCCAGCGCCGCCGCCCGGTTCATCGACATCACCGTGAAGCCGTCCATGACGGCCTCCAGCGCGCGAACGGGGTCGACCTCGGTCACGACGACGTGGGCCCCCATGCCGCGGGAGCGGGTGGCGATGCCCTTGCCGCACCAGCCGTAGCCGCCGACCACGATCGTCCGGCCGGCGAGCAGGATGTTGGTCGCGCGGAGGATGCCGTCCAGCGTGCTCTGGCCGGTGCCGTAACGGTTGTCGAAGAAGTGCTTGGTGTCGGCGTCGTTGACCGCGATGACCGGGAACTGGAGGATGCCCTCACGCTCCATCGCCTGGTCGCGGATGACCCCGGTCGTGGTCTCCTCGGTCGCCCCGATCACCTCGGCCGCCTGGTCCTTCCGCTCCCGGTGGAGGGAGGAGACGACGTCGGCGCCGTCGTCGACGACGATCTGGGGCCGGTGGTCCATCGCCGCGCTCATGTGGCGGTAGTAGGTGTCGTTGTCCTCACCCTTGATCGCGAAGACCGGGATGCCGGCCTCGACGAGGGCGGCGGCGACGTCGTCCTGGGTGGAGAGCGGGTTCGAGGCGCAGAGGACGGCATCGGCGCCGCCGGCCTGCAAGGTCAGGGCCAGGTTGGCCGTCTCGGTCGTGATGTGGGCGCAGGCGAGGATGCGGATCCCGGCCAGGGGGCGTTCGGTCCGGAACCGCTCGCGGATCTGGCGCAGGACGGGCATCTCCCGCTCGGCCCACTCGATCCGGCGACGGCCATCGGCGGCCAGGGACGGGTCCTTGATGTCGAAGTTGCGTGAACTCGGCGCGGCTGCTGCCATTCGGTAGAACTCCTCAGGAAGACCCCGTCCACTGACGGCTGGTGCTTCTCGTGTGCGATGACGACGACGCGGACGCAGGCCGATCAGACTCTGGCACCCACTGGCACCGAGAGCTGCTCGACCGTGACCGCGTCAGCATACTCCGGGAAGGTGCTGTCGAACCGGGCGACGAATTCGGCCGGCGTGTACTCGTGCTCCTGCGGCCCCTGCTTCTCGACGGCGTAGACGGCCGAGAGCGAGCCCATCCGCCCGGCGACCGGCCACGGCAGGCCGAGCAGATAGCCCTTGAGCAGCCCGGCGCGGTAGGCGTCGCCGCCGCCCGTCACCTCGATCAGCGGGTCGGCCGGCGCGACCGGGATCTCGTGGGTCTCGCCGGCGGCATGGATGCGGGACCCCGCGGCGCCGAGCGTCACGACGACGACCGGCACCCGGCCGACGAGGTCGTCGGTCGACAGGCCGGTCTTGTTGGTGATGATGCCGTGCTCGTAGTCGCTGCCAACGACCATCCAGGCCAGGTCGATCCCGCGGACGATGTCGTCCGCGGGCATCGCGATCACCTGCTGGGCCGGATCGAAGACGAGGCGGGCGCCGCTCTCGACGATCTCGGCGGCGTGCTGGTTCATCACGTTGATCGCGGTCGCGCTGACGATGCCGATCGACGCGCTCCGGGCGACCTCCCGCAGACTGATCCGGTCGGCGCGGTCGGAGGCACCGGGGTAGAAGCCGGCGATCTGGTTGCCGGTCCGGTCCGACATCATGAAGGAGGAGCCGGTCAGCAGGTCCGGGACGTCCAGGACCAGGCCGGTATCGACGCCGACCGCCTCGACCGCCGCCCGGTACTCGGCGAAGTCCGCCCCGCCGGCCCCGACGAGCAACGGCCGCTCGCCGAGCAGCGCCAGGCTCCAGGCGATGTTGCCACCGATCCCGCCGCGCTTGCGGACGAGCGAGTCGAACAGGAAGCTGATCGACAGGACGTGCGCCTTGTCGGTCAGGATGTAGTCCTGGAACGAGCCGGGGAACGTCATGATCAGGTCGTAGGCGATCGACGCACTGACGATGACGTCGGGCCGCCCAGCTACGACGCCCTCTTTACGGGAATCTACGACGTCCTGCACCAAACCCTGTTCCTCTCTTGCGTGACCCGGCGACCGTCGAGCGCCTCGACATCGGCAGGTTCGACGCGCGTGCCCCGAACGGTGGCCGCGGGTGGAACCGCACCTCGCACCGATCGACTGACACGGGAGGGTAGCACGCAGTGCCTCGCCTGCACTCCCGGGCTCACCGATGGTGCCAGGGCACCGGTGCCCGCGGAATCAGGGCCGTTCGACGAGCGGCGCAACACGACATCGTCGTCCGTGGTCGACATCCGGCTCGACCCCATCAGGGACCTGTCACGTCAGCCAGTGCCGCCCGGACCACGTCCTCGGGCACATCGGTCCGGATCTCGACGCCTCCGCCGGTGACCGGCAGCACCCAGCGCTGGACGCCGGCGGTCCGCTTCTTGTCGCCCCGCATCAGCCGCAGCACCTCGGCCGGGTCCGCCTCGGACCGCGACGGCAGGCCGAACCGGTCCAGCGTCGCGTCCAGCCGGTCGACCAGTGCCTGGTCGCAGGTGTCGACCGCCAGGCCGATGCGGGCGGCGGCGCGCATCCCGAGGGCGATCGCCTCGCCGTGCAGGTATCGGTAGCCGGCCGCCTCGATCCCGTGGCCGAGGGTGTGGCCGAAGTTCAGGATCTGGCGCAGGTCCGCCTCCCGCTCGTCGGCCTCGACGACGGCGGCCTTGAGCGCGACGTTCCGGGCGATGAGGGTGCTCAGGGCCGGTTCTCGCCGCGCCAGGAGGGCCGCCGCGTTGCGGTCCAGGAAGGTCCAGAGGTCGTTCCGCTCACCGCCCGGCGTGCCGCGCTGGATGACGGCGTGCTTGATGATCTCCGCCCAGCCCGAGGTGAACTCCCGCTGCGGCAGGGTGTCGAGCAGGGCCGGATCGACGAGGACGAGCGGCGGCTGGTAGAAGGCGCCGATCAGGTTCTTGCCGGCCGCGTGGTTGATCGCCGTCTTGCCGCCGACGCTGCTGTCGACCATCGCCAGGAGGCTGGTCGGGATCTGGACGAGGCCGATCCCGCGCAGGGTCGTCGCGGCGACGAAGCCGGCCAGGTCGCCGACCACGCCGCCACCGAGCGCGACGATGACGTCCCCGCGCTCGACCCCGCCGCCGAGCAGCCAGCCGTAGAGATCGTCGGCCCCGGCCAGGCTCTTGCTGCCCTCGCCGGAGGCGACGTCGCGTCCCTCCACCCGGTAGCCAGCCGCCGTCAGCCGCTCGGTCAATCCATCCGCGTGCAGCGGGCCGACGTGCCGGTCCGAGACCAGCCAGATCCGGCCGGCCTTCGGGAAGACCGCCCGGATCCGATCCGCCGCGTCGCCGAGCAGGCCCCGACCGACGACGATCCGGGAGACCGTCGTCCCCAGTGCGAGCCGGACGTCCTGCCGGTCGCCACCGGCGACACCATGCGCGCGAAGGGCATCCTGGGCGACCTGATCCGGCCCGGCCGCATCGGTCACGATCGTGATGTCGGCGCGGTCGTAGGCCGCCTGCCGCGCCGCCTTGAGGCCGACGATCCGGGTCAACGGGTCGTCGCCGGCGATCATCGGGCGGGCGACCCGCGCCCCGCTGGCCGCCTGCTGCCCCGTCAGCCGCCCGAGCGTGACCGCCGGATCGACCTCCAGCGCGACGACCAGCACCGCCGGGGCACCGAGCAGATCCGCACTCCAGACTTCGTCGGCGGCGACCGCGCCGCCGCCGGTGACGATCACCTGACCGGAGTGGCCCAGCGCCTCCGTCAGCAGGCGCCGCTCCGTCGCCCGGAAGTCCGCCTCGCCGTGGCGATCGAAGACCGTCGGGATGTCGAGCCCGTAATGGGCCTCGATCCGCTCATCGAGATCGACGAGCTCCCAGCCGAGCCGTCCGGCCAGCTCCCGACCGACGGTCGTCTTGCCGGCCCCGCTGAACCCGATCAGGACCAGCCGGTCCGGGCCGGCCAATCCTCCGGCGTCCGCCTCGACGATTCCCTGCTCGATCTGTTCGACCAACGGCTGCGACACGGGCGTCCTCGACCTCTCTCACCCGCACGATCGAGCCGCGATCTCCGGGAATGCGGACAACATATGGGGGAAATGAGCCGGCATCGCGCCCGTTTTCGCCCACCCCGCGACCAGAAATGGGCCGGAATAGCGGGTGTATACTGGGTCTTCGACAGGGAACGCACTTAATTCGAGTCTACCAACTCCGGCGTTCGGAAGGACAAGGCATGCAGCGGATTCTGGTCGCTGACGATGACGCCGCGATCCGTGGGGTCGTGCGCGACCTGCTCGAGGATGAGGGCTACGAGGTCACCGAGGCGGAGAACGGGACGAAGGTCATCACGGCGATGGCGGCTCCGGCCGGTGAGCGGCCCGACCTCGTGCTGATGGACGTACGGATGCCGGACAAGAACGGGCTCGACGTCCTGCGGGACGCCGGGACTGCGCTCAAGTCCGGCGAGTCGCTCCACCTGCCCTTCATCATCATGACGGCCTTCGGCTCCTCGAACACGGCCATCGAAGCGATCCAGCTCGGCGCCTACGACTACATCACCAAACCGTTCGACCTCGACCACGTCCTGCTGACGGTCCAGCGCTTCTTCGAGCGCCAGCAGCTCTCCGACCAGGTCCAGACGCTGCAGGTCCGGCTCGGCGAGCGGGACCCGAACGAGATCATGATCGGCAACAGCCCGGCGATGCAGGAGGTCTACAAGACCATCGGCCGGATCGCCAAGAGCGACGCGACCGTCCTGATCACCGGCGAGACCGGGACCGGCAAGGAGCTGGTCGCCTCGATCCTGCACAACATGTCGACCTACGCCCGCGGTCCGCTGGTCAAGGTCAACTGCGCCGCCCTGCCGGAGACGCTGCTGGAGAGCGAGCTGTTCGGCCACGAGAAGGGCTCGTTCACCGGCGCCGTCAACCAGCGCAAGGGCCGCTTCGAGATGGCGAACAAGGGCACGATCTTCCTCGACGAGGTCGGGGAGATGTCGCTCTCGACTCAGAAGAAGCTGCTCCGGATCCTCCAGGAGCGCGAGTTCGAGCGGGTCGGCGGCAGCATCTCGATCAGGATCGACACCCGGGTCGTCTCGGCGACGAACAAGGTCCTGCCGCAGGAGATCGAGGAGGGCCGCTTCCGCGAGGACCTCTACTACCGGCTCAATATCATCTCGATCTACCTGCCGCCGCTCCGCGACCGGCGCGACGACGTCCCGCTGCTGGTCGAGCACTTCCTCAACAAGCACCGCTACCAGCCCCAGGCCGGTCCGTCCCGGATCAGCCATTCGGCCTTGCGCGACCTGATGGACTACGACTGGCCGGGCAACGTCCGCCAGCTCGAGAACGTCGTCGAGCGGGCGACGGTCCTGTCCCGCGGCGGCGTGATCACCGACGAGCACCTGGCGCTAACCGACGCCGACAACCGCCGGTTCATCGACGTCGGCCAGCGGGTCCGCAAGGGCGCGACGCTGGAGACGCTCGTCCAGGACGTCGAGCGGCAGGCATTGAACGAGTCGCTCAGCCACGCCGAGGGCGACCGGATGGCGGCGGCCGCGATGCTGGGTCTGAAGTTGCCCGAGTTCCAGGACAAGCTGGACGCCTACGGCATCCGGGACTGACGCAGCGCTACATGACCTAACCGTCGGGGCGTCGTCGTTGGCTCAACCGGTGGCTAAAGCCGACCGGCACAGGAGTGATCGACGGACCCCGCTCCTGTGCATGATTTGAATCACTCAGTGCGCTGCGCCAATGAGGATCACCCATGAGCCGACACGTCTACCCGACGCTGATCCCGCTACCGACCGAGCTGGTCGGGGAGCGGATCACGCTGCGGCCACTGCGGCCCGACGACGGCCCGGCGATGCAGGAGGCGATCGACGAGTCCCGGGCTGAGATCGAGGTCTGGATGGACTGGCCGCCGATGATGCGGACGCAGGACGACGCCGTCGACTACTGCATCCGGATGGCGGCCGAGTGGCTCCGGCGCGACTCGCTCAACGTCGGGGTGTTCGAGACGGCGACCGGGCGCTATCTGGGCGCGACGGGCTTCCACTCGATCAGCTGGCGGCTGCGTGCCTTCGAGATCGGCTACTGGCTCCGCACCTCGGCCGCCGGCCACGGCTACATGACCGAGGCCGTCCGGCTGCTGCTGGGCCTCGCCTTCGATCGGCTCGACGCCCGCCGCGTCACGATCCTCTGCGACACCCTCAACGCCCGTAGCAGGGCGATCCCCGAGCGGATCGGCTTCGTCCATGAGGGCACGCACCGCAAGGATTCCCTGACGCCCGCCGGCGAGCCCCGCGACACGCTCGTCTTCGCCCTGACCGACGATGATTACCGGGCGCTCCGAGACGGGGCGCCGGCGTAGGCAGTTCTCCTGAAAGCCGGGGCTGAACCGCCTTCCCCGCAGAAACCAGCCCGCCAGCGTCGATGCTGGGATGATCACATGAGGACTCCCAATGCTGCATCACATCGTCCTCTTTGAGCCGCGACCAGAGAGCACGCCGGATGACTGGGAGCGGCTGCGTGACGCGGTGCTCGATCTGCCGAAGCACATCGCAGGCATCCGCTCGGTGACCTGGGGCATGAACGCGAGCCCGGAAGATCTCGGGCAGGGCTTCGAGCACGGCTTCGTCATGGTCTTCGAGGACGCCGCCGCCCGCGACGCCTACCTGCCGCACCCGGCCCACACCGGCATCATCCCGTCGATCCAGGCGATCTCCGCACGGACGCTCGTCTTCGACCTGCCCGGCGGCGGCGGGGACGACGCGTTGCCTTCGTCATAGGGGCGACACGTGTCCTCAGCCTGGACGACGGCGTTGGCGTAGACCCGACCATAAATGGATCGGGCTCAGAGACGATGTCGCGGAGACATCTGCCCGAGCGTCACAGATCGTCAGCGGATTACCGATCGGGCTCGAGCGAGGCAGCCGATCCGCGATGTGTCTGGCGCAGCTACCCGGATTTCGTCGGGAGCCCGGGTCTGTCCGGTTATCGTCTCTGAGCCCGATCCATTCATGGTCGGGCAAAGGCGACGGGGCCTGAACCTGGCACCCGTTGTCACCCTGCGGGGCGATGGCGCCTGCGGGCGCCGGGCTCGCAAGCGTCGTCCCGACGAGAGATGTGGCTGCCCACATCCGAACCGGCGTCCTCGGTCGACGCCGAGAGACACCAGCCATGGCTGGCGCCTCTCGTTCGTTCTCTAAATTCATACGGAATCCGGGTTGACGCCTGGTGCGTGAGAGCAAGCGCGTGTTGCTCCCCTCTCTGGGCACCTGCGCAGCCGAAGCCGCCTTGGCGGGTGAGCGCGCGGGTGAGCCGGAGAGGGGCTGGGGGAGAGGTCTATTCCGCCACCGAGGGGTCACGGGTCCACCGACCGTTTACCTGGATTCGATTCATCCGTCTGGATGGGCGATCCCTACCGGCCGGTCTCCGACGAACGGGTCGGGCTCTCGGTGCTGGCGGCGGACGATTCGCTCGTGTACCCGTCCACGCCCTGTGATGCCGTGACATCCGGTGCGCCGGGAGCGACGGGGTCGGTGCCCGGCGAGGCGACCTCGGTGATGCTGACGCCGCTCGCGGAGGCGTCGGGCTTCCCCGGCTTGACGAGATCCGGGTTGCGCTCGTGCAGGTCCTGGTGACCTTGCTGATAGAACTCGCGCCGCTGGGACCGGGTCGGGCCGTGGCCATACCGGTAGTAGTAGTCCGCCGCCCGCCCGACGGCGAACGTACCGGCGTAGGCGATCGCGACCTTCGGGATCGTCCCGGCGAGCAGCGGCAGGAACGAGACCGCCTCCCGGGCCAGCGTCCGCCAGAGGAGGCCTGAGCCGACGACGGGGATGATCTCGCGCAGGATGCCGGTCGTGTCGCGCAGGTCGCGGCCGTGGATGGCGGCGACCTTGAACAGCAGCAGGACCTGGTTCTTGGTCAGGACCAGCAGGTCGGCACCGGCCGAGAACAGCGACCCGACGATCGGGATCACCGACGGGATGTTCGCGATCAGGGCGAACTGGGCGTTGGCCCGCGCGGTGGACTGGACGATCGAACCGATCGCGGCCGAGCGGAACGGCGGGAAGGCCCGTCCGAAGGCGACGGCCCGCTCCGGCAGCAGCTCGACGATCCGCTTCCGGGTCGCCTCCAGCGCTCTGTCGTCGTCCAGCTCGGCGGCATCGTGGCGCACGACGACGGCCAGCGTCCCGAGCCGCTCGGCCTTGACCCGCAGGTCCGCCACGCGGCCGACCTCGTCCGGGTCGTAGGCGACGATCAGGTCGAACCGGTTGAGGTCGCCCATCGAGTCGTCGAACGTCTTGGCCGAGACCGCGCGGTCCTCGGACCAGCCGACCAGCCGGTGGCCGAGGTCGGCGGCGCTGGTGCGGTCCGGCCCGACGACGAGGATGACCGGCCGTATCTCGGCGTCGCGCCGGACCTCATCGACCCGCATCTCGCGGACGATGGAGATCAACTGGTTGAACAGCGCCAGGCGGCCCATGATGCCGCCCGACGTTCCTTTGCGAAGAGGTAACCCTGGCATGTGTCTCGACCTGTCTCGTACTGGCCCGCCGCGCGTCCCTGACCCGTCTCTTCGGTATGACGCACGGATACAGCGCAAGCAAGGCGCCACACCGCGAGTATCGCCAGAACGTGTGACACCGGGATCGCGGACCTGTGACGCGCCTGTAACCGACGCCCTGGGTAGAACCGCTTCCATCAAGGCTCGTATGGTGGCGGAGCAGCCCCCGTCCCCAGACGGGGTGAACCTGCTCGCTCACCCGCCCCATGCGGCCTCGTCTCACCGGTGCCCGGAGAGGGGGCAGCACCGCCCATCGAGCCCAGACCTTCCACCTCGACACCGCGGTGCACGCTGTCGATCCGGACGTCAGGCCGAGGCGATCCGGGCCATCGCGTCGACCAGGTCGCGGACGGCCCCGGCCGACCTGGTCAGGGCGGCCTGCTCGGCGTCGGTCAGGGTGAGCGGGATGATCTGCTCCAGCCCGGCGGCGCCGAGCTTGGTCAGCACTCCGACGTAGAGCCCGTCGATGCCGTACTCGCCCTGGAGCAGCACGCTGGCCGGCAGGACGCGCTTCTTGTCAAGCAGGATGCTGTCGACCATCTGGACGATCGAGGCGCCGGGGGCGTACCAGGCGCTGCCGGTCTTGAGCAGCCCGACGATCTCGGCGCCGCCGTTGGCCGTCCGCTCCTCGATCGCCTTGACCCGGTCGGCCGGCATCAATTCGGTGATCGGGACGCCGGCGACGGTCGAGTAGCGCGACAGCGGCACCATCGTGTCGCCGTGGCCGCCGAGGACGAAGCCGGTCACGTCCTCGACCGAGACGTCGAGTTCCCGGGCGATGAAGGTCCGGAACCGGGCCGAGTCCAGCACCCCGGCCATCCCGATCACGCGCTCGCGGGGGAAGCCGGCCGCCTCGAAGGCGACGTGGCACATGGCGTCGAGCGGGTTGGAGACGACGATGATGATCGCGTCCGGCGACTGGGCGACGACCTGCTCGGTGACGGAGCGGACGATGCCCATGTTGGTCTTGAGCAGGTCGTCCCGGCTCATGCCCGGCTTGCGGGCGATCCCGGAGGTGATCACGACGACGTCGGAGTCGGCCGTGTCCTCGTAGCCATTGGCGCCAGTCAGGGCCGTGTCGTAGCCGAGGACGGGGCCGGCTTCGGCGAGGTCGAGCGCCTTGCCCTGCGGCAGACCGTCGACGATGTCGACCAGGACCACGTCGGCGTAGTCCCGCTGGGCCAGCAGCTGGGCGGCGGTGCCGCCGACCATCCCCGCCCCGACGACGGTCACCCTGGGTCGTCCCGCATATCGTCCGGCCGTCATGCGTCTGCTCCTCGTCGCTCGGTCGTTGGGTCAGCTGGCGCCGGTGGCCGACCGGGAACGGTCGCGGTGGTCGCCGGCGCAGCCATCCGTCGGTGGCCCACACGGCCCACGCTGCCGAAATCGCCCGATCTTAGCATGAACGCCCGGCGCGGCTGATCCCGGCGCTCAGCCCCCGACCCGGAGGGCGACCCGGCCGCCGGCCCGGAGCATCGTGAACCGGCCGTCGGCGCCGGGCAGGAACTGGAGCGTGGTGCCGGTGCGGACGCCCTCGCTGACGATGAAGGTGTCGTCGCCGACCGGCACGATCGGCGCGGTCACCGGCTTGCTCCGCTCGTGATTGAACGGGTTGAGCCCGACGGTCGTCACGGTCAGCCCGTCGTCGTCGCCGGCGACCGTCAGCTCGGTCAGCATCGCGTGGTACTCGCCGACGACGCGGCGGGCGATACCGGCCCCCAGCGCGATCGGCTCCGGGTCGGTATCGACGATGCCGTATCCCTTCGCCAGGATCGCCCGCTCGATGTCGCGCTCGGTGTAGATGCCGTTCTCCCCGTTGGTCAGCATCGCAATCGCGGCGTTGCGCTCCGGCAGCAGGAGCAGCGACGCCTTGAAGCCGTTGGTCGCGCCGCTGTGGCCGACGACCGGCTCGTCGCCCCGCCGCTCCAGCGACCACGTCAGCCCACGCCCGGTCGTCGGCGTGATCGCGACCTGCCGTTCCCGCATCGCCAGCCGGGTCGCCGGCGACGGGAACGGGGACGGGATGTCGACCAGGCCGAGGTGAGCGGCGGCGAACCGGAGCAGCTCGGCGACGTCGGTGATGATCCCGCCGGCCGGGTTCGTGTTCCGGGCGAGGGGATACGGCCGGGCGACACGGTCTTCCTCGTCAGCCGGGGTCAGGTGCCCAACGGCGGCGTGCCGGAGGATCGCCTCCTCGGCGAAGAACGTCGCTTGCTCCAGTCCGAGGGGTTCGAAGATGCGCTCCCGCATCGCCTGCTCGTAGGACTGCCCGAGCAGGACTTCGACGACGCGACCGACGAGGTTGAAACCAGTGTTGCAGTAGCTGAACGTCGTGTCCGGCGGCACCTGCTGGGCGAGGGTCGCGTAGCCATCGACGCAGCGGGCCAACGCATCGTCGCCCCGGCCGTGGTCGTCGAAGCGGTCGCCCTCGAACCCGGTCATGTGGGTCAGGCAGTGCCGAACCGTGATGACCTGCGTCGCGGCCTCGTCGGCCAGCCGGAAGCCCGGCAGGAACTCGACGATCGGCTGGTCCAGGTCCAGCCGCCCCTCCTCGACCAGCCCCATGACGAGCGTCCCGAGGAAGACCTTCGAGATCGAGCCGATCTGCATGACCGTCTCCGGGACGACCTTGACCCCAGTCTCCAGGTTGGTCACCCCGTAGGCGGCGACTGACGTCTCGTCGCCGTCGAGCAGGCCGATCGTCAGGCCCGGCACCCGGTCCCGCCCCATCAGTTCCGCGACGAGACCATCCAGTCGAAGATCCGCTAGTGTCGTCGCCACGGTTGCACCTCTCGCCCTGATTCGATGTCCAACGCCCGCATCGCCTGATCGTCCGGCCAGTTCACCCGCCGGTCAAGAGGCTACGACGCCAGCACAACCGGTCACGGGATCGGGGTCAGCAGTTCGACGCGACGACCGGAGGGGCATCGGACCCGGACGCGCCGTTGGCCGTCGAGCGGGATGTCGTCCGACGTCTCGTACCCGGCCGCGTCGAGCCGCCCCCGGAGCCCATCGAGGTCGTCGACCTGCCAGGCGACGTGCGGCTTGTCCGTCGCCTGGACCGCCGGGTCGGCGCCGATGGGGAGACCGATGTTTCCTCTCCGGAACCAGAGCCCCCCACGGTGGCGCAGGTCGGCTCGCTTCGGGATCTCCGCGTCAGCCCGAGCAGGTCGCCGAAGCACCGCCGCGCCATCTCCTCGCCGCCGCCGGGGATCGCCAGCATGACGTGACGGATGCCGGGAATCGTCATCGGACCAGCTCTCGGGGTGTCGTTCGCGCATCTGGTCGGTTCGGAACGAGACCGGAGTCGTTCAGCCACAACACTGCCATATTGCGGTAACGTCTCACCCTGATACTGTCCAGGGTGATAGGCCCTACCCAGCCCGTCAGGGGGAAATGGCCTGAGTCGTTCCCACCTTTGGGCGCCCCCGCGTGGCTGACACCGATGTGCGTCGTAACTACCCGTATCACCGACACCATTATCGCCCTGCGGGCAATGGCGCCTGCGGGCAATGGCGCCTGCGGGCAATGGCGCCTGCGGGCTCCGGGCTCGCAAGCGTCGCCCCGACGAGAACGACTCACGCGTCCATCTCTGGAGGCGAAGCCGACCAGCGTGGAGCCCCTCTCCGGGCGTGAGCGCCGCAGCGCGAAACGAGCCGGGGAGGGGTCGGGGGAGGGGACTGCTCCGCGACCACGACGTTCATTTTCGGACTCCCCTGTCGCCGACGCCGTTATCGCCCTGCGGGGCGATGGCGCCCGCGAGCGCCTGGCTCGCAAGCTTCGCCCCTACAACGCGGCTTCCCCACGACGCCATCAGACGAGGAGCACCACTTGGACGCCAACGACGACATGCTGCCTGAACGGACGACGCGTCGTTCGGCCGCCATTCCCCCGGCAGAGGACGCCAGGACGCCTCGCAGACCATCTCGCTTCGGCCAGACGCTGGAGCGCACCATCGCCCTCGCCGCGCTGCTGCTGACCGGAATGATGGCGGGGAGCTTCTTCGCGCTCGGGGCGCTGGTCATGCCGGCGCTGGGCGACGTCGACGCGCTCGGTGGGTTGCCATCGACCGTGCAGTTCATCCCGGGGGTGGACGATGCCAACGGGCTCCTCGCGCTGCCGGCCATGCAGTCGATCGCCGGCGCGGACAGCCATCTGTTCGGGGGCGTCTCCTACGGGGCGGCGGCACTGGCGGCGCTCGCGATCATCGTCGGTCTGATGCGCCGGGACGGCCTCGGCAGCACCCTCACGGTCGGGGCCGGGGCGGTCTACCTCGTCGGGGCCTTCCTCGTCACCCTGCTCTTCAACGACCGGTTCGACCGCGACCTGGCCGGCTACGACGTGCTCGACCAGGCCAGCATCGGGCTGGCCCAGGAGTACATCCGGGACTGGTCGCGCTGGAACGATGTCCGCACGGTCGCGGCGACGGTCGCCTTCGCCCTGTTCGCGGCGGCGGCGCTGCTCCCGCGCCGGCACGGTGCGGCGACGGCGGATCGGCCGGCGCGGGAGCCGAGCGCCCGGACCGGCGCTTGACGGCGCTCGCGTGACGAACCTATACTCTCGCGCGCCGAACAAACACCTGCCCAGGTGGCGGAATCGGCAGACGCGCTAGCTTGAGGGGCTAGTGCCCGCAAGGGCGTGGAGGTTCAAGTCCTCTCCTGGGCACCGGACGCATCGGCCCGACCACGGCGGTCGGGCCAACCTGAGCGACAGGCTCAGCCTGGGCGATTAGCTCAGTCGGTAGAGCGCCACGTTTACACCGTGGATGTCAGAGGTTCGAGCCCTCTATCGCCCACCGGGCCGTGGTCGCGTCCTGATCTCGGAGTTCCCGCCAAGGTAGCTCAGTTGGTAGAGCTCACGACTGAAAATCGTGCGGTCGCCGGTTCGAGTCCGGCCCTTGGCACCTGATCGAGAGCGCGTCCCGGACTGGCTCCGGGGCGCGTTCGACGTTTTCAGTCGATCGTGATCGGGTTCAGGCGGGGCCGGCCGGCGCGACGACGACCGTCGGCTCGTGCCGGACCGGGAATGCCATCGACGCGGCCAGCGGGCACATCCGGCTGGCGTCGGCGTGGAGGGCGATGGCCCGGTCCGGGTCGGAGCCGGGCGCGATCGTGGCCCGGGGCCGGAGCGTGATCGCGGTGAACCGGCCGCTGCCGTCGGGGTGCTCGGCCAGGCGCCCGTCGCAGTCATCGATATACGCCGTGACGACCACCCCGGCGTCGGCACAGAGGTGCAGGTACCAGAGCATGTGGCAGGCGGAGACGGCCGAGACGAGCAGGTCCTCCGGGTTGTGCCGGGCCGGGTCGCCCCGGAAGAGCGGGTCGGACGAGCCGGCGATCGGACGCTTGCCGTCGACCAGGACGTCGTAGAGCCGGTCGTAGTCGCGGTAGCCGGACGTCCCGCTGCCCCGGTCGCCCGTCCAGCGGATCGTCGAGCGGTAGGTGTGCGTCCGTTGTGGGTGCGCGTCGAAGGCGGGTTGGTCGTTCATTCGACGCTCCGTCGTAGTTGAGTTGCGCGGGTTGCCGTTGCGTTGCGCGGGGGCGGAGCAGATCTCTCCCCCAGCCCCTCTTCGGCTCACCTGATCGCTCACCCGCCAAAGGCGGCTCTCGCTACGCTGCGGCTCCGCAGGTGCCCGGAGAGGGGAGCAGCGCCGCCCATCGAAGCGAGGAATCCGTACGGGAACCGCCGAGGGTCAACGGCCGGCCGGCGTCGGGCCTCTCACGACGGGGACGTCGTCGCGCTCGCCCCACTCGTTCCAGGAGCCGTCGTAGTTGGCGTAATTGGTGTGGCCGGTCCGCTCCAGGGCGAACAGGACGGCCGTCGCGGTGACGCCGCCGTTGCAATAGGCGACCACCGGGGTCTCGGCGGTGATCCCGGCCTCGGCGAAGATCGCCGCCTGCTCCTCGACCGGCTTCTGCGTGCCGTCCGCGTTCATGAGCGACCTGGCCGGGATGTTGATCGCACCCGGGATGTGGCCGCCCCGCGAGCCGCGCTGGACGGAGCCGTCGTACTGGCCGGCGTCGCGGGCATCGACGATCGCCGTCTGGCCGTGCTCGGTCGCCAGCAGGACACCCTCGATCGACGCGACGAGCTCGGGCCGGTAGCGCGGCGTGAACGTCGCCCGTCCCGGCGTGACGGCATCCGTGCTCAGCGGCTTGCCGGCGGCATCCCAGGCGGCGTAGCCCCCATCGAGGATCGCGACCCGGTCGTGGCCGTAGGCCCGCAGCGCCCACCAGAGCCGGGTCGCCATGTGGCCGCCGGTATGGTCGACGCTGACGACGAAGGTGTCGTCGCCGATCCCGCGACTCTCCATCGCCTCGGCGAACCGCTCGGCCCCGGCCAGCTGCGCCTTGACCGGGTGGTCCGGGTCGGTGATGTCGCTGGTCCAGTCCACGAAGACGGCGCCGGGGATGTGCCCGGCGGCGTACTCCTCCGGCGCCCCTGCGTAGGTCGCGGCCTGCCGGCCGTCGCCGAGGTCCGTCGTTCGGACATAGCCCCGGATATCGACGACCCGGACCCCGGGGTCATCGAGGTGACTCGCCAGCCAGTCGACGGAGACGAGCTGCTCGGTGGGAGAGGGGATGGTCATCGTCTGCTCCTTGCTGCGGTTGAGATCGTCATATGTGCGGCGGGTCGCTCGTTGGAAGGCATCAGCGTATAAGGTAGCGCAGCAGGGTTGGCTCCTGATGTCGGAACATGTTGACCAGCATGTAATCAGCGGTCGATAGACTGAATACCAACCACGGAGTTCGAACGCGATGGCGCGAATTGCAGAGGCAGAACTGGTCTACAAAGCAGCGGACCTGTTTCGCCAGCGGGTCATGGTCGACGGTAAGTCCTTCATTTGGCCGGACCTGGAAGTCTGGACTGAAGACAACATCACTGCGGTTTTTGACGCCCTCTTGATCCAGAAGCCGGGAGGCACGGCTTCGTTTCTATCCACGCTGGAAAAGCAACTCGCTGGACTCTCCGACGATGCCGTTCGCCTCGCCGCGGATGTCTATGCCTTCTACTGGTTATTCCCTTTGGCGGCTGCCGTTTCAAGCTCGACGAAGATTCAGAGCGTTCAGCGAATCGCTTTATGGCGCGGAGTTGCGACGGCCATCCCTGACGAGTCGCAGGAACTACTCGACGAGGCGCTTCACGAAGGTATTGGTCTACCCGGTCAGTACTATCTCCTCCAGCAATGGGAATACCTTCGCTTCTTCCTCGCATTCGTCCGCGCCGTCAGGCGAGGTTTGGCCGATCCGCTCGACAGTGAGGCATGTCGTCGGTTGGTCTATCAGATTGCGGCGGACGAGGGCATCAAGTCTCACGGTCGCCACGTTCTGCTGTATCTCATGTTTCCGGATGACTTCGAGCGGACCGCAACGACGTCACAAAAGAAGCTCATTATTGCTGGCTACCCGGAAGTCGTGGGCGATGAGAAGGACCTTGATCTCGCCCTGCGAAAGATCCGAGGCTATCTGGTTGAAATGACTGGCAACCAGAACATGGATTTCTATGACGAACAAATCATGAAGATTTGGGATCCGTCTATATTCGACATCTCTCCACCGCTCAGGGCGCGATACTGGAAGATCTCACCTGGCCCGTCGGCAATTATCTGGACTGAGTTTCGTGAGCATGGAATAGCAGCGGTTCAGTGGGCAGAGGTCGGGAATCTCGCGACGCTATCGGCTGGCACCAAGCAGGAATTCCGTAGCCACCTTGCTGGGGTTCCTGATATCGGGTCAAAGAGTGCAAACGGGATCACTTACGCCAGCAACCAGCTCTGGATTTTTGCCAAAGAAATGAAGCCCACAGATGGAATCGTTGCATATGGCCATGGGTCGATCCTCGGTTGGGGTATCGTAACGGGAGACTACCACCACGACCCGTCTATGATCACCGCCCCTCATCAACGGGCAGTGACGTGGACATCGACCGAGCCCCGACCATTGAAAGAACTTCCTTCAGATCTGGCAAAAAAGCTCCAACAGAACCTAACAATCCTTGAACTCACGGAACAGGAGTTCAAGGTGACAACCAACGGGCGAAATGTTCCGCCCCCCCCGCTCATTGAGGACTTTGAAGCAGCGACCTTCATGGACACGGCCGACCTCGAAGACCTCCTCAGTCTCCTCCACGACAAGAAGCAGCTCATCCTCGAAGGACCGCCAGGCTCGGGCAAGACGTGGCTGGCCGACAAGCTGGCACGATACCTAAGCGGATTGGCAAAAGTGGTGATCGGGGGGACACTCGGGTCAGAGAGGAGTC
>CAXTHM010000022.1:0-13945 GCA_964244115.1 uncultured Thermomicrobiales bacterium
AGCGAGAGCCGCTTCAGCGGGTGAGCGAGCAGGTGAGCCGGAGAGGGGTCTCGCTCCGCTGGGGGGAGAGGTCTGCTCCGCCACCCGAGCGCGTCGAGTTCCACTCACTTCAACTCAACCTACCGAATCTCGATGGTCGGCGCTGCTCCCCACGCAGCGTGCTGGCGTATTCATAGCCCTGTGTGGCTAACACCGTCATTGCCCTGCGGGGCGATGGCCGCTGCGGCGGCCGGACTCGCAAGCTTCGCCCCTACATGAGGCTCCGCACCGACCACATCGAAACGGACCATGACGAGGGCCCGTCAGGTCGAGTTCTCGACTCTGAGTCGTCGCCACAGCGAGGACGATTCATGGCCGGATAGCGGACGACCCTGCCACGGCGTTGCGGCAGGGTCATTCATCATGGTCGTCCTACCGCCGACATTCGCCCGAATCAGCCGGTCGTGTAGCGCTCACGACACTCGGCGATGACCGTCGCGACGTGCTCGACATCGTGCCAGCCCCGGACCTCCGACATCTTGTTCTCCAGGTGCTTGTAGGAGGCGAAGAAGGTCTCGATCTCGCGGGCCCAGTGGGCGCCGGCGTCGTCCATCGTGAAGATCTCGGCGTAGCGTGGGTCGCCGATCGGCACGGCGACGACCTTGAAGTCGCTGCCCTTCTCGTCCCACATGTCCAACCCGCCGATCGGCCGGGCCGGGATGATGCAGCCGGGGAAGGTCGGCTCCTGGACGATGACGAGGATGTCGAGCGGATCGCCGTCCTCGGCCAGCGTCTCGGGGATGTACCCGTAGTCGGAGGGGTAATGGACGCTGCTGTAGAGCACCCTGTCGAGACGGAAGGTCTTCAGCTCTTTGTCATATTCGTATTTGTTCCGGCTGCCGCGGGGAATCTCTATGAACGCGTCCACCGTTTCGACCTGTCCCACCGAAAGTTCCTCCTGAGAACGGCACCGCGTCATGTCGCCGAGGATGATAGCCCACCACCGATCGCTCCGTCGGGATCGGGCACCCCGAAAAGGCGTCCGCTCTCCGCGATGGGCCGTTTTGCCAAGGATCGATCCGCACGATCCGGCCCAGCGCCGCGAATACCTACCGCTGGAGCGTTCCTGCCTCGACGCCGGCGGCGACAGCCTCGATCTCGGCCCGGGTCGCGCAGAGGAAGTCGCCGGGGATCGTGTGCTTCAGGGCGCTGGCGGCGGTCCCCAGCGCGCAGGCCCGGTCGAGGTCCGGCAGCGATCCGGCTCCCGGCGTCTGACGGTCCGCGGCGTTCTCCAGATACCCGGCCAGGAAGCCGGCCGCGAAGGCATCGCCGCCGCCGAGCCGATCGACGATCTCGGTCTCGACCCACGGCGCCCGGGCGATCTCTCCGGAGGCGCCTAGGGCGTAGGACGACAGGCGGATCCCGCGGCTGCCGACGTTCTTCTTCCGCGGCATCGCCACGACGCCGACGCCCAGCTCGGACCGGGTCCGGGCGAGGACCTCCTCGATCTGGCCATCGATATGGAAGAACGTCCTCAGAGCACCGCGGCCGGCGAACAGGATGTCCACGCGCGGCACGATCTCGAGGAAACAATCCGCCGCATCGGCCTCCGACCAGAGCTTGCTCCGGTAGTTGAGGTCGAAGGCGACCGGCACCCCGAGTCGCCGCGCCGTGCGGATCGCGGTCATCGTCTCGGACCGGCCACCGGCCCCGAGCGCCGGCGTGATCCCGGAGACATGGAACGCCGCCGCCCCGTGCAGAATTGCCGGCCAGTCGAACCGACCGGGCGCGATCCGGGCCATGGCCGAGTTTGCCCGATCGTAGGTGACGGCCGAGGCGCGGGGATCGACGGCCTCTTCCAGGTAGTAGACACCCATCCGGCCGTCGGCTTCGGGCTGCCAGTGCACACCAGCATCATCGACCCCATGCGCCCGGGCCGACCGGACCAGCCAGCGGCCGAGGGCGTTGTCCGGCAACGCCGTCACGAACGTGCTGGGGATGCCGAAGCAGGCCGTCCCCGTCGCGGTGTTGAGTTCGGCCCCGCCGCCGGAGATCCCGAGCGTCTGGGTCCGCTCCAGCCGCTCGTTGCCCGGCGGCGTGAACCTCAGCATCGCCTCCCCGAAGGTGACGACGTACCCGGCGAACCGCCCGGGCCTGATCTCGTCCCGTACCACCTGATCCGGCGCGTCCGCGCTTCCCGTCGACACGATCCCTCGCTCCTCCGACGCTGTCCGCGACCAGACGCTCACACCGCGACCAGCGGCGAAAATGAACGGGGTCATGGTACGTCGTCCGGGCCGTCGGCGATAGTGCGATCAGTCCCTTATGGATAGACCATCTGCCGCGGAACGATCACTGAGTTCGACTTCGCGCACCCGGATCGGTCATCGAAGGACAGGCGAGTCCAGCCGGCAGGTGACGATGGTCGGGCAGTCCGTGCGGTAGCCCACCGTCAGCTTGACAGCCCGGCGCCGGGCCGCAACAATGCCCGGGCGGCCCATCGTCGATGTGGAACCGCGGGCGGCCAGCCCGTTGAGCATCACGGGCGGCCCCGGACTCGTCGCGTAACACCGTGGTGCGCAGGATGACGAGGTGGACGATGCTCCCCTGCGACGGCACCGGCGTGCCCGCAGGCGTAGGTAGCCGGAGGTTCATCCACATGGCCCGAGTCATCTTCGACGGCGTCTTCAAGCGGTACGGCAACTCGTCCGCTCCCGCCGTCACCGACCTCAACATGGAAGTCCACGACCGGGAGTTCCTCGTGCTGGTCGGCCCGTCCGGCTGTGGCAAGTCGACCGCGATGCGCATGATCGCCGGCCTCGAGGAAGTGTCCGAGGGGCGGATCATCATCGGTGATCGCGTCGTCAACGACCTGCCCCCGAAGGACCGCAACGTCGCCATGGTGTTCCAGAGCTACGCGCTCTACCCGCACATGACCGTGCGCGACAACCTGGCCTACCCGCTCAAGCTGCGCAAGGTGCCCAAGGTCGAGCGCGAGCGCCGCGTCCTCGAGGCCGCCCGGATGCTGGAGATCGAGCAGTTCCTCGACCGCAAGCCCAAGGCGCTCTCCGGTGGCCAGCGCCAGCGCGTCGCCCTCGGCCGTGCCGTCGTCCGTGACGCCGATCTCTTCCTGATGGACGAGCCGCTCTCCAACCTCGATGCCAAGCTCCGCGTCCAGACCCGGGCCGAGCTGATCAAGCTCCACGACCGCGTCCAGACGACGACCATCTACGTGACCCACGACCAGGTCGAGGCCATGACGATGGGCGACCGGATCGCCGTCATGAGCCTCGGCGTGCTCCAGCAGCTCGACACACCGCAGAACCTGTACGACAAGCCGGCCAACAAGTTCGTCGCCGGTTTCATCGGCTCGCCGTCGATGAACTTCGTCGACGTCCAGATCGAGGATGCCGACGGCAAGCTGTACGCGACCAACCCCGGCGGCTTCCGCATGCGCGTCCCCGACGCCAAGGGCGCCTCGCTGGCTCGCTTCAAGGGCGAGACGGTCACCCTCGGCATCCGGCCCGAGCACCTCGTCGAGCGCTCCCACTACCAGGGCACGCCGGAGACGGTCCTCCCGGTCACGGTCGACGTGATCGAGCTCCTCGGCAACGAGAGCTTCATCTACCTGAACAGCGGCAACGCGGTCCTCACCGCCCGGATGTCCCCGGAGGTCAAGGTCGAGCGCGGCCAGAAGATCGAAGTGACGGCCGAGCCCGAGCGCTTCTACTTCTTCGACCCGAAGACCGACGCCGCCGTCGCCTAGTCCGGCGAACGCCCCGTGCACAGCGATCAACGATGACGCCCCCTGGTTCCGGAACCAGGGGGCGTCATCGTTCTCCCGGAGATACGGGAACCACTCCCGGGAATGCGGCGTGATCGTTCCCGGACGGATCGGGACGGTCGTCTCTGCTGGCCGGGATCGCGGGAGCGCATCCTCGGGGGAGATCCGGTCCTCGCACCGGGATCGCCGGTGGCCTGGTTGGGTCGCCAGCACGACGAGGCTCCCGCCATGATGACGAACCAGTTCACCGCTCCGACGCTGTCCCGGCGTCAACTGGCGCTGCTCTGCGCCGCGACCGGGATGGGTCTCGCTCTACCACGACTCGCCCTTGCCGGGACCGCCACGCCAGCCGGCACGCCGAACACCGACACGATGGGCTACCCGACGCTGAAGGTGACGATCTCGCAGGCCGGGATGGATCTACCCGAGACGATCCCCGGCGGCCTGACCTATGTCACCGTCGTCAACAGCGACATCCCGGATGGCGAGCACATGGTCTGGATGCGCCTGCCCGGCGACACCACGCCGGACGACGTATTGGCCGACCAGGCCGCCTCGACCGAGACCCCGCCGGTACCGGACTGGTGGCGGGAGGCGCAGATCGTCGGCGGGCCGGACTGGGCGTTCCCCGGTCGGGACGCCGTCGGCATCGTCGATTTCATCCCCGGCACCTACGCGCTGATCAACATCTTCGGCTCACAGGTCGGCTTCCTCGCCGTGACCGAACCCGGCGACGACGCCATCGTCGAGACCCCGACGGCCGACTACACCATCAGCATGATCGAGTACGCGTTCCAGGGCATCCCGGACACCGTCCCGGCCGGCCGGTCGATCGTCGAGGTCCACGCGACCGGTTCGACCTTCCACGAGACGGCGTTCCTGCCGGTCCCGGCCGGGACCACCGAGGAGGACGTCGTCGAGGCCTTCTCCAGCGAGACGTCCGATCTCGCCTTCGCGCCGGCCGGAGGCGTCAGCATCATGACCCCTGGGCTGACATCGTGGCTCCTGCTCGACCTGACCCCAGGCACCTACGTCGCCTTCTGCGCGGCGCCCGACGACTGGGACGGTCCGCCTCACGTCATGCTCGGGATGCTGAAGATCTTCACCGTCGCCTGACCATGCCGGTCCCGTGCCATTCGACGGGCGAGGAAGCGACACGATCGACACGATCGACAATCCCCCTATACTGTGAGCGCACGCAATCGTCGTCATCGACCAGTCCGTCGGCCGGGCGTTTCCCGGGTGTCTGGTACCCCCACGGAGGTGCCCCGGCCATGGCGATCTCGGGTCCCGCCGCCGCTGATCTCGCCCTTGCCACCGAGGCGAACGGGCCAGGCATCGAACGGTCGCTGAGCGGATGGGCGACACCGGTCCGGGCAAGGCGACTCGCGGTCGGGTCGCTCGTGGTCAGCCTGGCCGGCTTCATCGCGACCGTCATCCTGGTGGCGGCCGCCGCGGCCCACGGCGGCATGCCGGTCGAGCAGATCTGGCTTGGCTGGCGGGCGCCCGCGTTCCTCGCGTTTCCGGTCGTCGCCTGGGTCATCCTCACGCGCTGACCCGGTCATCCGATCGGCTGGCTGCTGGCGGTCATCAGCGTCTTCGGGACGCTGGACCAATGCTCCAGCGCCTACGGTGCCTATGGCCTCACGGTCGATCCGGGCTCCCTGCCGGGCGCGGACTGGGTCGCCTGGGGAAGCTTCTGGTAACCCTTCGTGGTCTGGGCCGTCGTCGGAGGATTGCTGTCGGTCTTCCCGACCGGCCGGCCGATGGGCGGGTGGTGGCGGTTGCCGTTCTGGCTCGGCGGGCTCGGAGCGCTCGGTGCCTCGCTCAGCTTCGCCTTCGGGACGGCGACCGTTCTCGACGGGCAGTTCGGCGACGTCCCGAACCCCGTCCGGATCAGCGGTCCGGTCGGCGACATCATGAACGTGCTGGGGCTGGGGTTCCTCCTGATCCTGCTCAGCGGCCTGCCGGCGATCGCGTCGGTGCTGGTCCGACTCCGACGGGCGCGCGGGTTGGAGCGCCAGCAGCTCAAATGGGTCGCCTGGGTAAGCGTCTGGGTCGGGATGGTCTACATCCTTCACGTCTTCTCGCAATTCAGCGGCCTGATCACGGATCAGCCCTGGATCGCCGTCGTCTGGTCATGGACGTACTGCCTGACTCCGATCGCGATGGCGCTCTCGATCCTGCGCTACCGGCTCTACGACATCGACGTCATCATCAGCCGGTCGCTCGTCTACACCATCCTGAGCGCGATGACGGTCGCGGTCTACAGCGCGATCGTCGGCATCTCCAACCAGCTCCTGTCGACCGGGCAGCACGTCGTCCCGGCATTGCTCGCCTCGGCGCTAATCGCGACCGGCTTCCTGCCCGCCCACGCCGCCACCCAGCGGACCGTCAACCGGCTGCTCTACGGTCAGCGCGACACCCCGTACGCGGTCCTGGCCCGGCTGGGCAACCGGCTGACCGCCGTTGGGACGTTCGACCAGCTCGGGCAGACGGTCTGCCGGACGGTGCAGGAATCGTTGAAGCTCCCGTTCGTCGCCATCACCCTGACCGGGACCGAGGCGGGTTCGGCCGCGCTCGCCGTGACATCGCTTGGCGTGCCGGTGACGGCGCCGCGCAGCTTCCGCCTCAACCACGATGGCCACGACCTCGGTGAGCTCCAGGTCGGTCCACGCCACGGATCCGATCACCTCTCCGGCGCCGAAGAGCTCCTCCTGACTGAGGTAGCCCGGCAGACCGGGATCGTCGCCTGGTCGGTCGGGCTGACCGATGACCTGCGGCGGGCGCGGGAGCGGCTGGTCACGACCCGCGAGGAGGAGCGCCGCCGGCTGCGGCGCGACCTGCACGACCGGCTCGGAGCCCAGCTCGCCGCCCTGCTGCTCCAGGCGCGGCTCGCCGAGCGGTCCGTCCGGGCTGATGACGCCCCGGTTCGGGCCGACCTCTCCGAACTGCGCGACGGGCTCGCGGGCGCCATCGACGATGTCCGCCGGATCGCCCACGGGCTGCGCCCCCCAGCCCTCGATCAGCTCGGTCTGGCCGGGGCGATCCGGCAACGCCTGGAGCTGCTCAACGGTCGAGAAGTTCCGCGGCGACTGACGGGGGATGGGGCCAGCACGGCTGGCCAACCACCGCTCCGGATCACGATGGACGCCCCGGACCACTTCCCGGCGCTCCCCGCCGCCGTGGAGGTCGCCGCTTGGCACATCGTCGAGGAGGCGATGACCAACGTCATCCGACACGCCGAGGCGACGGAGGCGTCCGTCTCGATCACCGCTGGTCCAGCGCTGGGACTGACGATCCGTGACAACGGCCGGGGGATCTCGCCGGACGCGGTGCCGGGGGTCGGGCTCCAGTCGATGCGGGAGCGCGTCGACGAGCTCTTCGGGACGTTCAGCATCGTCCGCGAGCCGAACGGCGGGACCTGCCTCAGGGCGAGCCTGCCGATCGGTCCTAGGACGCACAGGCAGCAGGAGTCGGGCGATGACTGAGCAGGCGGCAACCATTCGCGTGATGATCGCCGACGATCACCCGCTGTTCCGGAAAGGGCTCCAGGCCCTGATCGACGGGTTCGACGGGTTCGGCGTCGTCGCGGTCGCCCGGACCGGGGACGAGGCGGTCGGGCTGGCCCTCGAGCACCTGCCGGACATCATCCTGATGGATCTCCAGATGCCGTCGGGCAACGGCCTGAGCGCGATCCGGCGGATCGTGGCGGCGCAGCGAGACGCCCGGATCCTGGTCGTCTCGCTGTTCTCGGACGACGACTCGCTGTTCGCGGCGCTCCGGGCCGGCGCCCACGGCTACGTCCTCAAGGACGCCGACGAGGAGACCCTGCTCCGGGCGGTCCAGGCGATCGCCCACGGCGAGGCGATCTTCAGCCCGGCGATCGCCACCCGCGTCTTGTCCTTCTTCTCCGCCAGCGGCCGCCTGACGGGCCAGCTCGCCCTGCCGTCCCTGACCGCGCGGGAGCACGACATCCTCCAGCTCGTCGCCCAGGGGCTGAACAACCAGACCATCGCCCAGCGGCTCCACCTCGCCCCGAAGACGATCGCCAACCGGGTCTCGATCATCTTCGACAAGCTCCAGGTCGTCGACCGGGCCGGCGCCATCGTCCGGGCCAATGAAGCCGGACTGGGCCGGTAGCGCGACCACCACCACGCCGAGGCCGTGCAACGTCTCGCCAGTGCAGCCCGACCCCGAAGGGACCGGCTGAAGGACATTCGCGGCGACGGTGGTCAACCACCTGCTGCTCCCCGTTACCGTAGCATCGAAGTCCGACTGGATCGTGCCCACCGATGTCGTTGAGCCGGTCCCTTCAGGGCCGACGACTGGCCGGTCGGAACCAGGATGGCGCCTGAACGCCCGACAACCACCGCGATCATCTCGCGGTGGCGGTTGCGGAGTGATCTCCCTGTAGTCGGACGTGACTAGCTGCGGGCGATCGGCTCGCCGATGTCGGCGTGGCTGCCGGTCCCGTTGGTGGCCGGCGCCTCGCCGGTCTCGTCCTCGGGCAGGGCCAGCGGCTCGGGCGCGACCTGCTCGCTGCGCCGGACGGTGATCTGGCGCGGGCGGGACTGCGTCGCCTTGGGCAGGTGCAGCTGCAGGATGCCGTTCTCGAAGGTCGCGTCGGCGGCGTCCGGGTCGATCTCGACCGGCAGTTTCAGACTCCGCTGGAAGTGGCCATATGGCAGCTCATGGATGTACCACGTCGCCTGCTTGGCCTCCTCGGACTGGGCCACGTTCGGGAGCTGGCCGCTCAGGGTGACGGTGTTCTCATGGACCTGGACGCTGATGTCGTCCGGCCCGAGGCCGGGGACCGCCGCGATGATCACAACCTCACGCGCCGTCTCGTAGACGTCGATCGCGATCCCGAGCCGGGAGGCGCCGGACCCGCCGTTGAAGCCCCCGCCCCAGACGGAGCGGAACGGCGAGTTGAAGAAGCCGTCATTGAGGATGCGATCCATCGCGTCGCGCATGGTCATGCCGCCGACGGGGATCGTGATGCGCTGGCTGGGATTTCGGTCGTTCATGGAGTCGATTCCTTGCGTCGCTGGGCGCCGTTCGAGCGGGCGTCATGCCCGCCGTACCTCGGCGAACCCTTGAGAGAACCGGTTACCGCTGCTATCGCCGGAACGGGATGTCGGCCCGCTCCTGACAGAGCCAATCGTACCGCGATGCCATGGGCGACGCAATAGGTCTTATACTGACCGTGTCATGGTTTCCGGACGGAAGCGAGTCGCTCCGGGCGACCGCAGCGCGAACGGGACGCGCTCCGGTCACTCCAGTTGGTCCCGGACGAAGGCCCGGAGCCGATCGACATCGCCGTCGAATCGGTACCCGATCAGACCCGATGCGATCGCCGCTTCGACGTTGGCGAGCGAGTCATCGATGAAGACGGTCTGTTCAGGCGGCACACCGGTCCGACCTACAGCCACCGCGAAGATGGTGGGATCGGGCTTGGCATGGCCGACATGGGACGAATTGACGATGGCGTCGAACGCGTCGTCGAGACCAGCGACGGCGAGATCCCATTCCAGCCGATCCGTCGCATTCGTGACCAGCACGACCGGGACCGTCCGGCGCCACGAGGCGACCAGATCCCGAACGGCTGGGTCGACCGTGGGGAGCGAACTGGCCCAGGCGGCAACCGCTTGACGTGCGTGTTCGTCCGGCCATCTCTGGCCGAGCAGCCGAATCGTCTCGGTCAGCCACTCCGCATGTCCGATCCGGCCCGTGATCACCCGGTGGAGGAGCGCCGGGGCGAACGCTAGCGCGAACATCTCATCTTCGACTCGGCGCTGCCCCGCTTCCACCGGCGCATCGAACGGCCGGGGCCAGTGACGGATGACGCCATCGAGGTCGATCAGGATCGCGCCGGCGCCACGTCGTTCGGGCATAGACCGCTCCATCTCACACCATCGCCAATCGATTCGGGAACGTCGGCCGCTCGATCATCACCCGAAAACGACCAACACGCCGTGCGATGTCGCACGACGCGCTGGCTGGGAAGGGACGAGAAACGGGCTGCGGGCGATTGCTCGACCCGCGTTGGGGGGGAAGTCCGTCACTCAGAGTAGTAAACGTCAACCCTCGCCGGATGGTTCTCTCGATGCCGTCCGGTCCCGGAACTGCTCCCTCTCGGCGCCGGTCGAACGTATGCCGTTGTCGGGATCCGGGAACAGCGGCCCGCCATCGAGCCGGCGGGCCCGCTGGAGCTGCTCAAGCGCCTGCCGAACCGTGTCGTGCACCAGCATGTCGATGGCGTCGCGCACGATCGCACTCTGGCTGGTGCCACGCTGGACAGCCATCTTCCTGATCTGGTCCACTTGCTCGGGCCGCAGCGCGAAGCTGGCCGTCGGGAGGGGCCGGGAGCCGTTGGGAAGCCGGGCGGCGGACTCGGTCATGGACACTGCTCCAACCTGGGAATACCGCGACGTCGTCGTCGGTCACGTCTCTCCTTCAGGAAACAGAACGGAGGGACGATCAGGGTGGATCACTCCTGCCGAGCGTCCTCGCGCAGGGTCGAAGGAGACAGTCCAGCGGCATTCCCACCCACGCGTCGCACCACCAGCGTACCCGGCCGTGGTCCCCCTCGCGCCGGCCCGGCCAGGATTGGTACGCTGCACGCTGTCGGTACGCGTCACGTTCGGGGCACGTCCCGTGGGCGGGCGGTCGTGCGCTGGATGGGGAGTGGTAGGCGCATGTTTCGACGCCAGCGGGACCAGGATCGCAAGGAGCGGGTGGTCGTCATCGGCCTGGGGCGCTTCGGCACGAGCACGGCGAAGACGCTGGCATCGCTCGGGTACGAAGTCCTCGCGATCGACATCAGCGAGCGCCCCGTCGCCGAAGCGTCGGACTTCGTCACCCTCGCCGCGCAGGGGGACGGCACCGACGAGGAGTTGCTGCGCTCGCTCCACGTCGACGAGTCCGATGTCGGGATCGTCGCCCAGGGGGAGAACCTGGAAGCCAGCGTCCTCGCGACGATGCTGCTCAAGCAGCTCGGCATCCCGTGGGTGATCTCGAAGGCGACGAGCAAGCTCCACGGCGATGTCCTGCACCGGATCGGCGCGGACCGGGTCATCTTCCCGGAGACCGACGCCGGTATCCGGCTGGGTCATTCGCTCGGCGTCCGGACGATCAACGACTACATCACCCTGACGCCGACGGCGGGCCTCGTCAAGATGCAGGCGCCCCGCCATTTCCTCGGCCGCACGCTGTCGGACCTCGACGATACTCCGGGCCTCGCCCTGAGCGTGCTCCTGATCCGCCGCGGGGCCCAACTGATCACGTCCCCGTCCGACGCGGAGAAGATCCAGGAGGGCGACGAGATCATCGTCGCCGGGACCGATGACGCGATCAACCGGTTCAGCGCCCTCGACGGCAAGTCCACCGATTCATGACATCACCCCCCGACCTCCCGTCGGCCGGCCCGCCGCGGCACCGTCCTGGCCGGGAGGTGATCCGCCGCCCGCGTGAGCCGCGGGTGATCGACTGTCCCCCGCCGCGCGCCGAGCGATCTCTCTCATCGACGCCGCTCGTCCATGCGCGCGTCTTCTCGCTCGCGCTGACGATCCTGATCGCGGTCGGGACGGCGCTGCTGCTGACGCCGTGGGCGACGGCGCCCGGCCAGGAGACCGACGTCTACGACGCCCTGTTCCTCTCGATGTCGGCGGCGTCGGTCACGGGCCTGTCGACGGTAGACATCGCGACCCATTGGACCTTCTTCGGCGAACTCGTCATCCTGCTCCTCGTCCAGATCGGCGGGCTCGGCTTCATGGTCGGCGCCAGCCTCGTGCTCCAGATCCTGCGGCGCGGCAACAGCCTGCGGGACGCGCTGCTCATGCGGGACGGCGCGCCGACGCTGACGCTGCGGGAGGGTCTGGAGTTCTCGGGCCGGATCGTCCGCTTCACCTTCGCCGTCGAGGCGATCGGCGCGGCACTCCTGACCGCCCATCTCTGGCTCTCGGCGGGGATGTCGTTCGGACAGGCCCTCTGGACCGGGATCTACTACGCCGTCTGCGCCTTCTGCAACGGCGGGTTCGACCTGAGCGGGAATCTCGGCTCCCTGATCGCCTACGACGACGTCCCCCTCGTCAACATCGTCGTCGCCTGTCTGATCCAGGCCGGTTCACTGTCCTACATCGTCTTCCACGAGCTCTGGACACGCCGCCGCTGGGGGCTGATCTCGCTCGACACCAAGCTCGTCATCGTCGTCAACGCGATCGTCCTGGTCGGCGGGGCGCTCGTCTTCCTCCTCGCCGAATGGAATGCCTCGCTGGCCGAGACGCCCGTCTGGGCCCGGCCGATGTCGTCGGTCTTCCAGAGCGTCGCGGCCCGGACGGCGGGCTACAGCACCGTGAGCTTCGGCGAGGTGACGACGGTCACCCTGCTGGTCTGGATCGGGGTGATGGCGATCGGCGGAGCCTCGGGTTCGACCGCCGGCGGGATCAAGCTCTCGACCACGGGCGTCGTGGCGATGGCCGTCATCACGGCGCTGCGGGGGTACTCCGAGGTCCAGATCTTCGGGCGGCGGATCGCGGCGGCCCTCGTCTTCCGTTCGATGGGCATCATCGCCCTGTTCCTGGTGATCTACTTCGCGATCACGATCGCGCTCGCGATCACCGAAGACGAGATCCTCGGTGAGCAGTTCACGACGGCCGCCCTGCTGTTCGAGTCGATGAGCGCCCTGGCGACGACCGGGCTCTCGACCGGAATGACGACGGAGCTGTCCGACGCCGGAAAGGTCATCGTCGTGGTCGCGATGTTCATCGGCCGGATCGGGCCACTGTCCTTCGCCTACGCTCTGCAAGGGCGACAGCGTCCCCCGCGCTATCGCTACACCGAGGAGGCGGTCCGGATCGGCTGAGCGCGACCGATTCAGGTCGAGGGGACATAGGCGTTGCCGGGGTTCGACCGGCGTTGGGTCCATTCGGCCGTCGCCATCGCGATCGTCGCCAGCGCGGCGGTGCCGGCGAGACAGGCGAAGACCGGCCCGTAGCCGCTGGCGAGCCCGTAGCCGATGCCGGCGCCGACCGGCGCGGCGGCGCGGGAGAGCGTCGAGAACAGCGAGATCGTCCCCGAGATCGCGCCGTAGGACGAGCGGCCGAAGTAGTCCGCGACGACCGTGGCGCGGGCGAGGGTCAGGGCGCCGGTGCTGGCGCCGAACAGGACGATGAACAGCAGCACCCCGACCGTCCCGCTGCCCCACGCGACCAGCACCGCGATCGCCAGCGCCTGTACCCCGAACACGACCACGGTCATCCGGCCGCCGGAGACGAACCGGCCTGCCCCCGTGATCAGGACCCGGCCCGTGACGGAGAACAGCCCGTAGGCGCCGGCGATCAGGGCGGCGAACTCGCTGGCGTGGCCCTGCTCGATCAGGTAGGCGAGCAGATGGACCATGACGGCGGTGGTCGTCAGCGTGCTGAAGACGAAGGCGACGACCAGCCACCAGAAGGCCGGCACCCGCATCGCCGTGCGGACGTTGGCATCAGTCCCTCGACCGCGACGCCCCGACGCCGGACCCGAGGCCAACCCCCTCGCGGAAGGGACGGTCAGGTCCGGAACGTCGCCATCGGGCAGGAGACCGAGATCCTCCGGCCGGCGCCGCAGGACGAGCAGGTGCGGCGCGATCGTGCCGACGCCGAGGATGATCGCCAGGACGACCAGCGCCCCCCGCCAGCCGAGCGACCGGGCGAGCAGGTCGGTCAAGGGCAGGAAGATCGTACTGGCCAGGCCGCCGCTGATCGTGAGGGCGAGCAGCGCCCGCCCTCGCAACCGGATGAACCAGGCCGTGATCACGGTGAAGGCGGGGTCGTAGAAGACCGTCGCCATCGCCAGGCCGATCACCAGCCAGACGGCGAAGTAGCTGGGGATGGTCTCGACCCGCGACCAGGCCAGCACGGCGCCGGTCGCGACGACCGACCCGGTCGTCATCAGCAGGCGCGCCCCGCGCCGGTCCAGCCAGTGGCCGACGAACGGGGCGACCAGCCCGGAGACGAGGAGTGCCGCCGAGAACCCGCCCGAGAGGACGGTCAGCGACCAGCCCAGCTCGGCGCGCATCGGCCGGAGCAGGGCCGAGAAGGCGTAGTAGAGCACCCCGAACGAGATCAACTCGGTGATCGAGAGCGCCCCGACGATCGACCAGCCGTAGTACCGCCGCCCGTGGGACGGATTCGCGCC
>CAXTHM010000022.1:13988-22883 GCA_964244115.1 uncultured Thermomicrobiales bacterium
GGCTCCCGCGACTGGCTGGCTCAGCGCAACCCCTCCTCGCTGGCGTGGGTCAGGTCGAGTCAGGTCCGGTCGGGTACAGCCAGCCGGCGGAGCCCGGCGAGCTGGATGACCTGCGGGGCAGCCGGAGCGCAACAGCCTCCCGCTGCGACGGCCCCGGCGGTGACTGCGGCCGAAGTACAGCAGGACGCACTGTCGCTGACTGCCGCAACCTCCTCGACCGTCGAGCCGCAACATGACGCGCCCGGCGCGTCGAACAGGTTGGTCGAGCAGACGCCGGTCTCGGGCAGGACCAGCCGGACGTCGCGGGCCGCCGCCCAGTCGCCGGCGATCGCCGCGGCGACGGAGCGGACCTGCTCGTAGCCGGTCAGCATCAGGAAGGTCGGCGCCCGGCCGTAGCTCTTCATCCCGACGACGTAGACGTCCGGCTCCGGGTGCCGCAGCTCCTCGGCGCCGTGGGGCGGGACCGAACCGCAACTGTGCAGGTTCGGGTCGATCAGCGGAGCCAGCGCGACCGGGCTCTCGACGATCGGGTCAAGTGCGATCCGCAGTTCGGACAGCAGCGCCAGGTCCGGCCGGAAGCCCGTCGCGACGATGACGCGGTCGACCGGCGGCAGGACGATGTCCTCGCCGGCGACGAGCAGCCCGTCGGCCCCACCCGTGACGCGGGTCGCCTTGAACCCCGAGATCATCCGGAGCTGGCCACGGGCGACCATCTCCTCGACCCGCAGACCGAGGAGCCCACGCTCGGAGAGCTGATCGTTCCCCCCACCGCCGAACAGCCCGGCCAGCCGGGTCGCCGGGCGCCGGACGGCCCAGACGATCGACGTCCCCGGCACCTCATCGGCCAGCCGGCCGAGGTCGAGCAGGGCGTTGAAGGCCGAGTGCCCGTTGCCGACGACGAGGACGCGGCGCCCGGCGTAGTCACTCCGGTCGAGACCGAGGATGTCCGGGATGCCGTAGGCGATCCGGTCGCCCATCTCCCGCTCGCCGGGCACGGGCCGGCCCGACGCCCCGAGCGGGTTCGGCATCGTCGCCGTCCCGGAGGCGTCGATCACCGCCCGCACCCGCCAGGTCGTGCTCGACCCATCGGCGCAGAGTCCGGTCAGGAGGAAGGGCGCCTCGGAGCGGCCGTCGGTCTTCATCTTGTCGAAGCCGTCCCGGGTCACGCTCTCGATCTCGACGCCGAGATGGATCCGCTCACGCAGCTCGGGCAGGGCGGCCAGGGGCGCGAGGTACCGCTCGACCAGCTCATGGCCGGTCGGGAACGATTCCGGGTCCGGCGCGGCCCAGCCGGACAGCGCCAGCAGACCGGCGGCGGCATCGTCGACGACGTATCGCCAGGGCGAGAACAGCCGGACGTGGCCCCAGCCGAGGACCGACGCGCCGACCGATGAGCCGCGCTCGAAGACGATCGGCTCCTCGCCCTGGGCGAGCAGCCGGGCCGCCGCCGCGAGCCCGACCGGACCGGCACCGATGACCGCGACGGGAAGGCGCTTCTGACTCATGGTGTCTCCTGACTGACCGTCGGACATGCGACCTTCGCGGCACTGGCACCGCCGGGCAGGTCGTCGAACAGCGCCAGGTCGGGCAACGTCCCGTCCAGCCGGTCCCAGTTGCGGTCGGTGATCTCGGCGCTGTACTTGTGCGGGATGAAGTGCCGGTGGGCCATCGTCTGGAGCCCGAGATGCATCAACTCCCGACCGTACGGGAGGTGGCGGAGGACATTGGCGACGTGGACGTGGCGCTCATGGGTGAAGTCCGGCAGCTCCCCCGCGAGGAACAGCCGGATGACGTTGGCGTAGCGCCGCTCGACGGTCAGCGACGCGATCGACCGCTTCGGCTTGCCGCTGGCGGTGAACTGGACTTCAGTCACGGTCGATCCCCCCGCCGTAGTGCGTTACGCGGACCGTGCGACCGGCCGCCACGTCGAGGAGCCCACCGACCCGGTCGACGCCGGCCGGATCGACCGCGTAGTAGGCCCAGACGCCCTGCCGCGTCGTCGTGATCAACCCGGCCTCGCGGAGCGTCCGCAGATGGTGGGCGATCGTCGGCTGGCTGACATCGAACCGGTCGACGATGTCGCAGGCGCAGACCGGCGCGTCCTGGGCGGCGATCAACTCAAAGATCCGAAGCCGGGTCCCGTCGGCGAGCGCCTTCAGAGCCAGCAGGAGGCGGTCCCGGTCGTCGTCGGCCAGCGATGGCTCGACGAGGGGAGCCGAGCAACAGTCTTCCGGTCGGAGGCGCATCAGCTTCGTCGTCATGGCGACAGCATGGACCAGACATAGACGCCTGTCAATATGTCTTCGAGCCGGACCCCACCGTGCGGCGGTGCAACGCCAGCACAGACGACGGTGGCGCGGAGACAGGATTCAATGCCCGGCCGACAGACCGAGGTCCTCGGTCTTGTCGTGGACGCCGTGCCGGCTGACGAGCGTCTGGCTGGCCTCATCGAGGCCGATGACCTCGACCTCGGCACCGTGGCGCCGGAACTTCAGGACGACCTTGTCGAGGGCGTCGATCGACGAGATGTCCCAGAAATGCGCCCGGCTGACATCGATCCGGACGCGCGGCGGGACCTCGGCATAGTCGAACCCGGAGACGAAGCTGTCGGAGCCGGCGAAGAAGATCTGTCCGGAGACCTCGTAGACGCGGAGTCGGTCGTCACTCGTGGCGGCGACATCGACCTGCGACGCGTTCGCCACCTTCCAGGCGAAGAACAGGCCGCTGAGGATCACCCCGGCGAAGACGCCGATCGCGAGATTGCGGGTCGCCACGACCACGACCACCGTCGTGACCATGACGACGCTGGACAGTTTCGGGTTGACGGCGAGGTCGCGGATCGACCGCCAGTCGAACGTGCTGATCGACACCATGATCATGACGGCGACGAGGGCCGCCATCGGGATCCGACCGACGACGTCTCCCAGGGCGACGATGAGGATCAGGAGGAACGTCCCGGCGGCGAACGTCGAGAGGCGGGTCCGGGCGCCGGAGATCCGGACGTTGATCATCGACTGGCCGATCATGGCGCAGCCCGCCATCCCGCCGAAGAAGCCCGTGACGATGTTGGCGATGCCCTGCCCGGCGGCCTCGCGATTCTTGTCGCTTCCCGTGTCGGTGATGTCATCGATCAGGGTCGCGGTCATGAGCGATTCCATCAGCCCGACGACCATCAGCGCCAGCGCGGTCGGGACGATGATCCGCAGCGTCTCCAGATCGAACGGGATATCCGGGATCAGGAACGCTGGCAGTGACGAGGGCAGCTCCCCCTCGTCACTGACCGTCCGGAGGCTGCCCAGATCGAATGTCACCGCGGCGACGGTCAGCAGGACGATGCTGATCAGCGGCGACGGGACGAGTGTGGTGATTCGGGGCATCCCGTAAATGATCGCCAGGCCGATGGCGACCATCGCATAGGTCAGCCAGCCGACTCCGGTCAACTGGGGGAACTGCGCCATCAGGATGATCAGGGCGAGCGCGTTGACGAAGCCGGTCATGACCGAGCGGGAGACGAAGCGCATCAGGATACCGAGGCGCAGCGCCCCCGCGATGACCTGGAAGACGCCGGCCAGGATGGTCGTCGCGAACAGGTACTGGATACCGTGGTCCCGGACCAGATCGATGAACAGGACCGCCATCGCGGCGGTCGCGGCGGAGATCATCGCCGGCCGACCGCCGACGATGGCGGTCACTACGGCGATCGAGAACGACGCGTAGAGCGCGACCTTCGGGTCGACGCCGGCGATGACCGCGAACGAGATCGCCTCTGGGATGAGCGCCAGCGCCACGACCAGACCGGCGATGAGTTCGACGCGGGTGTTCCCGCCGAGCCACTCGTGGCGAAGCTGTTCGACGTTCACGGACGTTCCTCTTGCCAGGGATGGCGCCCCCCGAACCAGGGCTGCCCACGATCACGGCGACATGGCGACTGACCGTTCCGGGCTCCCCCACCCGAGCACGGGTCGGTACGGCACAGCCGCTTGAAAGGTTCATGATCAGACGCGAATCGGAGAAGAGAAGCCCCCGGTGGATCGGGGACGG
This sequence comes from uncultured Thermomicrobiales bacterium, assembly GCA_964244115.1. Taxonomy (GTDB): domain Bacteria; phylum Chloroflexota; class Chloroflexia; order Thermomicrobiales; family UBA6265; genus CADCWK01. Next base: position 18,030 of record CAXTHM010000022.1, read on the forward strand.
GCGTGAAGGGATCGAGCCGAGGTGGCCGAGAGTGTATCACCCACCCTTGGCACGATGGCTGGACCCGTCCAGGAGCACGTTCCTTGACCGGCACGGGTTCCAGGCGGCGTCGACGCGACCAGGATGCTGATTCCTCCGGTCGTTTCGGTTCTCAGAGGGCGGTCGGCCGCGCATCCCGGACCGCGCGGCCTTTCCGGGCACCGTCTCCGACCTGCTGACCGACGGTGCCTGACGTCGACTGCCGGCGGGTCTGGGTCGCCGCACCGGGACATCCGGCTCGCCCAGGAGGGCCGGGGCGGATGGATCGACCTCTCCCTGACCCGGGTGAACCGGCTCGCTCCCCCGTCCCATGCGGCGTCGGCTCCGCAGATGCCCAGAGCCGGGAGCCGATCCGTCCATCGAGATCAGGTCCTCCTCGTGAGACCGGCGCTAGCCACCGGCGGGCGACATCTCCATGTCATTCTCACCGGCGTCCCGCGTCTGGCCAGACGACGCGCCGGCGTGGCCGCCTTCGCCGACGCCGGTCGTGTTGCCCAGCCAGATCGCACCACCGCCGATGACGAGCGCCAGCAGGCCGATCGCGACGAGGTAGCCGCCGTCGGCCAGCCGGGCCCGGAGCGGTGGGTGCAGGATCTCGTGCGCCGAGGACGGCCGCCGGAAGCCGCGCATCCGGAGAGCGTTGGTGACGACGCTGACGCTCGACATCGCCATCGCGGCGGCGGCGATGATCGGCGTCAGCAGGATGCCGAAGGCCGGGTAGAGCGCCCCCATCGCCAGCGGGATCAGCGCGACGTTATAGGCGAAGGCCCAGAACAGCCCCTGCCGGATCGTCGCGACCGTTCGTCGGGACAGGGCGATCGCGGTGATGACGCCGCGCAGGTCGCCGCCGATCAGCGTGATGTCGGACGCCGCCATCGCGACGTCGGTGCCGGTCCCGATCGCGATCCCGAGCTCGGCCTGGGCGAGGGCCGGGGCGTCGTTGATGCCGTCGCCGACCATTGCCACGACCCGGCCCTGCCCTTGGAGCTCGACGATCTTGGCCGCCTTCTGGTCGGGCAGGACCTCGGCCAGGATGTTGTCGATCCCGGCCTGCCGGGCAATCGTCTCCGCGGTCGCCCGGTTGTCGCCGGTCAGCATCCAGACCTGGAGCCCCAGCGCCCGGAGCTGGGCGACCGCCTCGGTCGACTCCGGCCGGATCGTGTCGGCGACGGCGATGATGCCGGCGTGGGAGCCGTCGACCGCGACGTGCATCGGCGTCGCGCCGGTCTCGGCCAGCGCCCGGGCCTGGTCGTCCAGGTGACCGACGTCGATCCCGAGGTCGGTCAGGAGCCGCCGGTTGCCAACCGCCACCCTATGCCCGTCGACCGTCGCCCGGACGCCCTGCCCTGTGACGGATATGAAGTCGGACGCTGTCGAGAGGGCGAGTTGCCGATCCCGGGCGGCGGCGATGATCGCCTCCCCGAGCGGGTGCTCGGAGCCGACCTCGACCGCGGCCGCGAGCCGGAGCAGGTCGTCGGACGAATAGCCGGCGCCCGGCTCGATGCCTGTCACGGTCGGCCGGCCGAGGGTCAAGGTGCCGGTCTTGTCCAGCACGATCGTGTCGACCCGGCGGGCCTGCTCCAGCGCCTCGCCACCGCGAATCAGAACGCCGTTCTCCGCCGCCTTGCCGGTCCCCACCATGATCGCGGTCGGCGCCGCGAGGCCGAGAGCGCACGGGCAGGCGATCACGAGGACGGCGATGGCGGTCGTGACGGCGATCGTCGTGGACGGGTCCGGGCCGAACAGGAACCAGCCGAGGAACGTCAGGGCGGCAATGGCGAGCACGGCCGGGACGAAATACCCCGAGACCGTGTCGGCGAGCCGCTGCATCGGCGCCTTGCTGCCCTGCGCCTCCTCGACCAGCCGGACGATCTGGGCCAGCGTCGTGTCGGCGCCGACCCGGGTCGCCTGGAAGACGAAGCCCCCGGCGGTGTTGATCGTCGCACCGATGACGGCGTCGCCCGGCCCCTTCTCGACCGGCAGACTCTCGCCGGTCAACATGCTCTCATCGAGCGTCGAGCGCCCCTCGATGATCGTGCCGTCGACCGGGACCTTCTCGCCGGGCCGGACCCGGACCCGATCTCCAGCGACGACCTGATCGAGCGGGACGTCGATCTCCTGGCCGGCCCGGATGACGCGGGCGGTCCGGGCTTGGAGGCCCATCAGCGCCCGGATCGCCTCGCCGGTGGTCCGCCTGGCGCGGGCCTCCAGCCACCGCCCCATCAGGATCAGGGCGATCACGATCACGGCCGACTCGTAGTAGAGATCGTAGGGCAGCGACCAGTCGGCGGCGGCGTTGGGCCAGAGCGTCACGAAGGCGCTGTAGCCGTAGGCGACGCTCGTCCCGACGGCGACGAGGGTGTTCATGTTGGCGGCGCCATGCTTCAGCGCCGCCCACGTCGCCCGGTAGAAGATCCCGCCGGCCCAGAACTGGACGACCGAGCCGGCGATGAGCAGCATCGGCGCCAGCGTCACCATCCCGATCGGCAGCGGCAGGTACATCAGCCCCATCATTACGAGCCCGATCACCAGACTGACGAGAGACTTGCGCTTAAGGTCCGCGATCTCGGCGTCCCGCCGCAGCGACCGCTCATCTGGCGCGGATGTGTCCGGTGCCGAAACAATCGTTTCACTCGTATCGGCGATCGGTGCCGCGACGGTGGGTTGTGGTTGGGCCCCAACGCGGTAACCGGCCTTCTCGACCGCCTGGCGCAGGGCATCCGGCCCGACGATCTCCGGTCGGAACGAGACCGTCGCCCGCTCGGTGGCGAGGTTGACGCTGGCCCGCTCGACACCCTCGACCTTCGCCAGCGACCGCTCGACCCGCCGGACGCACGACGCGCACGTCATCCCTTCGATAGCAAGGGAGACTTCCTGGGCAGCACCGGCGGCAGGGTTTGGCACGGGCTGTGGGACGGCGCTGTGAACCGGAGCGGGGGCCGGCGTTGCCGCGACACCGGACGGCATGACGACGCGGCCGACCTTGTAGCCAGCCTTCTCGACAGCCGCCGTGAGATCGTCACGCGAGGCGGTCGTCTCATCGAAGAAGACCGTCGCCCGCTCGGTCGCGAGGTTGACCGCGACCGCATCGACGCCCGGAACCCTGGCGATGGCACGCTCGACCCGACGGACGCAGGAGGCGCAGGTCATGCCTTCGACACCGATCTGCGCTTCGGCCAGCTGGCTGTCCGTCACGTCGGCGTTCGGTCTGGAAACGGGCGGTGCGGACATCATGGAGATCCTCCTGCTACGTAAGGCTCCCATTATACCCTATGGGGGTATAGAAAACACTCCGCGCTGGCTCTGTCCACTCGGGTGGTGGTGCCGTCTCGTAGCGGCGACGCTCGCGAGCCAGGCCGCGGCTGCCATCGCCATAGGGCGACACGGGTGTTGGCAATCGGCGTGATCGATGCCGAGGCTTGCGGCAGCGGAGAAGACCCCTCCCCAACCCCTCCCCGGCTCGGTTCGTCGTACCTCCTCACCGCCCGGAGAGGGGCTTCCGCATGTCGCGCAGGCGCTCCTGCCAATTGAGACGAGGGCCGTCCATCGGTGGGAGCGACGCTTGTGGTCGTCCATGCGTCGGGACACGATTGCCCCCTGCATCATGGGCTGGTCTAGCGGACGAGCGTGATGCCCACCCAATCCATGGATGGAGGACTCGCAACTGTCGGAGCGCTTGCGCGACCAGCATGAAGCCCCTCTCCGGGCGTGAGCGCCGCAGCGCGAAACGAGCCGGGGAGGGGTTGGAGTGGGGACTGCTCGCCACCAGCCGTCTCGCCATGTCCACGCCCGCCGCGGCGATCATCGCCCCTGTGGGGCGATGATCGCCGCGGTGGCCGGACTCGCAAGCGTCGCCACGACGAGACTGTGCCGCCGCTCGCAAGATCACGCCGCACCAAATCGCATTTCGGACGGGTGTGCGAACCGTTCGTGATAAGATACACAAACGGTTTTCGTGCTCCGGCGGGGCACCCAGTGCCCGCCGGCCGCGGGTCGGCTACCCGCAGGACAGAGAGGTTCCGCCCCGCGTGAACACCCAGATCTACGGCTCCGATTGGGTCGTCATCGGCATCCTGCTCCTCGCCGCCATCGGGCTGGGCCTGACGCTGCTCACCCTGAATCAGATCGTCGCGCCGAGCAAACCCTCCGTCGCCAAGGCCGCCCCCTACGAGAGCGGCGTGCCCCAGGTCGAGGCGACCAAACCGCGCTTCACCCCGCGCTTCTACGTCGTCGCGATGCTGTTCGTCGTCTTCGACATCGAGGCGATCTTCATCTTCCCGTGGGCCGTCGTCTTCGATGGGCTGGGCGTCTACGGCTTCGTCGCGATGCTGGTCTTCATGTTCCTCCTCTTCGATGGGTTCATCTACGCCTGGAAGAAAGGCGCGCTCGAATGGGCATGATCGACGACCGGTTCAACAAGAACGTCTTCGTCACTTCGCTGGACTTCCTCTTCAACTGGGGTCGCCGCAGTTCGCTCTGGTGGCTCCAGTTCGGCCTCGCCTGCTGCGCGATCGAGATGATCGCCGCCTCGATGTCCCGCTGGGACCTCGCCGAGCGCTTCGGGATGCTGTACCGGGCCTCGCCCCGGCAGGCCGACCTGATGATCGTCGCCGGGACCGTGACCAAGAAGATGGCTCCGGTCGTCCGGACGCTCTACGACCAGATGCCCGAGCCCAAGTGGGTGATCTCGATGGGCTCCTGCGCCAACGTCGGCGGGCCCTACGACACCTACGCCGTCGTCCAGGGCGTCGATCGCGTGGAGCGGGCAGCGAGCGGCAGGCGGGCGTCGGCTCCGAACAGCGCCTCGAACTGCTG
>CAXTHM010000022.1:22893-51358 GCA_964244115.1 uncultured Thermomicrobiales bacterium
ACACCTACGCCGTCGTCCAGGGCGTCGATCAGGTCGTTCCGGTCGACATCTACGTCCCCGGCTGCCCGCCGACGCCGGAGTCGCTCTACTACGGCATCCTCGAGCTCCAGAACAAGGTCATCAAGTACGAGACGATGGCCAGGAAGCAGGGGCCGGACGCCGCCGAGAGCCAGCGCCGGGCCGATCGGGTCGACGCGATGGCCGCCCAGCGCGGCTGACCGTCTCCGGAATGTCCTGATCCGGTGGAGAGTGCCCAGTGACCGATAGCGACCGCAACCGCCAGCCCAACGCCCAGACACCCGGCACCGAGCCGGAGACGCCGCAGCCCAACCGCAAGTACATCGACGATACAACCCCGTCGCCCGCCAACGCCGACCCGGCCGGGACGATCGCCGCCGTCACCAGACCGACCCAGACCAACGGCGAACACCTCTCGACGGAGGCCGAGACGGCTGGCGAGATCGTCGACCCGACCAACGGCGACACCCGGCCGGCGGGCGGCTCGTCCGACTCCTCGATGTCCGTCAACCCGGAGGCCGGCTCCGGCCGGTCCGACTGGTACGACGAGGACGTCGAGCGCCACCCGGCCCTGCGCGTCCTGCGGGAGCGGCTGCCGGATGCGATCATCGCCGCGGTCCGGTTCCGCAATGAGACGACGCTGCACGTCGAGCCGGCTGCCCTGCGCGACGTCTGCGTCGTGCTCCAGCGCGACCCGCGGACCTCGCTGACCTTCCTCAGCGACCTGACCGCCGTCGACATGCTCCGCCTGCGGGAGGCGCCGCGCTTCGACGTCGTCGTCCAGCTCTACTCGCTCCGCCACCGGACCCGCGTCCGAGTCAAAGCCGGGGTGGATGACGGCGAATTCGTCCCGTCGCTGGTCCCAATCTGGAACGGCGCCAACTGGCTGGAGCGCGAGGCCTACGACATGTTCGGGATCATCTTCGACGGCCACCCGAACCTGAAGCGCATCCTGCTCGCCGAGGACTGGTCCGAGGGGCACCCGCTCCGGAAGGACTACCCACTCCGGGGCTGGAGCGAGTACCCGGTCTACAACACCGAACGCACCGTGGCCCGCGTCCGGACCCGCTGGACGGGCCGGACCGGCACCGCCTGACGCGCCGACCCATCCCCCGTTCCACCCTCCCGAGCGCGCAGGACCGAGGCAAGACCATGAGCATCACCCGCGACCCGGCCCTCGTGGCCGCCGACACCGGACGGGACATCGAGGACGGCGCCTTCGCCGAGTCCTCCTACGACTTCACCGAGGACCCCGCCACCACCGGCACACTCGAGATCGCCGACGAGCGCGACCTCGGCAGCGGCTCCCGCGAGATGACCCTCAACATGGGTCCGCAGCACCCATCCACGCACGGCGTCCTCCGGATCGTGCTGAAGCTGGACGGCGAGGTCATCACCGACTGCGACCCGGTGATCGGCTACCTCCACCGCGGCACCGAGAAGCTGGGCGAGAACCACCGCTACGCCCAGGTCCTGCCCTGGACCGACCGGACGGACTACGTCTCCGCCCCGCAGAACAACCTCGGCTGCATCCTCGCCTTCGAGAAGCTCTGCGGCGTCGAGGCGCCGGAGCGAGCCCAGTACTGGCGCGTGATCATGGCCGAGCTCAGCCGGCTCGCCTCGCACCTCGTCTGGCTGGGGACGCACGCACTCGACATCGGCGCCCTTTCGATGTCGCTGTACTGCTTCCGGGAGCGCGAGATCATCCTCGACATCTTCGAGGCCTTCTGCGGCGCCCGCCTGACGACCAACATGATGGAGATGGGCGGCTTCAGCCGGCCGATCCCGAACGGTCTCGTCGAGCAGATCCGGGACTTCCTGAAGATCTTCCCGGACCGGCAGATGGAGTACCAGACGCTGCTCCAGGCCAACCCGATCTGGATGGCGCGGACCAAGGGAAACGGCATCATCACGCCGGAGGCCGCGATCTCGTACTCGCTAACCGGAGCCTGCCTGCGCGGCTCCGGCGTCAACTACGACATCCGCAAGGCCGAGCCGTACCTCGTCTACGACCAGCTCGACTTCGAGGTCCCGCTCGGGCAGTCCGGCGACACTTACGACCGCTACCTCGTCCGGATGGAGGAGATGCGCCAGTCGATCCGGCTGATCACGCAGGCCCTCGATCGGGTCGCGACCGACGACCGGCCGCTGATGGCCTACGAGTCGGCCTACGTCATCCCGCCCCACAAGGGCACGATGACGACGGCCGAGGACATGCAGCGCCACTTCATCTGGGTGATCAAGGGCTTCAGCCCGCCCAAGGGCGAGGTCTACCAGGCGATCGAGCACAGCAAGGGCGAGCTGGGCTACTACGTCGTCTCGGACGGTTCGCCGATCCCGTACCGGTTCCGGGTCCGTTCGGCCGATTTCGTCAATCTCTCCTCCCTGCCGCACATGGCGACCGGCGCGATGCTGGCCGACATCGTGGCGATGATCGGGACGATCGACATCATCCTCGGCTCGGTCGACCGATAGCCCCGTCACGCCCGGTCCGCGGCTCCGCCCCTGATACCGCCCGATTCCTCCGGAGTTCGCCTACGCATGGATGTGTCGTCCTCGCTGCCAACGGAGATCGCCTGCGTCGTCCTCGGCGCCGGCCATGTCGGGCTGGCGACCAGCTACGAGCTCACCCAGCGTCGGGTTCCGCACGTCATCCTCGACCGGGGCGGCATCGCCGAGACCTGGCGGAGCCGGCGCTGGGACGCCTTCATGATGATCATGCCGAACTGGGGGCTGGATCTGCCGGGCTACCCCTTCGAGGGGGATCGCGACGCCTTCAGCACCCGCGACGAGGCGGTCGCGCGGTTCGAGGCCTACGCGGCGTCGTTCGGCGCCCCCGTCCAGTCCGGCGTGACCGTCCGGGCGATCGCGCAGGGGCCGGACGACCGCTGTCCCCTGGTCGTCGAGACCGACCGGGGCACGATCCGCACGCGGGCCGTCGTCGTCGCGACCGGGATCTATCAGGTGCCGCGGTCGCCGTGGTTCGCCGGGACGATCGCGCCGGAGATCGCCCAGCTCAACCCCGACCAGTACCGCAACCCCGACACCGTTCCGGACGGCGCGACGCTCGTCGTCGGCTCCGGCGCGTCCGGCACGCAGATCGCCGAGGACCTGCTGCTCGCCGGGCGCGACGTCTTCCTCGCCGTCGGGCGGGCCGGGCGACAGCCACGGCGCTACCGGGGCATCGACAGTTCCCGCTGGAACCGTTACCCCGGCATCTCCGGCACCGGTGACCAGACCGCCGGCGAGTCCGGCGGCGGCGCGGCGCGGACCGGCCGGGGCGGCGGCGACCACGACACGAACCTGCACCGCTTCGCCCACGACGGGATGCGGCTCGTCGGGCATATCACCGGCGTCGCGCTGTCGTCGAACACCACGCTGACGGTCAGACCCGATCTCCACGACAGCTTGCGGTGGATCGACGCCTTCGACGCCGCCTGGCGGGAGCGGGTCGATGCCTACGTCGCGGGGCACCGGGAGACGATCGAGCGCGAGACGGGCAAGACCGTCACCCCGCCGCACGGCCGCCCGGACGACGCCCTCCGCGATGGCTTCGCCCAGCCGGAGCGGACCGAGCTGGACCTGAGGGCCGAGGGCATCACCGGCATCGTCTGGGCGACCGGCTACGACTCGGATTATTCGGTGGTTCGATTCCCGGTGATCGGCCCCGACGGCCACCCGACCCATGACGGGGGCCTGACCGACGTGCCGGGCCTCTACTTCGCCGGGATGACGTTCCGGGGGGACCGGCCGAAGTCATCATTCATCGGCATCGTCGGCCCGGAGGCAGCGGCGATCGCGGATCATGTCGCCAGTGCGGTCCACTCAGCGGCCGGGGTCGCCGGTGGCGTCGAGTAGTGCCGGGTAACACCGAATCCGGGCAAACAGTCGGTAGACCCGTGCCCCCTCGGTGGTGAAGCAGACCTCTCCCTCAGCCCCTCTCCGGCTCACCTGCTCGCTCACCCGCTGAAGCGGCTCTCGCTGCGCTGCGGCTCGCAGGTGCCCAGAGAGGGGAGCAGCACGCACGCGCGGTCACGCACCAAGCTTCAACCCGGATCCCGTAATGAGATAGCCCCCGGCGGTGTCTCCGCCGGGGGCTATGATCATCCGGTCACGACGGCGACCGTCATCCGTGGCACCGCTTCGACGGGCGAGGCCTACTCCTCATTGCCTTCCGGGACCGGATCGCTCATCCCCATGAACGAGCCGATCAGGAGCCCGAACGCCCCGCCGAGCAGGGTATAGGCCAGCACGATCGCGACCGCCCCGGCGATGTTGTCGAGCAGCGGCATCATCAGGAGGCCGAGGCCGGCGCCGAGCGGCAGACCGATCGCCAACCCCTTGGCCGAACCACGGTGCGCCAGCCGGGCGGCATCCCGGTCATGGTCTGACGCACCGACCCAGTCTTCGACCCGATCGCCATAGAACCCGCCCAGGATGAACCCGTAGACGACATGCGCGACCAGGCTGCCGAGCACCGGCAGCGGACCCGCATGCGCGTCGATTCCGAGCACTCCGATTCCCAGGAGGGGGAACAGGATCAGGACCGACCCCAGAAACGGGATCAGCGCGAACGCGACCCCGCGCCACGCCCTGCGCCAGCCCGTCAGGATCACCGTGCGCTCGAGGAGCGCGAAGACGAGCGCCAGCCCGAGACCGACGGCGAGATTGATCCCCAGGGCGAGGAAGAACGCATCGGTCGTTCGATCGGTAGAGATATTGTTGACCAGGTTGTAGAGCCAACGGCTCACGGTCCCACCGTTCTGGTCGCCGATGTTATCGGCCAGGACATAGGCCCCGGTGATGACGACGGTCAGGCAGAACGTGGCGATGAACCCACTCAGGAGCGCCGACTGCTGCCAATCGTCGCGAGGCAGTGATCGATCGATCCTGGGGGTGACGGAGGCCGGATGTCCCATTGGTGAGACCCCTTTCGGACAAGCTGGGTTGGACGGTGGGACAGTGAGTCGGACCGGAGGCGATGGGCGAGATCCCGCGTGAGAGGCAGCGCATCACTCCGGCGACATTGCTGGGGAATGCACGAACGATACCATACGATAGAACGGTTGGGACGATCGTCTTCGGGCACCAAGATTGCCCGGACCGAACGATTTCTCCGGATACTGGGCCGTCTGCACAGGACGCGACGGAGTGAGCCTCTCACCGGCACGCGATCCGGGCGATCAGCGTTACCAATCGATCGTCTTCCTCACAGGGACCGGTTGCCGCCGGGGATCGGGCGATGCTGGAGCCCGACCACCCTTACGGCAAGCGGTCGATCCGGGCCAGGCTCTCGTCGATCCGCTCCTCGGACAGCGAGCCGGCCAGGACCCGCCCGACCAGATGGTCGAGGACCGTCTCGACGGTGGCGCGCTGGACGACGACCAGGAGGAGATCGACGCCGCAGTCGACCGCCCGGTCGATGACCTCGAGCGGCGCCCAGTCGGTCAGGGCGCCCATGCCGAGGTCGTCGGTGATGATGACACCGTCGTACCCGAGTTCCTCGCGCAGGACGCGGTAGGCCTCCGGGTTGAACGTCGCCGGGGTGTCGCCCCAGCCCGGCCAGTTCGGGTACATCAGGTGGCCGAGCATCACCATCGGCGTGCCGGCCGCGATCGCGCGCCGGAACGGGATTGCCTCGCCCGCCAGCCACTCGTCGTAGGTCGCCTCGACGGTCGGCAGCGCCTCATGGGAATCGACCGATGTCGCGCCATGCCCGGGGAAATGCTTGACGGCGCCGATCACGCCAACCTCGATCATGGCCGTAACCGTCGCCTCGACCCGGTCCGCCACCCGGTCCGGGTCGTCCCCGAAGCTGCGGGCCGCCATGAAGCTGTCGGCGCGGTAGGCGACATCGGCGACCGGCGCGCAGTTGACGTCGAAGCCGTACCGCAGCACGATCTCGCTCCGGCGGGTCGCGACGGCGGCGACCTCGCCGATCGGCATCGCGCCCATCGTCGGCTGGTCCGGCTCGGAATCAGCCTTGATCCGCCGGACGACGCCACCCTCCTGATCCACGAACAGCCGCGGCGGCCGGTCCGGGATCGCCGCTTTGATCGTCTCGGTGAACGGCGCGATCTCGCCGTCCTCGCCGATGTTGTCGCCGATGAGGATCACGCCGCCCGGCCGCAGGGCGGCCAGCCGTTCGGCCTCGGCCGGCGCGAGCGAGGTGCCCGTCACCGGGGAGATGATCATCCGGGCGATCCTGTCCCGGAGGTCCGCGGTCCGTTCATCCATCTCGTCATCCGTTCCGGTTGCCGGCGTCGAAGCAGTCCCGAGGCGACCAGCGAGAGCGATCGCCGCCGCGCCGGTCATGGCTGCTCGTCGGTCGATGCGATGTGTCATCGGGCCTCCCTCTCCCACGACGATGGCTCTGCCGCGCTGACGGTCGCGGACGGAGGACCGTCAGCCGCGGCGACGGGTGCCGGGCGCCGCTCGTCACCCGCGAGGTCGGGCTCGCCCGGTTCCCCCGCCCGCCCATCGGCGGGCAGCCCGTGCGTCGGGGCACCCGAGTGCGTCGAAGGGTCGATCTTACCTGGACTCGACCGATCGAGATCGACCCCGACATCCGCCGCGAGATGGCCGTCGAGGTCCACGGACCGCGATGTCGTCCGGTGCCCGTCGCGATTGCCCGGATCGCGGATCAGGTCGGCGGCTTCGGCCTCCGCGATCTCCCCGACCTGGCCGGCGACGTCCCCCTCGGCGTCCCGTGCGAGCCGGGCGGCGGCCGCGGCCCGCTGGCGCTGCGGCAGGGCGATCAGCACGCGGCCCGAGCGGACGAGCGGGTGTCGGGTGAAGTAGATCAGGAACGTGCCGGAGGCGACCGCGACCGCGACGACCATCGCCGCGAACGTCCAGTCATAGCCGCGGTTGACGATCACCCAGCCGCCGACGACGCTCGACAGCGCCCAGCCGATGTTCCATGAGGCGGCCCGGTAGCCGATCGCGCTGGCCTGGAGGCGCGGCGGGAGGATGTCGGCGATGAAGGTCGAATCGAGCGGACCGCCCATGTTGAGCGAGACCGAGCGGATCATGTGGGCAAACAGGACGACCCAGGTGGCCGGGAACAGGATCAGGAGGACGTAGACCGGGACCATCATGGCGCGAATGACGAAGTTGACCCGGAGGTTGCCGAAACGCTGCACCAGCGACGGCCCCAGCAGACTGAACATCGCCCCGAGCAGGTTCCCGAGCGCGTAGATGAACCCGACCGAACCCGGCGAGACCCCCTTGGAGATCATGTAGACGGCGTAGAACGGGATCACCGTCCCGAGGCCGAGCGCGAGGATGCCGCCCAGCGCGATATAGATGGAGACGTCCTTGCGGGTCTGCTGCCGCTCGGCGGTCGTCGGTCCGGCGGCGGTACTCCGGGCGGTCTCCCGGCGCTGGCCCCGGCGTGCCTCTCGCATGCGGAGGAGCGGGATCAGGGCGAACAGCCCCATGACTGAGCCCGAGATCAGGGCGATCCGGTAGGTGCCCGGACTCTGGGCGTCGCCGCCCGAGATCCGCCCGGCGATCTCCGGGACGTAGCCACCCATCAGTGAGCCGATCGTCGCGGCGACCGCGTTGAGCGCGAACGCGATCGAGGCCGCCTGCGCCCGGGAGGACGGGCGGCCCCACTCGATGATGAACGGCATCGTCGTCGTGGTCAGGTAGGCGATCGCGAGACCGTAGAGGATGGCCATCCCCAGGATGAGCGGCGCTGCCTCGACGAGGGCGAGGGCGACCTGCATCACGATCGTGCCCACCCCTCCGATCAGCAGCGCCCGCCAGGTCCCGATCCGCCGGAGCGCGACCCCGATCGAGATCGCACCGAGCGCGATGGACACGGTGAAGACGGCGTTGAAGACCCCGATGAAGTCCTCGCGGTAGCCGAGCTCGACGAGGTAGAGGTTGTAGGCCAGCCCGAAGACCGCGAAACCGATCGTGATCAGCAGGCTGAACACGAAGAACAGGCGGATGTCGCGTTTCAGGGTCCGGACGCGCCGGAGATAGCTGGTCATCGGGCGCCTGTGTGCCGTGGGGAATGCCACGGCGATCGTCCGTCGGCAGGGCCGCCCCGGGCTGGCCATCGGCCATGCGGCGAACCCATTCCGGCCGGGCGCGAAGATAGGCGTCCGATCCGGCGGACAGGGAAGCTGACCGGGCAAGGGTCGCAGGGTCGGCGACAGGGCGTCAACCCCTCGACGGAGACCGATCGTGACTGGCCCGAGGGTGCGCTCGACGTCTACTCGAATCGTGACGGTGCCGCGTTAGGCCCCAGTGTTCCACTGGTCTGGGCGATGTGGTGTACTACCGTTCCGAGCGATCGACCCGCCCGTCCGGGCGGCACGGAGAAGGACAGGGACAGGGTGTCGACGCGGCCACTCGAAGGGCGGGCGGCGCTGGTGACGGGCGCCGGGATGGGGATCGGCAACGGCATCGCCCGGGCGCTGGCGGCGGCCGGGGCGCGGGTCGCGGCCCATTACGGCAGCAGCGCCGACGGGGCCGAGCGGCTGGTCGCCGAGATCCGGGCCGGCGGTGGCGAGGCCATCGCCATCCAGGGCGACCTCCGCTCGGCCGCGACCTGCCAGGCCGTGGTTGAGACGGCGGTCAGCGCCTTCGGTGGGCTGACCATCCTCGTCAACAACGCCGGGATCACCCGGACCGGCGACATCACGGCGTTCAGCGAGGAGGACTACGACAGCGTCTTCGATCTCAACATGAAGGGCTTCTTCTTCTGCGCCCGGGCGGCCCTGCCCCACCTCCGCGAAGCCGACGGGGCGGCGATCCTCAACATCACCTCGGTCCACGGCTCCGGCGGCTTCCCCGGTCACGCCGTCTACGCCGCGACCAAGGGGGCGATCATCGCCTTCACCCGCACCCTCGCGATCGACCTCGCGCCGGAGCGGATCCGGGTCAACGCCCTGGCGCCGGGCGTCATCGAGGTGCCACGCTACTTCGACGCCGGCGACTACACGACCGAGTTCGGCAACTCGATGGTGCCGATGGGGCGGGTCGGGACTCCGGCCGACGTCGGCTCGGTCGCGGCGTTCATCCTCTCCGACGCCGCCAGCTTCGTCACCGGGCAGACGCTGCACGTCGACGGCGGGACCGCTGCGAGGATGGGACTGGTCTGGGAGGAACCCAGCCCGGAGCCGGATTTCGAACCTCGGTAGACCAATCCACCCTGGGAGAACCACCGCCGAGAGCGACCTGTCCGGCGTCAAGCCCGAGGTTGCCTACGACGCGCCGCGCACCCTGGGCAAGCGCGCGATCCGGCGCGAGGACGAGCACGTCCGCTCCGTCACCGACACCCTCGGCCAGCTCCTCCACGTCCACGACCCGGCGACCGGGATCACCGATGTCATATCGTATCGAATCGAAGTACCAGACCGTTGCCAGGATGACGATCGGACCAGACGGCGGTCCGCTCCCCTTCGAGCGCCGTGATCGAGCGGACCTTCGGCGGGATGAGCCAACCCCGGCGGCTACCGCTTCCGCCGGTCAGCACGCACCTCGGCCTCGACCTCGGGGGGATTCGCGGCCCGATCCGGATGCCTCGGGGCGAGCGGGTAACGCCCGACGACCTCGACCCGCGAGCCGCGGTGATCGATCAGGCTCCGCAGGAGGAGGACCTCGTCGATCGGGATGTCGATCGGCTGGCGCATCGTCCCCAGACCCTCCGTCATCAGCTCCTCGAACCGCGCCCGGATCCGGTCCGGCAGGTCACGGGTCTTGAAGTTGGCGACGCTCCGGAAACGGCCGATGGTGATGTGCGGGTGATACGGCGTCGCGTCATGCGGCACCTCGATCTCGGCCAGGGCCGCCGTCAGGTCGTTACGCACCGATTCCAGCCGGTGGGTCGGCCCGTGCAGCCCGACCCAGAGGACCCGTGGCCGCCGGATCGACGGGAACACCCCGAGATCGGCGGTCCGCAGCCGGAAGACCTGATGCGCCGCGAAGACCGGCGCGATCGCCATCCGGATCAGTTCGGCCTGCTCGCCCGGCACCTCGCCGATGAACTGCAGGGTCAGGTGCGCCTGATCCGCTTCTACCCAGCGGACGGGCAGGGACTCGTCCGCCGAGAGCCTCGCGACAATCTCACGGACCATCCCGGTGACGGCCGGTGGGAGCGGCACCGCGATGAACAGCCTCCAACTCGCGGCGAGGCTGGCTGGGTCGGGAGGGCGCTCCCGGACGAACTTCTGGCGCTTCTTTGGCATGAGTCAGAGTATACGGGGGACAGGCGCCCGCATGATGATCGATGGCGATGATGACCCGACAGGCCACACCGACATCCCGGTCTCCGTGGTGGCAGGACGAATCCGTCCGTCCCGACCGTCGATGATGGCGGGAACCGGCCCTGAGACAGTCGCTGGGATGGGGTCGCGGACGACCTCGGCGGCCCGCCCGTCTTGAACTTCGCCGGCCAGGTACACTATCCTGCCATGTCTATGCGCACCGGTCGGTGGCGACTTCCCGGCGAACGTGGCACCCGCGCCACCTCGCACGTCATCGCACCGTTCTCCTGCCCCGCACCCCCGGCTCCCGTTCAGTCCGTCCGCCCGGATGACCGTCAGCGGCGCCGGGTCGAGGGACGAAGGATTCCGAAGAGGGCGGTGGTCCGCTCGACGCGGCCGGGCGGACGGTCACCAGAAGGCACGCGGGTGTCTCCGGCCACGGCGGGTGCCGGGTCGGCAAGGGGACACGATTCCATGCGCAGCTTCTTCAACCGGCAGAACAAGTTCCAGCCCAGGGCCGATGACGGCACGGCCCTGGATCAGCAGATTCCCGACGACCTCTGGGTGAAATGCCCGAAGTGCGGTGAGTTGCTGTATTCCCGGGAACTCCGCCAGAACGCGCGGGTCTGCCCGAAGTGCGCCTACCACTTCCGCCTCCGCGCCCGGGAGCGGATCTTCCTCCTTGCCGACGACGGCACCTTCCGGGAATGGGACACGGAACTGCGGCCGGAAGATCCGCTGAGTTTCGTCGACGGCACGGGCTCGTATACCAAGAAGGTTGCCTCATCCTCCCGCAAGGCGCACGAGCCCGAGGCCCTGATCACCGGCCGGGTCTCGATCGGTGGCCATGAGGTCGGGCTCGCCGTCTGCGACTTCGACTTCATGGGCGCGAGCATGGGGTCGGTCTTCGGCGAGAAGTTCGTCCGGGCGACGGAGCGATGTCTCGCGCTACGGATGCCGCTGCTGACGATCTCGGCCTCGGGCGGGGCCCGGATGCACGAGGGCCTGTACTCGCTGATGCAGATGGCCAAGACGGTCGCGGCCCTGAGCCGGATGCGCCGGGCCGGCCTGCCGCATGTCGCCCTGCTAACGGACCCCTGCTACGGCGGCGTCACCGCCTCCTACGCCACCGTCGCCGACATCATCCTCGCCGAACCGGGCGCCATGATCGGCTTCTCCGGCCCGCGGGTGATCGAGCAGATCACCAAGCAGAAACTACCCGAGGGCTTTCAGACGGCCGAGTTCTTCCTGAGTCACGGGATGCTCGACCAGATCGTGGCCCGGCCGGAGTTGCGCGGGGTCGTCGTGACGCTGCTCGGGCACTATGCCCGGGCGATGGCCCGCCTGCGACCGAATGCCATCACCGACGAGGAGATTACGTCGACCAGCGACGAGACCGGCGTGGCGGCGGCGCTCGATCTTCCCCTGGGCACCGACGTCGTCATCGGCGAGGAAGCCGTCGTCATCGGCGAGCACGGGGAGCGGCACTCGTGAGTGTCAGGTCGCCAGCCGGTGCGAACGGGACCGATCCCGAGCGGACCCACCATGCGATCTCCGCCTGGGATCGGGTCAGGCTCGCCCGGATGCCCGACCGCCCCCGGACCCTGGACTACGTCGATGCCCTGATCACGGACTTCGTCGAGTTGCACGGCGACCGTGCCTACGGCGATGACCGGGCCCTGATCGGCGGCATCGGCCAGTTCGGCGGCCGGACCGTGATGGTCCTCGGGCAGCAGCGCGGCATCGACACCCGCGAGAACATCGCCCGGAACTTCGCCATGTCCCGGCCGGAGGGGTACCGCAAGGCGAGCCGGCTGCTGGAGCACGCCGGCCGGTTCGGGCTGCCGGTCCTGACGCTGATCGACACACCGGGCGCCGATCCGGGGCTCGGGTCGGAAGAGCGAGGCCAGGCCACGGCGATCGCCGAGAGCCTGATGGCGATGGCCAGCACGGCGACGCCGATGGTGGCCTGCGTGATCGGACAGGGCGGCTCCGGTGGCGCCCTGGCGATCGGCGTCGCCGACCGGATCCTGATGCTGGAGAACTCGATCTACGCCGTCGCCTCCCCGGAGGCCTGCGCCTCGATCCTCTGGAAGGACGCCAGCAAGGCGCCCGAGGCGGCCGAGACGATGCGGCTGACGGCGCCGGAGCTGCACGGGTTCGGCATCGTCGACGAGGTCATCCCGGAACCCGTCCCGGCCCACGAGGCTCCGCAGGACATGATTCGCCGGGTCGGCGAGAGGCTCGCCGCGACCCTCGATACCCTGGACGAGCTCTACTCACCCGGCACCGCCAGCACGGCCGACCGGCTGCTCGACGACCGCTACCAGAAGTTCCGCCGCATCGGCGCCTGGCGCGAGGCCAGCCAGACGGAATGGCAACTGCCGGTCGAGTAGGGGTCTGACGAGGGCTCTCGGACCCATCGCTCCGGATCGACCCGAAACCCGCCAGGGAGCTTCCGCCGTGCAGGCCGACCCGACCGTACCGCGACCTTCAGCCACGCCCTCGGAGCTGGCTCCCGGATTCCCAGCCAACCCACTCGGCATCCCGGAGACGGTCGCCCGCCGGGCGGCTGTCGCGCTCAACCGGCTCCGCCCGATACTCGCGGCCCAGGCGGCGCGGGCGATCGCCGACCAGGGGCTCGACGACGAGATCTGGGTGACGTTCTCGGAGCGCCTCGACCGCCACTTCCCCACCCTCTACGGCCACCTCCTGACGCTCTACGCCGGCCGCGATGACCTCGCCCACCACACCGGACGGCTGCTCGCGGTGGCGCTGGACAGTTGGCTGACCCGCCCCGCTGATCTGCGGCAGCGTGATGCCGATCGCGACGGGGTCGCCTGGTACACGCACCATGAGATCGTCGCCGCGGTCTGTTATGTCGATCGGTTCGCCGGCGACCTGCCCGGCCTGGCCGCCCGGGTGCCCTACCTGTCCCGACTCGGGATCGGCCTGCTCCACCTGATGCCGCTGTTCGCGGTGCCGGACGGGGAGAACGACGGCGGCTACGCCGTCAGCGACTACCGAACCGTCCGGCCCAACCTCGGCACGGTCGATGACCTCCGGGCGCTGGCGAGGGAGTTCCACGCCGCTGGGGTCGACCTGGCGCTGGACTTCGTCTTCAACCACACCGCCAGCGACCACGGCTGGGTCCGGGAACTCCGGGCCGCGCCGGAGGGGGCCGCCGACGACGAGGACCGGAACCCGTACCTGATGTTCCCGGACCGGACCGTGCCCGACGCCTACGACGGCACCCTGCGCGAGATCTTCCCCGAGACCCGCTCTGGCTCGTTCACCTACGATGCTGGGCTGCGGCGCTGGGTCTGGACGACGTTCAACAGCTTCCAGTGGGACCTCGACTACACCAATCCGGACGTCTTCGTCCGGATGGCCGGGGAGATGCTGGCGCTGGCGAACATGGGCGCCGACGTCCTGCGGCTGGACGCGGTCGCCTTCACCTGGAAGCAGGTCGGGACAAGTTCCGAGAGCCTGCCGCAGGTCCACGACCTCGTCCGGGCCTACAACGCGCTGGTCCGGATCGCCGCCCCGGCGATGGTCTTCCTGTCCGAGGCGATCGTCCACCCCGACGAGGTCGTCAGCTACGTCGACCCGGCCGAATGCCAGCTGAGCTACAACCCGCTCCAGATGGCGCTCGGCTGGGAGGCGCTCGCCACCCGCGACACGCGCCTCCTGCGTCAGTCCCTGAGTCACCGGCTCGCCCTGCCGGCGGGGACGACCTGGCTGAACTACGTCCGCAGCCACGACGACATCGGCTGGACGTTCGACGATGGCGACGCCGGGCTGGTCGGGATCGACGGCTTCGACCACCGCGCCTTCCTGAACCGGTTCTACACTGGGCGCTTCACGGGCTCCTTCGCCCGGGGGCTGCCGTTCCAGGAGAACCCGAAGACGGGCGACGCCCGGGTCACGGGCACGACGGCCTCCCTGGCCGGGCTGGAGAAGGCGCTCGCGGAGGAAGGTACGGCCGAGGTCGACCTCGCGATCGGCCGGATCCTGGCCCTCTACGGGATCGCCTTCGCGCTGCCGGGGATGCCGCTCATCTACCTCGGCGACGAGATCGCCACCCTGAACGACCATGCCTATCGGGACGACCCGAACCGGGCCGGCGACAGCCGCTGGGCCAACCGGCCCGCGATGGCCTGGGACCGGGTCCCGCTCACCGAGGTCCCCGGCACGGCCGAGGCGCGCGTCACGGAGGGTCTGGCCCGGCTGGCGCTGGTCCGTCGCCACCCCGCCTTCGCCGGCCACGACACCGTCGTCCATGATGTGGGCGACAACGCCGTCTTCGCCTTCACCCGCCGAACAGGGGACGAGGCAGTTCTGATCCTGGCGAACTGGACCGAGCGGCCCATCCAGATCGCCGACGAGACAGTCAGAGCGCTGCTCGACGTCCCGTCGGCGATCGACCTGCTCGGCGGCGAACCGTGGTCCCATACCGACGAGGGGTTCATCCTCGCTCCGTATCAACAGCGCTGGCTGACCGGGCGATAGCGGGGCGACGCTGGCGATCGTCTCATGGCGACCGTTGTGGTCGTCTCGTAGGGGCGACGCTTGCGAGCCCGGCCGCCGCAGCGGCCATCGCCGCGAGGCGAGACGGTGCTCCGGGTTCAACCGCATCCGCAGGAACCGGGCGCGTGGGCAACAGCACCGATCGATAGGGCACGCTGAGGTTGACCGAACATTCCGCAACTCACGAACGCGGTTGAACCCCGTGCGCCGGTTATCGCCCTGCGGGGCGATGGCCGCTGCGGCGGCCGGGCTCGCAAGCTTCGCCCCTACGACTATCGTCTCGGCCACTCGTGTACCGAGGGAGCGCTTGCGCGACACGAAAATCCCCTCTCCGGGCGTGAGCGCCGCAGCGCGAAACCGGGTGCCCTCTGGGCGTGGGAGGGGTTTGGGGAGGGGTCTGCTCGCGACAGCTCGTTCTGCCGTAGTCGAGGCGCTCGCGATCACCGTCATCGCCCTGCAGGGCGGCGGCCGGTCGGGGGCAGCGCCGCGAGAGCCCGTGACTCTACGACGGCGCCGACGCGTCGATTGGCAAGCGAACGGTGAAGGTGGCCCCGCCGGCCGGGGAGTCGGTGACGGCGATGCTGCCGCGGTGGGCCGCGACGATCCGGGAACTGATGTAGAGGCCGATCCCGAGACCGTCGACGCCGGACTCCTCGGGGCTCGCCCGGAAGTACCGATCGAACACCCGGGGCTTGACGGCGTCCGGGATGCCGGGGCCGGAATCGCTGACGGCGATCTCGACGCGGTCCTCCCCGACCTGACGCAGCGCCACGACGACATCGCCGCTCCCCGCGTACTTGATGACGTTGGAGAGCAGATTGCCCAGCACCTGCTCGATCCGGACCCGATCCCAGACCACCCGGACGTCAGGCGACGCCTCGATGACGAAGCGATGCGTGGTCGTGAACCCCTGAGCCGTCGCCACGGTTCGGGCGATGATGTCGCTCGCGTCGAGCGCCTCGCACTCCAGGGCGATCCGGTCGAGGTCGGCCCGGGAGACGTCCAGGAGACGTCCGACCAGCTCGTCGATCCGGTCGGCCTGCCCGATCAGCCCGTCGAGCCGGTCGATCTCACCGGCCTGGGCGGGATCGGCCTGCCGGCGAAGACGACGCTGCAGCAGTTGCATGTTGCCCCGCAACGACGTCAGCGGGTTGCGCAGCTCGTGGGCGACGACCGAGAGGAACTCGTCCTTGGCCCGGTCGACGGCGCGGAGCTGCTCGATGTCCTGGAAGACGCCCACGCCGCTGAGGATGCGGCCGTCGTCGGCCAGGATCGGTGCGTGGTTGCCGATCACGCGGACGGTCGTCCCATCGTCACGGACCACGGTCAGGGGCTCACCCACCCGGCGCTCGCCGAGCCGGAGCGTCCGTTCCATCGGCGCCTCGCCCTCCGGGAACGGCTTGCCCTCGCCGTCGTGGACGACCAGATGGTAGGTCGACATCGCGCCGAGCAAGTCATCGCGAACGGCGTCACCGAGGGCGCTGACATCGTCCGTGTCGGCGGTGCCCCGGATGTCCCGGCCCCAGAGCTCGTCGGCCGCCCGATTGGCGACCACGAGCGAGCCGTCCGCCGCATCGACGACGAGGACGCCCTGCGGGAGCTGGTCGATCACCGTCAGGAGGTGGCGCTGGGCGACGCCCCAGCGGTCCCAGTTCCGGGCGTTGGTCAGCGCCGAGGCGAGGTATCGTCCGAGCCCGGTCGCGAGCGTGACCTGCTCCGCCGTGATCTCGGCGGGGTCGGCGAAGAACGCCAGCACCACGACCCCGATCGCACGCTCCCCGACGAGGAGCGGGATGATCAGGCCGCCGTCGACGCCAGCCCGATCGAGCGCCGCCGTCTCCTGCTCGTTGGCGGTCGGGCGCCGGAGGACGACGGCCTGACGCTCCGTGAACGCCGTCTGGGCCGACGGCAGACCGACCGGATCGATGATCGTCTCCAGGTCGTCGGGATCGTCGAAGCCACTCGGGGAGAGCCGAACCAGCATCCCGTCCGCCCGCCGGAGCAGGATCGAACCGGCCGTCGCTCCGAACAGGTCCCGCAACTCATCGACGCCGGCCTGCATGACCGCATCGAGATGGCCGCCGGCCCCGAGGGCGGTGACGAACTCGATCACCCGCGCGATCTCGACCATCCCATCCGCACGCTCGCCGCCCCCGCTCGTCTCCGGGGCGGGCTCCCGCCGACTGACCGGTCCGGGCGGTCGGACGGGCGGCGGGACGATCTGGATCAGGGAGGCTCCGGCCGGGTCGTTCGGCCCGGAGCCCGGTTCGACCGGGGTGAGGATCAGCCGGAACGTCCCGAATTCGGCGGCCGGAGCGAGCGCCAGGGGGAGCGTAGTTGATTCCCACGCCGACAACGCGGCCCGGAGCCGCGGCACGACCGACCGCTTGCCGGCCGCGTCATCGAGATGCTCGACCTGCCCGAGGAGCGCGGCCAGATCGACGCCGATCTCGATCGACTCGGGCTGGAGCCCGAACCGCATCCGCAGGGCGGGGTTGGCGACGAGAATCCGGGCGGACGAGTCCAGGACCGCCGCCGGGTCGGGGAGGACATCGATCACCGCCTGGAGCTGCCGGGATCGCTGCTGGTCCGCGCGTCGGCGGCGCTGACCGACGAGCGCCGATGAGGTCACCGATACCAGCAGGTCGGCCCACGCTCGGTCGTCATCACCCAGGGGAGGCCGCGCTCTGGCCGAGACCAGCACGACCAGACCGATGAGCTGGCGATCGACCCGGACGGGAGCGACCAGTTGCCACCGGTCGGCGCCCGCCTTCGCAACCAGCGGCGACCCGGCGACCCCCGGCTGGAGTCCCGGCCGCAGCAGGGTCAGGGACATCCCCGACTCGCGGACCGGAATCGGGTCGGACGACAGGACCCCGGCCTTGCCGGCGGTGGTCAGCGGGGTGAGCAGCGAGCCGGGCGACGCGAGCGTCCAGACCGAGGCGGCGGCGAGGCCGAGGTCCGCCACGAGGCGCTCGACGATCCGGCTGACCGTCGACTCGTCGGGATCGTCCGCCAGGATGCCAGCGAGCCAGGCCAGCCGGGAGAAGATCGCCGACTCCCGGACCGTCCGCACCGGGTCATCGGGCGTCGCGGTCGCGACGACACCGGATCTCGGGGACTGGCCGGGCTGCCACTGATCGAGGTCGGCCGGGGCGATCACGAGGACGCGACCGACGCGACGAGAGGCGAGCCGGCCGGACCGGATCGCCCGCAGGACAGCCGAATACGACACGCCCTTGATCCGGGCGGCATCGCGAGCGGAGAGCGTCGACGGCGACGAGTCCCCGGCTCCGTCGCCGAGAGCGGGGCCGGTTCCCGAGTCGGGCAAAGGGCTGCTCCGATGTGCCGCCAGCGGCTGCGGCGATGGCGACGTCCAGCCTCGGATCAGCACGACTCCGGACGGACGATGCGAGTATTCTGGACGTTCAGCGTAGCTCCATCATATCACGGGACGTGGCCATGGCCGGACCTATCCGGGGCGTTGCAATGCCCTGTCCTTCTCCCGGACCCGCTCCGCGAGGGCCGCCTGGAAGGCCCCCATCCGGCCCCGCAGCTCGGCGTCCGACGCCCCGAGGATGCGGACGGCCAGCAGCCCGGCGTTCCGCCCCCCGCCGATCGCGACGGTCGCGACGGGGACGCCGGCCGGCATCTGCACGATCGAGAGCAGGGCATCGACCCCGCCCAGCCCGACGCTGGCCGAATCGACCGGCACCCCGATCACCGGCAGCGGCGTCGCGGCGGCGATCATCCCCGGCAGGTGAGCTGCGCCGCCGGCGCCGGCGATGATGACCCGGATCCCGCGATCAGCGGCTCCCCTCGCGTAGGCCAGCATCTCGTCCGGCGTCCGGTGGGCCGAGAGGATGCGGACCTCACAGGGGACGCTGAACTCGGCCAGGGCATCGACCGCCGCCTGCATCGTCGGCAGGTCCGAGTCGCTCCCCATCGTCACGCCGACGATCGGCGATCTCGCGTCAGTCACCGCTGTCCATCCCATCCTGTCCCGTCGCCTCACCGCTCAGGATCGCCGCCGCCCGGTACGCCCGGGCCGACAGGTCGTCCAGGTCGTCGCCGGTCAGCGTGACGTGGCCGATCTTGCGGCCGGGCCGGGCGGTCTTGCCGTAGAGGTGGACCCGGACATCCGGATCGGCCAGCGCCGCCGGCAGCCGCAGCCCGGGGTCGCCCGACGACCCGGTCGCCCCGAGGATGTTGACGCTCGACACCGCCGGGCTGACGGCGTCCGTCGATCCGAGCGGCCATCCCAGCACGGCCCGGAGGTGCTGGGCGAACTGGCTGGTGACGCTGCCCTCGATCGTCCAGTGGGCCGAGTTGTGCGGCCGGGCAGCCAGTTCGTTGACGATCAGCCGTTCCGTCCCATCATCGTCACTGGATTCGACGAACAGCTCGACGGCGAGCAGCCCGACCAACCCGATGGCCTCCGCGACCCGCCGGGCGATCGCGACCGCGTCCTCGGCAACCGCCGGGGTGACCGGAGCGGGGTAGCGCAGCTCGCGGCAGATGCCATCCACCTGGACCGTTTCGATCAGGGGGTAGACGGCGGCCTCGCCGAATGGCCGCCGGGCGACCTGGACCGCGACCTCCCGAACGATCGCGACGCGGCGCTCGACCAGCAGGTGCGCCTCCGGACCGAGGTCGTCGATGAGCCGCTCGGCGGCGTCCGGCCCATCGACGACCCAGACGCCTCGGCCGTCGTACCCGCCCCGCACCGCCTTCACGATCACCGGCCAGCCGTGCTGCTCGCCGAACGCCCGGATGTCCTCGACGCCGATCACCTCGGCGAAGGCCGGCACCGGGCAGCCGAGCGCCTCGAGCGTCCGGCGCTGGGCGAGCTTGTCCTGGACCAGCGCCATCACCGACGACCCCGGCCGGACGAGGTAGCCCTGCCGCTCGAGCTCCCGCAGGGTGGGGACGTCGACCAGCTCGTGGTCGAACGTGATCACGTCGGTCGCCTCGGCCAGGAGGGCCATCGCGCCGGCATCGTCCGGGCGACCGATCAGCACCGACGGTGAGACCAGCGCCGCGCCGTCATCCGGCCGTTCGGCCAGGAGCGTGATCGGGATGCCGAGCGGGATCGCCGCCTCGATCGCCATCCGGTCGAGCTGCCCGGCGCCGACGAAGCCGACCCGCGAGATGTGGGTTGTCGGGTTAGACAACGCTGATCGGCTCGGTCACGGCGTCGGCCGGCCGCGAGACGACCGTCAGCCTGCGGATCTCCTCGGTGCGACGCTCGTTGTTGGTCGACTCCAGTTCCGTCAGAGCCGAGGGGTCGCCCATCTTGGTACGGTAGCGGGCGATGATCGCCGCCTCGGTCTCGGCCTGGGCCTCGATCCCGGCCAGCCGGGCGAGCTTGAACCGGTCATTGACCCGGGTCCGGAGGATGTCGCCGCTCTGCGGGGCGAACAGGATCGCCAGGGCGGTCCCAATCCCGGCCCCGAACAACCCGCCGCTGGCAAATGTAATGACGCGTCCGCCGGCCATGCTGCCCCTCTTCCTGATCCGTCAGTCGATCCCATCGATCACGCTACCGGCATGTTCGCATGGATCGCGCCCCGCCCCCTAGCGGGAGCGCCGCCCGAGCAGGCGCAGCCCCGCCGCCAACGCCAATCCCACCCCGGCGCCGAACGCCAGGGCCGTCGGCGTCGTCACGGCCGGCCGGACGTCCGAGCGCAGCGGACCGATGTGGACGAAGATCCGGCTATCGGCGCTCAGCTCCGTCTGACGGGTGATCGCGACCCCGACCCGGCTCCGGACGAACCGGGCCTGGTCCGAGATCAGCCCGACGACGCGCGTGTTCTCCGCGACCACGCGCTTGCCTTCGACCCGGATCGCGACGGCCTCGGTCATCTGGACCAGGCGCCCCTCGATCCGCCGGGCGCGGGAGTGCGACAGGTCGACCCGCTCGGCGTCGAGGGAGTCGATCGACGAGTGGCTGATCTCGGCGTGCGTGGCGTGCAGCCCGCTCACCTGCGACGCCGTGATCACGACCGGCCCGGGCGCCGGCTGTCCGACCGTCGCCGTCCCGTCGCTCGCCGGATCGACGATGGACTCCGACGTCACGGCCGCTGGCGCCTCGTCCATCGGACGATCCCGATCCACATCACTCACGACGACCTCCATCCGACCGACCATAGATTGGGACGAGACCCGGACCTCTTGGGCCATTCGGCCGCAGCGACGCCCCTGACACTGCGGGGCACTATGCCATACTCACACCCCTGAACTCCCGGACTCGACCGCTCCCGGACTGGCCCGACGACGGGCACGGAGGACACGATGGCAGACTCCCCGACGACCAGGCGCACGGTCGGCATCCTGATCTTCGAAGGCGTCGAGGTCCTCGACTTCTGCGGCCCCTTCGAGGCCTTCGCCACGACCGCACCGCTCGCCACCGACGGCACCCGCGGCGATGACCGCCTGTTCGACGTCCTCACGGTTGCCCAGACCGCCGGCATCGTCTCCTGCACCGGTGGGCTGCTCGTCCAGCCCAACGCGACGATCACCGACCACCCGCCGCTCGACATCCTCGTCGTCCCCGGCGGCCGCGGTACCCGCCGCGAGCAGACCAACCCGGTCCTGCTCGACTGGATCGCCGCCCAGAACCAGTCCGTGGAGCTGATGACCAGCGTCTGCACCGGCGCGTTCCTGCTCGCCGCCCGCGGCATCCTCGACGGGCGCCGGGCGACGACCCACTGGGCCAGCATCGACCGGCTCCGCCAAGCCGCCCCCGCGGCGACCGTGCTCGACGATCGCCGCTTCGTCGACGAGGGGCGCGTCGTGACCTCGGCCGGCGTCTCGGCGGGGATCGACATGGCGCTCCATGTCATCGCCCGGCTCCACGGCTCCGAGGTCGCGACGGCGACGGCCCGCAACATGGAGTACGACGGCACCTGGCAGCAGACCGGCTCCTGATCCTTTCCGGCCCCGGATTGCCGTTGCTTCTCCTGTTTGTCTGGCGCCCGTGGGTTGAATGGCGGCGGAGCAGTCCCCACCCCCAGCCCCTCCCTGGGACCCGTCGCGCTCAGACCGAGCTGAAGCTCGATCTTCGGCTGCGACGGGTCCCAGGGAGGGGAGCACGGAATCCCTTAACTGGCTGGTGACAAACCATTACGGCTCGTTTCAGACGAAAACCAATACCGCAAAGAACAGCGCGTCTCCCCTCCCCGGGCAGCTGCGGAGCCGAAGCCGCTTTAGCGGATGAGCGAGCAGGTGAGCCGGGGAGGGGCCGGGGGTGGGGACTGCTCTGCCGCCGGAGCGTCTCCCTTGCAACCCGCTATCTGTAACACCAACCGCTTGTAGCCCTCTCTCCGGCCCCTTCCCTGACATGAAGGGGCCGGTCTGTTTTTCCGGACGCCCCGAATCCTTTTCCGCAAGACTACGTCAGGATAGGGAGACCTGAGATCTGAGACCCGGGACAGGTCGCCGGCCTCTACTGCACGCAGACGTACGAACAGGGACGGAGGGATGGTGACGGCACTGGGACGAGACCCTGACCAGACCGACGTGACCGCCGACGAGATCGACGAGCAGGACCGACGGGCCCTGTTCGCCGCCCAGCACGACCTCCGCGCCTTCGCCCCGATCTACCAGCGCTATCACCAGGCGATCTTCGGCTACTGCGTCCGGCGGCTGCGCGACCGCGATCTCGCGGCCGACGCGACCAGCCTGACCTTCTCGAAAGCCCTGACCGGTATCCACGGCTATCGGTCGGGCTCCGTGCCGGGCTGGCTGTTCGCCATCGCCCGCAACGTGGTGGTCGACGCCGTCCGCGCCGACCGTCGCCACACCGGCCTCGAGGACGCCGAAGCCGTCCCCGACCGCGACCGCCTGCCGGACGAGGCGGCGATCGCGAGCGACCAGGAGCGCACGCTCCGCGATGCGATCCAGCGGCTGACGCCCGACCAGCGGGCCGTCGTCGAGCTTCGGCTGGCCGGGCTGACCGGCCCGGCGATCGCCACCGCGCTCGGGCTCAGCATCGGCGCGGTCAAGAGCAGCCAGCACCGGGCCTACGCCCGGCTGCGGACGCTGCTCCGCGACGAGCACATCTCCGGAGGAGGGTCATGACGCCGCACGACCGATACGCCGCCCCCGGCGACCACGAGGCCGACGAGCTCGACCGCTTCCTCGATGCGCTCGTCGCCGGTCAGCCATCGCCCACCGACGATCTCCCCCGAACCCTCGCGACCGCGGCCCGGCACGTTCACCGGTTCGCCGACGAGCGCGTCGCGCCGCGACTCACCCCGACCGAATCAGACCGACTCTGGGAGGACCTCATGCAGACGCACACGGTTCCACACGCGCTCCCCTTCCCCGGCCCGTTCCGGCCGAACCCGATCGGCGCCCCGACCGACCGACCCGACGCGACCGATCGCCACCGGGCGGCGCGACTTCACCTGGTCGGGTCGACTGGCGCTGCCACGCCCCCTCCGGCCCCCACGCTCGGCACCCATCGCGACGGCGGCCCGCGACGGCGCTGGGCCCGGCACGGCTGGCCGATCGTCGAACTCCTTGGCGTCGCGGCCCTGATCATCGGGCTGGTCTCCGTCATCATGGGCGGCTTCGATGGCAACGACGGCGGTCGCCCGGCCGTGATCCCGATGGCCGGCGTCGGCACCGCCACCCCGGAGGAGGCGTCCGACGAGGTCGCCGCCCTGCCGGATCCCGGCCAGACCGGCGTCATGCCCGGCCCCGGGATCGACGGCAACCCGGAACTGGTCTGGCGCGTCCCGATCGAGGAGGTCACCAGCGACCTGTTCGTCAGCGACGGCACGATCGTCCGGGCGCATTTCTCGGACGAGATCCCGGCTGACTTCCCGAACACGACCAACCCCTGGACGATCGAGGCGCTCTCGGCCCGGGCCGGTACCCCGATCTGGTCGACTCAAGTCGAAGCCTCCGGCGTTCAGATCGGCGGGATCTGGCAGGACACGGTCATCTTCGTCGCATCCGGCGATTACGGACCGATCCGGATCGGCGATGAGGAGATCGGCGATCAGGGCCAGGGGTTCGTCATCGGGATGGACCTGGCGACCGGAGCCATGCAGTGGTCGACACGGGTGACGGACGATTCCGCCGTTCCTGCCTCGGCGTACTTGCCGACGCTCTCAAACGACCAGGTCTTCGTTCCGACGAGCCAGGGCATGCTGTATTCAGTCAACCCAGCCGGTGGTTCCGTCAGTTGGTCGGCCGCAGTTGGTGATCAGAGTGTGAGACAGGCAGTCCAGCAATCGTTCTCCCGGCCGGCGGTCGCCGACGACATCGTGGCGATCTATTCCTGGGCGACCGGATCGGCCTACGCCTTCAACACCAGCAGCGGTCAGCAGCAATGGGATATCGAACTCTCTGCCGATCCGGCGGTGGGATCCAGTCGAACGTCGATCGCTGGCCCGGTAATGTCCGGCGGATCCGTCTACTTCACCAGCGCTGACTACGGGTCGCAGGATTCGACGGGAGCGCAATCCCTGACCGCCGTCGATGCCGCATCCGGCGCGATGCGCTGGACCACGGATCTCACGCCGATCGACCTGACGACCGGCTCCAGGCCATACGGCGTTGGCCAGCCCTATGTTGCGGGTGATCACATCATCGTCTCGATAGGTGGTGATGACGGTTTCGGTCTGACGGCCTTCTCGATCGACAGTGGCGTGCAGGTCTGGCAGCGCGGCTTTGGAGATTCGCTCTTCTCGCTCCTCTCAATTGCCGATGACACCGTGTATGCCGCTCGGGTCAGCGGTGAACTGACCGGAGTCGATGTCGAGACCGGCGATGAACTTTGGTCGGTTGAGACCGGCGGTGAACTGCGTAACGCCCCGTTCATCGTCGACGGCATGGTCTTCCAGGCTGGCATGGATGGGCAGCTCTACGCTCTGGGAGACCAGGGCAGCGGGGCCGCGACGCCAGGCGCATCGACCGACATCTCCGGCCTGGCGTCCTGCGACGTCGAGCCACGGGCGCCGGCCTCCGACCTGTTCGCGACGGCCGCGGAGCAGTCGCCGAGATCGACGCTCGTCGAACCGGCGTACCTTGGCACCGACGCGGATCGGTTCCCCACGGCGCCGACCATCGCCTGGGACGATCTCCCGGTCGGAACGCCGGCGGACGCGGAGGTTGCCACAGCGATCCAGCAAACCGTCGACGGCATCGCCACCTGCACCCGGGCCGGGGAACAGGCGCAGGTTGCCGCCTACTACACGGATGACTACTTCAGCCGCCCCTACAACCAGGGCGTCGCGGAGTTCTCCGACCGCTACTTCCCCTCTTCGGAGATCCCGGTGTTGAGCGGCGATCTCCGGGTGCTGGACGACGGCCGGGTCGGGATGATCGCGACCGAGGGGCTGATCAGCCGGGAGATCGGCCAGAACCAGGCGACGCTCTACATCTTCGCCGAGCAGCCGGACGGTCAGTGGCTGATCGATGAGGTCGTCATCGTCAACAACAGCGGGGAGGCGCCGCAGGGGTAGCCAACACGCGGCCCAGATCCGACACAGCGGCGCCACCGGGCATTTCGACCGGTGGCGCCGCTGTGTTCTCGTCGTAGGGGCGAAGCTTGCGAGCCAGGCCGCCGCAGCGGCCATCGCCCCGCAGGGCGATAACCGGCGCACGGGGTTCAACCGCGTAGATGAGCATCAAGCCGACGGACCGGTCGCATGTATTGCCCACGGGCGGAGTTCATTGGGGCACGGTTGAACCCGGAACACCGTCTCGCCTGGCGGCGATTGCCGCTGCGGCGGCCGGGCTCGCAAGCGTCGCCACATCATGGGCCTTTGCCAGCTGTCGAACAGATCCCCCGAGAACGGTCACACGACCCAGAACCCGGCGGCGAACAGCACCATCAGGAGGACCAGCAGCGCGGTCGAGACGACCAGCGTCAGGTCCCGCAACGCCGTCGAGGAGCGGGGCAGCCGGGCCGACGCCCGCAGTACCTCCGGCCGGTCGCCCGGCCGCGCCCCCTCCAGCAGCGCCGCGAGGACGATCGTCGCGCCGATCGCCGGGAGCAGATACCGGCCCAGCGACACCCAGGTGTTGGCGAACTGGACCACGACCAGCAGCGTCGTCAGCAGTGCCGTGGCCTCGTCCAGCCAGCGCCAGACCAGCGGCAGGACGACGACCGCTCCCAGCCCCAGGACGACGTTCAGCGCGATCACGAGGCGGCGCTCGTCACCGGTGAAGTAGCCCACCGGGTCCCGGATCAGGAAGTCGAGGTAGTACCAGACGTAGTCGCTCCAGGTGCCCCAGTTGGCCTGGGCCGAGAAATAGGCGAACGGGTTGCCCGTCTCCCACCAGAGGTAGCCGAAGTAGGCGACGACGCCCCAGACCGACAGCACGGCTGTCCAGATCAGCTCCCGCAGCGGCTCGCCCCGCCGCCAGGCGAGGAAGACCAGCGCCGGCGCGATCGCCAGACCGACCAGCCGCGACCCCGTCGCCAGCCCGGCGACCAGCGCCGCCAGCCGCCAGCGCCCGGACAGCCCCAGTCGGAGCGAGACGACGACGAGCAGCAGGAACAGCGACTCGCTGTAGGCCGCCGTGAAGAAGAACGAGAACGGCGAGACGCAGAGCAGCAGCGTGGCCGTCCGGGCGACGCGCTCCCCGAGCTGGTCGGCGACCATGCCGGCGAACAGGGGGACGGCGACGAGGAAGCAGACGGAGCTGATCGCCAGCGCCGCGAACGCCAGCGCCGGTCCCTCCGGCTCGACGCCGAGGACCGCGACCGCGCCGCGCATCAGCATCGGATAGAGCGGAAAGAAGCCGACCCCGCCGTCGTGGCTCGGGCTGTCCGGGTCGCCATAGCCCAGCCGGGCGACGGCGACGTAGTGCGAGACGTCCCAGCGCGCCCAGCCATCGACCAGCGGGTAGTTGGCGAGGAAACGGTCGTAGAGCTGCTCCGGGTACGGTCCGACCCGCGGGACCGTCCGGACCGTCACCATCGCCACTAGCAGCAGCGCCAGCCGCGTGACGAGGACGACCCCGATCGCGTACCAGGTCAGGGCGGACAGCCCGAGCCGGCGTGGGCTGCGGCCGACGGCCCGGCGCCGGGCGGTCGGGCCGTCCGGGCGGGTGTCGGTCCGGTCCACGGATCGAACCCGGGTCGCCTGGGCTGCCATCAGCCGGCCAGCAGAGCGCTGAGGCGCTGCCGGTCGGCCTCGAGGTCGGCCGGAGTGAAGTCCACCGCCCCGTTCTCCTCGTCGAACCAGTCGGCCCAGAGGTCGCCGAGATCCCGGCCGGAGGCCGCCTCGAACGCCGTCCGCAGGTCATCCGGGGTGGCGACCCGGAAGCGGAAGTCGCTGACGTACCGGTGGAGCCCGGCGAAGAAGGTGTCGTCGCCGATCGCCTCCCGGACCGCGTCGAAGGCGACCGCCCCCTTGTAGTAGGCCGCGACAACGTACTCCGAGGCCGGAGCGTAAGCGTCGCTTGGGTAATCGGTGACGACGTCGCCGTCGCTGAACAGGTAGCGGAGGTAGGGGATCTCGTTCTGCGACAGGTAACAGACCGTGAACTCGTCCTCGCCGTACTGGAGCCGATAGAAGTAGGCCATCAGGTAGTTGGCGATCCCCTCGTCCTGGAAGCCGTGGGCGTACTGGTCGTTGCCGACCAGCCCGTAGAACCACTGGTGGAGCACCTCGTGGACGACCAGGCTCTCCAGGTACGACGTGTCGGGCGGGGTGACCGTCGCCTCGTCGTAGTAGTCGCCGCCGATGAAGACCAACTGCGGGAACTCGATCCCGGCCGCGCCATTGCCGACCGAGACCTCGACGAGGTCCAGCTGGGCGAACGGGTAGTCGCCGAGCAGCGGCTGGTACTGGCCCAATGTCGCGACGCCGGCCGCGAGGACCGCCTCGGCGCCGACCTCGGCGCCGGGGTTGAACCACGACACGACCTCGATCTCGCCGACCTGCTCGCTGATCCGGTCCAGGGTCGCGTCGGCGACGAAGGTGAAGTCCCGCGACGGCCCGGTGACGAAATCGTGGGCGACGGCATCGCCCTCCGGCTCGGTCGCGACCTCGAGGCCGGACGCGGCGATCCGCCAGTCCGCGGGCAGCGTGATGGTGACGTCGTAGAGCGAGGTGTCGGAGTAGATCGGGTCGCCGTTGACGCTGACGGGCTCGACCTTCCAGCCCTGCTCCTCGGTCGGCTCGATCCCGGCCAGGATCGGGTACCAGTGCGCCAGCGCCAGCGTCCCGGAGCCGGGGCTGTAGGTGAACATGCCGTAGCTGCCGGCCGGGTCGTTGGCGACGTCCCCGTCGAAGGCGTAGGTGATCTCGATCGCCTCGCCGGGCGCCAGCTCCGTCCCGAGCGGCACCGTCACGACGGTGTCGGCGACGCTCAGGGTCGGCTCCTCGGGCTGCCCGGCGACCTCGACGTCGCGCATCGTGATGTCGCCCTCCCCGTAGCGTGGGTCGTTGGCATAGAGCCGGAAGACGGCCGCGTCGAGCGGCCGGTCGGTCGGGTTGACGAACAGCAGGTCGACGGTGCCGCCGAAGGTCGTCAGCTCGGTGTCGGTCGCCGGGGTCACGGCGAGGTCGATGTCGTAGCGGGACAACGTCCCGGCCGTCTCGGCGTAGACCTCGTCCCGGCTGCCCTCGGCGACGCCGGCGTACAGATCGAGATCCGTGTCGCCGTTGCCGGGCTGGCCGACCGGGGTGCCGCCGACGGGCGTGCCGACCGGCGTGGCCGCCCCC
>CAXTHM010000023.1:0-27544 GCA_964244115.1 uncultured Thermomicrobiales bacterium
ACGAGGCTGACATGCCCGCCCTTCAGCACCACCTCCTCCTTGTCGTTCGATCCGATCAGGCCAAGGAGCGGCGCCGAGGCGGCGGGATCAACGAGAGCTTCACGGTTCGCCGGATCGCCAGCCACTCCGTCGGCGTGGAGCGGACGTTCCTGATCCACTCCCCGCGGATCGACAAGATCGAGGTCCTGCGCTTCGGCAAGGTCCGCCGGTCCAAGCTCTACTACCTCCGTGGTCTGTCCGGCAAGGCCGCCCGGATCAAGGAGCGCCAGCGCCCGAACGGCAAGCATCTCGTCTAGCGCGGGACCGAGCGAAACGTGGCGACCAGTCCGCCGGAACGATTCCTGCCCGAGCGCCCGACGCTCGACCATGAGGAGCCGTTCTGGCGGTCCGGTTTTTCGGGAGTCGCCGGTGTCGATGAGGTCGGCCGCGGGGCGCTCGCCGGACCGCTCGTCGCGGCGGCCGTCGTCCTGCCGATGTCGCTCGGGCGAGGGATGACGCGTCTCGTCACGGCGCTCGATGGTGTCCGCGATTCCAAGCTGATGACGGCGGCGCAGCGGGTGGAGATGGCCGAGCGCATCCGGGAAGTCGCGATATCCTGGGCGATCGTCGGGGTGGAAGCCGACGAGCTCGACCGGGTCGGGGTCGCTTCCGCCAACCGTCTCGCCATGGAACGCTCGGTCGCCTCGCTTGCCTGTCCGGTCTCGGCCCTCCTGATCGACGCCCGGGTCATCGAGGTCGACCTGCCGCAGGTCGGACTGATCAAGGGCGATCGCCGGTCGCTCTCGATCGCCTGCGCGGCCATCCTCGCCAAGGTCCACCGCGACACGATCATGGTCGAGCAGCATTCCCGCGACGACCGATACCTATTCTCCGACCACAAGGGGTATGGCACGCCAGGTCATCTCGCGGCGATTCAGCTCCACGGACCGTGCCCGCTGCACCGGATGTCGTTCCGGCTCCCGGGGACGCCGTGAATGCCCCGGTCCCGGATCGTCGCCGTCTCGGCACGGCCGGCGAGGCCCACGCCCGGCGGTACCTGGAGGCACGGGGCTTACGCTTCGTGGTGGCGCAATGGCGCGGGGCCGGCTGCGAACTGGACCTGGTCATGTGGGACGGCGACGAGTTGGTCTTCGTCGAGGTCAAGACGCGTCGTGGGGAGAGCCATGGCCGGGCCGCCGAATCCGTCACGCCACGGCAGGTCCGGGCCCTGTTCCGGGGAGCCGAAGCCTATGTCCAGACGCGAGAGCTTGCGGGCGACCCCGAACCGATCTGGCGGATCGACCTCGTCGCGGTCACCCTCGACCCGACGGGCCGGGTAGCCGACGTGACCCACGTCGAGAACGCGTTCGTGATCGATAGCTGAGGTTTCGTCACCCCGCACTCGTTGCCAGATGAGGGAAATCACCATGCGGTTACTCGGTCGACCCGTCGGGATACTGCTCGTCGTCGCCGGACTCCTGGTCGGGACGGGCATCTCGGCGACCGCCCAGGAGTCGAGCCCGAACGGTATCGTCCGGATCGACCATCCGGCCTACCTCCAGGCCGGCACCTGCGATCGTCCGGGCGATCCGATCGCGGCGCTGGCCGAGACGTCCGATGGTCTCCAAGACCAACCTCGGACGGATCTGGATGCCGCCCCGGTCGCCAGTGGACCGCAGGTCCCGGCCGCCGTCAGCGTGACCGATCTCGATCTCGCGCTCGATGAGCTGCTCGATGCCGAGCTGATCGTCCGGGTGGTCGAGAGCGAGGCGGACCCGGAGACGACGATCGCCTGCGGCGCGATCGGAGGGGAGCCGGACGAGGAGGGCAACATCTACCTGGCGCTAGTCGGCGATGAGGGCTCGAACGTCGCCGGAGTCGTCTGGCTTCAGGGTGATGGCGACGCGACCACGGTGACGCTGTTCCTGATCCCGGTCCGGCCGGACCCGTCGGCCACCCCGTCGAGTCGGGGATAGCCGGGGCGATCGATTCTGCGCGATACTGACCCTTGGTCCTGCCTGGGACGTTCGATCGACGCCCCGAAGCGAGAAGAGCACCGTGACCGACCCAACTCCGGGCAAACCGTCCATCCATCCCGCTCCCCAGCCCAACCAGAGCCAGTCGACCGCGGAGCATCGTGAGCACGCGCCGGACTCGGTCGCGGTCGCGGTCCTGACGGTGAGCGACACCCGGACGACCGAGACGGACACGAGCGGCCGGCTGATCCTCGATGGTCTCGCCGCCAATGGGCACACGGTGGTCGATTACCGGATCGCGCCCGATGACCCGGACGAGATCCGGTCGATCCTCCTGACCTGGGCGGCGGACTGGCGCATCGCGGCCATCCTGACCAACGGCGGCACCGGCATCGCCCGGCGCGACACGACCTATGACGTCGTCGCCGGGCTGCTGGACAAGCGGCTCGATGGCTTCGGCGAGCTGTTCCGGATGCTGAGCTTCCCGGAGATCGGGGCGGCGGCGATGCTCTCGCGGGCTGTCGCCGGGGTCCATCAGGGCACGCTGATCATGACGATGCCCGGCTCACGCAATGCCGTTGGCCTTGCGCTCGAACAGCTGATCCTGCCCGAACTCGCCCATCTTGTCTACGAGGTGAGCAAGTAATCGCCACCGATCATCGCCCCATCGAGATGAAGGGTCTGCATCCCATGACGTCGGACGCTCCCGAGACGACCCAGCCGCGGATCAAGCCCCGCATCCTGAGCGGCTTCCGCGACTTCCTGCCGCAGCAGATGCTCGTCCGGCAGCACATCATCGGGTTGTTCCGCGAGATCTTCGAGCGCCACGGCTATGAGCCAATCGAGACGCCCGTGCTGGAGCACCTCGACGTCCTGACCGGCAAGGCCGGCGAGAACGAGCGGCTGATGTACAGCTTCTCCGACCACGGCGACCGCCGGGTCGGGATGCGCTATGACCTGACGGTCCCGTTCTCCCGCGTGCTGGCGATGCACCAGAACGAGATCGTCCTGCCGTTCAAGCGGTATCACATCGGCCCGGTCTGGCGAGCGGAGAAGTCCCAGCGGGGCCGCTTCCGCGAGTTCTGGCAGTGCGACGCCGACATCGCCGGCTCGACCTCGATGCTCGCCGACGCCGAGGGCGTCTCGATCCTGACCGAGGCGATCGCGGCGGTCGGGATCTCGAACTTCGTCGTCCGGATCAACCACCGCACCCTGCTCGGCGCCATCGCCCGGGCCACCGGCGGTTCCGGTGCCGACACTGGCGCCATCATCCGGACCATCGACCGGCTCGACAAGGTCGGGCCGGACGAGGTCGAGCGGCAGCTCGTCGACGGGGGCCTCGACGCGTCCGGGGCGTCCCGCCTCATGTCGCTGATCACCGCGCGGGGCAACCCGGACGTGGTCCTGTCGGATGTGATCGCGAGCATCGGCGAGGGCGACGGTGTCGGCGAGGCGGTCGGCGAGCTCTCCCGCCTGTTCGACGGGCTGGCCAGCCTCGGCGTCCCGGCCAACCGCGCGATCCTCGATCTCTCGCTGGCGCGGGGTCTGGATTACTACACGGGTCCGGTCGTCGAGGCGACGGTCGAGCAGCCGGCGGTCGGGTCGATCGCGGGCGGTGGCCGGTACGATGGGCTCGTCGGCTCGTTCTCCTCCCGCCCGATGCCGGCGACGGGGGTCTCCCTCGGGATCGAGCGGATCATCGAGGTCGTCTCGGAGTTCGATCTGCTCACCGTCCCAGGCACCACTGCGCAGGTCTTCGTCGCCGGCTATCGCGACGACGTCGCCGGCGCGGCCCACCTGGCGACCCGGCTCCGGACCGCGGGGCTCCGGACCGACCTCTCGTTGCTGTCCGAGCGCAGTCTCGGCGATCAGTTCAAGTACGCCGGACGCAAGGGCATCCCGGTGGCGGTCTTTCAGGGCCCGGACGAGCGCGCGGCCGGGGTCGTCAACATCAGGGACCTCGTGGCTGGCGATCAGACCCAGACACCCGATGACCAGCTCGAAGCGACGCTGCGGCAGCGGCTCGCCCCCACCACCCAGGAGTAACGAGTACCCATGTCGGAGCAGGTCGAGGAGTTTCAGACGTACATGGTGATCGTCGCGCACCCGGACGACGCCGAGTTCGGCGCGGCGGGAACGATGGCGACGCTGACCCGGGCGGGCAAGAAGGTCGTGATCATCCAGGTGACGAGCGGCGACAAGGGCAGCGGCAACCCCGATGACGCCCCCCAGGCCGTCGCCGCCCGGCGCGAGGCCGAGGAGCGCGAGGCGGCCCGCCGGCTGGGCGTCGCCGAGGTCGTCTTCCTTCGCGAGACCGACTCCGAAGTGGTGCCGGATGTCAGGCTCCGCGAGAAGATCGTCCGCCTGATCCGGACGCACAAGCCCGACGTCGTCATCACCCACGACGCCTTCCGCCCCTACGCCCTGCACCCGGACCATCGAGCGGTCGGCCTCGTCACGACGGACTCCTGCTACCCGGCCGCCCGTGACCCGCTCAACTACCCGCAGCACCTTCGCGACGGGCTCGAGACGCACAAGACCGCCGAGCTCTGGTACTTCGGCGCCGAGGTGCCCGACCGGTACATCGACATCACCGACGCCTTCGAGACGAAGGTCCAGGCGCTGCTCGCTCATGTCTCGCAGGTCGGGGACGAGGGGCCGTTTCGGGAGCGGCTCCGTGAGCGGGCGGTCGAAGTCGCGGAAGGGCAGGCATTCGAGCTGGCCGAAGCCTTCAAGGCGGTCGTGTTCCGCCGCTGACCGTTCGAGTCCGGACGAGTGCCTGGTCTTGATCCGCGAACAAATAGAGACGGGGGCACAGCATGTCCGTGGCGTCGACGGCTGACGGTGACCAGCGATCGGACCGATTGGCGGCTCTGGAGGTCGACGTGCTGGCGGTCGGCAACGGAGCGTGGGGAACGACGTGGTCACCCGAGCGGCGTGTGGTAGCGCCGGGACGGATCGAACTGCTCGGCAACCACCTCGACGTCGGCCGCCGCGGACTACAACGGCGGCAAGGTCCTCGCGGCCGCGATCGACCGCTCCATCCTCCTGCTCGGCGCCAACGATGGCTGGGCAGGCGCGGTCGAGGTTAGCTTTGCCGATCCCGAGACGGGAACGCATGCCATCGACTCGCTCGGGATCGCAAACCTGGATGGCTGGCAGCGAGACTCTCCCCCGGAATCGCCGACCGACTACGTTCGCGGTGCGATCGCCGCGCTGATCGCCGCGGGCCGCGGGGTGCAGCCGTCGTGCCGGATGGCGTTCGGAGGCAACGTCCCGGTCGGTCTCGGCGTCAGTTCGTCGGCTGCGCTATCGGTCGGCCTCGTCATGATGCTGTCCGTCGAATCGCTGGGACCACGCGAGACGATTCTGCTCGCACAGGCGGCCGAGAACCGGGCTGGGGTCGGTTCCGGGACCATGGATCAGGCCGCCTCGGTCGCCGGCGGCGTGATCCGCTACGACGCCGCGGCGGTCGAGTTCGAGCGGCTGGAACCCGATCTGCATGATCTCGCGTTCGTCGTGATCTCCTCGGGGGTCGTCCACCGGCTCGGTGAGTCGGCCTACCCGGTCCGCGTCCGGGAGATGGGCGAGTTGCTCTCCATCGCTCGGGAGGGGCTGGGCGACCAGGTTACCGGTAACGTCGCCGACCTGACCGACGAACAGATCACGGTTCTGCGTGCATCCGGGAAGCTAAGCGACCTCCTGGCTCGGCGGGGACGCCACGTCACGACCGAGGTCCGTCGCGTCGATCTCGGTTACGCCGCGCTGGTCGCTGGCGATTGGCCCCGGTTCGGGCAACTCATGACCGAGTCCGGCCGCTCCTCGGCGACGGACTATGACATCAGTCACCCGCAGGTCGAGGAACTCGTCGTCGAGGTGCTACGGTCCGAGGGCGTTCTCGGCGCCCGGATGATGGGCGGCGGCGGGGGCGGGAGCGTGCTCGCCCTCGTTCGGCGCGAGAGTGTTCCAGCGTTGAGCGCCGATCTCGATGTCGGCTATTTCTCCCGCCATCGCCTCACCGGGAAGCACGACCGTATCCTGGTCTGTACATTCTCGGATGGCGCCCGGCTGGAGCGGCTCGGGGACCGGAGCTAGTCAGCCTAGGTCGTGAAGTCGGCGACGACTCTGGTATCCAGGGAGCAGGCGAACGCTCGCTTGGGTTTGCGCCGGATGTCGCGCAGGCCGCGCGACCGGTTCCGGTAGGCAGTCGTCAGGCAGCCGCCGGACTCGCTGTCGAAGACGAGCACGGTCCCTTCCAGGCGGCGGATCGTATCGTTGCGGCGGTCGTCGCGAGGGATGTCGCGCCAGCCCAGGTGGACGAACCGGGCGTGGCCGGTGTAGGTCACAGTCCCATGCGCGACGACATAGGCGGCGTCGTCGAGGCTGATGTTCCGTTGCGCCAGCCGACGGTTGGCGTGTCGGGTGATGGTTGCGAGCGAGACAGCGACCATGCGGCACCTCCGAACTCCGAGGGCAGATCGCGGAACCGGTTGTGACAGAGGATCCGCGGCGGGAGCGGGTGAACAGAGCGTACGTTCACCGTGCTACGGAAGCAAGTTCGCCGCAATGGTGATTTGGTCCCGGAGCTCGTCGTCTTCGGGCGGAAGTCACAGTTTCCGGCCCCGGATGCGGTGCCTTCGCTCGGCATACCGGGAATCGCTCAAGGCATGGCACGAAATGGGTTTGGGTTCGTCCACCAGCGGACACCCAAACCTCGTCGTCAGCGCTGGGCGATACGTCATGCGATTCCACTAGATGTTCACGGGTCCCGGTCAACCCGTGTAATGCCCGGGAAGCCAGTCCCGGGCATCTCTATCGTCGGACCCATCCGGTGCGTCGATGATCAGTACCCGGCCGACGGGTCCACGACGTTGATTGGCTCGCGGCCGTCACGCAGGCATTCGAGGATATCGCCGAACAGTGACAGAGCGCGCTCGCCGTACTTCGGCGTGTTGCCCGAGGTGTGGGCGGTGATCAGGACGTTCGGCAGGTCCCAGAGCGGGGAGTCTTCCGGCAGCGGTTCCGGCGTCGTGACGTCGAGGCCGGCGCCGCCGAGATGGCCCGAGCGCAGCGCTTCGATCATGGCGTCCTGGTCGATGATGCCGCCGCGCCCGATGTTGAAGAGATGGGCGCCGGGTCTCATCGAGGCGATCACCTCGGCACTGAACAGCCCCTTGGTCTCGGAGGTCATCGGCAGACAGATGACCACGTGGTCGGCGTCGCCGAGGTGGGCGCGCATCTCCCCGATCGAGACCTGCTCATCGATGTGGGGCACGGTCTCCCGCGTCGGGTTGCGTCGGACGCCCACGGTCGTCATGTTGAACGACTTCGCCCGCTGGGCGACCGCGGCGCCGATCGCGCCGGTCCCGACGATGATCAGTTTCTGACCGTCGAGCTCGAAGACGTGCCGGTCGAAGGTCTCGTTGTCGCGCCATTTGTGCCGCTTCTGGGAATCCAGCAGCAGCGGCAGCTGACGGGCGAAGGCGAGCATCATCGCGAAGACGTGCTCGGAGATGTTCGTCGCGTGGACGCCGCTGGAGTTCGTCAGCAGGAGATGTCGCTCGGCGACCCCGGAGTCGAGCCACTGCTCGACGCCGGCCGAGAGGGAGTGGACCCACTTGAGCCGGGGGGCGGCGTCGAGCTGCTCGGCGGAGAGCCGGAAGCCGGTGTAGGCGTCGGCGTCGGCAAGCTGGGCGACGATCCGGTCGGCGTCCGGCTCCAGCACGATGTCGATGTCCGGGAAGCGCTGCTTGACGGCCTCGACGTTGTCTTGCCAGATGTTGACACCGATCACCACTTTGTCGATCGTCATGGGGGTTCGGGCTGTCGAACTGCCAGTCTCGGCGTTGGCGGTCATCGGTTGGTCTCCAGCATCAGACGATCTCGGGCAAACGCCCGCCAGCATAGCAGCGTCCACCTCGCGGCGCGGGGTGGACGCTGGGCAGAATGAACAACGAGTCGGCGGGGATGCTCGGATCAGCCGCCGATCTGCGACATCCCCCGGACCGTGTTGCGGTCGCCCTCGGCAATGCCGTGGCCCCAGGGCTTGCGCCAGACGCCGCCGCGAATGGTGTCGATCACCTCGGCGTCGGTCGCGCCGGCCCGCATCATGTCCCGCAGATCGACCTCATCGCCACGGAGCAGGCAGAGCCGGAGCTTGCCGTCGGCCGTCAGCCGGATGCGGTTGCAGGCCGCGCAGAACGGCTCGGAGATCGGCGAGATGAAGCCGATCGTGCCAGCGGCACCCGTGATGCGGAACAGCCGGGCCGGGTCGGCGGGATCGGTCTCGACCGGTTCGAGCGGACCGAAGCGGGCTTCGAGCCGATCCTGCGTCTGCTGCGACGTGACGAGCCCCTCGTCGTGGACCTCGCCGACGCCTTCGAGCGGCATGATCTCCAGGAACCGCACCTGCCACGGTCGGTCGAGCGTCAGTTCGGCCATGGGGACGACATCGTGCTCGTTCTGGTCCTTGACCACGACGGTATTGAGCTTGATCGGCGTCAGGCCCGCCTCGGCGGCGGCCTCGATGCCCTTCCAGACCAGGTCGAGCCGGCCGCCGCGGGTCATGAAGCGGAAGCGGACCGGGTCGAGCGTATCGATGCTGATGTTGACCCGTGAGAGCCCGGCATCGGCGAGCGGCTGGGCGAGCTTGCCGAGGAGCAGGGCATTCGTGGTCATCGAGATCTCCTCGACGCCCGGCATCGCCTTCATCGCGCGGACCAGATCGACGAGGTGGGGCCGCACGGTCGGCTCGCCACCGGTCAGCCGGAACTTGCGGAAGCCGACCGCGGCGCTGAGCCGGACCGCCCGGAGCAGCTCGTCGTCGGTCAGGCTCTCGTCTCGGGGCTGAAACTGCATCCCGTTGGCGGGCATGCAGTAGAGGCAGCGGAAGTTGCAGCGATCGGTCAGCGAGATCCGCAGATAGGTCATCGCCCGGCCGTACTGGTCCTTGACGGGCGTCTGGAGGCGCTCCTGATAGGGGATCAGTCGAAGGGGACTTGTCGTGAATGCCGGAGCGGAGATCTGATCTGACATCGAGCCTGCCTCGGGGAATTGCTGGGATGATCGCGGTAACGCCCAGAGCCGGGTGCTTCCCCGAACCGTCGGACGATCAGCCATTGACTACCCTGCGAATTATCGCACGTTGACCGGCGACGCTCCGGAGGTCGAGCCACCGGTCCTGGCCGGCCCCATGAGGTCGCGACCGGCCGCGACCGGTTCCGTGACGACGTCACCCGTGGCGCCGACCTCCTCGATGCGTGTGCGGGCGAGGTTCGGGACGAGGACGTTGGCGAGCACGACCGTGACGATCACCCCGATCCCACCGATCACCAGCGCCGGCCCGGCGCCGAGCAGGGACGCCATCGCGCCGGCCCGGGCGTCGCCGATCTGCGGCCCGCCGGACGCGAAGGTGCTGTGCGCCGCCGAGATCCGGCCCCGTAGGGCGTCGGGCGTGACGAGGTTCCGGACGGTGTGGCGCAGGGCCATGCTGACGGCATCGGCCGCGCCCGAGATCGCGAGGAACAGCACAGCGAGGATCAGCGTGGTGCTCAGGCCGAACCCGATGATCGCCAGACCGAAGATGCC
This sequence comes from uncultured Thermomicrobiales bacterium, assembly GCA_964244115.1. GTDB lineage: Bacteria > Chloroflexota > Chloroflexia > Thermomicrobiales > UBA6265 > CADCWK01. The sequence goes on from CAXTHM010000023.1 coordinate 9,543, forward strand.
GACGGCGATCAGGACGCCACGGCCGGGCCGGTCGAACGAAGGCAGGGCGCTGACGACGATGCTGCCGAGGAGCGCGCCGACGGCGATCGAGGAGTTCAGGATCCCGAGCCCATCGGCGCCGAGGCCCAGCCGGCTGACGGCGAACACCGGCAGCAGGGCATTGGTGGCGCCGAAGAACGTAGCGAGGAAGTCGACGGACATCACGCTCAGCAGGATCGGCGAGCGCCGCAGGAACGCGAGCCCCTCCAGGGCCGCGCTCCAGGTACTCCCGACCGTCCGGACGACCGCTGTCCTGGTCGTGATCGTGAGCAGGAACCCGATCGCGATCACGAAGCCGGCCGCGTCGATCGTGAACGCCGTCGCGGTCCCGAACAGGGCGATCACGAAGCCGGCCAGGGCCGGCCCGGCGATCGACGCCGTCTGACCCACCATGATGTTGACCGACATCGCGTCGGCCATCTCACCTTTTGGGACCAGCGCCGGGATCAGGGCGGAGCGGGCCGGCTGGGCGACGCAGTCGATCAGGGCGGCGGTGGCCGAGAGCGCATAGATCGCGAGCAGCGTGACGTGGTCGGTCCAGGCCAGCGCCGCCAGGCTGGTACTGGTCGACATCAGCAGGACCTGCGAGACGATCAGCGTCGTCCGCCGGTCGAAGCGGTCGGCGATCACGCCCCCGAACAGGCCGAAGATCAGGACCGGCACGAAGCGGACCAGGCTGACGAGGCCGAGATAGACCCCGTCCCCGGTCAGTTCCCAGACCCACCAGAGCACGGCGAAGAACTGGAACCGGGCGCCGAGCGAGCTGATCGAGGTCGCGATCAGCAAGCTGCGGTAGTCCTTGTGGCGCAGCACATGGAAGGCGGCCCGGCGACCACCTTCGTTCCCGGTCCGGGCACGTCTCCACGGGTTCATCGTCTATGGGCCTGACTCTGTCGCGGCGCCGTCGGACGGCGCTTCCGGGGATAACGGGTCTGACCAGCAATGGTACGCTACTGGATCGACGAGACCATTCGCGGGACACGATTCAGGAGGAGGTCGCGATGACCACCGGGCGGGAGCCAGCGTCAGCCGTTCACGGTGCCTGGAGCGGTGACCGGATCAGGCAGGCGATCCTTCGGGATGCGCCGCTGATCGAGGGCTATCTCGATCTGGATGAGCAGATCCAGCCGAACGGCTTCGACCTGACGCTGGGCCAGGTCAGCCGACTCGTTGGCGCCGGCGTCCTGCCTGCCGATTCGGCTGGCCGATCCCTGCCCGAGCTGGAGCCGATCGCGCTGCCCGAGGGCGCAGTCGTCCACCTCGAGCCCGGTCCGTATCAGATCGGGTTCAACGAGACGGTCCGGATGCCGCACGGTGCGATGGCGCTGGGCCGGGCCCGCTCGTCCCTGAATCGCTCCGGCGTGACGATCCACACCGCCGTCTGGGATGCGGGCTACGTCGGCCGGTCGACCGCGCTCCTGTCGGTCCTTAATCCGGCCGGGTTCGCGGTCGGTCTGCACGCCCGAGTACTCCAGTTGATCTTCCTGGACCTGTCCGAAGCGGTGACCGCCGGATACAGTGGTCGTTACCAGTTCGAAGGGTTGTCAGGACCGGCGACGTAGCGTGACCAGATGGCCGGACGCCACCGAGAGGCGAGTGACCGATGTTCGATGATGTCGTGAAGATCCTCTGCGAGCGGTACGGCGACCGCTGGACGTCCGACGAGGACGCCAATATCCGGTTCTCGATCGAGGCCGAGTTCCTGCTGCGTGGGGTCGAGGGAGCACATCTGATCGGGGAGCCGGCCCTGGACGAGGAGGCGACGACGCTGACCGTCTGGGTGGACTTCCCGCTGACGGATCTGATGATTACCGACGAGCTCGCCTTCGAGATCCTCGGGCGCCTGAGCGAGGACGTCTTCTACAGCGAGCGGCACATCGAGTCCCGGACGATCCGCTACCGGTTCGTGACCGGGACGGCAAAGCACGGCCACGTCGGCTCGCTGATCTTCGCGGGGCCGCACGCCGCCGCTTTCGCCGGGACGATCTTCCAGCGCACCTCGAACGGGACCCGCTACCAGGCCTGAGTCGGAGGCACCGGGCGGTCGTCGCGCAACGCTGCCCTGCACTGGCGACGATCGGTGGTGTATCCTCTGTCGAGTCGTGCTAGATGGGGAGTTAGCGGTGCCCTGTACCCGCAATCCGCTACAGCGGGGTTGAATTCCCCCCCCAGGTATGGCCTTGTGGACCTACCGTCGCCACGTAGTGTTGATGGGAAGGGTCCCGGTCGGCAGCGAACTGCGAATCCGGTCAGGACGGGAACGTAGCAGCCGTAAGCATCATTCGCTGGGTGACTGGGAGTGCCCGCCCGGAGCCAACGAGCGCCGGCAAGCCGGAAGGTTTATATCAAAGGGGGGTGCACGGCCCACCTTTCTCACGAGCGCGTTCCTTCGGGACGCGCTCGCTGCGTTTTCTGGCTCCAATCGGTCCGGCGAGAGAACGAGACCCAAATCCTGATTGACGGCCGTCCAGCAATGACGACGACCGCCCGGCAACTTTGCCAGGCGGTCCTCGTCGTTCGTGTCCGAACCGGGAATCAGCTCCGGCGGGAGCCAGCGCGGCCGCTCGAACGTGGAGCGACGTATTTGCCACGGGTCGAGGTCCGGCGCTGGGCCTCGACGTCGCGACGGTAGTGCCGCCGGATGTCGATCGCCGCGTAGGCCAGGACGCCGATCAGGCCGAGCAGCGCCAGGTAGAGCCAGACGCGGCGGCCGAAGGTGAAGGGATCGATCTGGAGGAGCCGGACCCCGAAGAAGAACAGGCCGAGCGTGAGCGGGATCAGCAGGAACCCGGCGTAGCGGCGCAGGTACCGGCGACGGACCGGGTCGCTCGTCAGGTAGCGGCCGCCCTCGTTGTAGAGGAACGCGACGAAGAAGAACCCGATCAGGAAGACGACCAGGAACGCGGTCGAGAACGGGCCGAAGATCTCATCGGACCCGGGCAGGCGATTCAGGTAGTCCCATGACCAGGGCTTGGGCATCGTTCGAACCCCGCAGGATCAGCGATCGCGACGTGCGATCGCCCGCGCCGGCGAATCCCGGCTGCGGGGCAGGATAGCGGAGCTAGACCTGCTCGTACAGCAGAGCTCGCTTGACCTCCTCGATCGCCTTCGTCACCTCGATCCCGCGCGGGCAGGCGTCCGTGCAGTTGAAGATCGTCCGGCAGCGCCAGACGCCGGAGCCGCTGTTCAGGATCCGGAGCCGCTGGGACGAACCCTGATCGCGGCTGTCGAAGATGAACCGGTGGGCGTTGACGATCGCGGCGGGGCCGACGAACTCGTCGCTGGTCCAGGTCACCGGGCAGGCCGTCGTGCAGGCGGCGCAGAGGATGCACTTGGTCGTGTCCTCGAACCTGTGCCGCTGCTCCGGGGACTGGCGCCGCTCGCCGGAGCCGGTGTGCTCGTCGGCGATCAGGTACGGCTGGACCGACTTGTAGGCGTCGAAGAACTTGTTCATGTCAACGACGAGGTCCTTGACGACCTTGAAGCCGAGCAGCGGCTCGATCGTGATCTTGCTGGGCAGGTCCTTCATCAGGAGCTTGCAGGCCAGCCGGTTCCGACCGTTGATCCGCATCGCGTCCGAGCCGCAGATGCCGTGGGCGCAGGATCGCCGGAAGGTGAGCGACCCGTCCTCGTCCCACTTGATCCCGTTGAGAACGTCCAGGACGCGGTCCTTGGCGTCCGCGGTGACCTTGTACTCCTCGAAGTGGGCCTTGACGTCCTTCTCCGGGTTGTATCGCTTGATGCGGAGCGTGTATTCCACGGATGGCTTCCCTCGGGTCCCGTCGGACCGTGACCGTCTTCGATCAGGTCGGCGTCAGTACTTGCGTTCCTTGGGCTGGAACTCGGTGATCGTGACCGGCTTCTTGTCGAGCTCGAGGCCGCCGGACGTCTTGTAGACCAGCGAGTGCGCCAGCCAGTTCTTGTCGTCGCGGGTCGTGAAGTCGCTCCGGTAATGGGCGCCGCGGCTCTCCTGCCGGGCCAGGGCGCCGTGGATCGTCGCCTCGGCGCAGTCGAGCAGGCAGCCGAGCTCGAGCGCCTCGGTCAGGTCCGTGTTGAAGACCTTGCTCTTGTCCATGACGCTGGCGTAGGTGTAGGCGTGCTGAAGTTGGCGGATCGTCGCCTCGGCCCGCAGGAGGCTGGTCTCGCTGCGCTCGACCGAGACGTCGTCCATCATCACCTTCTGCATCGTCGAGCGGATGTCGGCGATGCGCTCGCCCTTGCCGGACTTGGGCGCCTGGAGCAGCCGGTCGACCGCCGCCTGGGCCATGAACTCCGGCTCCGGCGGCAGCGGCGCCCACTCGGCGTCCTTCAGCATCCCGAGGATGTGCTTGCCGGCCCGGCGGCCGAAGACCACCAGGTCGACCAGCGAGTTCGTGCCGAGGCGGTTGGCGCCGTGGACCGAGACGCAGGCGGCCTCACCGGCACTGTAGAGCCCTGGGACCGGCGTGGCATTGCGATCCTGGATCACCTGCCCGTCGATGTTGGTCGGCAGGCCGCCCATGGCGTAGTGGGCGGTCGGCTGGACCGGGACGCCCTCGGTCTTCGGCTCGACGTCGAGATAGGTCCGGGCGAAGTCGGTCACGTCCGGCAGCTTCTCGTCGATCAGTTCCGGCGGGAGGTGCGTGAGGTCGAGGTGGACGTAATCCTTGCCGTCGATCCCGCGACCCTCCTGGATCTCCTGGTGGATGAAGCGGGAGATCATGTCGCGGGGTGCCAGGTCCTTGAGCGTCGGAGCATAGCGGGCGCAGAAGGCCTCGCCATCCTTGTTGCGCAGGATGCCCCCTTCGCCCCGGGCCGCCTCCGAGAGCAGGATCCCGAGGCGGTAGAGCCCGGTCGGGTGGAACTGGTAGAACTCCATGTCCATCACCGGCACGCCGCGCCGGTAGGTCAGGGCGACGCCGTCGCCCGTCCCCGCGATCGCGTTGGAGGTCACCGACCAGACGCGGCCGTAGCCGCCGGTCGCGATCATGACCGCCTTGGCGTGGATGACGTGGATCTCGCCGGTCGCCATCTCCATCGTGACGACGCCGCAGGCCCGGCCATCCTCGGAGAAGAGGACGTCCATCAGGTGGTGCTCATCGAAGAAGTTGAGCTGGTTCTTGATCCCCTGCTGATAGAGGGTCTGGATGATCATGTGGCCGGTGCGGTCGGCGGCGTAGCAGGCCCGGCGGACCGGCCCCTCACCGTAGTTGCGGGTGTGCCCGCCGAAGCGGCGCTGGTCGATCCGGCCGTCCGGGGTCCGGTTGAACGGCAGCCCCATGTGCTCGAGCTCGTAGACGGCGTCGATCGCCTCGCGGGCCAGCACGGCGGCGGCGTCCTGGTCGACCAGGTAGTCGCCGCCCTTGACGGTGTCGAACATGTGCCAGCGCCAGTGGTCCTCCTCGACGTTGCCGAGAGCGGCGCTGATCCCGCCCTGGGCGGCGCCGGTGTGGGACCGCGGGGGATAGAGCTTGCTCACCACGGCCACGTTGGCCTTGCCGGCCAGCTGGATCGCGGCCATCAGGCCCGCCCCGCCAGCGCCTACGATGACCGCGTCGAATCGGTGATAGGCCACGTTGCTCCCCCAATCCACGCGCTGGCACCCGTCCGGCCAGCCGTGAGCGTTGCCCCCAATTGTAGGGGGTTCCCGGCAGCGCGGACAGCGGGAGTCGGGCGGTACCGTCAGACCTTTCGGCGGCAGGTGCGGGTATCCTCGACGGCTGCGCTCGTCGCTCGATCATGTGTGCCGCAGGGCGTTGCTCCGGACGGTCCGGCTGATAGAATGACCGGACTGCCGGGCACCGTCGCCCGGCCACGACCGTCCCCGTGGTGATCCCCGTCCCGCTCACCCATGAGGTAGCCGTCCGTGCCGTTTGGTCTCGATACCGCCGCAGGCATCAGGCGTCAGGCCCGCCTCCTCTCCCCTGAGGTGGTGGAGGACACGCTTGCCATCAGCAGGATCCCGGCGCCGACCGGGGCCGAGTACCAGCGGGCGGTCGCCGTCCGCGACCTGTTCCGGCGCGACGACCCCGGCCGGCTCGTCTACCTCGATCAGGCCGGTAACGTCGTGACGCGCATTCCCGGCCGCAACCGGCAGCGGTCGCTGATCGTCGCGGCCCACCTCGATACCGTCTTCGGTCCCGAGGTCCCGCACCTCCCTCGCACCGCCGGTTCGCGCATCGTCGGTCCTGGCGTCGGAGACAACGGCGTCGCGGTGGCGGCGATGCTGGCGCTGCCGAGATTGCTGGCCCGGTGCCGGATCGTGCCAGCCTGCGACGTCGTCCTGGTCGCGACGGTGGGGGAGGAAGGCTACGGCAACCTGCGCGGGATGACGGCGGCTCTGGACCTCAATCGGGAGGCGGCCGCGGTGATCGCGGTTGAAGGACATGGGCTCGGCCGGATCACGCACATCGCGGTCGGCAGCCGACGACTGGCCATCCGCATCGACGGCCCTGGTGGCCACAGCTGGGCGGATCACGGCCGGCCGAGTGCCGTTCACGCGGTCGGCCAGTTGATCGCCCGTCTGACCGGGATCGCGATCCCCGAGTGGCCAAGGACGACCCTCAATGTCGCGGCGGTGTCCGGCGGCTCGACGATCAACTCGATCGCCACCGACGCCGCGATCGAGGTCGAACTGCGCTCGATGGATCCGGTCGTCCTCGAACATCTCACGGAGGATGTCGTCCGGGCGATGCGTGGAGTCGAGCGGGACGGGCTGCGCGTCAGGATGGAGACACTGGGGGTGCGGCCGGCCGGCGGTCTGCCGGCGGACCACCTGATCGTGCGCCGGACCCGGGCCGTCCTGGCCTCGCTCTCGACGCCCTCGGCCTCCGACGCGTCCAGCACCGATGCGAACGTGCCGATCGCCTGGGGCGTGCCCGCCGTCTGCATTGGGATCAGTCACGGCGGAGACGCGCATACGCCGAACGAGTGGCTGGAGCGGGAACCGATCGCGACCGGGTTGGCCCAGCTCGGCCTGCTGGTGCGGACCGTCGCGGACGATATCGAGCGCGGCGATCTGGTCCGCACTGGCTGGTCGAACGGCGAGATCGGCGGGATGGCGGCTGCGTCGGATTAGTGGCGTCGGGCGGGAACCCGAGCTGGGCCGGAGCGGTTCGACCCTGTCAGATATGATTCGACGGTACGACGAACACGCGAGATGCGGGAGTCATTCTTGGCGCAGAACTACGTCGCGATCGATATCGAAGCCACCGGGATGCAGCCGGGCAAGGATGAGATCCTCGAAATCGGAGTCGTCACCTTCGACCTGGACTCGGACGAGGAGACCTACACCACCCTCGTCCGGCCGGCCCGCTCCGTTCCCCTCGACATCGTCCGGCTGACCGGCATCGACGACGCGGCGCTGGCGGGCGCACCGGCGATCACGGATGTGCTGCCGCGCCTTCAGGCGCTGCTCGCGGGTCGAGATATCGTCGGGCACTCGGTCCAGTTCGACGTCAATATGCTCAAGGGCGCCGGTCTCCCGCTTCCGAATCGGCAGATCGATACGCACCAGCTCGCTTCGGTGATCCTGCCCGACCTGCCCAACTACAGCCTCGTCACGACCGCGGCCGCCCTCGGGATCGCGACCGGCAGCAGCCACCGGGCGCTGCATGACGCCCATATCAGCGCCCAGGTCCTGCGGGCGCTGATGCGCCGGCTCCAGACGTACGATGCCGTCACCCTGCAGCAGGTCGCCCAGTACGCCGAGCTGGCGGGCTGGCCGACGGCGAGCGTCTTCACGCAGGCCGCCGACCTGGCCCGCTCCGGGGCGTTCGACACGGATCAGCCCCGCCGCGGACCCCACGAACTGGCGTTCATGACGCAGCGCGATCGCCCGGAGCCGCTCGAACCCCGTGACAGTCACCATGTCATCGCCGAGAGTGAGATCGATGCCGCCTTCGGGCCGACGGGCTACGTCGGGCAGGCGGTCGACCGCTACGAGCACCGGCCGCAGCAGGAGTACATGGCCTGGAAGGTTGCCGAAGCGTTCAACCGCGGCGGCGACCTGGTCGCTGAGGCCGGGACCGGGACCGGCAAGAGCATGGCCTATCTGCTCCCCGCGATGCTCCATGCCCAGGAGCACGGCGAGACGGTCGTCGTCTCGACCAACACCCTCGCCCTCCAGGACCAGCTGTTCCGCAAGGACATTCCGAAGCTCCAGGGTGCGATGCGGTCTGCCGAGGGAGGCGGCGAGGTGGAGCCGTTCCGGGCGGTGACCGTCAAGGGGCGCGGCAACTACCTCTGCCTGCGGCGCTGGTTCGCGAGCGCCCAGCAACCGGTCCAGGATGTTGCCGAAGCGGGACTGCGGGCCAAGATCTCCCTCTGGCTGGGCGAGACGACGACCGGCGACCGGGCCGAGTTACGCCTCTCGCCGACCGAGGAGCAGCGCTGGCGGCTCTACTCGGCGGATGACAACGCCTGCCAGCCCGGGCGCTGCGTCTTCGTCCAGCGCAACCAGTGCTTCCTGTTTCGAGCCCGTCGCGAGGCAGAGAGTGCGCACGCGGTCGTGGTCAATCACGCCCTGCTGCTCTCGGACAGCATCTCCGGCGGAAGCGTCCTGCCCGCCTACAGCCGGCTGATCATCGACGAGGCCCACCACCTCGAGGACCAGGCGACCGTCCACTACGGCGTCAGCGCCAGCGAGCGCGAGCTGACGACGCTGCTCGACGCCGTGATGCGGACCGAGGGGCCGATCCAGCTGGGAGCGATGATGGGTGTCGTCCAGTTCCTCAGCCGGCCGGACCTGACGATGACGGACGCCGGCCGGACCCGGGCCGGTGCGGCGCTCGAGCGGGCGCGGCAATGTCAGGATCAGGTCCAGACGGCCCGCACCCATGCCCATCAGCTCTTCCGGCTGGCGAACGCCGTCTCCTCACGCGACTCGGGCCGGCCGGGCGGCGACCGCTCGATCCGGCTGACGCGGGACATCCGGGAAGCCTACGCCTGGACCGACCTGCTCGATACCTGGGGCGTGCTCGAGCACGCCCTGACCGCGATCGAGAGCCACCTCAAGTGGGCGAAGCGGGTGCTCGATGACCAGGAACCGGGTCCCGATGCGGATGAGCTGACCACCGGTGCCTACGACACTGTCAGCTCCGATATCGAGAACGTCGTCCGGACACTCGGCGAAGTGATCGCGATCATGCGGGACGTGATCGCCACACCCCGGGACGAGCAGGTCTACTGGCTGGAGCGCAACCAGACGGGCGACGCGGTCACGTTCAAGTCGGCCCCGCTGGACGTCGGCGGCCTGCTGCACGACCGCGTCTTCAGCAAAATGGACACGACGATCCTGACGTCCGCGACGATCACGACCGACGGGACGTTCGACTACGCGATCGATCATCTCGGTCTCGGGGACGTCAAGCAGGTCAGCGTGCCGTCGCCGTTCGACTACCGGACCTCGGCGATGCTCTACCTCGCCGACGACATGCCGGAGCCGAACCAGCCGCTCTACCAGCGCCGGCTGCAGGAGACTCTGATCGAGACCTGCACGGCGACCGGTGGTCGGGGGCTGGTGCTGTTCACGTCATACGCCGCCCTACAGGCGACGTATGGGGCGATCAAGGCCCCCCTGGAGGAAGCAGGCATCGTCGTCCTCGCCCAGCGGGTCGACGGCAGTGCGCGGCAACTGATCGAGCGGCTCAAGCACGGCGACCGCGTCGTCGTCCTGGGCACGTCGAGCTTCTGGGAGGGGATCGACATCGTCGGCGACGCGCTCAGCCTGCTCGTCATCACCAAGCTGCCGTTCAGCGTCCCGAGCGACCCGGTCTTCGCGGCCCGCAGCGAGGCGATCGCTGACGAGGGCCGCAACGCGTTCGTCGACTATGCCGTCCCGCAGGCCGTGTTGAAGTTCAAGCAGGGGTTCGGGAGGTTGATCCGGAGTTCCCGCGACCGCGGGGTTTGCGTCGTGCTGGACCGCCGGATCCTGAGCAAGCGGTATGGGCGCTCCTTTGTCGATTCCCTCCCGGAGTGCACCGTCGAGATCGGGTCGGTCCACGATCTGCCCGGCGTCGCGGCCGGCTGGGTCGCGGAGCGATCCGGACCGGTGGAGTCCGGGATGTCCCCTGCGTCGATCCCGGTCGATATCTCGTAGAACGAGGAGCCTCACCATGACGGACCCGATCGATCGCAACCTCGCCCTGGAACTCGTTCGGGTCACCGAGGCCGCCGCCGTCCAGGCCGCCCGCTGGATGGGCCGTGGCGACAAGAACAATTCCGACCAGGCCGCCGTCGACGCGATGCGGTCCGTCCTGAACTCGATCGCGATGTCGGGGCTCGTCGTCATCGGCGAGGGCGAGAAGGACGAGGCGCCGATGCTGTATGTCGGCGAGCTGCTCGGGACCGGTGCCCACCCCGAGGTCGATATCGCCGTCGATCCGATCGACGGCACCCGGCTGCTGTCCAACGGGATGCCGAATTCGGTGGCGGTGATCGGCGTCGCCGAGCGGGGCATGATGCTGTCCTCCCCGGACATCATGTACATGGACAAGATCGCCGTCGGGCCGCGGGCCGCCGGGCGGATCGACATCGACCGCCCGGTCGCCGAGAACCTGGCCGCCGTCGGCGAGGCGCTCGGCAAGGCGATGGACGACATCACCGTCGTCGTCCTCGATCGCCCCCGGCACGAGCGGCTGATCGCCGAGATCCGGGCGGCGGGCTGCCGGATCAAGCTCATCACCGACGGCGATGTCGCTGGGGCGATCATGGCGGCCTCCGAGGAGACCACGGTCGACGTGATGCTCGGCATCGGCGGGGCGCCGGAGGCCGTGATCGCGGCCTGCGCGCTGAAGTGCCTCGGCGGGGATATGCAGGCGAAGCTCTGGCCCCGGAACGATGAGGAGCGCGAGGTCGCCCGGGTCAAGCGGATCGACACCGATCGCGTCTACGGGATCGACGATCTCGTCGGTGGCGACAACTGCTTCTTCGCCGCCACCGGCATCACCGACGGCGAGCTGCTCCGTGGTGTGCACTACCTCGGTGGGGGTGGGGCGACGACCGAGTCGCTCGTCATGCGTTCACGGACCGGCACCGTCCGCCGCATCCAGGCCACTCACCGGGTCGACAAGATGTCGCGGCTGAGTCCCGACGCCCGGTAGGTCTTGCTGGCTGATTCCGACGCGTCCCGGAGACTGGTTCGGGAGGGGCTGCAACAGCCGGAATCGCCGGGATTGACGGGCATTCCGGAGGGTGATACATTTCAACGGCACCATGTTTCGCTGCACACCTCACCCTGTCCTGCATCCCCTTGTGCGAAACACCGGCGGCGCCCGAGTTCAACCCAGCTCCGTGTCGATCCCAGATCGGTAGGCCGAAGCCGGCAGCGACTGCTGGCTTCCCCCCTTGCCATCCATGCCCGTTCTACCAATGGATGTGCTCACTGGACGCTGCGGTTCACTGAGCTTTTCAGCGTCTTCACCTCTCGGATGCGCCGCGCTCGCGACGTATTCCTCCCCTTGCTTTCCCATTCGCGATCCGGTTCTCATCTCTGGAGGTATAGGTTTGTCTGCCGAGGATACGACTGCCGCTGTGCTGGAGCATGGCGAGGCAACGTCGGCGCCGGCCGTGAGGCTCGACGCTCCCGCCGTCAAGAAGCCCCGCACCCGTCGTCGCGTCACATCCGCTGAGCCGGTCGAGGCGGAGTCTGATCCCGCCGGCGGGAGCCAGGTGAGCGACGCGGTCGACCAGGGCGAGGGGCATTCCGCTTCGCTCTCGTCCGAGACGCAGCCCGAACCGGCCAAGCCCAAGGCCACTCGTACGCCACGGACCCGCGTGCCCAAGCCCGTCGGGAATGCCAGCCAGGATGACCACGTCATTCCGGCGCTCGCGCCGAGCGAGCCGGGACCCTTCCGGGCAATCGACGACTTCGTCAGCGAGATGGCCCGAGCGCAGGAAGAAGCCGTCGACGCACGTCAGCCGGACATCGACGTCGCGGATCAGACTCGTCAGACCCACCACAGCCGGTCAGCCGAGTCGGAGACGATCCCACCAGCGGTCACGCAGCGTTCCGAGCCGAGCCGAGCCTTCGACGCGCCCCGCCCGGAATCAGTGGTCGAGCGTCCGGTTCGCCGGCAGGTTACGACGTCTCTGGACGCCCTGTTCGCCTCCGGGACGCTTACCCCGCCGGTGGAGCCCGTCGTCCGTCGATCGAGCGGCGATGACAACGCGCACGGCGAGCCGCGGACCATACGGACGCGACCGCAGGGTGACGGCACTCGTCCGGACCTCGCGTCGCTCGACCGGGCCATCGAGCGGGGCCTCCGTCGACCGGACGACTCCCCGACCGGAGCCGATCGTGTCGGACGAATCCTGGGCGACCGTCGCACCGAGACCGATGAGGGCGCGAAGCCAGTCGATCTGATCGGCGAGCGGGAGCACCGCCAGCAGCGCATGGATCGGCCCGGGTTCTCCAGAGGTCCGCAGCCTGAAACCGGTCCACGGCGCGATCGGTTCGAGCAGCGGCCGGTTCGGAACAACCGTCCCGAGCGCGAGGTCTTCGTGCCGCGCGATGTCGGCATGCAACGGGACTTCACCCCCTCGAACGGATCAGATCGCCGGCAGCCGACGCCGGTGCGCAGCCGTCCGGCCGCCACTCAGCCCGTGATGAGCGCGACCCCGGAAGCTCCACTCCGGCAGGCTCCCCCCCCGCAGATCACCATGCCGGACCTGGACGCCAAATCGGTCGATGAGCTCAACGCCCTCGCCGTCGGGTTGAGCGTGACCGGCTACAGCCGACTCAAGCGCCCGGAACTCCAGCTCCGGATCCTGCGGGCGCAGACCGAGCAGGACGGCAACGTCTTCGGCGACGGCATCCTCGAGACCATCGAGGACGGCTTCGGGTTCCTGCGCGGTCCTCGCCTGCTGCCAAGCCCGGACGACATCTACGTCTCCCAGTCCCAGATCCGCCGCTTCGGCCTGCGGACCGGCGACCGGATCTCCGGCCAGGTCCGGCCCCCGAAGGACAACGAGAAGTTCTTCAGCCTGCTGCGGGTCGAGGCGGTCAACGCGGTCGATCCGGACGTCGCCCGGAAGCGACCGACCTTCGACTCGCTGACCCCGATCTTCCCGCTGGAGATGATCGACCTCGAGACCGCCCCGAACATCCTCTCGACCCGGCTGCTGAACCTGATCGCGCCGATCGGGCGGGGACAGCGCGGCCTGATCGTCTCGCCGCCGAAGGCCGGCAAGACGATGCTGCTCAAGTCGATCGCCAACGGTATCACCGCCAACAACCCGGACATGCACCTGATGGTCTGTCTGATCGGCGAACGGCCGGAGGAAGTCACCGACATGCGCCGCTCGATCGACGGCGAGGTGATCTCGTCCACGTTCGACGAGCCGGTCGAGGACCACACCAAGGTCGCCGAGATGGCACTGGAGCGGGCCAAGCGCCTGGTCGAGGCCGGCCTGGACGTGACGATCCTGCTAGACTCGATCACCCGGCTGGCACGGGCGTACAACCTCGCCGTCCCGCCCAGCGGCCGGACGCTCTCGGGCGGTATCGACCCGGTCGCGCTCTACCCGCCGAAGCGGTTCTTCGGTGCGGCCCGGAACATCGAGGGCGGTGGGAGCCTGACGGTCGTCAGTACCTGCCTGATCGATACCGGTAGCCGGATGGACGACGTCATCTACGAGGAGTTCAAGGGCACCGGCAATATGGAGCTGCACCTCGACCGCAAGCTGGCCGAGCGTCGGATCTATCCCGCGATCGACATCCAGCGGTCGGGTACCCGGCGCGAGGAGCTGCTGCTGGATGACTCGACGCTCCGTCAGGTCTGGACGATGCGCCGGATGGTGTCGATGCTGGGCGGCTCCGAGGGGACCGAGCTGGTCATCAGCCGGATGGTGAAGACGGCGAGCAACGCCGAGTTCCTTGAGACGATGAACAAGGACGTGTAGCTCGTCGTATCTACTGGAAACACAAACAGGGATGGGCCGGAGGCAAGCACCTCCGGCCCATCCCTGTTGTGACGAAGCGTGAGAATTCAGCGACCGGTCGCCTCGAACCGTCTGACGATCGGGTGCAGCGCCGAAGGGTCGATCCGACCGTCCGGCCCGATCGCGTCCCAGGCATCGTCGTCGAAGGAGAGCACCTCGACCAGGCCGTGTCGGGGCTCCCTGGCGATCCCCTCGGCGACGAGATCGGGAAAGGGATCGCCGGAGCCGGCCTGTCGGGCGAAGACCAGATGCCCGCCGCGGAGATGCTTCAAGAGCCAGCGCACCTTGTCGCGTGAGGTGACGCCGCTCTCCGCCCAGAATCGGACCGCGTTGCGGTTGCCGAGGGCGACGAGGTCCGGCTTGTAGCGCTGCCCGAGGTTCCGCTCGACGAGGAGGTCCGGGTACTGATCGACGTAGCGGGCGAAGACGAGCGCCTTGAGCAGGACGTGGCGCTCGCTCTCGCCGGCGCCCTTCGCCAGGATCAGCTTGCGCTGGCCGACCCGGACCGTCAGCTTCCCCGGCAGGGCCCGCTCGCCGGGGCGGCGCATCGGCGGCAGATCAGGCCTCCCGGAACGACTGGAAGGTCGGCGGGACGGCCAGGCGTGACCGCTCGTCCGGCTCTCGCATTCCCGGTGACTGCCAGACGTAGGTCCGGTCCTCGACGGTCGAGCCGGCGAAGTGCGTCCCGTCGGCCGCCAGGGCGACGATGTTGACCTCGCTGGCGAACGGGTCGTCCAGCGCCTCCAGGTCGCGCAGCGCCTGCGTGACGGCGTCCTGGAGGGTGTAGCCGAAGCGGAGGAACATCACGACGCTGTGCGCCGTGGCGCAGCGGAACGTCATCTCCCCCCGGCCGGTGCAGGCGGCCGCTCCCCAGCGGTTATCGCAGTAGTTGCCGGCCCCGATCACCGGGCTGTCGCCCAGTCGACCCGGGTACTTCCACGCCCAGCCCGACGTGCTGACGGCGCTGGCCATGTTGCCGGCCCGGTCCCGCGCCAGGACGTTGACCGTCCCGTGGGGCGGCTCGTCCGGCACCTCGTCCGGTCGGTAGAGGGCATGGGTGCGCTCCGGGTCGGCGCTGAGCGCCGCGACCATCTGCATGACCTGGTCGAGCGACCGGGTCGGGCTGTCCCCGCCGTCGGCGCCGAGCCCTTCGGACGCGAGCCCTTCGCGCCAGATCCGTTCGGTCTCCGGGTCGAGCAGATCGATCGCGTCGTAGCCGAGCTCCTCGGCCAGGCGGCGGGTCCCGTCGCCGGCGAGGAACGCGTGCGGCAGACGGTCCATCACGGCGCGAGCCAGGTCGATGGCGTCCTGGTAGCCCTGCAGGCCGCCGACGGCGCCTGCCCGGAGACCGCGACCCTCCATGATGCTCGCGTCCAGCTCGACCTGCCCGAGGACGTTCGGCAGCCCGGCGTACCCGACGCTGCGGTCGCCGGGGAAGGCCTCGACGACGCGGGTGGCGGCGATGATCGCCTCGGTGGCCGACCCACCGGCGGCCAGGATCTCGACCGCGGCCGGCAGCCCGATCCGGCCGTTGGCGGACGCGACGACGATCGGCTCGATGGCGCTACTCACCGGCGGCTCCGGCCAGGGCGGCGATGTCATAGCCAGCCGCCACGAGGGCCGCGTCGATCTCGGCGACGGACGGCTCGACCAGGACCCGGTCGCCGACGACCAGCGTCGGGACGTTCTGGCGACCGCTGATCGCGATCATCCGGTCCCTGGCATCGGCATCGCTCTCGGTGTCGTACTCGACCCACGGGAGGTTGAGTTCACCGAGCCGGCCGCGGGCGCGGTTCACGTCCGGGCAGAATCGCTCCCGGGCGTACATGATGAGTTCGGGTCGTGCTCCGTCAGTCATCGTCTGGCTCCTGTTCGTGCTCGTTCATATCGTCGAATGGGCGCTATTCTCGCACCGTGACGGGCATATCGGTGCAGCCCGGATGCCATCGTAACCGTGACGATGCTGCCGAGCATCGGAGTTGGCCGAGGGCGGAGGAGACCTCTCCCCCAGACCCTCTCTCCGGCTCACCTGCTGCGCTCACCCGCCCCAAGCGGCGCTCGCTGCGCTGCGGCTCCGCAAGTGCCCGGAGAGGGGCGTGGTGCCGCCTTCCCGAGGACTGCCGGTCATCGATCATTCCGTGTAAGCACCGAGCAGCCCGTCCTGACAGCGTCAGAAGGGCGGCTCAGTCGTCGGATCCAGGTCGTCGTCGTCTCCCTCGAACTCGTCGGGATCGGTTCCCTCAGGCAGTGAGCGGCGGGCGAGTTCGGCATCGACGGTGATCAGGCTGATCCGGAGTTCGGCGCTGGCGAGCAGTTCCTGGCACCGCTTCCCGACCGAGACGCCGATCTCATAGGCGGCGACCGTGTCGTCGAGCCCATGGCGACCGGTCTCCAGAAAGGCGACGATCTCGTCGAGCGTCTCCAGGCTGGACTCGAAGCTGCCTTCGAGCCCGGCGGTCCGCCATGAATCCAGTCTCGCCTGGTGGTTATCGTTCACAGGATCGGTCGCCTCTCAATCAGTCGGGCCGGACGCTGTTGGCGGAAGGGAGTCCTGGGAGCGGCAATGGGCGAAACTGCTGAACGGCAGCGGGTGTGCGGGAATCACGTCTGCGCCGGCCCGCCGGATTCGGTTTTGCCACCGGCTCGCCGCCAGGCACTTCGGCCTCATACGAGCCGCCCGAAGCCTCGACCGTCAGGGACGTACCCGGCGGAGCGAGAGTCGGTCCGTCGATGACCTGGCCCGTCGCCCGGTCGAGCACGATCGAGAAGCCTCGGGCGAGCGTGCGGCGGGGGGAGAGGGCGTCGAGGACAGCCATTCGGGACGACACGTGGCTTCGCTCGGTGTCGATCCGGGCCAGGCCGATCCGCCGCAGGGATTCCTGGCGGAAGTCGAGCGTGACCCGCTGGCGGGCGACCTCGAGCGCCGGCGAACGCATGTCGAGGCGTTGTGTCAGGGAGCTGACACGGCGGTTCGCCCCATCGATGCCGGCCTGAGCGGCCAGTTCGAGGTCCCGTAACGACTGCCCGACCGATGCGGCGAGCGCACTCATCGATGGGGTCGCGATCTCGGCCGCGGCGGACGGGGTCGGGGCACGGACGTCGGCGACGAGGTCGCAGATCGACCAGTCCGTCTCGTGACCGACCGCGCTGATCGTCGGTACCCGGCACCGGAACAGCGCCCGAGCGAGCGCCTCACCGTTGAAGGCCGCCAGGTCCTCGGCCGAGCCGCCGCCGCGCCCGATGATGATCACATCGATCCCGTCCCGCAACTGGATGCTCTCCAGCGCGGCGACCAGTCCATCCGGGGCGCTGTCTCCCTGGACGGCGCTCGGAGCCAGGACCAGCTCGGCGAGCGGGTAGCGCCGGGCGACGACGTGCTGGATGTCATGCCAGACCGAGCCGTCGGGGGATGTCACGACCCCGATCCGCCGGGGGAAGACGGGCAGCGGTCGCTTGCGAGCGGGGTCGAACAACCCGTCGGCTTCGAGCTGGCGGCGCAGGAGTTCCAGCCGTAACTGATCCAGTCCCGCCCCGGCGCCCTCGACCAGATCGACATGGAGCTGGAGCGTGCCGTCCCTCGGGAACACCGAGACCCGACCATGGACGATGACCTCGTCGCCATCGACCGGGCTGTAGGCGGATCGCCGAGCCTGCGCCTTGAAAAGGGCCGACTTGAGCTGGCCCTCGTCGTCGCGCAAGGTGAAGTAGACGTGCCCGGAGCGGGCCCGGAAGACGTTGCTGACCTGGCCCTGGACCCAGATCTCGGACAGCAGCGGATCAGCCTCGAGCCGCTCCCGGATGTACTGGGTCAGGACACCGACGGCCCAGGGGCTCCCCGGAGCTCCATCCACTAGCGAGACCCGGTGGCGGGCGACAGGCGGAGCAATTCCGTGCCGTACTCGACCGGCTGCCCGTTGGCGACGAGGACCTCCGAGATGACGCCTTCGATCTCGGCGGCGATCTGAGCGGCACCGACTATGCGGCGATCGCGCGCGGCTTCGGGTGTCACGGTGAGCGTGTCGACACGCTCGACGCTGTCGCGC
>CAXTHM010000023.1:27554-29572 GCA_964244115.1 uncultured Thermomicrobiales bacterium
ACGAACGGCGGGTCACTCGGCGTCGGCGAGGCGTAGAACGTCCCGACCATCGGGGCCGTGACGAAGGTACCCGCGACCGGTGCCGCCGGTGCCGCCGGTGGCGGAACGACCGAGTTCTGGGGAAGGGCGACGGGCGCCGCGGGGGCCGCCGGTGCCGCCGGAATGGTCGCTCCGGCCGCCGCTCCGCGAAGCCGAATCCGGACATCGAGGTAGTCCAGATCCAGTTCGGTGATCCCGCCGCGACTCATCACGTCGACGAGCTCCGAGACCGTCGACACGATCGTGGACGACGCCTCGCCGATGCCGCTCTCGGGTGGACCGCTGGTGTCGATGGACCGCTGACGACTCTCGGTGCCCAGGTTGGTCTCCATTCGTCGCGAATCCCCTAGACGAGCGGAAAGGGTCGACGCACGACTACTTCACGCGCTCGATGTAGTCCCCGGTCCGGGTGTCCACGCGCAGCATATCGCCGATGTTGACGAACAGGGGCACGTTCACCGTCAGGCCGGTCTCGAGGGTGGCGGGCTTGGTCGAGCCGCTGGCCGTGTCGCCCTTGAGGCCAGGGTCGGTCTGGGTAACCTGAAGGTTCACGGAAGTGGGAAGCTCGATATCGATCGCCTCGCCTTCGTGCGAGAGGACATCGACGATGTCGTTCTCCTTGATGTACTTCGCCGAGTCGCCGACCGCCTCGGCCGTCAGCTGGATCTGGTCGAAGGTCTCGGTGTCCATGAAGTGGAGATCATCCGCCTCACGGTAGAGGAACTGGACGTGGGAGCGCTCCAGACGCACGGTCTGGAACCTGGCGCCGGCCATGACCGTCTGGTTGGTCAGTGAGCCGGTCCGCAGATCTCGCAGCGTCATCCTGAGCTGGGCGCTGCCACGGCCCTGCTTGTTGTGGCTGAAGTCGACGACCTTCAGGAGCTTGCCATCGACCTCGATCGTCGTCCCTTTTCGCACATCACCGGTATCGATCATTCCGTCAGCCCTCTGGGGGTCATGCCGCCCACGGCGGCTCGTCGCTCTTCTCGTCGCAATGGGGATACCATACCCGCTGGCCGTTTGACGAATTCACCGCCGGGGGTCGTCCTTCCGGGCACCGGTCAGCCGGTCGAAGCCATCCTCGGTGACGACGCCCATGTCCTCGATCCGGACGCCGCCCCAGCCCGGCAGGTAGATGCCCGGTTCGATCGTCAGGGTGTTGCCCGTCGCCAACACGTCCCGCGACTGCTGACCGGCGCTCGGTGCCTCATGGATGTCGAGGCCGACCCCATGCCCCAGACCGTGGATGAAGGCATCGCTGTAGCCGGCATCGGCGATGACCTGCCGGGCAGCTGCGTCGATGTCCCGGCCGGAGACACCGGAACGGGTGGCCGACTGGGCCGCCTCGTTGGCCCGAGCGACGACGGCGTAGATCTCGGCCATCCGAGGGTCAGGGTCGCCGACCCAGATCGTTCGCGTCAGATCGGCCGTGTAGCCGTCGTACCGGGCGCCCATGTCGATGATGACCGGTTCGCCGACCTTGATCGCCCGATCGGTGGGGGCGTGGTGGGGTCGAGCCGCGTTGGGTCCGGAGGCGACGATCGTCGGAAAGCCCGGGTCGGAGGCGCCGTGGCGACGCATGGCCTCATCGAGTGCGGCCGCCAGTTGCCGCTCGGTCGTTCCGGCCGCGAGACCGGCCGTCGCGTCATGGAAGGCCAGATCGGTGATCTCGACGGCGCGGCGCAGTGTCCGGATCTCCCCCGCATCCTTGACCGCCCGCAACCCGGCCACGGTGTCACCGATATCGTCGAAGGCGCGGTTGCTGTGGAACGCTGCCATCAGGATAGCGTGGGCCGCGACGCTGAGATGGTCGCCCTGGTAACCCAGGGTGGGCCAGCCCAGGTCGTAGAGCAGCTCGCCCAGTGTCGGCCACCAGGGGCGCCGCCAGACCACGACCTCCAGACCGGGCGCCTCGCTGGCCGCCCAGTCCACGTTGTTGGCGGACGTCAGCAGAACGTCCCTGCCCTTCCCGACGAGCA
>CAXTHM010000023.1:29582-49969 GCA_964244115.1 uncultured Thermomicrobiales bacterium
CGGTACGGTGTCGTGGGATGCTGCCCCGAACCCAGACAACCAGGTCCGGTCGGCGTCAGCGGTGATCAGGCAGCCAGCGAGTTCCTGACGGTCGAGTTCCGCCCTGAGCCGGTCGCGACGGGCCGCGAGGGCGTCAGCAGTCCGCCAGTGGGATCCGGTCGTCTGGGTCGCAGGGGACGTCATCTGGTCTCCTTCCGCGCGAGGTGTCCGGCGAGGAAGCGCAGCGCGAGCTCGTACCCGACCGAGCCAAGCCCGACGACCTGACCGGTGACCACGGGCGCCGTCACCGACCGGTGCCGGAACTCCTCCCGAACGTGGACATTGGACAGGTGGACCTCGACCGTCGGTTTGGCGACGGCCGCCAGTGCGTCCCGGACCGCAATGCTGTAATGGGTGAAGGCGGCCGGGTTGATGATGATCCCGTCGGACGAGCCACCGAACTGCTGGATCGCGTCGACGATCTCACCTTCATGGTTGGACTGGAAGGTATGGACCGTAACCGGCGGGTCCAGGTCGCTGCCGAGAGCCGTGAGGCGCTGGTTGATCTGATCGAGCGTCTCCGAGCCGTAGATACCGGGCTCACGCTGGCCGAGCAGGTTGAGATTGGGACCGTGGAGCACGACGACCCGGAGCCGACGATCGGCATCGTCAGCTCCGGGTCGGGCCGAATCAGCGGTGGGAGTCGCCAACGGGGAATCCTGTCACGTCACGGCGGTTGCGACCCTCATCATCCCACAGGTGTCTGTTCCGTCACGATGGCCGGCACGTAGGCCCTGATCTCGGACGTGCCGTCCGCGCCGGACTCCGCCGCGACCTCACCGGTGAAGACGTAGACCGGGACGAGGAACCGCGCCCCATCCACCGCGCCGGCGGTCGTGTACGCCACCGACACATCGGTGTAGGTCGCCTCACCCGTCACTTCGGTCCCTACGGGGAGGTCTGCATCGTTGAACTCGGCCTCGATGTAGGCGTTGCCGTCCTCGACCTCGCGCCAGGCGTCCTCGGCGGGGCGGAGCAGGTAGCGTTCCGTGACCGCGATGTCGGCCCAGCGAACGCCCGCTTCGAGGACGATCCCGTCCGGCCCGATCACGACGGTGATGGTGGGGTAGTCGACGAGGATCGCGGCGGGATCGGTCGGGTCGAAGGTGACGGACACGCGGCCGACCGCCTCGGTCCGGCTACTGACGGTGCCTTCACCGAGGTCGGCCGGGGCCAGCCCGACCGAACGCAGCCAGTCCCGGGCGAAGTCGATCGCGTCTTCGTCGCTGGGCAGGTCGGCCAGCGTCGGGATGTCGTCCGAGAGGTACTGGGTCAGATCCGGCGAGACGAACAGTTCGCCCTTGCCGGACACCACATAGGTATCGTTGCCGCGATCTTCGACGTCGCCGTCGATCCCGACCGCCTCCGCCAGCGTCGCGACGTCGTCCGGGTTCGGCGGGTTCGTCGTGAGGGAATAGACATCGGCTTCCGTCGGAGCATCGTCCAGGTCGGTATCGAGCGTCGTGTCGAGCTGGAGATCCAGCTGTCGGAGGTTGCCGGTCGGCAGCTCGGCCGGCGGCAGCTGCTCGGTGACCTCGGAGGAACCGTCGCCGGAGGTCGAGGGAGCTGGCGAGTCGCTGGCGTCCTGGGCGCTGGTGACACGAGGGTCGATCCCGATCGCCGGTCCGGCGATCAGGCCGAACACCAGCGCGACGGTGAGTGCCACGACGAGCGATGGTGATGAGAGGGATCGCGTCGATGGGATACGCAACGGGGAACTCCTCAGTCCGCGAACGGCACGCCGGCAGGCCCACCGATCGGATCGGTCACGGGGTCGAACTCCATGATGCGGCGCAACTCGACGATCTGGTCCCGCATGAGCGCGGCCTTCTCGAAGTCGAGATTCCGGGCCGCGATCTTCATCTGCGACTCGAGGTCCTTGACCATCCGGGCCAGCTCGTCCTTGGGCAGTTGGGCGATCACGCCCGGCCGGCCGTTGCCACCGGCATCGTACGACCCCGACTCCTCCGCAACCTGCTTTACGCGATCCGTGAGATCCCGGATCTCCTTGACGATGCTGCGGGGCTCGATCCCATTGGCCTCGTTGTGGGCGATCTGGACCGCCCGGCGGCGATACGTCTCGTCGATCGCCCGCCGCATCGAGTTGGTCTGGCGGTCGGCGTACATGATCACGTTGCCCTCGATGTGCCGGGCGGCGCGGCCGATCGTCTGGATCAACGCGCCCTCCGAGCGGAGGAACCCCTCCTTGTCGGCGTCGAGGATCGCGACGAGCGAGACCTCCGGCAGGTCGAGTCCTTCGCGCAGCAGGTTGATGCCGACGACGACGTCGTAGACACCGAGTCGAAGATCCCGCAGGATCTCGACCCGCTCGATCGTGTCCTGCTCGCTGTGCAGGTACATCGTCCGGACGCCCATCTCCTTGAGATAGTCGGCCAGATCCTCGGCCATGCGTTTCGTCAGCGTCGTCACGAGGGTCCGCTCGCCCCGTGCGACCCGCATATTGATCTCGCCCAGGAGATCGTCGACCTGCCCCTTGGTCGGCTTGACGGTGATCGTCGGATCGATCAGGCCAGTCGGGCGGATCACCTGCTCGACGACCTTGTCGCTGTGCTCGTACTCGTAGGGCCCCGGCGTGGCCGAGACGAAGACCGTCTGACCCATCATCCGCTCGAACTCGTTGAACGTCAGCGGCCGGTTGTCCCGCGCCGACGGTAGCCGGAAGCCATGCTCGACCAGGACGTCCTTGCGGGCGCGGTCGCCGGCGTACATGCCACGGACCTGCGGCATCGACATGTGTGACTCGTCGACGAAGAAGAGGAAGTCGTCCGGGAAGTAGTCGAGCAGCGTCGAGGGCTGTTCGCCGGTCTTGCGCCGGGAGATGTGCATCGAGTAGTTCTCGATCCCGGCGCAGTAGCCGGCCTCCTCCATCATCTCGAGGTCGTACATGGTCCGTTGCCGGAGGCGGGCCGCTTCCAGCAGCTTGCCCTGGCTGTCGAGCTCCTGGAGGCGGTCTTCGAGTTCCTGGCGAATGTCGCGGATGGCCACCTTGAGCGTGTCCGCCGTGGTGACGAAGTGCTTGGCCGGGTAGACGTCGACTTCGATCCGCTCGGCCAGGATCTCCCCGGTCAACGGGTCGACATCGACGATCCGCTCGACTTCGTCACCGAAGAACTCGACCCGCAGGGCGATCTCCTCGTAGGCCGGGAAGATCTCCAGGACATCGCCCCGGGCCCGGAAGGTGCCACGGGTCAGACTCATGTCGTTGCGCTCGTACTGGATGTCGATCAGGTGCCGGATGACCCGGTCGCGGCGGGTGGTCGCGCCCCGGCGGAGCGAGACCACGACCTTGCCATACTCCTCCGGCGAGCCGAGACCGTAGATGCACGAGACGGACGCGACGATCAGCGTGTCGCGTCTGGTCAGGAGCGCCCGGGTGGCGGCATGGCGGAGCTTGTCGATCTCCTCGTTGATGTCCGACGTCTTCTCGATGAAGGTATCGGTCCGGGGGACGTACGCCTCGGGCTGGTAGTAGTCGTAGTAGGAGACGAAGTACTCGACGGCGTTCTTCGGGAAGAACTCCTTGAACTCGGAGTAGAGCTGGGCTGCCAGCGTCTTGTTGTGCGCCAGGACGATCGCCGGGCGGTTGAGCCGGGCGATCACGTTCGCCATCGTGAAGGTCTTGCCGGAACCGGTCACACCGAGCAGGGTCTGCGACTTGTTGCCGGCCCGCAGGCCGTCGACGAGTTCGTCGATGGCCTTGGGCTGGTCGCCGGTCGGTCGGAGGGGGGTGACGAGTTCGAATGCTGGCATGGGTGCGTCCCTGACGATACCGGCCCGATGCCGGAGGGAGAGGCCGGATCAGGTGATGCGGTAGAACTCGGACTCGGAATCTCCCTGGGCGATGATCTCGTCGATGTGGCGGATAGCCTCGCGCTGACCGGCCCAGAGCAGGCGGGCCGTTGCCTCTTCCCGGTCGCACCAGGCGAAGTCGACGTACTCCTCGGCGAGATGGATCCGGGCCCGGTCCTGGACGCTGAACGCGAAGACCGGCGCGAGGATCAGGTTGTCGGTGGTGGCGTCGTAGAACTGGTTGACATAGTCAGCGGAGAAACTCTCGACGGGCACGAGGCCGGACCGCTCACGGACGGCGCGAGTCGCCGTTTGGAGGGCCGTCTCGCTGCCGAGGATCTTGGAGTGGACGCTCTGCCAGGTGTTGCCGAAGGCGAGGTCCGCCCGCCGCCGGAACAGCAGGAACTGCGGCAACGCGTTGACCTTGCGGAAGACGTAGGCATCCACCATATCGGCGACGATTCGGACCATGCGGGATGCCTCTCCACGGTATAGAGGATAACGAGCGTTCCGGTCAGGTTCGGCCCTATATCCGGGGCGGTCGCCGGAAGCGGTCGAGAATCCGTTCGATACCGGCCGGCCGGGAGGCGCTCCGCGACCAGTCCGGGCCCCGCGACAGGTCCTGCCCGCGCCACATCTTCGTCGACGGGGAGTCGGGCTGCCGGAAGCGCTGGACGACGGGAACGAAGATCGCGGCGACGCAGACGATCGCGAAGATGTTGGCGAGCAGCGGCGAGAAATCGCTCACGACGAACGCGAAGACGGCGGCAACGACGGCGAGGATGAGGTAGCGACCGGCGCCGAGACGCTCGAATCGCGACTGGAGGCCGACCGAGGGCGAGGGAGCGATCGGAGCAGCCGCGCGGCGGGCGGTGGCCCGACGCCGGACTTCGTCAGTGAACGAGATCGGCTGCTTCTCGGAGCGTTCGAGGATCTCGGCAACCTCGCGCTCGAGCCGGCTGGTCGGTGGACGGGGCTCGTCGCCACCACCGTCGCCGTCAGATGTCTGGGTCGTCATACCATGGCCTTTCCTGGCGCCGAACCGTCTCGGCAGATGATGGGCCTATGGTACGCTACAGCCCGTTTCGGGCCGTCGTGGAGCGATCCCGGCGATGTCTCTCCGGTCTCCCGGCAGTATCCCAAAGGTCCAGTCGTGCAGGAACCGTCCATACGTTGCACCGTCATCGACCCAGCCGGCACCGTCACCTTCGTCGGTCCCGGCCATCTGTCCAAGATCCTCGCGGCCGCCTGCGCCCGGAGCCCGTCCGACACCCGGGCGTTATTCCAGCTCGCCGAGCGGTACGACCGTTCGCTCGTCCAGGATCTCGGCGCGGGGCTCGCCATCTTCGATGAGCACAACGTCGGCGACGATCACAGCTGGATCGACGAGCGGATCGGCGACCAGGCCGACTATCCGCTGCCGGTCCGGGTCGTCAATGCGTCGACCCGCGAACTAAGCCTGGCGCCCTTCGACGCCGGCCTGATCGTGTTCAATCTCAACGCCCGCCGGATCGTGCAAGTCCAGAACTCGTACGCGGACATCCTGCGCCGCGATCGGGGCCGCATCCGCGAGGCCGGCGAGCCGACCGACACGATCTTCCACTACACCTTGCCGGACGCCTGGACGATCCTGCCGTAGCGGCGCGGCTGCCGTCCGTCTCGGGGACTATCTCCGGTCCGACCGGCCCTCCTCGCGGTTGTTCGGACGCTCGATCGTGCGCCGTCTCGACAGCAGGCTGCCGAAGAACAGCCGGCCCATCTGGCCGCTCATGCTGGCGCCGGCGAGCTCGGAGTCAGTGTCCTGGACCAGTTCGCCCTCGCGATGGGTCTGGGTCGCCCAGTCGGCCCGGGCTTCGCGCGCCGTGATGAAGTAGTCCTGCATCGCCACCTCCGGCGCCTCACCGTGGAGCTGCTTCCGGAACTCCCCGAGTTCTGCGACCAGAGCGTCCACCCAGCGGGTGACCGATTCCCTGTTCGTGAGCGTGATGTCGCGGTGCATGGCCGGCGAGCCGGAGGCCAGCCGGGTCATGTCGCGGAAGCCGGTCGCGGACAGGGACCGCATGTCCCGCCAGGACGAGTCCTTGCTCGTGGCCCGCATCAGGGCAGCGCTGAGAACGAACGGCAGGTGGCTGACGCCGGCGACGTGGGCGTCATGCTCCTCCGGGTCGACGAAGTAGGGCTCGGCGTCCAGCGCCCCGATGATGCCGAGGACGTTCTTGATCGCGTCCTCGGAGGCATGCACGGAGGGGCAGACGCACCACGTCGCGCCCTTGAACAGGCTCGCCTCGGCGCCCTCGATGCTCTGGGCCTTGCCGGCCATCGGGTGCCCACCGACGAAGTGGACGGTCCGGGGCAGCAACTCGTTGGCCCAGCGGAGGACGTCGGCCTTGGTTGAGGCCGTGTCCGTCACGATCGCGCCCGGCTTGAGGTGGTCGGCGATGTCGCGGAAGGTCTGCTCGGTCGCCGACACCGGGACGCAGAGGATGACGATGTCGGCGTCCCGGACGGCCCGGGTCAGGTCCCACTCGGTCTTCTCGACGACGTTGATCTTCTTGGCATACTGCTGCTGCTGGATGTCCGTGTCGAAGCCAACGAGCTGAAGCGCATCGCCCCCGTCGCCGTTCGCCTTCGACCAGGCCGTCAGACCAAGGCCGATCGACCCGCCGATCAGTCCCAACCCGATGATCGCTACCTTCTGCATCGTCCTGTCTCCTTCTCAATCATCGGCCACCGTATTGACGAGGACGCATCATCTGGTTTGCGTGTCGATCTCCCGGATCCACCCCGTCGTGCCGTCCTCATCGATGAACTCCAGCCAGACGACCCCGTCGACGGTCTCTTCTTGGCCAGTCGACTGCAATAGCGTGCCGGGGTCGAGGACCGCGAGCGTCTCCGAGCCGTCCGTGCCAGCGACCGAGCGGAAGTTGACCGACTCGCCCTCCGGCAGGATCTGGTAGTCGGCCTGGAACCCGCCGTCATCCGACGGGGACGGTGCCTCCGTCGGGGCCGTCGTCGCGGCGACGGTCGGCGTCACTTCCGCGGCCACGGTGGCGGTGGGCGGTGACGTCTCCGGCGTCGGGGTCACCTGAGCAGCTGGCTGGATGGCGGCGACGGTCGGCTGTTCGGTCGGAGCAGCCTCGGCGCCGATGAAGTCGCTCAGATAGGGGTTGATCGTGGCGAACAGCCAGACGAACGCCCCGATCAGAAGCACGATCGCGACGGCCATCGAGGCGCCGACGGCGAACCCGGAGCGGCGGGCGTGATGGTCGAGCCGGCGATTCAGAGATGGATCAGTCATGAGCCCTGCTGGGTAGATCGGGTGCCAGGTGTCCGGCGGGGTCGCGGGGAGGGGCGACGGGCACGCGAACGTCCCACGGATAGGCGGTGGTGATTTGAAAGTGTACCATCGGCCCGTTCTCGGACACCTATCGCCAGGCGGGCCGCTGGCCGCCTGGCTCGACCACCGAAGAGGGAGTGCGACGCGACATGCGCATCATTGGTGCATCGGACATTACAGCCCTCGTCTCCATGCCCGAGGCGATCCGACTGATGGCGCTCGCGTTCGGTGAGTTGAGTGCGGGCCGCGCGCAGGCGCCGCTGCGAACCGGCATCCATCTCGATGCCTCTGCGCTCGATGCGCTGATGATGCCGGCGACCGTCCCGGCCGCGAACGCGTTGGGGGTCAAACTCGTCACCGTCGCGGCCAACAACCCCGCCGCGGGTCTCCCGCTCATCCACGCCACGGTGCTCATCGTCGACCCGGAGACCGGGATCGCGCTCGCCCTCCTCGATGGCACCTCGATTACGGCCCTGCGCACCGGCGCGGTCTCCGGCGCGGCGACCGACCGGTTGGCCCGGCCGGATGCGAGGACGCTGGTGGTCTTCGGCGCCGGCGTCCAGGCGCTTACGCAGATCCTCGCCGTCTGCGCGGTCCGGTCCATCGAGCGCATCGTCGTGGTCGGGCGGAGCCAGCGCGGCTTGGAGCGAATGCGGGGGTGGATGACGGAGCGGGCACCCGAGCTAGTCGCTGCAACAGCGTTCACCACTGATCGGGCGTCAGCGAGGGAAGCCGACATCATCTGCGCCGCGACGACCTCCCGCGAGCCGGTCTTCGATGACACCGATGTCCAGCCCGGCACGCACATCAACGCGGTCGGTGCCTACACGCCCACCATGCAGGAGATCCCGGCGGCGACAGTCGCGCGGTCCCTGATCGTCGTCGACCAGATCGGGGCGGCACTGGAAGAGGCAGGGGACTTCGTCATCCCCATCCGCAGCGGCGAGTTGCGAGCCGATCAGGTCACCGTCGAACTCGGCCACCTCGTCAACGGCGACCATCCCGGTCGGACGTCGCCGGAGCAGGTCACGTTCTTCAAGTCGGTCGGCAACGCCGTCCAGGACATGGTCGTCGCCCGGAACGCGTACGACCTGGCCGAAGAGCGGGGCATCGGCCAGGTCGTCTCGATGAAATGAGTCGGAGCGGCGGGAACGCGGTCAGTCGGCGGCGATGGCGCTGACGCCGGGCTCGATCGGACAGGTGCCGCAGCGGCAGTAGCCCTGGATGTGCTCCATGAACTCCTCATGGTGCTTCTGCATCATCCCGAGGAGCGGCATCGGCGCGACCTGGCCGAGCCCGCAGAGCGAGAGCTCGATGATGTGCTTGCTCGTCCGCTCGATCAGGGCGAGGTCGGCCTCAGAGCCACGCCCGAGCCGGATCCGGTCGATGATCTCGATCAGCGCCGGGTTGCCGAGGCGACACGGCACGCACTTCGAGCAGGACTCGTACCGGTTGAACGCCATCATGTACCGGGCGTAATCGACCGCGCAGGTCGTCTCGTCGTAGACGACGAAGCCGCCCGAGCCGAGCATCCCGCCGTACTCGGCCATCGAGTCGAAGTCGACCGGCACGTCGAGGTGCTCGTCCAGCAGCGGACCGGCCGAGATGCCGCCGGTCTGGATGCCCTTGAAAGTGTGGCCGTCCTTCATCCCGCCCCAGATGTCCTCGATCACCGTCCTGAACGGCGTGCCCATCTCGACCTCGACGAGGCCCATGCGCTTGACCGGACCCATGACGGTGACGAGCTTGGTGCCGGTGCTCTTGCCGCTGCCCATGCTGGCGTACCAGTCGCCGCCGTTCATGACGATGTCGGGCACGTTCGCCAGCGTCTCGGAGTTGTTGGCGACGGTCGGCCGCTTCCAGAGCCCCTCCTCGACCGAGCGGGGCGGCTTGGTCCGGGGCTGGCCGCGAACGCCCATGATCGAGAACATCAGGGCCGAACCCTCGCCGCAGATGTAGGCGCCACCGCCGGCCCGGATGCGGAGACCGACGTCCTTGCCGGAGCCGAGGACGTTCTTCCCGATCAGCCCGAGGCGCTCGGCGTCGGCTGCCGCTTTCCGGAACCGCTGGATCGCGAGCGGGTACTCGCCGCCGATGTAGTTGTAGCCAATGTCCGCGCCGACGGCGACGCAGGCGATCAGGATGCCTTCCAGCAGACGATGCGGGTCGCCCTCGTGGATGCGGCGATCCTTGTAGACGTTCGGCTCCCCCTCGTGGCTATTGCAGACGACGTACTTGGGCCGGTTCCGAGCCCGCTTGCCGCTGGCCCACTTGATCCCGGCCGGGAACCCCGCGCCGCCCCGGCCCCGGAGGTTGGCCCTGGTCACCTCCTCGATGACCTCGTCCTGGCTCAGGTCGAACAACGCCTTGATGTAGCCGCTGTAGGCGCCCCGGGCGATCGCGTCCTCGACGGACTCGGGGTCGATCACGCCCACGTTGCGGAGCAGGATGCGCTTCTGGAGCTTGAAGAACGGGAGCTCGCTCAGGGGCTGGATGCCGTTGTGGGCGGCCTCGCCGACGACGCCGACCGCCCGACCCTCCAGGTCGCCGTCGAGCAGCGCCGGGACGTCGGACGGCTCGACGTTTGCGTACACGATCGCCGGCTGACCGGGCCGCTTGATCTCGACCCACGGCTCCATCCAGTTGGCGCCGTTGCCGCTCGCCTGCCGGACGATGGCGGCGGTGCCGGCCAGGGCCGACCGGCAGGCGGCCAGGACCTGATCGGCACCCTTCGGGATCGAGGACGAGTCGAGACCGACGGTCACGACGAAGGCCTCCGGTGCGGAATAGGCGGCCCAGCGCCGCTCGCTCTGCTCCCGGAACGCGTCGAAGTCAGCACGCGAGGTGAGCGTCGTCAGTCCAGCGTTGGTGGAGGCTGGCGCGGTTGCCATGTGCGGGGATGTCATCGGATGTCTCCCTGGGATGTGGCCGTCGTCGCCCTGGCGAGCAACGCGTTGAGCGACTCGACCGTCAATTCGCCATGGAAATCCTGGTTGAGCTTGACCAGTGGCGCCCGGTCGCAGACGCCGAGGCAGCCATCGACGACCTGGATCGTCAGTGATCCGTCAGCCGTCGTCTCGCCATCGCTGATGCCGTGGCGGTCCTTGAGCGACTGGACCAGCCGCATCGAACCGGCCACGTAGCAGGACATGCCGTGGCAGACGAGCATGAAGTTGTCCCCACGGGGGGCGGTCCGGAAGTCGGCGTAGAACGTCAGCAACCCGTAGACCCGGTTGGCCGTCGTACCGAGGTGCTCGGCGACGATCTCGGCCGCCTCCAGCGAGACCCAGCCGAATCGCTCGTTGATCTCCTGAAGGGCGAACAGGATCAACTCCTGCGCCTCCTGGTGATCGGAGTAGGTGATGTGCGACATCATCTCACGGACAACGCCGAGGTCGATGGTCTGGCTGGTCGCGGTCGCCACCGTAGCTGCTCCCTGACACCGAGCGATCCGGGCGTTCGAGACGGGCACGCCGACGGGTCGTCGGGTCGACTGTGACGGATATCACAAACTTCGGGAAGTGTAGAGCCGAACTCAGGGACCTGCCAATCCGAAATGTCCGAAAACGCGAGACGCCCGTCCGAAAGGGACGGGCGTCTGCCGAAGATCGATGCTGACCCTAGCCGCGAGGTTCATCCGTGGTCCGTCCGAACAGGGACTTGAAGTCTCCGTCGAAGCCATTGAGGAACTCGTGCATGTCCGCGACGTCCCCCGCCCCGACCGGTGGCCCGGCGTGTCCGCCCGTCGCCGTGTCCGGCTCTCCCAGCTCGAAGGCTGACTCGCCGACCCCGGCTTCCTCGGACATCTTCTGAAGGGCGACCTTGGCCTGGTCCGGGTCGCCGTCCTTGAGCACCGCCGCGACGAAGTTGCGCGCGTGGCAGACCTCGCACTCGACGACCATCATCCAGACGTCCCGCTTGGACGAGACGACATTGATGTCATCCTCGTCGTAGGGGCTATGGCAGACGGCGCAACGTGGAAGGCGATCGAGGACGACCTGCTTGACGTGACCTTCCGGTGTCGATGATTCCATGTCTTCTCCGTGAGCGTTGAACTGGAGGCGATCCTGAACGGCAGAGCCAGTTCCGTGCCTCCACAGGATCTGCTGTCGAACTACTGGCGCTTGTCGAAGTCGTCGAGATCCAGGGAGTTGATGAAGTCGCGGAAGACGGAGAGCTTCTCCTCTTCGGCGGGAGTCGGCTGCTCGGCGGTCCGGGGAGACTCACGAGAGGCAGCGGGCCGGGTGACCGGCTGGTCGTCCGGGTCCGTGTCGACCTCGACGCCGGCCTGCTCCATGATCTCGTCGGCGACGAGGATCGGCGCCTTGACCCGGACGGCCAGGGCGATTGCGTCGCTCGACCGGGAATCGATCTCGATGGTCTTACCATCGTGGAGCACCACGATCCGGGCGTGGAAGACATCGTCGATCACAGCGGAGATGACGATCCGCTGCACCTCGGAGCCGAGGTCGGCGATGATCGTCCGGATCAGGTCGTAGGGGAGTGGCCGGCTGGCCGTGACGCCCTGGAGTTCCATCGCGATCGCTTCGGCCTCGTAGGCCCCGATCCAGATCGGGAGGTGACGGTCGCCGCCGACCTCCTTGAGGATGACCACCCGCGTCTGCGTGACCAGGCTGACCCGGATGCTTTCAACGACAGTCTCGATCATCTCGTAGCCCCTTCGGCGAGTGGTGTTGCGCCCGATGTGCGGGAGTCCGGCTCGCACTGGTCGACCCAGGATGCCATAGCCAGATCGTTGCCAAAGACGTCAGGGACGTACCCAAGTTTACACCGCCCCGGACCGGCTTACCATTGGTGAGCCCGTAGCTTGCACACCGATCGTCGCCGCGACCGAACCGATGGGCACCGATTGCGCCGAAAAGGAAAGGGACCACGCCGAAGCGAAGGTCCCCGTCCCGTCTCTGCGATGTCGTGGGCCGTCGGGCGCCGCCTAGATCTCGTCCGCGCGGACCTGCTGGCCAGCCGACTTGGAGGCCATCACGGGCTCGTCGCGACGGACCGAGGAGGCGGTCGTCTTGCCGGCGAGGTCGTCGGTGGTCGCCCCGGTGTCGAGCTTGTCACTGGGGTCGTTGGTGTTCTCCTTGAACTCGCGGATCCCGCGGCCCAGGGCACCTCCGATGTCACCGATCTTGCCGGCGCCGAAGATGATGACGACGATGACCAGGACGATGATCAACTCTGTAGGACCAATCGATGGCATTTCTTGGACCCTCCTCTCACCGAGAGGCGCATGTTCGAGGAACCGGGATACATCAGCAGTATACCCCGTCCCGACCCGGACGCACACGACGGGGAACCGGGCATCGCTCGTCTAGTTGACGAAGGAGCTCCAGATCGCGAACAGGATGAAGACGACCGCGATGCCGATGGTGAACTGGAACAGACGAAGTTCCACGCCCCGGCGGGTCCGGTTGATCGACCCGCTGTCCCCGCCGAAGGCCCCGCTGAACGAAGAGCCCTTGGTCTGGAGCAGAATCACGGTGATCAACACGATCGACAGGATGATGACCGCCAGGCTGACCGCGTTGTCCAACGTCCGCTCCGTTCTGGGCGTCTGGTCCGGCCGCACCCCGAGCGAAGTCGTGTGCGTCGGCGAGTGGTGATCGTCGCGAGACGAAACCGTACCACCGACCGGGTTCGGCGGCAAACCCGTTTACTGACGTGATTCGCGCTCGGGAATCACATCTACACCCGGCAGCGTTCGCCCTTCGAGCAGTTCCAGCGACGCGCCGCCCCCGGTCGAGACGTGTGAGATCCGACCCAGGAGTCCGGCTTTGGCCAGCGCGGCGATCGAGTCACCCCCGCCGACGACCGTCGTGCCGTCCGATGAGGCGACCGCATGAGCGACCGTCAATGTGCCCGCGGCGAAGGCCGGCCGCTCGGCGACGCCCATGGGCCCATTCCAGAACACGGTCGCCGCCCCGGCGATCTCGCGGGCGTAGCGGGCGGCGGTGTCGGGGCCGATGTCGAAGATCGCCGTGTCGCCGGCGATCGTCGCCACATCGGTGACGTCGCCGTGATCGGCGTCGATCGCGGTCGCGACCACGACATCGGTCGGCACGACGACCGTCGTCCCTCTGGACCCGGCATCGTCGAGGAAGGCTCGGGCCCGATCGACGAAGTCGGCCTCGGCCAGCGACCGGCCGATCTCCAGCCCCTGGGCGAGCAGCAACGTATTCGCCATCCCACCACCGACGAGGATCGTATCGACGCGACCGGCGAGGTTGACCATGACCCCGAGCTTGTCGCTGACCTTGGCGCCGCCGAGGATGGCGACGAACGGCCGCTTCGGTGCCTCCAGCAGGTTGGTGAGCGTTTCGACCTCGTGGAGCAGCAACGGCCCCGCGTAGGCAGGCAACAGGCGCGCGACGCCGACGGTCGAGGCGTGCGCCCGGTGGGCCGCGCCGAAGGCGTCATTGACGAAGACATCGCCCAGGGTCGCCAGCTCGTCGGCCAACGCCGGGCCGTTCGCCTCTTCGCCCGGATCGAAGCGCAGGTTCTCCAGCAGGAGGACGTCGCCGTCGGTCAGGGCAGCTACGGCGTCCACCGCGTCTGGACCAGCGTTTGCTGTGCTGAACGCGACCGGGCGGCCGAGGAGCTCGGCGAGGTGGTCCGCCACCAGCCTCAGGCTGAGCGACGGGTCG
The DNA here is from genome assembly GCA_964244115.1 of uncultured Thermomicrobiales bacterium. GTDB lineage: Bacteria > Chloroflexota > Chloroflexia > Thermomicrobiales > UBA6265 > CADCWK01. The sequence continues at coordinate 43,434 of CAXTHM010000023.1, forward strand.
GGGCTTCCTTTCGGCCGACCGAGGTGACTGATCAGGACGACGCGGGCGCCACGCCCGCAAAGGGTCCGGATCGTCGGAACGTGCGCCCGGACGCGGGTGTCGTCGGTGATCCGGCCGTCCCCCAGCGGGACGTTGAAGTCCACCCGGACGAGGACGCGCTTTCCCGCCACCTCGACGTCGTCGATCGAGCGTTTCGCCATGATCGGTTCATCCTTCACGGTGCGCCGGTCAGGCGTTCGGGAAACCGATCTCGCAGATCAGCGCGGTCAGATCGGCGACGCGGCAGGAGTAGCCCCACTCGTTGTCGTACCAGGCGACGACCTTGACCAGGGAATCGCCGGTCACCATCGTCGAGTGGCCGTCGACGATCGCCGAACGGCTGTCCCCACGGTAGTCGCTGGAGACGAGCTGCTCGTCGCTGTAGGCCAGGATCGTCCGGAGGTCGTCCGTCTCGGCGGCGGCCTTGAAGGCGGCGTTGATCGATTCGACGGTTGCCGGGCGCTCGGTCTCGGCGACCAGGTCGATGATGGACACCGTCGGACTCGGGACGCGCAGGGAGAAGCCATCGACCTTGCCCTCGAGTTCCGGCAGGACGAGGCCGATCGCCCGGGCCGCCCCGGTCGTCGTCGGGATGATGTTCTGGGCGGCGCCACGGGCCCGGCGCAGATCCTTGTGCGGGCCGTCGACGAGCGTCTGGTCGGCCGTGTAGGAGTGGACCGTCGTCACCAGCGCCCGCTTGATCCCGAACTCCGCCAGCAGGACCTTCGCGACCGGCGCCAGGCAGTTCGTCGTGCAGGAGGCGTTGGAGATGATGTCATGGATGCCGGCATCGTAGGCCGTCTCGTTCACCCCGAGCACCATGGTGATGTCCTCGCCCTTGGCCGGGGCCGAGATGATGACCTTCTTCGCCCCGGCGGTGATGTGGCCGCGGGCCTGCTCGGCGTCGGTGAACCGGCCGGTCGACTCGATCACGAGGTCGACTTCGAGAGCGCGCCAGGGCAGGCTCTCCGGCGACCTCTCCGAGAGCACCTTCACGGTCTGGCCGTTGACCGTGATCGAATCGTCGGCGCTGGAGACGTCGGCGTCATACCGACCGTAGGTCGAGTCGTACTTCAGCAGGTGGGCGAGCGCGTCCGGGCTGCTCAGATCGTTGACGGCGACGACCTCGAACAGGTCGCCGAAACCGCCCCGCTCGATCGCCTTGAACACGTTACGCCCGATGCGGCCGAAGCCGTTGATGCCGACGCGGTAGACCATAGAGACCTCCGTGGGTAGGGTCGAACGGATGGAATGACGTGCCAGTCAGCCGTCACCCTTCGGATCATCGTCGCGATCCGGAGGGTGACGGCTGACGGGAAGACGACAGGCACCGGGGAAACGGCCCGGTCACGCTCTCTACGCCGTCGCGAGAACCTTCTGCTCCTGCCGGTGGCGACGGGAACGGACGGGCAACCGGGCGACTTCGAGGAGCGCCTGGGCCAATTTGTCCGAATCGTGCCAGAGACCATTGTCCCGGTCCACCAGATCGCGGCGGATGACCTCGACTCCGGCGGTCGTCGGGCTCATGCCGGGAACGACCGCGACGGGTCGGACCGGCTCGTCGTGCTGGAGCGCGAGGTCCGTGCGATGGTCGTTGGCGATCACGTAGTCGAGCACGTCCTCGCCGAGATGATCGATCACGGCCTGGACATGCTCATCGACGCCGAACGCGTCCGTCTCGCCGTGCTGGGTGGCGACGTTGCAGACGTAGACCGTCCGGGCCCGGGCGAACTCGATCGCCTCCCGGACGCCGGCGACGAGCAGGTTCGGCAGGACGCTCGTGTAGAGGCTGCCCGGGCCCAGCACGATGAGGTCCGCGCCGAGGATCGCCGAGATCGCGGGCTCGTAGCCGCTGGGCCGGGCTGGCTCCAGCGCGATCCGGTCGATCGGAAGGGGACTGTGCCCCACGGCCGACTCGCCGGAGACGATCGACCCATCGATCAGGCGAGCAGTGAGGTGGACGTCCTCGAGGGTGGACGGCAGGACGCGGCCACGGGTGGCGAGCACCCGCCCGGATTCGATCACGGCCTGCTCGAAGTTGCCGGTGACCTGGGTCAGCGCCGCGATGAACAGATTGCCGAAACTATGGCCCGAGAGCGTGGCGCTCTCGCCCTCGAACCGGTAGTTGAACAGCTTGCCGACGGTCGATTCCGCGTCGGACAGCGCGACGATGCAGTTGCGGATGTCGCCGGGCGCCGGCATCTCGAAGTCGGTCCGCAGCCGACCGGTGCTGCCGCCATCGTCGGCCACGGTCACGATCGCGGTGATCCCGACGTTGGCGTGCTTGAGGCCCCTCAGAGCGGTCGCGAGCCCCGTCCCGCCGCCGATCACGACGACGTTGAGATCCGGGCTGACCGGGCCGAACCGGTGCTCGGCGACGATCTGGGCGACGCTCGACCCGGTCTCGGACCGATCGACGAACGGGGCGAGGATGGAACGGACCATCCCCCAGGCCGCCACACCGAGCATCGAGAGGCCGAGAGCGAAGAGCAGGATGCCGCGAGCCGGATGGGGGACCGCCTGGAGGGTGCCGAGCTGGATCAGCCGCGTCAGCACGTCGGGGAGATCATGCGTCCGGTAGATCCAGGCGATGCCCATCGAGACGGCGAGGCAGGCGAGCAGCACCCCCGCCAGCAGCAGGGCCGCCCAGCGCTTCACCGACATTCCGGGACGCAGCCACGTCCGCAGATGTGTATCTCTCATCAGTCCTCCGGCAGCCACCGGGTGGGGTCGGGTCCGCCGGGACGTATGGCGGACGGACGCGATCAACAGCGAAGTGTACAGGATGGTCGCCGAGGGCTGGCCATCCCACGCGCAACCTTCGCGCGTCGGCGACGGTCTCGCTCGCCGACGGCCTAGAACTGGCATCGCCGACCGGACCCGTTTCATCTCTATGGAGGTACACCCGTCCAGGATGTTATAATAGCGTGAGGAACCAAGCGATTCTGGGCGAGCGTGGGACCAAGGCCCGCGCTCTTTGCTGTCCCCGAGCGTGGACAAGTGCCGGTGGTTCGGTCCGCCTGGTGGCGGAAGAACCGAGGGAATGCCCCCTCAGCGAGACAAGGAGGGAAGCCGGTGAAGAACGATTTCAAGACGGCGATCGCACAGATCGCCGCCGAGCGGGGAATCCCGCGCGAGGCCGTCGAGCAGGCTATCGAGCACGCGCTCAAGACGGTCTACAAGAAGATGGCGAACAGCGAGGAAGAGGTCTCGATCGAGTTCATCGACGGCCGGCCGGCCCCGAAGGGCAAGGTGGTCGAGGAGACGATCGACATCCAGGTCTTCGTCCACAAGCGGGTCGTCGACGAGATCGTCGACCCGATCAACGACATGCTCCTGACCGAGGCGATCAAGCTCAACCCGTACGTGACCGTCGGCGACGAGATCAAGTTCGAGCGCACGCCGGAGAACTTCGGCCGGATCGCCGCCCAGACCGCCAAGCAGGTCGTCCTGCAGCGCATCCGCGACTACGAGCGCGAGACGGTCTGGGACGAATACCATGACAAGGAAGGCGAACTGCTCAACGGGATGGTCCAGCGGGCCGACTCCCGGGCCGTGATCGTCGAACTGGGCAAGGCCGAGGCGGTCATGCCGTCCCGAGAGCAGGTCTCCAGCGAGCGGTACCGGACCGGCCAGCGGCTCAAGGTCATGCTGGTCGAGGTCAACAAGGAGGCCAAAGGTCCCCAGTTGATCGTGTCCCGCTCCAACCCGGCCCTGATCCGGCGGCTGTTCGAGCTCGAGGTGCCGGAGATCTTCAGCGGCGCGGTCGAGATCATGGCCGTGGCGCGGGAGCCCGGTCTGCGCTCCAAGGTGGCCGTCACGGCCCGCCAGGAGAAGGTCGACCCGGTCGGCTCCTGCGTCGGCGTCCGTGGCGTCCGGATCCAGAACATCGTCAACGAGCTCTACGGCGAGAAGATCGACGTGATCGAATGGTCCCCGGACCCGGCCGGCTTCATCGCCAACGCGCTGAGCCCGGCCAAGCCGACCAACGTCTCGCTCGACGAGGAGTCGCACGTCGCGACGGTCATCGTCCCGAGCGACCAGATGTCGCTCGCGATCGGCAAGGAGGGCCAGAACGCCCGACTGGCGTTCAAGCTGACCGGCTGGCGGATCGACATCAAGGACACCGATGCCCTGTTCGACCGGAGCAGCGACCTGCTCCGGCAGGCTCGGGCCGCGGTGGCGGATAGCCAGATCGAGCTGGCCTGGATCGGCCGCCAGCCCCGGCTCGTCCGGGCGGACGCGACGATCGACATCCAGGGGATGGCCTTCGGTCCGCTCCCGGCCGACCTGGTCGGCATGAGCGTCGATGTCGAGAAGGTCGGCAACGATATCGAGGTCTTCTACAACCGCGAGTTGCGCGTCCGCTACGACGCATCGACCGCTGAGGAGCTCCCGCTCGACGGAGAGCCATCCGTCGCGCCGTCCGACCTCGTGGAGGCGCCGCAATCCTGACCAGCCAGATGATCGACCTGGGGATCGGCCGATGGCCGGCGCCCTGGGTCAACAGCGAGGGGCAACCGATGGACCGTGAGACGGAGCCCAGCCAGATCGATCCGCTGACCGATGCGTCGGTTCTTCGGGCGATCATCGTGACGACCCCCCGCCTCGGCCCCCAGCCTCCCCGGCCGGAACCGAAGCGGGTGCAGACCCATCGGCCGAAGCACGTTCCCCAGCGGACGTGCGTCGCCTGCCGGGACAAGGAAGCCAAGCGGACGCTGACCCGGATCGTCCGGACGACGGACGGCACGGTCGAGGTCGACCCGACCGGCAAGCGGAACGGTCGCGGGGCGTACCTGTGCTCACAGCCGTCCTGCTGGCACCGGGCGCTGACGACCCCGCTGCTGGGCCGCGCGCTCAAGGTCGAACTCGACGATACGTCCCGCACGACATTACAGACATTTGCGAATTCGTTGCCCGACCCACCGACGACGGCAACCGCGGCGAATTCCGACGAAAGGGATGCCTAGATGGCAAATACAGTTCAGGGAGGCGTTCGCCGGGGTGGTCCCGGAGGACGTGGTGGCGGTCGAGGTCCGGGTGGTCGAGGCGGCCGTGGTGGTCGTGGTGGTGGAGCGCGCACCGTCGCGCTGCGCCGAGCGGCTCCCGTCGAGCGACACCCGGTCGGACTCGGTCCGGTCATGGCGGTCAAGGATCTCGGTGAGCTCCTCGACGTCAACCCGGTCGAAGTGGTCAAGGAGCTGATGAAGCTCGGCATCATGGCCAACGTCAACCAGCAGATCGACTTCGAGATGGCGACCAAGGTCGCGACGGCCCTCGGCTGGGAGACCTTCGAGGAATCCCAGGAGATCGTCCTCGGCCAGAACGGGGACTTCGAGAAGCGCAAGGAGCAGGCGGACGCCGACCCCGAGTCGACGACGCGCCCACCGGTCGTGACCATCATGGGTCACGTCGACCACGGCAAGACGTCGCTGCTCGACGCGCTGCGTTCGGCCAAGGTCGCCCAGGGCGAGGCCGGCGGCATCACCCAGCACATCGGCGCCTACCAGGTCGAGAATCAGGGTCGCAAGATCACCTTCCTCGACACCCCGGGTCACGAGGCGTTCACCGCCATGCGGTCCCGCGGCGCCCAGATGACCGATGTCGCGATCCTCGTGGTCGCCGCCGACGATGGGCTGATGCCGACGACGCGCGAGGCGATCGCCCACATCAAGTCGGCCCACGTCCCGATGGTCGTCGCCGTCAACAAGATCGACCTGCCGTCCGCCAATGTCGACCGGGTCAAGCAGCAGCTCAGCGACTTCGGCGTCATGCCGGAGGAGTGGGGCGGCGACACCCCGTTCGTCGAGGTCTCCGCCAAGGAGAAGCTCGGGCTGGACGACCTGCTGGAAGTCATCCTGCTCGTCGCCGACGTCAATGAACTCAAGGCGAACCCGCACAAGACGGCATCCGGGACCGTGATCGAGGCCCGGGTCGACAAGAACCGCGGCCCGATCGCCACGGTCCTCGTCCAGCAGGGCACGCTGAATCTGCGCGACGTGATCGTCGCCGGGGCGACCTATGGCCGGATCAAGGCGATGTTCGACGACCGGGGCCGCAAGCCCCGTCGCGCGGAGCCGAGCATGCCGGTCGAAGTCCTCGGTCTGCTGGAGGTCCCGCAGGCCGGCGACACCTTCGAGTTCTACGAGGACGAGAAGACGGCGAGAGCGGTCGCGGAGCAGCGCCTGGCGCAGCAGCGCATCACCAACCTCACCGAGAACCGCCCGACCCGACTGAACGATCTCTATAACCAGATGCAGGATGGCGTCTCGGCCGAGATGCGCGTCATCCTCAAGGCCGACGTCAGTGGCTCCCTCGGGGCCATCCAGACGGCGCTCCTCAAGCTCAACGAGGATGTGACCCAGGGGGTCCACCTGACCGTCCTCTACGCCGGAACGGGCGGGATCAGCGATTCGGACGTCAGCCTCGCTTCGGCGACTGACGCCTCGATCATCGGCTTCAACGTCCGGCCGGACGCGGCCGCCAACCGCGCCGCC
>CAXTHM010000024.1:0-5655 GCA_964244115.1 uncultured Thermomicrobiales bacterium
ATCCCAGCCACCAGCGTCGGCCGGGGCCCTTGCCCGACACCTCGTCCGTGTCAGCGGTGACGCGCTCACCAGCGACCGGACCCGCTCAGTGGTCCGGCAGACCGGCCGCATCGGTGGTGAGCTCGCCGTCGCCGGCGCCCGGCTGACCGGGACGGCGATCGTCGGCGGCGCCCGGGGCGTCTCATGGGTCGCCCATCGCTTCCTGCCGATCGACCAGCCCCTGCTGCGGGACGTGACCTTCCGCAACTTCTGGCTGTCGCGGCTGTTCGTGCAGCTCGGGCAGGGGGCGATGCTCTACGCCCTCCTGATCCTGATCGTCGACCTGACCTCGTCGTCGTTCTACACCGCCCTGTTCGTGAACTGCTCGATCCTCCCGGCGATCGTCTTCGGCATCCCCGGCGGCATCGTCGCGGACAGCCTGCCGCGCCGGCCGATGATGGTCGCGCTCAACCTAACCCGGTTCGGGCTGATCTGCGCCACCCTGCTCGTCTCGCCGTCGCTGTCGGCTGTCTTCGCGCTGACGCTCGCCCTCTGGGTGATCCACCAGTTCTACTCGCCGATCGAGAGCACCGTCGTCGCCTCGCTGGTCCCGCCGGAGCGGTTCTCGAACGCCCAGGCGCTGCACAACCTGGCCCTGACGCTGGCCCAGGCGCTCGGGCTGGTCCTGATGGCCCCGCTGATCCTGCGCTTCTTCGACATCAGCGTGCTGTTCGCGATCTGCGCCTCGCTGTTCCTCGCCGCCGCAGGGTTCGCGGCGCTACTGCCCCGGCTGGACGAGCACCTCGCCGGCGACCCGGTGCCCCCGGTCATGGTCGACGCCGACCCAGGGGTGACCCGACAGCCCGCCCGGATCGGCGACCGCCGGCCCGGATCGGTGGCGTCATCGGTCCAGTGGTTCCTGAACGGCTGGCGGATGGTCAGCCACGACCGGATCGCCCTCGGCGCCGTCCTCGACGACATGCTGGTCGGCCTCGGACTGGCCTCGCTGCTCGTCATCATGCCGCTGTACCTCGAAGCCGTCCTGAACACGGCCCAGGAGAACACGACCTTCGTCTTCGCCCCGGCCGCGCTCGGGCTCGTGGTCGGGCTCCGGGCCGCGCCCGCGCTCAACCAGGTCCTGGAGAACCGCTACATCGCGACACTGGGCCTGGTCCTGTTCGCCCTGACGGTGATCACGCTCGGCTTCGTCGTCCGCCTGACCGACTTCGTGATCGACACGCTCCGGCTGCCACTCGCGGAGCTCAGCGAGGCGGTCGGCATCTCGAGCTACGTCCTGGTCGTGATGCTGATCTCGATCCCGGCCGGCTTCGCGTCGGCCCTCGTCGGAGTCGCGGCCCGCTCGGTGCTGCTGAGCCGGGTCAGGCCCGGCGCCCGCGGCCAGGTGATCGCGTCCCAGAACCTGTTCCAGAGCCTGGCGACGCTGCTCCCGACGTTCGCGGTCGGCATCTTCGCGGACATCGTCGGCGTCCGGGTCATGGCGGTCGCGATCGGGCTGGTGCTGATCGCCGGCGCGACGATCGCCCACGTTACCTTCTCGGTCAGCCGGCCGCGGACGGTGGTCGGCTGATGTCGGCGCTGGCCAACCGTACCGATCAAGACGACCATTCCGGGCTGAAAGCCCGATCCGACGTACTCGGACGGGAGCCCGGCATCATGTGGAGACAGGATGACGTCCGAACGCACTGATAGGCCAAAGCCGCTCGAATCGGGCACCTTGTCCGATCGAGATGCGACGGAAGACTCCCCTCGCCTGGCGGTGAGGGGGAACGACGAACCGAGCGGGGGAGAAGACTCCGCCGGCGAACGCCAGTCACCGTCGGAGGATGCCGCTGCTCCCGGCGGGTACGACGGCTGGCGGCGCCTGCTGCCCCGATTCGCCGCCGGTCTGGTCCTGGCGCTGGTCGTCGTCACCGGACTGGCCCTGTTTGCCGATCTCCGCGCACTCGGTGGCGCCCTCGCCGGCTTCGACTGGTGGCTGACCATCCCGATCTTCGGGCTGACGCTGGTCAACTACGCCTTGCGCTTCCTGAAATGGCAGATCTACCTGGACCGGATCGGCGTCCAGGGCCTACCCGCCGGGCGGAGCGCCCTGACCTTCCTCTCCGCCTTCAGCATGTCGATCACGCCGGGCAAGGTCGGGGAGATCATCAAGGCGGTCTACGTCCGCCGCCTGACCGGGACGCCCGTCAGCCGCGTTGCCGCCGTGATCGCCGCCGAGCGCCTGACCGACGGGCTGGCCATGCTCGGGCTGGCGGCGATCGGGCTGACCCAGTTCAGCTACGGCCGGCCGCTGCTCGCGGTCGCGGCCATCGCCGGGATCGGCGTCGTCGTCCTGCTCCGGCGCCCGACGCTACTCCACCGGCTGGTCGCACAGTTCGCCCAGCTGCCGGTCGTCGGTCCGGCCATCGGTCGGCTGGCCAGCCACATCGAGCACTTCCTCGACGCATCGAATGTGCTCTATGCGCCGCGGCTGGTCGCGGGTTCCGTGCTGCTCGGCATGGCGTCATGGTTCGCCGAATGCCTGGCGCTCTTCCTCGTCCTGATCGGCCTCGGGCAGGAGGCGTCATGGCATCTGCTGCTGGTCGCGACCTTCGTCCTGTCGGTCTCGTCGGTCTTCGGCGCCCTGTCGTTCCTGCCCGGCGGCCTCGGGATCGCGGAGGCCAGCATCACCGCGATGCTGATCCTGCTGATCACCGACCCAGCGTTCACCCGCGGCGATGCCGCCGCCGCGACGATCCTGATCCGGTTCGCGACGCTCTGGTTCTCGGTCCTGCTCGGGATCGGGGCGGTCGTCGCCCTGCAGCGCCTGCTCGGGCGCGACGGGCGTGGCGCGGAACAGGCATCCGTCCCGACGGTGGCGTCGGAGCCGACGCCGATGTGATTCCGTCCCGACCGAGACCGCACCGTCAGCCGCCGTCGACCGCAGTGAAAGGACCATGACCTGGTGACCGTCCCCTTCGATCCCGCCCAGACCGACCAGCTCGATCAGACCCCGTCCGCCGACCGACCTCGCTGCGTCCTGATCACCGGCGGGGCCGGCTTCCTCGGGATCAACCTGGCCCGTTTCCTCGACGTCCGGGGCGTCGAGATCGTGACACTGGACCTGGCGCCCTTCGATTACCCCGACCTGCGCGACCGCGTCACCTCGATCACCGGCGACATCCGCGACCCGGAGGTCGTCGCGAAGGCGATGGCGGGCTGCGACGCCGTCGTCCACACCGCCGCCGCGCTACCGCTCTACAGCCCCTCGGATATCTACACGACCGATGTCGAGGGCACCCGGTTGGTCCTCAGAACGGCGCGGGAGCAGGGCATCCGACGGGTCGTCCACGTCTCCTCGACGGCGGTCTACGGCATCCCGGACCATCACCCGCTGCTGGAAGACGACAAGCTGGAGGGGGTCGGCCCCTACGGGCAGGCCAAGATCCAGGCCGAGATCGTCTGCCTGGAGGAGCGGGCTCGCGGCCAGGTCGTGCCGATCCTCCGGCCGAAGAGTTTCGTCGGCCCGGAGCGGCTCGGCGTCTTCGCGCTCCTCTACGACTGGGCCGCGACCGGCCACAACTTCCCGATGATCGGGATGGGCGACAACCGCTACCAGCTCCTCGACGTGGCCGATCTCTGCGCCGCGATCTGGCTGACGCTAACGCTGCCGGCGGAGGTCGCCAACGACACGTTCAACGTCGGGGCGGCCGAGTTCACGACGATGCGCAAGGACTACCAGGCCGTCCTCGACGCGGCCGGCCACGGCAAGCGGATCATCGGCTTCCCGGCGACCCCGATGATCGTCGCGCTCCGGCTGCTGGATCGGCTCGGGATCTCGCCGCTCTACAAGTGGGTCTACGAGACGGCCAGCAAGGACTCGTTCGTCAGCATCGAGAAGGCTCAGCGGCAGCTCGGCTGGCGACCGCAGTACAGCAACCGCGACGCCCTGCTCCGCAACTACACCTGGTACCTGGGGCATCGGGCCGACTTCGCCGACGCCTCGGGCGTCTCCCATCGCGTCCCCTGGAAGCAGGGTGCCCTCGGCGTCTTCAAACGGTTCTTCTAGCGACCAGACCGACCGCCGATCCCCGTCCCAGCCCACAGGAGCACCCGAATGAACGCCGTCGACCACGTCCTGATCGCCGTTGCCGACCTCGATGCCGCCGCCCGGCGGCTCCGTGACCACTGGGGGCTGATCGCCCTGCCCGGTGGCTCGCCGTTCCCCGGCGTGACCAACATGATCATCCCGCTCGGCCCACCGTGCTACATCGAACTCCTGACCGCGACCGACCCGTCGGCCACCCCCGAGGCGGCCAGCATCGCCGGGGCCAGCACCGACGGCGACCGCCTGTTCACCTGGGTGGTCGAGCCGGTCGATCTCGGCAAGGTCGCGAACCGGCTCGGCGTGCCACCCGATGGCGAGCCCGGGGCCGGCTGGCAGACGCTGGGCGGCGTCCGGCCCGACCGGCCGTTCTTCATCCGCTACGGCAAGGCCCGCCCGGAGCGGCTCGCCGGCTGGCTGAAGCGGTACGACGAGGTCGATCAGCCCGCGAAACCCGGCGGCTTCACCTTCATCGAGGTCGGCGGCGACGAGGCGACGGTGAACGACTGGGTCGGCGAAATCGACACCCCGCTCCGCTTCGCCGACGGCGAGCCCCGCCTGGTCGGCGTCGGCATCGCCAGTCCGAGTGGTGAGATCGTCCTGCGCGACCTGATTGGTTGAGCGAAACGCACCGGCCACGAACGACAGAGGGGGGGCGACCATCGACGGTCGTCCCCTCTGTCATTCCCCGTTGGTCAGGATTGCCCGGATCGTACGTCAGCGGCGGGCACGCGGGTCCAGTGCGTCCCGCAGTCCGTCACCAAGGAAGTTGATCGCCAGGACCGCGAGGACGATCATCGCCCCCGGCGGCAGCCACAGCCATGGCATCTCCTCCAGGATCGTGACCGACTGGGCCGCATTGAGGATGTTGCCCCAGCTCGCGGTCGGTGGCTGGACACCGAGCCCGAGGAAGCTCAGGCCCGCCTCCAGCAGGATCGCCTGGGCGACCCCGAAGGTCGCGTTGACGATGATCGGGGTCGTGGCGTTGGGCAGGATGTGCCGGAAGATGATCCGCGGGCTGGACGCCCCGATCATCTGGGAGGCGGTGACGAAGTCCCGCCCCCGCAGCGTCAGGAACTCGCCGCGGACGAGTCGGGCGATCGGCGGCCAGCCGAGCAGACCGATCACCAGCATGACGTTCAGGATGCTCGGCCCGAGGATCGAGACGACGGTGATGATGACGATGATCGAGGGGAACGACAGCACGACGTCGGCCAGCCGCATGATGACGCTGTCGACCCAGCCACCGAAATAGCCCGCGATCCCGCCGAGGACCGTGCCGATCACGACGTAGATCCCGACCGCGACGAGGCCGACCGACAGCGAGATCCGGGTGGCGTAGATGATCCGGCTGAGCACGTCCCGCCCCTGGGCATCGGTCCCGAGCCAGTGCTGGGTACTCGGGGCCTCGCGGTAGGCGGACAGCGAGATCTGGTTGGGGTCGTACGGCGCGAGCAACGGCGCCGCCACCGCGACGACGATCAGCAGGACGAGCACGGCCAGCCCGACGACCCCCAGCCGGTGCCGCCGAAAGAGCGACCAGAGCGAGGCATTGCGGCGCCGGGTCAGGA
>CAXTHM010000024.1:5665-43011 GCA_964244115.1 uncultured Thermomicrobiales bacterium
GGCGGGAGCGACATCGGCCGTCGCGGCGGCACTCATGAGAACTTGATCCGGGGGTCGGCGAACGCGTAGATGATGTCCGCCAGCAGGTTGCTGAGCAGGATCATGATCGCCACGATCAGGTTGATGCCCATCAGCACGTTGTAGTCCCTCCCGGTCACGGATGAGATCGCCAGGCTGCCCATCCCCGGCCAGGCGAAGACCTGCTCGATCACGACCGTGCCCCCCAGCAGGCTCGGGACGTTTAGGGCGATGATCGTGATGATCGGGATCAGGGCGTTGCGGAGCGAGTGGCCGACCACGATCCGGGATTCCTTCAACCCCTTGGCGCGGGCGACGGTGACGTAGTCCTGCTGGATCGTGTCGAGCAGGCTCGCCCGGGTGTACCGGATGATCGGCGCGGCCTGCGCCAGACCCAGCACCGCCGCCGGCATGATGATGTGGCTCAGCGAGTCCGCGAATGTGCGGGGCTGACCGAGGGTGAACATCCCGGTCGCCGGGAACCAGTCCAGTTTCAGGGCGAAGACGTAGATCATCACCAGCCCGAGGAAGAACGACGGGATCGAGACGGTCAGGAAACCCAGGAACGTCATGAAGTAGTCGAAGAACGAATGCTGTCTGAGCGCGGACAGGATGCCGAGCGGCACGCCGGCCAGCACCGAGATCACGATCACGACCAGCATGAGCTTGACCGTCGGCCAGATCCGATCGCCGATGGTGCCAGAGACGGGCTGCCGGTCGACGCTGGAGTAGCCCAGGTTGCCCGTCGCCGTCTGGGCGAGCCACTTCACGTAGCGGACTGGCACCGGATCGTTGAGACCCAGCGATTCACGCTGCTGCTCCACCCATTCCGGGCCGAGGTTGGACATCTGCTCCGGGTTGAGCAACGCCGTGACCGGGTCGCCCGGCGCGAGGTTGATGATCGCGTACATCGCGATCGTGATGCCCAGGAGGACCGGGACGCTGATGATCAGTCGACGCAGGAGAAATCGCCCCATGCCCTCTCCTCGCGATAATCGAATCCAGCTGTCAGATGATGCTCCACGCGCACCTTCCCCCCTCGACTCCGGTATGGCCGACGATGCCGAACGTTGGGACGGGGAAAGCCCCGCCCGGTCCCCTCGGGGCCGCGCCGCAGGGCGCCGTGCGTTCGGGCATCCGGTGTCTCGGTTCCCATGATGCGGTAGCCGATGACCGCTTTCGCCTGGCAGCGACGGCCGCTGCGGCGGCCCGGACGGGGCAAGCCCCGCCCCGACCGGATTTCGGACGCCGCGTCCTTCCGACTACTGGCCGACGCTCCACTGCTCCGAGTTCCACAGCCGGTTGTCCACGTAGGCGGGCGGCAGGAAGCCCAGCAGGCGGTTGCTGAAGGCGAAGTTCGTGTTCGGGGACCAGAGGAAGACAGAGGGACATTCGTCGTTCAGCAGCTGGGCGAGCTGGACGTAGATCGCCCGGCGCTGCGCCTGGTCGCCGGCCTGCCGCCCCTGGGCGTAGAGGTCGTCCACGGTCGGGTTGGCGTACCAGAGGCTGTTGGCCCCGATCGGGGTGTGGGCGTTGCTCAGGTAGTACCGGGAGCTGATGTTGGGATCGGCCCCGTAGACGCCACCCCCGCCGATGTAGATCTCGTAGTCGTGGTCCGTGATGATGTGCTTGTTGATCTCGGCGTTGTCGTACTGCTGGAGCGTGATCTTCATGCCGGCGTCGCCGAGTTGCGCCTGGATGATCGGGATGATCTGCGTGAACGTGGCGCTGCCGCTCGGGTTGTAGATCATCTGGACTTCGCGACCGCTGTCCCAGCCGGCGTCGCTGAGCAACTGCTTCGCCATGTCCGGGTCGTAGGCGTACTCGTTCAGCCCTTCGGGTGTCCCCATCCAGTCGGGACCGAAGATCGGGCTGTTCCGCACCACTGCGTTGTCCTGGAAGATCTCCTTGACGATGCCGGCCCGGTCTATCGCGTACATCATCGCCTGGCGGATGCGCTTGTCCTGGAACAGCGGGTTGTCGAGATTGCACGAGATCGAGTCCATCGACGGGCTCGGCACGCTGACCACCGTGACGCCCTCGGTCTGCTGGAGACGCTCGATGTCCTGGACCGCGACCGAGATGAGATCGATCCCGCCCTGCTCCAGTTCGGCAACCGCCGACTCGGCATTGATGATCCGCATGAAGATGCTGTCGACCGCCGGACGGCCACCCCAATAGGTCTCATTCGCCTTGAGTTCGGCGTACTGATCGGTCTGGTACTGGACGAAGGCGTACGGGCCGGCGCCGACCGTCGGGGCGAGGTTGAAGGCGTTGTTGACGAGTTCCTCCGGCGCGACGGTCCCGAGGATGTGCTCCGGCAGGATACCGAGGCCGCAGAAGTCGGCCAGGATCGTCAGGAAGGCCGCGTCGGGGGCGGTGAGGGTGAAGACGACGGTGTAGTCGTCCGGCGCGGTAAGGCCGGCGACCGTTTCGGCCTGCTGCGAGCCGTACTCGGCCGCCCCCTGGATCCCTGCCAGCCGCGCCGTCCAGATCGACCCGGTCCGCTTGTCGAGTGCCCGCTGGAACGTGAACAGCACGTCCTTCGAGGTGAGTGGCGTCCCGTCGCTGAAGGCGGCGTTCTGGTGGAGGTGGAACGTGTACTGGGTTGCATCCGGTGAGACATCGATCGTCTCGGCCAGATCGCCGGTTGGCTGGAGTGCGTCGCTCATCCGGACCAGTGAGCCGAGGATGGCCCGCTCGACCTGCTGCTCGTAGCCAGCCGTCGAGAACAGCGGCCCCAGCGTCTGGGGCTTGCGCCACTCGACGTTGATCTGGGCACCGGTCGCCTGCCGCGCCGCACCTGGCGCCGCGGTCGTCAGCAGCGTCGTCATCGCCGCCAGCCCGGCACCGGCGCCGAGCATCCGGAACAGCTCACGTCGATCGAGTCCGCGCTCGGTCCATCGCCGGGCCAGTGTTTCGAGATCCCAGTGTTCCGCCATGGTGACGTCCTCCGTGTAGATCGGGCCGAATGGGCGAGGGCCGATCTCCATAATCCGCGACCGGCCGCGCGAGCACGCGACGACCGTCCGGGACCGGGAGATCGGCTCGCCGGAAACGACCGGATCAGCGCGTTTCGTCACCATCACGGCGGCGAAACGTTTCCCTAGCCTATCAGCTTGCCGCCGACGGGGAAACCGCGCCTATTAGCTTGTCGCCGACGGGGAAACCGCTGAGTGATACGAATCACTCGGTCACCCGCCATGGGCCGCGACGAGCCATCGTCGGTTGCGAGCTGGCATCCACGAAGTCCTGCCCGGACGGAAGAGCCATCGGGCACCAGGGGGGAGCCGGATCGACATCGGATCGGCGCCATGGCTGCCGTCCGCTTGGGTACACTGTGCTGAATACTGAGGAAGAACGATTCGCGACGAGCGAGTGTCGCGGGACCGGCCGTCGGGGTCCGGATCGCTGCCGCCACGGGCGCTCGCCGGAGAAGGGTTTCGTCGACGATGTCCAGCCAGCCAGCGACTGCTCACCACGACCCGTTCGCGGCCCGGTCGACGCTGACGACCGCCCGGGGTGAGACCGTGACGTACTACCGGCTCCCGGCCCTGGAGGAGCAGGGCCGGGCGACGCTCGGTCGCCTGCCCTACACGGTCCGCATCCTGCTGGAGAACGTCCTGCGCAACGCCGGCGGCGAATTCGTCTCCGACCGCGACGTCGAGAATCTGGCCGGCTGGCATCCGGGCCTCGCCGCCGAGGTCGGCAGCGGCGACGACGCGATCGAACTGCCGTTCCTGCCGGCCCGCGTCGTCCTGCAGGACTTCACCGGCGTACCCTGCGTCGTCGATCTCGCCGCGATGCGCTCCGCCGTCGATCGCCTCGGCGGGGACGTCTCCCGGATCAACCCGCTCGTGCCGGTCGACCTCGTCATCGACCACTCCGTCCAGGTCGACAGCTTCGGCACGACGCTGGCCCTCGCCCGCAACAAGGACCTCGAGTACGAGCGCAACGGCGAGCGGTACGCCCTGCTGCGCTGGGCCCAGCAGAGCTTCCAGAACTTCCGCGTCGTGCCGCCGGGCACGGGGATCGTCCATCAGGTCAACCTCGAATACCTCGCCACGGTCGTCTCGACCCGCGAGATCGACGGCGAGACCGTCGCCATGCCCGACACGCTCGTCGGGACGGACTCGCACACGACGATGATCAACGGGCTCGGCGTCCTCGGCTGGGGCGTCGGCGGGATCGAGGCCGAGGCCGCCATGCTCGGCCAGCCGCTCTACCAGCTCACGCCCGAGGTGATCGGCGTCCGGCTGACCGGCCAACTCCTCGAAGGGGCGACCGCGACCGACCTCGTCCTGACCGTGACCGAGATGCTGCGCACGTACGGCGTGGTCGGGCGGTTCGTCGAGTTCTGCGGGGTCGGCCTGAGCAGCCTCAGCCTGGCCGACCGGGCGACGATCGCCAACATGGCGCCCGAGTACGGCGCCACCTCGGCCCTGTTCCCGGTCGACGACGAGACGCTGCGCTATCTGCGCCTGACCGGGCGCAACGATGAGGCGGACCTGACCGAGCAGTACTGCAAGGCGCAGGGCCTGTTCCGGACCGACGAGACGCCGGATCCGGAGTACGACGACCTGCTGGAACTGGATCTGGCCGACGTCCGCCCGAGCCTGGCCGGGCCGAAGCGACCGCAGGACCGCGTCCTGCTCGGTAACGTCCGCGAGACGTTCCGGGCGGCCTACCCGGCAGTGTTCCCGGAGGACGGCACCCTCGCCGCAATCAACGCGGCCCCGACCGCCTCCGGCGGAACGGCAACGCTGACGGCCCCACGCCGCGCCGGGACCGTACCGGTCACCCTGGGCGGGGTCGAGACCACCCTCCACCACGGCTCGGTCGCGATCGCCGCGATCACCTCCTGCACCAACACCTCCAACCCGTCGGTCATGGTCGGGGCTGGCCTGCTCGCCCGGAAGGCGGTCGAGCGCGGGCTCCGGGTGCCGCCCTACGTCAAGACGAGCATGGCGCCCGGCTCCCAGGTCGTGACGCGGTATCTCCAGAACGCCGACCTGCTGCCGTTCCTGGAGGCGCTTGGCTTCCACGTCGTCGGCTACGGCTGCACGACCTGCATCGGCAACAGCGGTCCGCTGCCCGAGCCGGTCGCCGACGCCGTCGATGCCAACCAGCTCGTCGTCGCCTCGGTGATCTCCGGCAACCGGAACTTCGAGGGCCGGGTCCACCCGCAGATCCGGGCCAGCTTCCTCGCCTCGCCGCCGCTCGTCGTCGCCTACGCCCTCGCCGGCAGCGTCGATCTCGACCTGGTCCATGACCCGCTGGGCCACGACCCGGACGGCAACCCGGTCTTCCTGGCCGACGTCTGGCCGACGCAGCAGGAGATCAGCGACGCGATCGCCTCGTCGCTGGACGCCTCGATCTTCGCCGAGGAGTACGGCAACGTCTTCAGCGGCGACAGCCACTGGCAAGGGATCGCCGTCCCGACCGGTCAGCTCTACGAGTGGGACGCCGGCAGCACCTACGTCCAGGAGCCGCCCTTCTTCGAGGACCTCTCGCCGGACGGCCGCGAGCTCCACGACATCGACGGCGCCCGGGTCCTGGCGCTCCTGCCGGACTCCGTCACGACCGACCACATCTCGCCGGCCGGCTCGATCGCGAAGACCAGCCCGGCCGCCGAGTATCTCGTCAACTCCGACGTGAAGCAGTCGCAGTTCAACAGCTACGGCTCGCGGCGGGGCAACCATGAAGTCATGATGCGGGGCACGTTCGCCAACATCCGGCTCCGGAACCTGCTCGTGCCGGGGCGGGAGGGCAACATCACCCGCTACTTCCCGGAGGACCGCGAGACGACGATCTGGGAGGCCGGGATGCGCTACCAGGAGGCGGGCACGCCCCTCCTGATCATCGCCGGCAAGGAGTACGGTACCGGCTCCTCCCGTGACTGGGCCGCCAAGGGCACCCTGCTGCTCGGGGTCAAGGCGGTCCTCGCCGAGAGCTTCGAGCGCATCCATCGCAGCAACCTCGTCGGGATGGGCGTCATGCCGATGCAGTTCCGGCCCGGCGAGAGCGCCGCCAGCCTCGGCCTGACCGGTGAGGAGACGTTCGCGATCCACGGCATCGCCGACGACCTGACACCGCGCAAGCTGCTGGACGTGACGGCGACTTCGGCCGACGGACGCGTGACGACGTTCCAGGCGATCGCCCGGATCGACAGCCCGGTCGAGATCCGCTACTACCGCAACGGCGGCATCCTGCCCTACGTGCTGTTCCGCCTGCTCGGGACCGAGCCGGCGGCCTGACCCGTCCCGACCGTCCCGAGGGGGAACCCATGACCGCGTCCGGCGCCGGCGAGGCCGTTGAGATCAGACGACCGGCGGCGGACTCGAACGGGTCCGTCGACCCGGCGCGTCCCGGCTCCACCGTGGCTCGCGATCGAGAGGGGCGCCCGGGAGGGGGTGCGGCCGCTGGGGATGGTGACGGCGGACCCTGGTCGCACGTCATCGCGTGGGCGGCCCGGCTGGTCATCCCGTCGCTGGCTCCGGCGGGCCTGGTCTCCGTCTTCGCCGACCCGCTGGCCGGCCCGGCCGACGGGCCGTCCCGGCCCAGTCACTTCCTGCTCCAGCGTTCGGATGACCCGGAATCGCCCTCGACCATTACCCCCGTCACCAGCCGCGCCCTCGATCTCTACGAGCCGTTCGGGCGGATCGCGGAGGGAAACGTTCAACTCTGGGGGCTCGACGGGTCACTCACGCACCTGTTCGCTCCCGGCACCTCGGCGGTCGGTGCGCCGCTCGCGGTCGGCCCACGGGTCCGAGCCGCGCTGACCCTCTTCCGCCCACCCGACGGGACGCCGTTCTCCCTCGACGACCTGATGCGGCTCGAATCCCTGGCCGAGGGGGCGCCGGCCTCCGACGCCGCTCCCCATGAGGAGACGAACGGCGGAGCGCGGACCTGGCGGCCAGCCGTGCTCACCCCCTCGGCGCATGTGATCCGCCTTCGTCATCTCATGCGCGACCTGATGGACGGCGACACGCAGTATGACGTCGCCCGCCGGCTGGCCCAGGCGGCCCAGGCCTTCTTCGACGCGCGGAGTTGCGTCGTCTATTTCGTCGACCCGGCTGAGCGAACGGGCCGCCGGGCATCATCCGCGACAGCGACAGCGACCGGGGGCGAGTCGCGTCCACGCCTGCTCCTGGCCGCGTCGGTCGGCTCCGGGGTGCTGTTGACCCCGCCCTGGCTGGAACCGGCCGAGCGCGCCGGGTCCGAGACGCTGTTCGCGTCCAGTGGCGATGGCACCGTCCTGATGGCCGACCTCCCCGAGGACGCGCCGTGGATCGAGCGTACCACGAGCGACGACCTGCTCGTCGCGTTGCCCCTCCGTTCGGACGGAAAGCTGGTCGCCATCCTGGGGATGCACGGAGCCGAACGCCTCCAGACGATGGAGACGATCACGGCCGAGAACTTCGCCCTGATCGGCGCGAACGCCCTCCTCGTCTCACGGCGACGCGACGCCGACCAGTCCAGCATCCTCGTCCTGCGCTCGGAGGTCGCCCGGAACCGGCTGGCCCACGATGCGACGATCGCCCTCCTCGATGCCGGGGACGTCGCCGGAGGTCTCGCCGCTCACGCCAACCGGCTGGTCCCGGGGATCGCGGACGGGTACCTCCTCTATCTCGACGAGCGAGTCCCCTGGAGCGTCTCGCCGGGCGTGGCCGGTCGGGACCGGTCGGGACCGGTCTACTCGCACTGGCGGGACTATACGGATATCGCCACCCAGACGTGGGTCGAAGCCTGGGTCGATCATCGCCTGCTCTCGCTGGCGAACACGTCGCCGACCGAGCCACTCCCGTTCCTCCTCGGCGACGCCAGCGACCACCCGGCTGCCGGGGATCAAGTCGTCGACGAGCCGATCGAACCGCTGGGAGCGGGCCGGAGCGTCGCGGCCGTCCCCCTGGTGCGCGCCGGACGGGCGTTCGGGACGCTGGTCCTCGTCACGACTGAGCATGCCCGCCGGTATGGGCAATGGGACCTCGGCCTGATCGCGTCACTGGCCGAACCGGTCGCGCGGCTGCTATCGGCCGAAGAGACCCGGCTCCGCCGGCTGGACCGTCCGGCCGTCGGGGTCGGGTCGATCCCGCCGGCCGGCTCCGGCGACGCGACCCTGCTCGCCGACCTTGCCACCCGCTTCATCAGCCCGATCGAGATCGACGAGGTCGTCCGGCTGACGGCCCGGGCCCTCGCGCGCCACCTCGGGGACTGGTGCGTCGTCGAACTCCCGGGAGTGAACGGCGACCGACCGGTCACCAGCGGCGCCCATGCCGACCCGAACCAGCGATGGCCAGACGACCTCTGGGCTCACCTGATCCAGAACCGGGACGCCAGCCGTGGGCCGGCCAAGGTCATGCGGAGCGGGCAATCGGACCTGTCCCTGACCCTCGACTGGGTGACTCCGATCACGGCAGAGGACCACGACGAAGGGGCCATCTGTCCGGCCCTGATCCCGGCATCCTCGATCTCGGCGCCGATCCTCTCCGGGGACCAGGCCGTGATCGGGACGATCAGTTGCTTCCGCTCCCGACCCGCGGCGCCGTTCACGCTCGGTGATCTCGCCACCCTGGAATCGGTCGCCGGCATCGTGGGCGACGTGATCGCCGTCGCCCGGAGTCGGCGGTCCGAGCGCGAGGTCGGCCGCCGGCAGCATTGGCTGGCGGAGTCGCGGACACAGTTGATGGCGCAGCTCGCGGACGGTGTCATCGTGATCGACGGGCACCAGCGGATCGCCTTCGCGAATGACCAGGCCCGTCGACTCCACGGTGGCGCCGATCTACCCGCGAACGTCGGCGAGTATCTCGCGATCCACCAGCCGCGCGATCTCGACGGCACCCCGTTCACCGCGCAGACCTTCCCGCTGAACGTGGCGCTCTCGACCGGATCGAGGCAGCATGGTTTCTGGCGCCTGCGCCCGCGCGATGACGGCTCCGTCACGGTCGTCGCCGCGGCAAGTCCGATCCGGGGAGAGGACGGGGCGGTCAGCGGCGCCGTCCTGAGCCTCTACGACCTGACCGAAGAGGATGAGTGGGAGCGTATTCGCCGGCAGTACCTGGTCGAGCTCTCGGATGAGCTCCGAATACCGATCGCCAGCATCAAGGGCTGGAGCCAGTACCTCACGCAGCGGACGACGCCGCCGGGCGTGCCGACCCCGGACAGCCGCGCGGTCGACGCCATCGCCAGGCAGACACGGCTGCTCCAGCAGTTGATCGAGCGCCTGATCGCGGCCAGCCAGAGCCACCTGACCGAGGGCAGCGCGATGCGGACCCGCCGGCTGGAAGGTCCGGACGCCTGACGTCACTCCTTCCAACCTTCCAGGGACTGGGATCTGAAGGCGCGCTCACCGTGTCTGTCCCGGATCACGAGTAGGCCACCGGCAATCGGCCATGGAGACCCGACACCGGGCGACCCGGCCAGTGGGCTGCCATACTGACGCCATGACGATCCCAGAGCATCGCGCCGCCGGCGCCAGCCAGCCCACACCAGCCGAACGGTCCGACGTATCGCTCGACACCGGCGCATCCGCCTCACCGCTGACGCACTTCGACGAGCGCGGGGCGGCCCGGATGGTCGATGTCGGCGACAAGGAGGTCACCCACCGGATCGCCGTCGCCTCCGGCGAAGTGCGGATGGCTCCCGCCACGCTCGCGCTGATCCGGGAGGGTCGGGCCGCCAAGGGCGACGTCCTCGGGGTCGCTCAGGTGGCCGCGATCATGGGCGCCAAACGGACCCACGATCTCGTCCCGATGTGCCACCCGCTGCTCCTGACCAGGATCACCGTCGCGTTCGACCTGCGCGACGCCGACGCCGCCACCGGACGCGACGCGACTGTCGCGATCACCGCCCGGGTCGAGACACGGGGCCAGACCGGCGTCGAGATGGAGGCGCTCACCGCCGTCAGCGTTGCCGGCCTGACGATCTACGACATGGTCAAGGCCGTCGACCGGGGGATGGTCATCGGCGCGATCCGGGTCGAGGAGAAGCACGGCGGGCGCTCCGGCGACTGGCTGCGCACGGCTGCCCTCGACGATGAGGCGGCGGCCGGAACCGGCAACTCGACGGCCGGGTGACCGTCGACGAGTCCCGCCCAGCCCCTCCGTCCCGGCCCCGTCGGGGACGGAGCGGCCGCTCGTCGCTCCTGAGCAGCGTCGGGTCGGACCAGCCGCCGTCGCTCGGCTGGTCCGACCTGTCGCCGCTGGCGCTGAGCCGGCGGGAGTTCACGGTCCAGGGCGCGGCCCTGTTCCTGATGGCGATGTTCCTCGCCTCGGCGGTCCTTGGCGCCGCCCGGCAGATCCTGCTCGGGGCCGAGTTCGGCGCCAACGAGACGACCGGCGCCTTCGGGGCGGCCAGCCGGCTGCCCGATGTCCTGTTCACCCTCGTTGCCGGCGGGGCGCTGTCGTCCGCGCTCCTGCCCGTGCTCGCGGCGACACGGCGGGACGCCGGCGAGGCCGCCGCCTGGCGGCTGGCGAGCCTGGTCCTGAACGCGCTGGTCGTGACGCTGCTGGTCATCTCGGTCGTCGGCATCGTCGCCGCGCCGTGGCTGGTGCGGGCGCTCGTCCTGCCGGAGTACGCGCCGGCGTCGCAGGACCTCGCGATCACGATGACCCGGATCATGCTGCTCCAGCCGGTGATCCTCGGGGCCGGGACCGTCATCACCGCCTGGCTGAACAGCCGCAACCGGTTCTTCCTGCCCGCGATCGGGGTCGCCTGCCACAACGTCGGCATCCTGACCGGGATCGGCGCCGCGATCGTCTTCCCCGGCGTCGGGATCTGGGGGCCGGTCTGGGGCGTCGTCGGGGGTGCCGTGCTCCAGCTCGGCATCACCGCCTTCGGGCTGATCGGCGAAGCCCCCGGCAGCCACTGGGTCCCCCGGATCGACCTGGCCGATCGCGGACTCCGCGATGTCGCCATCCTCCTCGTCCCGAACGGGATCTCGACCGCGGTGAACTACGCCGGCTGGCTGGTCGAGACGTCGTTCGGCTCCCGTGTCGATGATGCCGCCACCCTGGTCGCGCTCCAGAACGGCTGGCTCGTCGCCGGGCTGTCGGTCACGCTGCTCGGCGCCGCGATCGGGCAGGCCACCTTCCCGCGCATGGCCGCCTACGCCGCCGCCGGCGCCCGGGACGACTTCGGCCGGCTGGTGCGGCGCTCGCTCGCGGTCGCGATCTTCGGCAGTCTGCCGGTCGTCGGCGGGCTCCTGCTGCTGGGCGACTGGCTCGTGCGATCACTGTTCGAGCACGGCGACTTCGACGCCGACGCGACCCGGCTGACGCAGCGGATCCTCGTCGCCTATGCCATCGGGCTGCCCTTCTACATCGGGACCGAGATCGCCTCACGGGCAGTCCTCGCCACCCGCGACGCCCGGACGCCCCTGCTGACCAACGTCATGCAACTGGCGATCCGGACGGCGACGATGGCGACGTTCCTGCCGATCTGGGGCGTCGTCGCGATCCCGCTGTCCTTCGCGATCTCGTCCGGGGTCGAGTCGGTCGTGCTGATCTGGTATGCCCACCGGCAGACCGCTGCGCTGCGGCCACCCGCGCCGGGGTCCGAAGTCACCCTCGGTCCGGCGGGCAGCGATGCCGGTTCCGGATGAACACCGGCCATCCGGTGCGACGTACAATGGCTCCGACCGGAAACCGTGTCGGGATGGACGACCTGGACCGCTCGTGTCGCGATGTCGGCGACACGGCCCGACCAGCGTCAGGGAGGATCGCGCAACGATGGCGTCAATCGGCCTCGAACGGATCCGCGGCGGTGGGGCCGGGGCGCTGATCCCCGGCGCGGATCGTCTCTCCTGGTACTTCCTCCGGGTCTCGGGCATCCTCCTGATCGGCTTCGCCCTTGGCCACCTCTTCATCACCCACTACCTCAACGTCCCCTCGCAGACGACCTTCGACTGGGTCGCCAACCGCTGGGCCAACCCGATCTGGCGGACGTTCGACTGGGTGCTGCTGCTGTCGTCGCTCTGGCACGGGCTCGTCGGGATGCGCTACTCGATCACCGACTGGGTGCCGAAGCCGAACTGGCGCGTCGCCGCCTTCTCGCTCGTCTTCATCATCGGCATCCTCTGGACGGCGCTGGGCACGATCACGATCTTCACCTTCAACGCCGCGGCCGTCTCCGCCGACGACGGGCCGCTCTCGGACGAGATCTGGGTGAGCGACCTGATCGGCTGGTCCCTGTTCGGTGTGGCGACGGCGATCTACGTCGGCATCATCGGGCTCGTGGTCTACGTCGTCCGCAGCCTCCGGCAGGGCCGTGTGCCGATCTACAACGGGGACGTCGGCCAGTACGCCTGGGCGCTGCACCGCGCGACCGGGATCGGGACGGTCTTCTTCCTGCTGGTCCACGTCCTGAGCATCATGCTGATCGGCTTCGGCCCGGAGGTCTACGACCATTCGGTCGACTTCTACGCGCTGCCCTATCTCGTCCCGATGGAGGTCTTCCTCGTCGGCGCGGTGGTCTACCACTCGCTCAACGGGCTCCGGATCATGGCGATCGACTTCTGGACCCCCGGCGTCCGGCGCCAGCGCCAGATGTGGGTCGCGGCGATCGTCGGGACGGTCCTGATCACGGCACCGGCCGCGATCATCATCGGCGCCCACGAGTTCTTCTAGCCCGGCCAGCCGGTTCCCGGGCAGACCCGGCTGACACCGAGAGCCATAATCCGTCCCTGAACTGATCGCGGCAGCGCGACGCTGGGGCGAACCTGGGTCGCATCGGGAGGGGCCCCACCGTGTACACCCCGGCGACCCGAGCCCGATTGCTCGATGAGCTGATCCAGCGAGCCCGCCAGGATCCACGGATCGCCGCCGCCGCCATCGTCGGCTCGGCGGCGCGGGGAGAAGCCGACGCCTGGTCGGACATCGACCTCGCGTTCCGGCTCGCTCCGGGCCATGACCCGGCGGCGGTCGCCGATTCCTGGACGCGATTTCTCGCTGACCGCGTCGGCCCTGCCGATCACCTCGACGTCCGGAGCGGAGCGGCCCTGTATCGGGTCTTCCTGCTGCCGGACTCGCTCCAGGTCGACCTTTCCTTCTGGCCGACCGACCGGTTCAGGGCGACGTCGCCGTCGTTTCGGCTCCTCTTCGGCGAGGCCAACCCGGCGAACCCGATGCTGGCCCCGTCGCCGAACGAGGTCCTGGGCACAGGTTGGCTCCACGCCATCCATGCCCGCTCGTCGATCGCCCGGGGTCGCCCCTGGCAGGCTCTGCAGATGATCGACACCATCCGCGAGCAGGTCATCATGCTGGCCTGCCTGCGGCTCGGCCTGCCCTGGCGCGAGGGCCGGGGGGTCGACGCGCTGCCACGGGAGATCCTGACCCGGCTCGAGGCCACGATCGTGGCCTCGCTCCGGACGACCGACTTGGTCCGGGTGTTCTCGGCTCTGGTCGACCTTCTCATCGATGAGGCAGACCATGTCGACCCCGAATTGGCGTCCCGGCTTCGGGGACCGCTTGGTGTGCTCGTGGCAACAGCCGTCCCACCCGGTGGCGCCACGGCTCAGGCCTGACCAGACGAGCATCGCCCCGACGACGAGACGATCAGGGTCTCACGGTTGACCACCTCGACATTGCCGGCGATGAACGATCGCTCGGACCGGTTATACCGAATCCGGGTAAACGGTTGTTGGACCCGTGACCCCTAAGTAGCGGAGCAGACCTCTCCCCCAAACCCTCTCCGGCTCACCTGCTCGCTCACCCGCTGAAGCGGCTTCGGCTCCCAGGTGCCCAGAGAGGGGAGCAGCACGCACATATGGTCACGTACCGAGCATCAACCCGGATTCCGTATTACTCCGGCGGTGCGTTGCCATCGACCGGGCCGAACCGGCGGATGGACCCGGTCGGGACGAGGTCGCGGCGTGGGTCGACGGCTGCGCTGCCATCGACGCGGCCGGCGTCGATGGAGGGGCGGCGGGACGGGGCGTCGATGCTCCGGGTGACCACGCCCGGGCGGCGGGCCGGGCGGCTGCGGGCCAGCTCCATCAACACAGCCGCCAGCTTCTGGGGGTCGTGGCGGAGCGGATTCACTTCGCTGACGAGGTCCCGGGCAACGACCTCCACGCCCAGGTGCTCACTGGCCAGGGAGCCGGAGATGACCGGCCGGATCGACTCGTCGCCCCGGGCCGCCACGACCGAGGCCGGGTTGGCGTTGACCAGGACCGCGTCCAGCCGACCCGGACCGAGATGATCGACGATCACATGGACATGATCGGCGGCGCTGAACTGGTCCGTCTCCCCCGGCTGCGTGGCGACGTTGCAGACGTAGACGACGGTCGCCTCGGACAGGCTGATCGCCTCCTTGATCCCGGCGACGAGCAGGTTCGGCACGACGCTGGTGAACAGGCTGCCGGGGCCGAGGATGATCAGATCGGCGTTCAGGATCGCGGCGAGGGCGGGCGTGTGCGCCTCCGGGGAGCGGGGCGTCAGGAACATGCCCTTGATCCGCTTGCCGCGCGGCCCGTGCTCGCCCACCGACGATTCGCCATGCAGGATCGTGCCGTCCGTCAGCTCGGCCGACAGCCGGACGTTCTCCAGCGTGGCGGGCAGGACGCGCCCCCGGATGTTGAGGACCTGGGAGGCCTCCTCGACGGCCCGCTCGAACGACCCCGTCGTCCGGGTCAGCGCGGTGATGAACAGGTTGCCGAAGCTGTGGCCGCTGAGCGTCGAACCGTCCCCCTCGAAGCGATGCTGGAACAGTTTGGTGACCAGGGCCTCGTCGTCGGCCAGCGCCGCGATGCAGTTCCGGATGTCGCCGGGGGCCGGGATGTCGAACTCGGCCCGGAGTCGACCGGTGCTGCCGCCATCGTCCGCGACGGTCACGATCGCGGTAATGCCGGCGTCGTGGTGCTTGAGACCGCGGAGCAGCGAGGAGAGCCCCGTCCCACCGCCGATCGCGACGACGCCGAACGCCGGCCGGACCGGGCCGAAGCGGTGCTCGGCGACGATCTGGGCGAGCGCCCGGCCGCTGGCCTCCCTGGCGAGCAGCGGTGTCAGCAGCGACTCGTTGAGCCGGCGAACCGCGAAGATCGTGATCACCAACCCGGCGATCAGCAGGACGCCCTCCCGCCAGGGATGCGGGATGAACTGGAGCGTCAGCGGCCGGAGGATCGGGTAATCCGACTGGAGCTCGAAGTAGTAGGAGCGGTAGGCCCAGACGAGCCCGACCGCGACGGAGAGGACCATCCCGGCCAGACCGAGGAAGGCCAGCGTCCCCCATCGCTTGACCCGCATTCCCGGCTGGAGCCAGGTCCGCCAGGCGCTCATACCCTCCACCAGCTGTACGGAGTCAGATGCATCCCTGTCTCTGAGCCGGGGCCCCGTTCGGTCGGCCACCGGTCACGTCGATTCGTCGTCCCTCGGGGAGAGTGTACCAACTGGCGCCCGGTCTGCCGTCTTCGCGGGAGGCAACGCGTGTCCCCATCTCGTCAGCCGTCCGTCGGGTCCGTCTCGTCCGCCGCCGCTGAGACATCCTCCTCGCCAGAGACGGCGATCTGGCGCAGCCGGATCAGGACCTGCCCGATCGCCTGCCGGGAACGGATGTCCGCCAGCCGGCCATCGGACCCCAGCCGGCCCGCCCACTCCCCGGCCAGCGGGGCGGCGAGGGCGGCCGCGTCGTCCGGCACGACGCCACCGCCAGCCTCGACCGCGGCCCGGACCTGGTTCCGGGCGTCGGCAACCGCGTCCGGATCACCGCTGATCCCGAGCCAGACGACGGGCAGCCCGGCGAGTGCGTCCTCACCGGCCGGGGTCGCCGCCCAACTCAGCGCCCGAACGAGCAGTGCCCGCGCGGGAGCGTCATCTCCGACGGCGACCAGCAGGAAGGCGTCCGCCGTTGCGATCTCCTCCCGGAAGCGCCGCACGGACGCCGCGTCCGACCCGTCGATCAGCGTCGGATCGAACGCGGGGAGGGCGTCGACCGCGACCTGGGACAGCACGACGTCGTCCGGCGCGAGCTGCACGGCCGCGCCGACCACTGCCTCGACACGAGGATCGGGAACGGACGCCGGCGCCAGGACGATGAACTGGAGGGGCGCCTGCTCGGCATCCTCGCTCCAGAGCTCCCCGCTCGCCTGGAGGAGATTGGTCGTGGAACGGCGACTTGGCATGATGAAGGACACCGTATGCGACTCCTGCCCGTGGGTTATCCCGCGTGAGCGCCGATCAGCGCCCGACTGCCGGAGCAATCGTACCGGGTCTGCCAGACCGAGCCCGGCGCTGACATCACCGCTCCCCATCCGGCACCACATCCTGGGGGCTGGCCCCGGAATTGCTCCCTGGGCCGCCGGACAGGATGCTTGACGCGTCGACTGGCCGAGCGGTTCCAGACGTCTCCGCTGGAGGCGCACCGGCCAGAACGGTCAGACCCGGGCGTCCCGAACCGGGATGTCCGGAGACCACCTGTCTCTCGACGCTGCCCGTGCGCAGCTCCGCGACCTCGCGACAGTCCGTTTCGGACGGCGACGACGACCGAACGGGTTACTCCCACGATGTCCATGCAGTCCAGGGATACGCCACCGGCCGCCAGCGAGATCCTGGGCGACCGTGGGATCAGCGACCAGCGGGCCGCAGCGCTCCAGGAACTCTGGCAGTCGCTCCAGATGCTCTGCATCGCGACCCGCTCCCATGCCAACCGCATGGCGGCGGAGTACGGCCTGAGCAACCCGCAGTTCACGGTCCTGAACGTCCTGAGCGCCCGAGAACCGATGACCATGGGTCAGATCGGCGAGCACTCGGACCTGCCGACGTCATCGCTGACCGCGTTGGTGGACCGACTGGTCGACCTCGAGCTCGCCAGTCGGACGGCGCACCCGTCCGACCGCCGGGCGATCCAGGTCCAGCTGACGGACGGTGGCTACGACCTGTCCAGACGCGTCGCGGTCGATGCCCTTCAGGCAACGACGCGGATCACTGACGGCCTGGAAGACGGGCAGCTCGATCAGGCCAGCGACGCGATCGCAAGCCTCCTGGCGGGGTACGGCCAGTACATCGAGCGGCTGGGCCGAACGCCACCGCGACCGCCCGCTCGACGCCCACGGAGCGGGCGGCTGGACCACCCGGACGGTGCCGCCCACCCTAACCACGATGGTGGCCAGCGGGACCGCTTCGGTCGCGCCGCCCGGTCACACCACGACAGCCCGGTCTCCCCTTCCACCCCGGACGAGCCGGAGTAGCCGGCGACCGGAGCGGTTCAAACCGCCGACGGGACGGCACGGTCCCTGGGCAGGACGATCGTGAACACGGTCCCCTCCCCGACAATGCTCTCCACCGAGATGTCGCCACCCATCGCCTCGACCGACTGCCGGGCGATCGCCAGCCCGAGGCCGGCCCCGCCGCCCTTGCGGCTGTTGCGCTGGTCGCTGCGGTAGAACCGATCGAACACCCGCGGCAGGTCGTCCGGCTCGATGCCGACGCCGGTGTCCTGGACCAGGATGACGACCGAGAGGTCCCGCGGCTCGGCGACGACGCGGATCAGCCCCCCGTCCGGGGTGTAGCGAACGGCGTTGCGGAGCAGGTTCTGGAGGACCTGGACCAGACGGGCCCGGTCCCCGACGACCTGAAGTGCCTGGGCGTCCCCACGGACTTGGCTGCGCATCACGATCCCGGCATCGCGCCGGGCCGGCTCGGCCAGCGACTCGACCGCCTCGCGGGCGGCGGCGCCGGCGTCGAAGGGCAGGTGCTCGAGCTGGAGGCCCTGGGCGTCGATCCGGGCCAACTGGAACAGGTCGTTGACGAGGTCCTCGAGCCGGTCGCTCTCCCGCAGCGCGATCTCGGTGTACGCCACCAGACGGGCCGGATCGTCGGCCAGCGCCTCGATGTGTCCCCGGATCAGCGCGACCGGCGTCCGGAGTTCATGCGAGACATTGGCGACCAGGTCCCGATTCGTCGCCAGCAGGCGCTCGGCCCGGGCCCGGGCGTCGGCCTCCAGCTCGAGGCTCTCCTGCAACTGGTCGCCCATCCGGTTGAAGGCGCGGGCCAGCCGGGCGACTTCGTCGTCGGTCGGCACCCAGACCCGGACGCTGAGGTCGCCAGCCGCGAGCCGCTCCGCCGCCCGGGCGAGGTCGTTGACCGGCCGCGCGATCGACCGGGCCCGGTTGATCCCGATGATGAGCGCGACCAGGATCGCCGGGAGCCCGACGGCGATCGTGAGGACGAGCCCGACCATCGCCGCGTAGCCGGCGGCGAGCGAGGTGATCCCGAGGGCCGTCCCGGGGAACGAGCGCCGGTCCTTATCCACGACGATGGCGCCGCTGATGGTCGGCGCCTGCCCGTCCGTCGCGCCGGCGCGGACCGGAAAGGCGCCGACGATGCCGTCCGGCGTCTCCCGGACCGCCGACGCGAGATCCTGCTCCCGCGTCTCGCCGCTCAGGGCGCGCCCGGCCACGAGACTGGCCGACCCGCCGATCGCCGCGACGGGCTGACCGACGAGGGCCGGATCGCTCGACGAGCCGACCACGCCGTCCGGGCCGATCAGCGAGATCGAGCGGATATTCGCGAAGGGGCGACCGACGTTGGCCGGAAACCGGACCTCCGCGCGGTCGCCCCGCGGCTCGACGTTCCCGGTCGCGAAGGCGGCCAGCAGGGCGCTGACGTCCGACGCCGGCACACCGTCCTGCCAGCCCAGCATCTCGATGGTCATCGCGATGGCGTGCGCCTCGCTCGCGGGCTCGGTCGTCAGCGGGTCGGCGGTCCAGTTCAGGATCAGCAGGGCGATGCTGAGCAGCAGGGCGACGCCGAAGATGCTGAGCAGGACCGTCGCGAGGTGGGAGCCGACCAGCCGCCAGCGCAGGCTCCGGTCCGAGCGGCGCTGGAAGGCCGTGACGATCGGGACGATGAGCAGGTAACGGGACGCCCTCAGGATGCGCCGCCACGAGGATCTCCGCGGGGCCGGCGGCGTGCCGGAGAGCACCGGCCGGTCACCTCCGCCCGGGCGGCGTGAAGGGCTGAGCGGTTCGCTCACGTCGCCACCCTCCGCCGGCCCCAGACTCTCCGGGACGCCTCGCTGGCTCACGGGCGTGGGAGCTGGAACTTGTAGCCGATCCCCCAGACCGTCCGGATCAGTTCGGCCTCGTCGCCGAGCTTCTTGCGCAGGCGCTGGACGTGCGTATCGACCGTCCGGTCCGTCACGTAGGTATCATCGCCCCAGATCCGCTCCAGCAGGTAGTCGCGGCTGAAGGCGCGACCGGGGTTGCGGGCGAACAGGGTGATCAGCTCGAATTCCTTGGGCGTCAGGTCCAGCTCCGTACCGGACAGCGTCACCGTCCGCATCGAGTCGCTGATCGCCAGCAGCCCGTCCCCGACGACGATGGCGTCCGACGGCGCCCCGGCCTCGGGCACGGCCGATCCCGCGCTGCCCCCGAGCGCGACCCGGCGGAGCAGCGCCCGGACCCGTGCCATCAGTTCGCGCATCCGGAACGGCTTCGTCAGGTAATCGTCGGCACCGACCTCGAGCCCGAGGACGATGTCCGTCTCCTCGCCTCGCGCCGTCAGCATCAGGATCGGGACGATCGACCGCTCGCGGACCTGCCGGGCGATCGTCAGGCCATCGAGGCGCGGTAGCATCCAGTCGAGGATAATCAGGTCGAAGGACTCGCCGAGGGCGGTGCTGAGCGCGGTCTGGCCGTCGAAGACCTGGACGACGTCATGGCCCTCCTGGTGGAGCTGCCGGGTGATGAGGTCGTTGAGATCGCGCTCGTCCTCGACCACGAGTATCTTCGTCATGCCCACACCCCCCGTCGAAGTCCACCCGCGGCCGTCAGCGCCGACGCCGTGCACCCAGCAGATCGCCAGAATGGCTGTCCCGGGACAGCCTAACGCACGACAGGTCTCCGGCGACTCCCGCCGGATACCCGTCTGCCCCGATCGTGTGGTTCCGGCGGTCAGTCCGGGCCGTGACCCGGCCGCTAGGTCAGGGTGGCGAGGCTGATCGCGAGGACGATGCCGTTGTAGAAACAGTGCAGGGCGATCGCCGGCCAGAGGCTGTTCGTCCGGTGCATGACGAGGGCGAGGATGACGCCGACCGGCAGGATCGGCAGGATGGCGCCGCCGAGGTGGAGCGAGGCGAACGCCAGCGCCGAGATCAGGACGGCCTCGAACAGCCCCCGCGCGACCAGCAGGTAGCGGCTGCGCAGGTACTGGAACAGGACGCCACGGAAGAACAGCTCCTCGAACAGCGGCGCGAGGATGACGGCGACGAGGGCCGCCACGAAGATCGACCCGGCGGTGAGGTTGCCCTCCTCGATCGGCAGGCCGCTGTCCTCGGGCGGCGAGATGTCGAACAGCCACTCCTGGGTCAGTCCGACGATGCTGACGACGACCAGGACGCCGACCGAGAGCGGGACCATCCAGAGGATGCTGCGCAGGTTCGTCCGGCGGAAGCCGAGATCGGCCCAGGTCCGCTTTCGCCAGGCGATCAGGACCGCCCAGATCGCGGCGCCGAAGCCGAGGTACATCGTGCTGCCGAGGGCGAGGAAGACGACCGGGTCGAGGTCATCGCTGGTGTCGTAGCCCGCCCCCTCGAGGATGCCAAGCGCGACGAAGAGCAGGATGGTCGTCAGCAACAGCCCACCGACGACGATCAGGGCGATCTCACGCAGCCCCCAGGGCGCCTGCCCCGACCCGGCCATCCGGACCGGCTGGGCGACCGGCTGCGTCGCCGGGCCGGCCCACGGCTGCCCGTACGGCGGTTGCCCATACCGCGGTTGACCGAATCCGGGCTGGTTTGACTCTGGCTGCCACGGGGTCTGAGTCGGCGGACCGCCGGTCCACGGCTGCTGCCCGTAGGGTGCCGGCGGCTGACCCTGGCCCTGCCACGGCTGAGGCGGCGGGGCCGGTGTGCCCAAGTTCGGCGGAGCGGGCGGCGACTGGCCGGGCCACGGCTGCTGGTACTGGCCCTGATTCTGGTTCTGGTCACCCTGCCACGGAGGCCCGCCGGGACCCGGACCCATCGTCGGCGGCTGGCCAGCGCCGGGCCGTTCCCGCAATGGCGGTCCGGGGTGACCCACGGACGGCGGCTGGTTGCCGGGCGCGGACGGGTCGGTCGGGGTCGCGTTCCAGCCGGTGTTACCGCCCGTCCGGTTGGTCGGGTCCTGCGGCTGGCTGCCGGCGGGATATGAGCCCAATGGCGGCCGAGGCGATTGGTCACCACTCGTCTGGCCTGACCGGGGTGGGACGGCGGCGCGCGGCGTGGAATAGGGCGGCGGCGTGTAGGCCGGCTTGGCCAGACTCTTGATGCCGGTGATCGGCGGGCGCCGTTCGCCGACCACCTGCCCGGTCGCCTGCTGGACGCGCTCGACGCGCTCCTGGAGATCGCGGGTCTCGGTCGGGCCGCCCCGGGGATCCCGGTGCATCGGGACATCGGCCGGTCGCCCGGGGCGGAGGTCGGCCGACTGGGCGACGTCGTCGACCGACACGCCGGGCCGGGCCGGGCGCCGGATCGGCGTGTCATGCCGGGATGGCGGCCGGAGGTCGGACGCCCCGGACGGGGGCACCGGCGGCTGCTGGTCCAGTTCCGCTTCGAGGGATGACGGGTCGTCCGCTACCGGACGCTGGCGCCGGGGCCATAGATCCGACGCGGTCCGCATCTCTTCCCGGGGCCGATCCTGATCGCTCATCCGTGTAACTCTCTTCCGTGCGGGTGCCAGCGGGCCTCTTCGTCAGGACGTGACGCGACGCGACCGCCAGAGACCGACCGGACGAATCGTGCGTGTTCGCCTTGATGATGCCCGACGCAGGCACCGCTTGGCGACCCATCTCCGGTATTCCCCCACCAGCGAGGGTCAAATCACCGGCCCGAATCGTCCGTCGGCAATGCGAACGCCCGGGGCGAAACCCGACCGGCAAACCGGGACGGCATCGCACTGGGCGTCGAGGGCAGCGTCGCAGGCCGACAGGAAAAGCCGCGGGTTCGATCGCGTAACAGGCACGGGTCCCAACCAAGGCTCCCCTCTCTGGGCACCTGTGAGCCGCTGCGCAGCGAGAGCCGCTTCAGCGGGTGAGCGAACAGGTGAGCCGGAGAGGGGTCTCGCTCCGCTGGGGGGAGAGGTCTGCTCCAGGGCAGCCAATCAGCCGTGACAGACCAGTAGGTGAGAGGTCTGCGCTTGCCGCCTGGGCGCTTCCGAAGCAACCCGCGCATCAGCGCCCCTGACCCACTGTCAGGGCAGCGGCCTGGTCCCGCAGGTCCTGGAAGAGCGCCGTGCTGAGGTAGCGCTCACCCGTGTCCGGCAGGACGACGACGACCGTCTTGCCGGCATTCTCCGGCCGGCTCGCCACCTGCCGGGCGGCGGCGGCGGCGGCCCCGCAGGAGATACCCTTGAGCAACCCCTCGGTCCGCATCAACTCCCGGGCCGTCGCCATCGCCGTCGGCCCGTCGATGTGGACGATCTCGTCGATGATCTCGCGGTCAAGGATGGCCGGGATGAAATTGGCCCCGATCCCCTGGATCTTGTGGGAGGCCGGCTGCCCACCGGCGAGGATCGGCGACTCGGCCGGCTCGACGGCGATGACCCGGACCGACGGCTTGAGCGACTTGAGCACCTCGCCGACGCCGGTCAGCGTCCCCCCGGTGCCGACACCGGCGACGAAGATGTCGACCTCGCCGTCGGTGTCCTGCCAGATCTCGACGGCCGTCGTCCGGCGGTGGATCTCGGGGTTGGCCGGGTTGTCGAACTGGTCCGGCATCCAGGAGTCGTCCGTCTCGGCGAGGATCTGGCGGGCCCGGGCGACGGCGCCGTTCATCCCCTCCGCGGCGGCGGTCAGGACGACTTCGGCCCCGAAGCCGAGCATCAGCACCCGGCGCTCCAAGCTCGCGCTCTCCGGCATCGTCAGGACGAGGCGGTAGCCCCGCGTCGCGGCGACCCAGGCCAGCGCGATCCCGGTGTTGCCCGAGGTCGGCTCGACGATCGTCGTCCGGCCCGGCGTGATCAGGCCGCGCTCCTCGGCGTCGGTGATCATCGCGACGCCGATCCGGTCCTTGACGCTGAAGCCGGGGCTGAACGACTCGATCTTGCCGAGCAGCCGGGCCGGGGCGTCGGGAGCGAAGCGGGCGAGGCGCAGGAGCGGCGTGTTACCGATCAGCTCGGTCGTGCTCTCGGCGATCCGGGGCCGCTGCCGGCGGACGAGTTCGTCGGGGCTGATCGGGAGGGTGTAAGCCCGGGATTCGGTCGTGGTCATCGTCGTCCTCTCGTGGGGTAAGTCCGGAGATCGAGCCGGCGGGGCACGATGGAGAAGCCGATATCGTCAAACTTGATCGTGTTCAGCAGAATACCACGATGACCGCGCCACGTTATGACAATTCCCGCACCTCGCGCCCCGACGACCGGGCCAAGATCGTCAGACTGACGACGATGACCGCGATGCCGATCAGCTCCGGGAGCCCGAGCGACTCGCCGATGAAGACGACAGCGAACAGAGAGGTAAAGACCGGGATCAGCGCCGTGACCGCGCCACTGACGGCGAGCGAGACC
This sequence comes from uncultured Thermomicrobiales bacterium, assembly GCA_964244115.1. Classification (GTDB taxonomy): domain Bacteria; phylum Chloroflexota; class Chloroflexia; order Thermomicrobiales; family UBA6265; genus CADCWK01. Next base: position 29,157 of record CAXTHM010000024.1, read on the forward strand.
CGCCGCACCCCATCGGCCCAGAGCAGCAGCCCCAGCGCCGACGGCACCGCGGCCAGGAAGACCACCGCCAGCCAGCCGTCGCGGTCGGTCGGGATCGGCGGGCCGGTCACGACCTCGAAGACGGCGCCGGGCACGAACAGCACGATCGCGATCGCCATCGTCAGGACCGAGGCGGTCACCGACGAGACCGTCCGGGGCAGGCGACGCCCGAAGACATTGAAGCAGGCTTCCCCGGACGCCGCCATCAGGATCAGGAGCAACCCACCGGTCCGGGCGATGGTCCCGAGCGTCGTGCCGTCACCATCGCCCGGCTGCGTAATGACGAGGACGACGCCGCACGTCGCCAGCGCGATCGCCCCCCAGGACCGGCGGGACAGCCGCTCCCGGTAGAACATCAGCCCGAACAGGCCGACCAGCATCGGCGTCGTGCTGGTCACGATCCCGGCTTCGACGACGGTCGTGTAGCGCAACCCGTACAGCAAGCCGGAGTTGAAGACGAGTGTCCCGCCCAGGGCCACCCCGATGAGCAGGCGCCACGAGCCGGCATCGAGCCGCGGTACCGGGCCGCGCAGGAGGAGGATCGGCAGCAGGATCAGCGTCGCGACCGTGTAGCGAACGGATGATGCCAGCATCACCGGCAGGTGCCGGGTGACGACGTCGCTGGCGAGGAACCCGGACGCGATCGTCGCCATCCCCAGCGTCAGTTCGATCAGCCCGACCCATGCCGATGGGATGGTCGCACCCCAGGCCCGCAACGGCCCGACGCGACGAGGATCGCCGATCCGTTCGGTCTCACCGACAGCCATCCGGCGTCTCTCTCCGATGCCGCTCCGGGCAGCCGACTGTGGCGGTTCGCAGCGGGCATCGTCGCACGTCCCAGGCGTGACCGGAGATGTCTCGCGGGGGCGAGGCTCGCGCTTCGCTGGCGAGTCCGGGGACCGCGACGGCCATCGCCCCGCAGGACGATAGGCGGCGGTCGTGGACATCGCCCGATCCATTCACGGTCGGGTCCCCGTCGAAACGGTCTCGCCTGACGGCGAACGCCGCTGCGGCGGCCTGGCTCGCACGCTTCGCCGCTCCAAGAGAACGCTCCCGCCGCTCACCGGCGGCGGTCTGGCAGATCCTGGTAGGCGGCCTCGCTGCCGATCCAGACGGCGCCGTCGGCGTAGTGCTCCTCCTTCCAGATCGGCACGATCTCCTTGATCCGCTCGATCGCGTGACGGGAGGCCGCATAGGCCTCGTCGCGGTGGGCGGCGGCCACGGCGATCACGACCGAGGCGACACCCGGTCCCAGCCGCCCGATCCGGTGGTGGATCGCGACCTGCTCGACGGTGATCGGCCAGCGGGCGGCGATCTCCCCCGCGATCACGGCGAGCTGCTTCTCGGCGGCGGGCTCGTACGCCTCGTAGACGAGGACCGAGACGCCCTCGCCGCGGGCGTTGTCCCGGACGGTCCCCGTGAACGTGATGACCGCTCCCGCGGCCGGGGAGGCGACCAGGGCCTCGACGGCCCGAGGGTCGAGCGGCTCCGGTCCGACGCGAAAGCGCCGCGTCTCGGACGCCGGTTCCGCGTCGCTGCCACCGCTGACGGGCGGGACGAAGACGACCTCGTCGCCGTCGGCGAGAACGTGGTCCGGGGCGGCGTACTCCTGGTTGACCATCAGCATCGTCGCCACTCGCAGCGCCGGCACCTGGATCTCGGGGCGCTCGGAGATCACGGCGTCGAACAGGTCAGCGACCGTCGTTCCCAGTGCGACCGAGCGCTCCTCGGACGACCGGCCCAGCTTCTGTCGGTAGATGGCGAAGTACCGGAGACGGATGGATATGGAAGGGTCGCCTGCCGACGCAGACGACCCGGAATCGACGGTCTCGCTCATTGCCCTGCCCCACCGATGCTGACCGTTCGACGGCCACGACGCATGGCCGGACTGTACTACGGCAGGCCCGATGAGATGGGTGCCGGTCAGCTCTGGCTGGCGATCCGGCGGAGCGCGGCGTTCAATTCGGTCGCATGACCGTAGTAGCTCTCGTGCAGGCGACGGAAGATGTCGGCGGTCTCATGGTCGCCGACCTTCTCGGCATCGGTCTGGTACTTCGCCAGGGTCTCGGAGCCCTGGAGCAGGTTGGCCAGCGTCGTGATGATGTCGTACTCAAGATCGCTGACAGCGAAAGTGCCCTTGTCGCTCATGGGGAGTACTCGCTCTTCGGTCTGGATCGACAGCCCCCGAAGGGGTGGTCCCGGACCCGGGACTGCGGTTCAGGGTGCACGGCTGATGCCAGCCGGAAGCAGCCGGTCAGGTCCTACCGGCGGCCGCGCGGGTCGAAGGCGTCCCGCAGCCCCTCGCCCAGCAGATTGAAGGCAAGGACCGTCAGCGTGATGAAGATGCCGGGCGCAACCATGATGTGCGGGTAGTTGCGGATGAAATCCCGGCCATCGGCCAGCATCCGGCCCCAGGACGGTTCCGGCGGCTGGACGCCGAGCCCGAGGAACGACAGTGCCGACTCGTAGATGATCACGCCGCCGACGGCGAGGCTGGCGAGGACGATCACGACGCCGATCACGTTCGGGATGATGTGGCGGAAGATGATCCGGGCCGGGGACGCGCCAGACGTGCGGGCCGCGAGGACGAAGTCGCGCTGCTTGAGGCTCAGCACCTCGGCGCGGACGACGCGGGCGTAGGCCGCCCAGACCGTGAAGCCGATGATCAGGATGACCAGCGGCAGGCTCGGTGACAGCACCGCCGAGAGCACCAGCAGCAGGGCGATCGTCGGGAAGGCCATCAGCGTGTCGACGATGCGGGACAGGAGCAGATCGACCCAGCCCCCGAAGTAGCCCGAGGCCGCGCCGACGACGACGCCGATCGTGACCGCGATCGCGGTCGCGCCGAGGCCGACGGCGAGCGCGATCCGGGTGCCGTAGATCAGCCGGCTGAGGATGTCGCGGCCGGTGGCGTCGTTGCCGAGCAGGTACTCGCGGCTCGGCCCGTCGCCGCGCAGCCGCGGACTGGTGTCGTACGCGTCATGTGGCGCGACGATCGGGGCGAAGATCGCCATGATGAACAGCAGGATCACGAAGGCGAGCGCGAAGACCGCCGGACGGTAGCCGCGGAACCGGCGCCAGCGCCGCTGCCACTCCGACTGTGGCCCCGAGCGGCGACCGAGGATGCCCGTCTCGGCCTGGGTCGGGTCGATCGTCTCGGCGGAGACCGGGCGTCCATCCCCGCTGGTCGTGAGGGTCATCGGGCAATCCTGGCTGGCGGACGGACATGGCTCGGGCGACGGACGGGCGCGATCGGCATCACCCGGAGATCCGGATGCGCGGGTCGATCAGCGCGTACGTCAGGTCCGTGAGCAGGTTGCCGACGACGACGATCAGCGCCAGCAGCAGGACGAGCGCCTGGACGACCTGGTAGTCGAGGGTCGACAGCGACGTGGAGAACAACTGGCCGATGCCGGGGAAGGCGAAGACGGTCTCGATCACGATCGTGCCGCTCAGGATGAAGGCGATCCGGTAGCCCAGCACCGTCACGATCGGCAGCATCGCGTTGCGGACGACGTGACGCACCATCACCGTCCGCTCGCGGAGCCCCTTGGCCCGGGCGGTCTGGACGTGGTCGGTCGTCAGCGCCTCCAGCGTGGCGCCGCGGGTGACCCGGATCAGCCCGGCCATCTCCTCGAACGCGAGCACGGCGACCGGCAGGACGTAGCTCCGCCAGCCGGCGCTCGCCCCGTAGGTCGGCAGCCAGCCCAGATTGGAGGCGAAGACGATGATCAGGAGCAGCCCGATCCAGTAGTTCGGCACGGCCACGCCGATCGTCGAGGTTGCCGTCGTGATGTAGTCGAGGACGGAGTTGCGCCGGTAGGCGGCCAGGATGCCGAGCGGGATCGCGATCGCGATCGAGAGGCTGACCGCCATCGCGTTGAGCGCCAGCGTGTATGGCAGCGCCTCGCCGATCATCTCGGTGACGGGCTTGCCGCTCCGGATCACGGACGAGCCGAAGTCCCCCGTGGCGACGTTCCGCAGCCAGACGCCGAACTGCTCCCAGACCGGCTTGTCGAGACCCCACTTGATCTCGAGGTTGTCCTTGGCCTGCTGCGTCACGCGGGCCTGACCGACCAGGAGGTCGATCGGGCTGCCAGGGGCGGCGTGGATCAGCCCGAAGGTCAGCACGCTGATCAGGAACAGGACGACGACCCCTTGCAGCAGCCGGATCGTGACGTAGCGCAGCATGCGAGTTACCTCACCCCCAACCCCCTCTCCATCACGCTGGCGTGCTTCGCACTTGCGGATGGAGAGGGGGCTTTACCAATACAGCGGCATTCGGTGGACGAAGAGGACACCGCGGAAAGCGAGTCAGCGACGACGTACCGGGGCGAGCATCGCACTGATCTGCGCCAATACGGCGTCCGGGTGCCCGAGCACCTCATCGTTGGATACCCGCAAGACCCGGAAGCCGAGTTCATTCAGCTGACTGGTCCGCCACTCGTCGTCACGTTGCGCTTCGAGCGAATCGTGAACCGACCCATCGACCTCGACGACGAGCCGATCGGACGGGCAGCAAAAGTCCACCACGAACGCCTCGATGACATGTTGCCGCCGAAACCGACGCCCCAGCCGTCCACCGCGCAGCAGCGACCACAGATGCGATTCCGCGGGGGTCTGCCTCCGACGAAGTTCACGAGCGGTTTCATACATCGCCCCTGACCTCGCTGCTGGCGACTGTTCCCTCATGTTCACCCCTCCCCTCAGCTCTCTCGACAGCCTGTCGTAAACGTTCCTTCGGGAGCCCGCGACGCCACCAAACGGGAAGAGCCCCCCTCTCCATCCGCAAGTGCGAAGCACGCCAGCGTGATGGAGAGGGGGGTTGGGGGGTGAGGTCCCTACTCGGCCGGGTCCAGGCTCCAGGTGTAGGCCTTCTTGTACAGGTTGTCCGAGTCCTGGACCGCCTCGGCCGCCGGGAGGCCCTTGACGCGGGCGGCGTAGTGGGTCCGGCCCTGGAGGAAGGCGATGTAGAGGAACGGGACCTCGTCCGAGACGATCTGCTGGATCTCCTGGTAGATCGGGATCCGCTCCTCCTGCGTCAGGGCGAGCACGCCCTGCTTGAGCAGCTCGTCGACGCGCTCGTTTCGGAAGCTGGAGAAGTTGCTCGCCCCGGTCGAGCTCAGGACCGAGGTCGCGTCTGGGTCGCCACCGTCGCCGTAGGTCCAGTTGAACAGGGCGGCGTCGATCTCGCCGGCCGGGAGTTGCTCGAGGATCTGCGCGACCGGCGTCTCCTGCAACTGGGCGTTGATACCGACATCCTGCAGGTACTGCTGGACGACCTCGGCCTCGGAGCGGCGAGTGGAGTCGCCGGACGGGATCGAGATCGTGAAGCCGAGCTCCTGACCGTCCTTCTCGCGCCAGTCACCGTCGCCCTGGACCCAGCCGGCCGTCTCGAGGAGCGAGGCGGCCTGATCCGGGTCGTAGGTGTACTGCGTCGTGTTGGGGTTGTAGTAGGTCACGACGGCCGGCGACAGGTTCGACGTCGCGATCTGGGCGGCGCCGAGGAAGATCTCGTCGACGATCACCTGGCGGTCGATCGCGAACATCATCGCCCGGCGGACGTTGACGTCGCTGAGGATCGGGCTCTGGTTGTTGAGCGGGAAATGGTTCACCGCCACATTCAGCGTGGTGTAGGTCGTGAAGGTCGGGTCCTCGGACAGGCGGGCGTCGTCCTCCGGCGTCAACGACCAGATGCTGTTGTCGGACTCGCCGTTCTCCAGCGCCTCGGCTCGAACCGATGCCTCCGGGACGACGTCGATCTGGAGCTGATCGACCAGCGGGCGGCCGCGGAAGTGGCCGTCGTAGGCGTCGAGCAGGGTGCGGGCGGCGGGGTCGAAGCTGTTGAGCTTGAAGGGTCCCGTCCCGACCGGCGCCTGGGCGTAGGCCTCCTGGCCGATCTCGGCGTGGTAGCCGGACGGCAGGATCATCACCGAGCCGATCAGCGCGTTGAACGCGGCGTTGGGGGCCGAAAGCGTGACGACGACGGTCGTCGGGTCCGGTGCCTCGACGCTGGTCACATTCTCGAACGAGCCGCTGAAGATCGACGCGTTGGCCGGGTCCTTCATCCAGTCCATCGTGTACTTGACATCGGCCGAGGAGAAGGGGTCGCCATTATGGAAGGTAACGCCCTCGCGGAGGGTGACGGTGTAGCTGAGGCCGTCGGCGCTGACGACCGGGAGCTCGGTGGCGAGTACGGGCTGGAAGGTCAGCGTCTCATCGAGCTCGACCATGCCGTTGTGGATCTGGACGATGGCGACGTACGGGACGGTCGCGCCGGAGTCCTCCGGGCTGAGGCCGGGGATGTCCTGGTGGCCGGTCAGGCGCAGCACGCCACCGGCGACCGGGGTGCCGTCCTGGAAGCGGGCATCGATGTCGGCCCCACGGAGCACCCGCGCCGAGCCGATGCCGCCGCCGAGCGACAGGGCGGCGGCGCCCGCGCCAGCGGCACCGAGACCGCGAAGGACATTGCGCCGATTCGTGGCCGACCGCAGGATCCGCTGGCTGGTCTGGTTCAGGTCGCTCATGCTGCTCTTGCTCTCCTTCGAAATGCTCGAGATGCTGACCGGAGATCCCGGACGGTCACCCTGGCCATCGTCCAGCCATCCCCCACACCGCCCGCTCGGCCCGGCATAGGGGCCGCCGGGTGGAAACGGACGGTCCCACCACCGGGACAGAGCCGCTCGACGCGGTCAGGCGTGAGGACGGACAGATTGGACGAGAGCACTCCGGGTTGATGTGAACGATTGTGGCACAGGCCGCGCCGCCGGGCTACGCATCCCGCGCAACCGTCACGGCAGCCCAGGCGTCTGACGTTGGCGCGGCCTGACGTCCATCACCACGGGAGCGCAGCGCCCCAGGCAACGCCAGACGCCAGATGGGATCCGGACGATCGAGCCGGCTCCCGGACATGGGGGATGCGACGGTGCGGCCCTCGCAGTCGGGCGGCGAGATCCCGCGGCCCGGACCCGTGCTACGCTTGCGATCCCCAGTTCTCCCGAGCCGATCGTCGTTCGGGCTGCCCATCCGTCGCCGCAGCTTGCCGCCCATCCGGGAGATCCCCGCCATGACCGTCCTCGTCCAGGCCGCCCAGATCCACCTCACCTACGGCGGCAACCGCCTGTTCACGGGCGTCACGCTCTCCATCAAGGCCGGCGACCGGCTGGCCATCGTCGGCGAGAACGGCGCCGGCAAGAGCACCCTCCTCCGGATCATCGCCCGGACGCTCGAACCCGACCGCGGCAACGTCGTGACGCTGCCCGGCCTCACCGTCGGGATGCTGGACCAGCACGCCTCCCACGACCCGACGATGTCGGTCAGGGCGGTCGTCGCCGAGGCCCTCGGCAACGCCGAGGCGCTGGAAGCCCGGCTCGACGCCATTGCCGCCGAGATGGGCGCCGCCGATGACGACACGCTGATGGCGCTACTCGACGAGCAGGGCGCCATCCTCGCTCGCCTCGACAGCAGCGCCGTCGACCAGGACGTCACCCGGGCGGCCGAGATCCTGGCTGGCCTGCGGCTGCCCGAGGACCGGTGGGAGACGCCGCTCGGGACCCTCTCCGGCGGCGAGCGGCGGCTGGTCGCCCTCGCCCGGCTGCTGGCCGAGGCGCCCCGGCTGCTGCTGCTGGACGAGCCCGACAACCACCTCGACGACGAGGCTCGATCCTGGCTGGAGCGCGAGATCGTCCGCCACGACGGCGCCGTCGCCCTCGTCACCCACGACCGCTACCTCGTCGACCAGGTCGCGACCGGCATCCTGGAGGTCGAGGACGGCGTCCTCTCGACGTGGCCGGGCAACTACACCGCCTACCGGACCGAGAAGCGGGCCCGGATCGTCCGGCAGCATCAGATCCGGACCAACGAGCTGCGCGAGTACCAGAAGCTCAAGGAGAGCTCGGAGGCGCTGACGCAGTGGGCTCGGCAGAACCCGAAGTTCGCCACCCGAGCCGAGAACCAGCGCCGAAAGGTCGAGATCGAGGCCGCCCGGCTGGAGGCGACCGTGCCGCCGCCGGTCGACCGCAAGCGGATCGACGTCTCCTTCGACACGGAGCGGGGCTCGACCAAGGTGCTGGAGCTGGCCGGGCTGACGAAGCGGTTCGGCGAGCGGGAGATCTACCGGCCGTTCGACCTCGTCATCCGGCACGGCGAGCGGGTCGGGCTGGTCGGGCCCAACGGGGCCGGCAAGACGACGCTGCTCCGGATGCTGATGGGCCGAGAGACCCCGGACGCCGGGTCGATCCGGTTCGGACCGAGCATCAGGACCGGCTACTTCGCCCAGGAGCAGGAGACGCTCGATACCCGGCAGACGCCCCTGGAGCTCGTCCGCTCCAACGCGCCCTACGACGACCACCGGGCGCGGGGATTCCTCGCCTCACTCGGGTTCGACGCGATCGACGCCGAGACGGCGATCGGCCAGCTCAGCGGCGGTGAGCGCAGCCGGCTGCTGTTCGGGACGCTCGTCCTGTCCGGGGCGAACTTCATGATCCTGGACGAGCCGACCAACAACCTCGACATCGGCTCGATCGAGGTCCTGGAGGCGGCGCTGGCCGACTACGCCGGGACGCTGCTGACGGTCTCGCACGACCGCTACTTCCTCGACCGGGTCTGCGACCGGATCGTCGAGGTGCGCGCCGGCGTGGTCTACGACTACTCGGGCTCGTACGGCGACTACGACCGCATCCGGTCCGCCGGAGGCGCCGGCACTCGGCTGACCTACCCGGACCCGGTGGTCGCTCAGCCAAAGCCGCTCGGGCGGCGGGACAAGCGCCGGGAGGCGGCCGGGGTCACTCCGGCCGGATAGGCTCGTGCTGGGCAGGTCGTTGGCGAACCGGGGGCTAAAGCCGCCCGGCTCAGGGGTAATCTCGATGGTTCGGCTACCATCTCGCCTGGAGGGTGGTCATAGGCGTTTGATGGGCCGCGCGGTCGATCGAATGATGACCCTCCACGACATGCCGATGTCGACGGGACCGACAATGTCCACCCATCACCCCTGAGCCGGGTGGCTTTAGCCCCCAGTCCTCGACGCGAATGCGATACCCATGATCGGACGCCCCAACGGTTCGGGGTTGCCGGATGGGGTTAGCCCCCGGTTCTCGACGCCAACGCGATACTCATCACCGGACGCCCAGCGGTTCAGGGTTGCCAGGCGCCAACGCCGCCCGGTCAGTCGCGCCGTCCGCCATGACGAAAGGACTCCGATGTCCGCTCCCGCCGACCAGATGCTCCAGACGGTTCGCGGCCCGATCCCGGCCAGCGACATCAACCGGGCGCTGGCGCACGAGCACCTGTTCGTCGATTTCCAGCCAGCCGATCACCCGCGCTACATGGACGTGGACTGGGGGATGGTTCGCGGTGCGGCGATCAACCGGCTGCGGGAGTTACGGGCGCAGGGGATCGACCTGCTGATCGACTGGACGGCGCTCGGCGTCGGACGCAACGCCGCGCTCTTGCGGGACGTCTCCGGGGCGACCGGCGTCCACATCGTCTGCCCGACCGGGATCTACCTCGCCAAGCGTCCGCCCGGCTATCGCGACCTGAGCGTCACCGCGCTCGCGGCGCACTTCGTCGCCGAACTGACCGAGGGGATCGACGGGACCGGCATCCGGGCCGGGTTCGTCAAGATCGCGACGTCGGACGACGGCCCGACCCCAGACGAGACCCTGATCCACCGCGCCGCCGCCATCGCCGCGCGGGAGACCGGCGCCGCGATCGGGCTCCACAGCCCACTCGCTGGGCCACTCCGTCAAGTCCGGGAGACGCTGGTCGCCGAGGGATTCCCGCTGGAGCGCCTGGTCTGGGCGCACGCCCAGCGTTCCTCACCGGAGGATCATGCCCGCCACGCCGCCGACGGCGTCATCGTCCAGTTCGACAGCTTCAGCAGCCGATCGGGCTCCGACGCCGGACCGCCGTCACTGGCCGAGCGGACCTTCGACGCGATCGGGCGGCTGATCGACGCCGGCCATCTCGGGCAGGTGCTGGTCTCGGACGACGCGACCGTCGTCTGCAACCCGCCGACGACCCAGTATGGCTACGACGCGACGGCCGTGATGCGTTACGTCAAACCGGCCCTGCGGGAGCGGTTCGGGGACCGCGCCACCCGGACGATCCTGCGCGACAACGTCGTCAATGCGTTCCGGTGGGAATCAGCCAGTCGCTAGGGGCGACCCGTCCGGTATCCGTTCATGGACGAAACGCCCGGTCGATGACGCCTGTCGACTCGGACGACGCCAACGAGGCGAAAGCCGCGTCCCTACCCCTGATCGGCGCCTACACGGACGGCGACCGCGATCGACTGCGAGAGCGGGTCGCCGGAGGCCACAAGGGCTGCCGACAGGGCGCCCTCCAGCTCCATGTCGGCGGAGACGAAGGCGGCGATGACGCCGTCGGGGACGGCCGCACGCCGGGCACCCTCGACAACTTCGGCGCTGGCACCGTCCGGCGGCTCATCCTCGATCGCGACGAACGCCGTCGCCAGCCCCGGCCAGCCACTCAGGTACAGCGTCCAGACATCGCCGGCAACCGCGATGTCGTCCTGCTCATCGCCCTCCGCCGGCAGGATGTCGGCGTCCTGCGAGTCGACCAGCGCGGCGAAGGCGGATCGCATCGCCGCCAGCGCCACGGCGTGATCGATCACCGTCTCGTCATCGTCGTCCGCCGCGGCGAAGGCGAGGTCCTCGGCCGTGATCTGGTCGTCCGCGTCGACATCATCATCGATCGCGAATCCCGGACCGGTCCCATCGCTCACCGGACCGCCTCGCTGCCGGCGACTTCGCGGCTGCCGGGGACGGCACCCCGGACCCGCGTACCGATCTGGTAGATCGAGGTCTCGGCGGTCACGAACAGGGTCGAGAAGTCGTCGCCGCCGAACGTGACGTTGCTGGGCTGCTCCGGCATCAGGATCAGGCCGAGGTTGGTCCCGTCGGCATCGACCACCCAGATGCCACCCGGGCCGGTCGCCCAGAGCCGGCCGTCGGTGTCGATCGTCATGCCGTCCGGGCCGCCGCGATGCCCGGACGTGCGCATGTCGCAGAAGACGCGGCCGCCGGTGATGGAGCCGTCGTCATGGACGTCGAAGCGCCGGATGACCTGCTGCTGCGTGTCGCCGATGTAGAGGTACCGCTCGTCCGGCGAGAAGACGAGGCCGTTGGGCTGCTGGAACCGGTCGTCGATCAGCACGAGCGTGCCGTCCGGGTCGATCCGGTAGACACCGTTGTGGAGCTGCTCCTTGCCCTCGCCGCCGGGGCCGAGCCCGTAGCTCGGGTCGGTGAAGTAGATCCGGTCATGCGAGTCGACCACGATGTCGTTCGGGCTGTTCAGCCGGCTGCCGGCGTCGTGCTCGGCGACGACCTCGACGGCGGTGGGGTCATCGACCGGGAAGCGGATGACGCGGCGGCTGGTCTGCTCGCAACAGAGGATCCGGCCGTGGTTGTCGAGGGTCATGCCGTTGCCGCCCCGCGCCTGCTCGCGGTAGACGACGGAGGCCGCCGCGCTCGGCTCCCAGCTGTAGGCGGTGCTGGTCGGGATGTCGCTGAAGATCAGCCAGCGGTGGGCGGGGATCCAGACCGGCCCCTCGGTGAAGGTGTAGCCGCTGGCGACCCGAGCGAGCGGGAGCCCGTCCAGCAGATCGGATACGCCGTGCTCGTTCTCGACTTCCACCGTGGCGGTTCCTTTCTCAACGGCATCCAGAGTCGCGTCGGCCCCACCGAACCCGCGCATTCTGCCACCGATGCGGGCGCCTGTGCGGCGATGGCAGGTGCGGGCCGCCTCGGAGCCATCGGTAGTCCACCCGGCAGGTCGTCGTGGAGGCGATCAGGCGTACAGTGTAGCGCCCCGAGCCTGGCCCCAGGAGGGGGTGCCTGGGCCGATAGCGCCCGGCCGGTCGGGCGCCTGCGGGCGCGCCAGCCCGTCCCGTCACGGGCGCGTCACGATGCCGGCACGGTCCCGCGACAGGTCCCGGCGACGATGGGACCGAGCCGCCGGGACTCGCCGGTAGCGGGTTCACCCGATCGGCCAGCCGTGACGTCACGGTCAGGCCGTCCCAACGTGAACCCGTCCAGCCCATCGACGCTCCGGAGCGCTATCCATGTCGCGAGTCGCCCGCCTCTTCTCTGGCTGCCTGATCGTCCTGACTCTGGCCGTGTTCGGCGCGGTGGCCGTCGGCTATGGCATCTACCGGTTCAGCGCGACCGGCTCCGTCCGGGGCGGCTGGAGCGAACCGCTCGACGGGGCCACCGCGATCCGGGCCGACATCGACATCGACAACGGCGACGTCTCGATCGCGGACTCCCTTCCGGCCGGCGCGACCGTACCCGCCGACATCGCCCTCCAGACCGAGTATCGCGCCGGTTCCGACAGCCCGATCGCCCGGAACTGGCTGCGCGACGGCGACGCCGGCATCGCGACCCTGGGCTCCGAGCCAGCGGACCTGCCCGTGACGGCCCTGCGCTGGCTACACTCGCCGGAGCAGGCCACCTGGGATGTGGGCCTGAACCCACGGGTGCCGGTCGATCTCGATGTCGACATCGGGGTCGGCTCGGCCAGGGTCGACCTAACTGGCCTCTCGACCGCGCAGTTCGAGATCGATGTCGGCGTCGGCGATGCCGATGTCATCGTCGGGGATGCGACCGCCGCGACCGGGGTGAGCCGGATCCGGGTCGGCGTCGGCGGCGTCGGGCTGATCGTCCCGCGGGAGGTCCCGGTGCGGATCCAGGTCACCGCCGGGTTCAGCGACATCGCGGTGCCGGACGGGTTCGCCTTCGACGGGACGCACTACACGAACGCCGCCTGGCGGGATCTCCCCACGGACGGTTCGGGACTCGACCTCATCATCGAGACCGGCACTGGCTCCGTCACGCTGTCCATGCTCGTCCCCGCGACGCCTGGCCCGGTCGAGGGAGTCCCGAACGGAGATATCGACCGGCCGTGAGTCCGGCCGTCGCGATCGCCCGTCGCCACCCTGACGGCCGGGGCCCGACCGTCCGCCGCCCGGAACACACGCCCGGTCAGCGCGCGTGCGACCATCGAAAAGCCCGTTCACCGTGTCCAGTCCGACAGCCGTTGACATCCCCCAGGACGATGGGCGACCGTTGGGATCGTCATCACGACCTCGCCATCCTACGGATCGGCCCGAACCGGCGCGACGGTGCGCCGGATAAGCCACTCGCACCTACAGGAGTCCGACGCATGACCGCCCAGCACACGACCGCCAACCCGATCTCCTGCCATCTGATCACCTGGGGCGATGATCTCGAGACCGGGATGCGGGAGGCCAGCGGGCTGGGCTTCCACGCCTGCGAGACCTTCACCCACACCGCCCTCGCCCACGCCGACGACCCCGGCGCCTTCAGGGATCTCCTCACCAGCCAGGGGCTTCGGCTGAGCGCCCTCTACGCCGGTGCCCGGTTCTCCGACGCGTCGAAGGCGGACGAGACCGTCGCGGAGATCGAGCGCATCGCCCGCTTCCTGGCCGCGCTCGACGTCGACCGGATCGTGCTCGGCCCCGGTGGGCCACGAACCGGGCCGACCTCGGCGGAGGACCTCAAGCAGGCCTGCCAGACAATCGAGGAGGCCGCCCGTCGCACGGCCGCCCTCGGCGTCCACGCCTGCCTCCACCCGCACCTCGGCACGGAGATCCAGGACCGGGCCGAGATCGACGCGGTCATGGCCGGCACCGACCCGGAGCTGGTCGGGTTCTGCCCGGACACCGCCCACCTGACCGGCGCGGGCATGGACCCCGTCGATCTGATCCGCATCTATGGGAGGCGGATCGGCTACGTCCACCTCAAGGACATCGGCGCCGACGCCCCGGTCGGCCCGG
>CAXTHM010000024.1:43021-49301 GCA_964244115.1 uncultured Thermomicrobiales bacterium
CCCGGACCTGAACAGCAGTGGGACCGACGCGATGTCGTTCTTCTGCGAGCTCGGCCGGGGCGACGTCGACTTCCCGGCCGTCATGGCCGCCCTGGCCGAGGTCGGGTACGCCGGCTGGCTGACGGTCGAGATCGACCGGTCCCGGACGACGCCGCTGGAGAGCCTGACCATCTGCCGCGACTACCTCGTCGGCGATCTCGGCCTGGTGCTGTAATCGCCCGATCGAACCAGCGGTGGGTTCCGGGCGGCCGCGTCGCAGGGTCGAACCGGCAATCGACACCGGATCGTCTTCCGGGACGACAACGTGTGGTTCGACGTCCGGAATCGGCTGGATCGACGGGATGCTCGAACCTCGCTATCCTTGCCGACATATGCGTCGACCGAGCGCGAACCGTAACGTGACGGACTCCGACGTCACGGAGATCCGACCCACTGCCGAGCGTCACCACGCCGTCAGGCTGCCGTCAACCGGTCGGGCCAGGGAGGCCAGAGGATCCGTGAGCGCGAGGAATCAGATCCGTTCCGCGATCATGATCGCGATCCTCGTCGTCATGGCCTCGTTCGCCCTGCTGTTCGCGCTCAGCGTGATCGGGAAGGAGGAGACGACCGCCCGGCCGCGGATCACCGGAGCGCCGATCGTCTTCCCGACCCAGGACCCGGACGCCGGTAGACCCGCCCCGACCCGGACTCCGGCGGCGATCCCGACTGACGGTGATCGTCGCTGAGGACACGTCCCGGTAGAGGACCCGGTGCGCCGTCGCAGCATCGGAGGCGGACCCCGGCGGGTCCGGAACGCCACCACCCTCCGAGGGACGGTCGCGCTCACGGGGCGAGCCGCGTTGCCTGCTATACTCGCGAGACGAACAGTAATCTGACTGTCCCTGTGCGCTTCGATGGCCTTCGGCGTCATGCCTTCGTTCCCGACCTCCCCAGCCATCGTCGACGTACCTGCCCCAATCCAAAACGCGGAGGTGTCCACCAGGTGTTCCGCCCCCTCTCGGCCTTCTTTGGCCTGTTCAGCCGTGACCTCGGCATCGATCTTGGCACGGCGAACACCCTCGTCTACGTCCGGGGCAAGGGCATCGTCATCTCGGAACCATCGGTCGTCGCGATCGACACCAAGACCCGCCGGGCGATCACCGTCGGCATCGAAGCCAAGGAGATGATCGGCAAGACCCCCGCCTCCGTGATCGCGATCCGTCCGCTCAAGGATGGCGTCATCGCCGACTTCGACACCGTCGAGATGATGCTTCACTACTTCATCAAGAAGGTCCACATGCAGCGCCTGATGGCGCCGCACCCGCGGGTCGTGATCGGGATTCCGTCCGGTGTGACGGAGGTCGAGAAGCGAGCCGCCAAGGACGCCGCCCTGTCCGCCGGCGCCCGCGAGGCCTACACGATCGAGGAGCCGATGGCGGCCGCGATCGGAGCCGGGCTGCCGATCAACGAGCCGATCGGCTCGATGATCGTCGACATCGGCGGCGGCACGACGGAGGTCGCCGTGATCTCCCTGGGCGGCATCGTCGTCAACCACTCGCTCCGGGTCGCCGGGGATGAGATCGACGACGCGATCGTCCAGTACGCCCGCCGCGACCACAACCTCGTCATCGGGGAGCGTACGGCCGAGAACGCCAAGATGGCCGCCGGCTCGGCCTACCCGCTGGAGGAAGAGGTCCGCGTCACGCTGCGCGGCCGCGACCTGTTGACCGGGCTGCCGAAGTCGGTCGAGATCTCGTCGGTCGAACTGCGTGAGGCGATCAGCGGTCCGGTCAACACGATCATCGAGGTCGTGAAGACGGCGATCGAGGAGACCCCCCCGGAACTCGTCGCTGACATCATGGAGCACGGCGTCACGCTGGCCGGGGGCGGCGCGCTGCTGCTCGGGCTGGACCGGCGGCTCCAGGCGGAGCTGCGGATGCCGGTCTACCGCGCTGAGGACCCGCTGACCTGCGTGGCCCGCGGCACGGGACGGGTGGCCGAATCGCTCCAGTTGTACGAGCGCGCCCTGGCCGGTGGCCAGGAGATTCGCCGGGCGTCCTAGGCAGTCCGATCTCAACTCCAACATCCCCAGACGGCGGCGACCTTCACAGGTCGCCGCCGTCCATCTTTTTCCTGCTTCGTCCTCGTCCCTTGATAATAGACACACTCCTTCGTGTCACGATTTGACACAACAATCGCCACCAGCTGCTGCTTCAAGCCGACCGAGGGAAGACGATGACGACGGTGCAGATTCGAGTATCGGAACAGACCCGAGATCGTCTCCATGAGATCGGGGAGCGCCAGCATCAGTCCGTCGGGGCGTTCGTCGAGCAGGCGGTCAACCAGTTGGACAACGCCCTTTTCTGGTCGACATTCCATAGGCAGCTTGGTGAGTTCCGCGTGGATCCTCTGGCATGGCAGGAGTTGAACGACGAGTTCCACGAGTTCGACGCGACCCTGCTGGATGGACTGTGGGACGAGAGCGACGCTTACCTGAACACCCTCTCGGGGATTCGATCAGACGTCATAGCCGATGGCTCGTCGGCCCGCGAATCGGTGCGTGCTACCCTTGCCAGCGTTGTCACCGGCGTGGACACCCTCGAACCGATCGGCGCTTCGCCGGTGCGGGCGAGCCATCGTCCGGTCCGCCGATCACGCAGTACCAGACCCGTTGATCCCGAGAGGCGTCCGTGTCCAGATCGACCACCGGCAGGACCGTCATCCTCCTGCTCACCTTCATCGTCCTCAGCGTCGGCACCGTCGTGCTGGACAACCGTGGCGTGCTCGACCCGATCAAGCGGCCGGTGGAGTCCCTGATCTCGCCGATCACGGGCAGCTTCAGCCGCGCCGCGCAGGGCACCGAGTCCGACGAGGAGTCGGCGCTGGCCGAGATGACCGCCGAGCGGGACTACTACCGCTCCGAGTCGATCCGGCTGCAGAACGCCGAAGGCGAGAACACGCAGCTCCGCGAGCAGCTCGGCATCGAGCAGAAGTACAGCGACTTCAACGTCCTCTCCGCCGGTGTCCTGGCGCGGGACCCGAGCAACAGCCAGAAGTTCATCACCATCGACAAGGGCGCCGACGACGGCATGGCCGTCGGGATGGCCGTCGTCGATCCGAACAACTACGTCGGCCAGATCACGGAGGTCAGCCCGACCCAGTCCCGCGTCACCCTCCTGATCGACACTCAGGCCAGCCCTCTCAGCGTCGAGATCGTCACCGGGGGCGACGGCGTCATGTACGGTATGTGGCAGGCCGGGGGTCGGGCCGAGATCCGCTACGTCGACATCGACGCGAAGCCGCAGCTCGGCGACGCGATCCTGACCAGCAGCGACGGCTCGACCCAGTCCCGCGGCGTGCCCGGCGGCCTCCTGATCGGCACCGTCGGCGGCCCGCTCGAGAGCAACGCGCTCAGTGACGACCTGACCGTCCCGGTCGTCCCCAATGCCGACTTCGACCGTCTCGAAGTCGTCACCGTGATCCTCGGGCCGCTCCCCGGCAGCGACACGACCAACGTGACGCCGTCCGGCGATCCGAACGCGAGCGCCGCACCGTCCGACCCCGCCGCGAGCGCCGCGGCCTCGGCTGGGGGCGACGGATCCGACACCGCCACGGACGAGCAGGACCCGCCGGCCGATGAGACGACTGGCGACGAGTCAGCCCCGTCACCGTCCCCGAGGGAATGACCCGATGCCGAAGACCCTGTTTCCGGACCTCCGCCTCGCCGCCGCCGTCACCGCCGCCCGGCTGACGTCCGCCGGTCTGCGCCGGGCCCACCGGGGCGGCACCGCGGCCCCCGGCCTCGTCGCCGACCGGATCGACCCCGGGATGCTCGGCAAGCTCAGCGCCGGCCTGCCCCGCGGCGTCGCCCTCGTCGCCGGGACGAACGGCAAGACGACCGTCAGCCGGATGCTGGCCGACATCCTGACGGCCGACGGTGCGGACGTGATCCACAACCGCTCCGGGTCCAACCTCGTCCGCGGCGTGACCGCCTCCTTCGCCGAGCGGGCCGACCTGCTCGGACGGGCCGGCGGTGATGCCGGGGTGATCGAAGCCGACGAGGCCGCCTTCCCGGAACTCCTCCGCCGGATCCAGCCGCGGATCGTCCTGCTCAACAACCTGTTCCGGGACCAGCTCGACCGCTACGGCGAGCTCGCGACGATCGCCCGGGCCTGGGAAACGGCCCTGAAGACGCTGCCGCCGGACGCCGTGATCGTCGCCAACGTCGACGACCCGCTGATCGCCCAGATCGTCGGCGGCTGCCGGGCGAAAATGCTCGCCTTCGGGATGGCCGACCAGAACCCGGCCATCCAGCTAGCCGAACTGCCCCACGCCGCCGACACGATCCGCAGCCGGATCAGCGGCCAGCCCTATGTCTACGACGCCCTCTACGTCGGCCATCTCGGCGCCTGGCGAACCGCCGACGGCACGGAGGCCCGGCCCCGGCTGGCCTACGCCGGCGACCACGTCCGACTCAACGGCGTCGAATCGCTGGCCATGTACGTCGAGGTCGCCGGGCCGCCCGCGATCACGATCTCGCTGGAAGTCGGCGTGCCGGGGCTCTACAACGCCTACAACGCTCTCGCCGCGACGGCCGCCGCTCGCGCCTTCGGGGTCGAGTCGACCGTGATCCAGGACGCGCTCGGCTCGTTCCGGGCCGCCTTCGGCCGGATCGAGCGCGTCCAGCTCGACGGCCGGACCCTGACGCTGGCGCTGGTCAAGAACCCGACCGGTTTCAACGAAGTCCTCCGGATGCTGACGATGGGCGACGGCCAGCTCGCCCAGCCGACGCTGATCGCGATCAACGACCTCGACGCCGATGGCCGGGACGTCTCGTGGCTGTGGGACGTCGACTTCGAGCTCCTCGCGGCCGGAACGACGCCGCTGGCGACGGCCGGCATCCGGGCGCCGGACATGGCCAACCGGCTCAAGTACGCCGGCGTCGCGGCCGACCGGCTCACGACGATCGACGGCGACCTCCCGGCGGCGCTGACGACGTTCGTCCATTCCCTGCCGGAGGGTGGCAACGGCTACATCCTGCCGACCTACACCGCCATGCTCGCCCTCCGGAAGGCGCTGGCCGACCGCGGTGCCGTCGAGGCGTTCTGGCGGCAATAGCACGTCGCAGATTGCCTTTCCTGCCCAGGCGTGCACTCGGAAACAAACATCAGGAAGGCGAAGCCGACATGAAAAAGCCCCTCTCCGGGCGTGAGCGCCGCAGCGCGAAACGAGCCGGGGAGGGGTTTGGGGAGGGGTCTGCTTGGCTACCATGACGTCCGATGATCACCAAAACCATTCGCCACTGCGAACCAGGGAGGACCGCCCCATGGACCTGAAGATCGCCTGGCTGTACGGCCGGGAGATGAACATCTACGGTGACCGCGGCAACGTCCGCGCCCTCGAACAGCGGGCTCGCTGGCGCGGCATCGACGTGACCGTCATCACCTCCGGGCTCGGCGACCCGATGCCCGACGCCGACCTCTACTTCTGGGGCGGCGGGCAGGACCAGGAGCAGGTCAATGTCGCCCACGACCTCCAGGGCGCCAAGGGCGATGCCCTCAAGGCGGCGGTCGAGGACGGCGCGGCACTGCTCTCGGTCTGCGGCGGCTACCAACTCCTCGGCCACGAATACCGCCCGCATGACGAGGCGCCGCTGCCGGGCATCGGCCTGTTCGATGTCACCACCGTCGCCGGGCCGGAGCGGTTCATCGGCAACGTCATCGTCGATTCGCCGATCGGCGAGCTGGTCGGCTTCGAGAACCACAGCGGCCTGACCACGCTCGGCCCGGGCGTCCAGCCGCTCGGCCGGGTCCGGAGCGGCCGGGGGAACAACGGTACGGACGGCACCGAGGGCGCGATGTACCGCAACGCGATCGGCTGCTACCTCCACGGCTCGCTGCTACCGAAGAACCCCGTCCTGGCCGACTGGCTCCTCGAACGCGCCCTCGCCCGCCGCCACGGCCCGACGACCCTGCCGCCGCTGGACGACACGATCGAAGTGGCGGCCCACGCCAACGCCGTCGGCCGCGCTGCCCGGAGGTAGTCGACACGATCACCGTGGTGTTCGATTTGAACACCTGTGGTTGAACGCCGTTATCGCCCTGCGGGGCGATGGCCGCTGCGGCGGCCGGACTCGCAAGCTTCGCCCCTACAAAACGCGCGCCTTGGCGGAAGACCATCCCGGCATTCCCGGGAAGGCGAAGCCGACATGCGGAGCCCCTCTCCATCCGCAGATGGGGAGGGGTGGGGGCTTGCTGGAGGACAGTTTGTGGGGCGGGGCCGATGGGGGAACGGTCGACGG
>CAXTHM010000025.1:0-38676 GCA_964244115.1 uncultured Thermomicrobiales bacterium
ACGGCGTCGCGGTCTTCACCTGGTACGCGTGAGAAACTGTCCTCCAGCAAGGGGGCTAGGGGAGGGGACTGCTCGCCGGCACCGGGCTCGCCTTCGTCGTCGTCATGCCGCTTCGGTCAGGGGAAGCTGCGAGACGCCGGGCACGAACCGGCGGATCCGCCCGGCCCCGTCGCCGGCATCGTCATTCGCCGTCAGGGAGAGGCTGGTGGGGCTGGCCGTCGCGAACGCCTCGGGCAGGAGCTGAAGGGCCGCCAGCAGGATCTGGCGCTCGCGCCGGACCCCGAAGCCGGGCAGTCGGCGAATGTGGCCGTGCCGGGCGGCCAGGGCTACCTCCGCGACCGTGGACAGGCCGAGCTCGGTGCTTAGCCGGAGCGCCGTCCGAGGGCCGACCGACCGGATCGCCAGCAGCGACCGGGCGACCGGCGGCAGGGTCGGCTGGAGCTCGACGGTGAAGCCCATCCGGCCGGTCGTGAGCAGGTCGCCGAGCTTGCGCCGCATCCGCTCGCCGATGCCGGGCAGATCGAGTTCGGCACCGTGCCGGGTCTGGACGAGCAGGGAGTGCAGGTCGCGGTCACTCTCGGAGAGCAGCGACGCAGCCCGCCGGTAGGCGGCGACGCGGTACGGGTTGTTCGACGTCTGCTCGATCAGCGTCGCGATCGTCCGCAGCATCCGGGCGGCGTCGCGGGCGGTCGCGGCGGACGGGGTCGGGCGGCGACTGGGCAGGGTCAGGGGGGTGATGGTGGGATCGTTGCGGTCGCGGGAGACCGGCGAGAAGGCTGCTTCCATGGTGGGCTCCTTAGGGGCATGACCGGCGGCGGGAGACCGGCTGCTGACCTGAAAATTATAGAACATTCGTACGGATTATTCCAATAAACCGCGACTCCTGCGGGCGTTTGGCGATGGCACGCTGCCGGACTCGCGGCTGTGGTAGCGGCCCGAATGGTCCGTGGCGATTAGCCCTGTTGGTCAGGGAGAGGTGATCTCCCAAGGCGGCTCCCGATGCCCGCTCGAAGGACCGTCGAAGCCAGAACCTGGCGGCGAATGCTTGGTATGATCGTCGCCGTGTGGTCCGCGGCAGGGTCGCCGCGTCCCCAGATGCGCGACCAGCCGCTACGCGGACCGGTTTGACGATCGCCTCAGGCAACCGATGGAGGAAAGCCCGTGAAAGTCGGAGTGTTCGCCGTTCTCTTCGCCCAGCGCCCGTTCGAAGAGGCCCTCGACTACATCAGGGAGACCGGCTGCGAGGCCGTCGAGATCGGCTGCGGGGGCTTCCCCGGCAGCGCCCACTGCGTGCCGTCCGAGTTGCTCGCCGACGATGCCAAGCTGGCCGCCTTCAGGAATGCGGTCGAGAGCCGTGGGCTCGAGATCAGCGCTCTGTCCTGCCATGGCAACCCGCTTCATCCCGACAGCGCCAAGGCTCAGGACGACGACGCGAAGTTCCGCGACACCGTCCGGTTGGCCGCGAAGCTCGGCGTCCAGAACGTGATCACCTTCTCCGGCTGCCCTGGCGACCACGACGGCGCCAAGTACCCGAACTGGGTCACCTGCCCGTGGCCGACCGATTTCCTCGAGATCCTCGATTGGCAGTGGACCCAGAAGGTCCAGCCGTACTGGAGCGAGGCCGGCAGGTTCGCCAAGGACAACGGCGTCCGCGTCGCGATCGAACTCCACCCCGGCTTCGTCGCCTACCACACCGAGAGCTTCTGGCGTCTGCGCGAGATCGGTGGCGACGCGATCGGCGTCAACTTCGACCCCTCGCACCTGTTCTGGCAGCAGATGGACCCGCTCGTCTGCATCCGGGAACTGGGCGACGCGATCTTCCACGTCCATGCCAAGGACACCTGGCTGGACCTGCCGAACATCCGCCGCAACGGCGTCCTCGACACCAAGCCCTACACCGACGAGAAGAACCGCTCGTGGATCTTCCGGACCGTCGGCTACGGCCACGGCCCCGAGTTCTGGCGGGCGATGCTGAGCGAGCTGCGCCTGGCCGGCTACGACGGCGCGATCTCGATCGAGCACGAGGACAGCATCCTCAGCACCAACCAGGGGTTCACCCGCGCGGTCGAGTTCCTCAGGGACAGCATCCCGACCGAGAAGCCGTCCGAGGTCTGGTGGACGTAATCTGACTGGATCGACGCGGGAGACAGGTGGTGCCGGCGGTGCTGCCCGTCTCCCGCTTTTCACGCCTGAGAGGGAAACGACATGGCAACCATCGGCGTCGGCCTGGTCGGCTACAAGTTCATGGGCCGGGCGCACTCCAACGCCTACCGGCAGTTGCCCCGCTTCTTCGACATCGACCCGGCGCCGCGCCTGGTCGCCGTCTGCGGCCGCGACGAGGCTGGCGTCAAGGACGCGGCCGAGAAGCTCGGCTACGAGGGCTACGAGACCGACTACCGCACGCTCGTCCAGCGCGACGACATCGACCTGGTCGATGTGGCGACAACCGGCAACACCCACCGCGAGATCACCATCGCCGCGCTGGCGGCCGGCAAGCACGTCCTCTGTGAGAAGCCGCTCGCCAACACCCTCGACGAGGCGGCCGAGATGGTCCTCGCCGCCCGGGCCGCACAGGCGAAGACGCCGGGTCTGATCGCGATGGTCAACTTCAACTACCGCCGCGTCCCGGCGATCGCCTTCGCGAAGCGACTGATCGAGAGCGGCCGGCTGGGAGAGATCCGGCACTGGCGCGGGACGTACCTCCAGGACTGGATCCTCGACCCGGAGTTCCCGCTGGTCTGGCGGATGAAGAAGGAGCTGGCCGGCTCCGGCGCCCTCGGCGACATCGCCGCCCACAGCCTCGACCTGGCTCAGTATCTCGTCGGACCGGTGACGGATGTCGTCGGGACGCTCTCGACGTTCATCACGGAGCGCCCGGTCGAGGAGGTCAGTACCGGTGGCGCCGGACTCAGCGCCGCCGCCGGTGCGCAGAAGGGTCCGGTCACGGTCGACGACTCGACGACGTTCCTGGCGAAGTTCGCCAATGGCGCGACCGGGACGTTCGAGGCGACCCGTCTCGCTCCCGGCCGGCGGAACGCCAACGCCTTCGAGATCAACGGCTCCCGCGGGTCGATCTCGTTCAACCTCGAGCGTCTCAATGAGCTGGAGGTCTACTTCGAGGACGATGAGCAGGGGCTCCAGGGCTTCCGGACCATCAACGTCACCGAGGAGATCCATCCCTACACGGCCGCCTACTGGCCAGCCGGCCACATCATCGGTTACGAGCACTCCTTCATCAACGCCTTCAAGGACCTGATGGACGGCATCCGGACAGGCGTCAACCCGTCGCCGACCTTCGAGGACGGCTTCCGGGTCCAGGCCGTTCTCGACGCCGTCTCACGCAGCGCCGAATCCGGTCGCTGGGAGCAGCCCGTCGCGGTGCCGTCCTAGCGTCGCGCGCTATGGTCGACCGCGCCGGCCCAACCGGCGCCGTCGATCCGTTCCACGATCGGGTCGATCGGCTGCCGACCCCGAACCGATTCGATCGCTGGACAGGCGGACGGTAGTACCCCGGATGTCTGCTCCAGTCGTTATACGGAATCCGGGTAAACAGTCGGTGGATTGGTGACCTCTCGGTGGCGGAGCAGACCTCTACCCCCAGCAGAGCGAGACCCCTCTCCGGCTCACCTGCTCGCTCACCCGCTGACGCGGCTCACGCTATGCTGCGGCTCGCAGGTGCCCAGAGAGGGGAGCACCATGCGCTCGCGGTCACACACCAAGCTTCAACCCGGATTCGGTATTAGCGCTGCTGGTTGGGACCGCGGCGGATCGAGCGGGAGGACCGGCGGCGACGCTCGACGCGGGGCTTCTTCGCTTCCGGTGGGGTGTCGCCGCCGCCGATGACCGGGAAGCGACGACGCAACTCGTCCGTAATCAGCGGGTGCGTGTCGACGACCTTGGCCGACCGGAGCGCGACGGCTTCGGCCTCTTCCGGTGTGACGATCGCGGGCCGGGTGGCGCCGAGGACGTGGTACCGCTCGGTCTCGGCGATCCGGTCGAAGGCGCCGAAGGTCTCGCGTAGCGCCCGGTCGTAGGCGAGGAAGCGGTTGGCGACGAGCAGGACCCGGCCGCCCTCATCCAGGACGTCGGGCGCCCCCCGAACGATCGCGTCCGCGACATCGCGGTCGATCCGCTGGCCGGCGTGGAACGGCGGGTTGCAGAGGATGACGTCGAAGCGCTGGCCGTGGATGGCGCCGTAGAGGTCGCTGGCGACGGCGACGGTGTTCGCCACGCCGGATCGGGCGATGTTCTCGCGGGCCGAGGCGACGGCCAGCAGGTCGATGTCCGTCATCGTCACGGACGCAGCTCCGGCGAGGGCCGCCGCGATCCCGATCACGCCTGAGCCGCAGCCGAGGTCGAGGACGCGCTTGCCGGCGAGGTCGGGCAGGTTGTCCAGGAGCAGGGCCGTGCCATCGTCGAGCCCGTCGCCGGAGAAGACACCGGGCATCGTGACGAGGGCGAGGTCGTCGTCCCCGATCGTGACCGGGTAGTCCGCCCAGGTGCCCGGAGCGACGCCGGGGGCCGATGCCCAGGCCGGTGCCTCCGGCCGCGTCTCGCGGATCGGGAAGCTGCCGAGGCGCTGCTTCATCCGGCTGACCTCGTCGCGCGGGATGCCGAGCAGGGCGGCGGCGTCGCCGATCGTCGTCCGGATACCGCCGCCGTTCGGCCCGGCCATGACGACCGTCCCGTCGGGCTTGAGCGCCGCCAGCATCTCGATCAGCCAGCGCCGGTTGAGGTCGCGGTCGATCGTCGGAAGCATCACGGCCAGGTCGAAGCTGGCCGGCTCCGGGAGGTCGCGCGGGTAGTTGACGACGGTGACCCGGTCGGCGACATGGTTGCGCATCGCCGTCGCCTCGGTGACATCTCGAGCGGCGAGGTTCGTCACCATGATGGTGGCGTGGGCGTCCGGCTGGTCGAGCAGGAGGGCGACCGCGAGCGCGGCGTGTCCGGCGCCCCAGAAGACCGCCCGACCGCCGGCCGGGATGGTGGTCCGCTCCGCGATCAACCGCATCGCCGGGGTCACGACGTCCCAGTCGGCGAAGCCGGGACGGCTCCGGACCTCGATCTCGTGCTCACCGATCTCGGCGGTGAAGCGGCCCGACGGTTCGGGACGGGGTGTCCGGCGACTGGTGCTGGTCAAGGGTGACGGCCTCCTGGACGATGATCTCCGTGAAAACGGACGACACCACGGAACAGACGTTCCGTGGTGTCGTCCAGCATAGCCGGTTCCGCCGATCTCGTCGGCGTTCAGACCTCGACGGTGAACTCGCCGGCCGGGACATCGATCGGCGTGAGGCCGTGGGCGACGCGCTCCTTGTTGGTCATGTAGAGCTTGGTCGCGGCCTGGAGGGTGCCGAGCCCGAGGCTGGCGCAGCGGACCCGGCTCTTGACGACGTCGGCGCCCATCTCCTCGTTCAGCGTGTGGGTGCCGAGTTCGGCGACGTCCCTCGCGGTCATGCCTTCGGCGATCTCGCTGATCATCGAGGCGCCGGCCTGGCTGATCGTGCAGCCCTCACCCTCGTACCGGATCTGGCTGATCCGGTCGTCCTCGTCGAAGGTGAGGTACATCGTGATCAGGTCGCCGCAGCCGGGGTTGCCACCGCCGAGCTGGATGTCGGCCGGGTCGAGGCGGCCCTTGTTGCGGGGATTATCGTGGTGATCGAGGATGTACTCGATGTATTGCTGTCGGTCCATCTGGTGCCTGCCCGGTTCTGTCTGGGGTATCGGGGAACGGGTTACTCGGGGTTCGCGCCCCTGGCGATCGGCGAGCGGACGAGGCTGCCCCACTCGGTCCAGGAGCCGTCGTAGTTCCGGACCTTATCGTACCCGAGCAGGTACGTCAGGACGAACCAGGTGTGGCTGCTGCGCTCCCCGATCCGGCAGTAGGCGACGATCTCGCGGTCCGGCGTCATGCCGGCGTCGCCGTAGAGGCTGCGGAGTTCCTCGACGGGCCGGAAGGTGCCGTCCTCGTTGGCCGCCTTGGCCCACGGAATGTTCCGGGCGCCGCGGATGTGGCCGGCCCGCTGGGCGCCCTCCTGCGGGTACCCGACGGCGTGCAGGAGCTCACCGGTGTACTCCTGTGGGGAGCGGACGTCGATCAGGGCCGGGTCGCCGGCGTTCACGAGGGCGAGGACGTCCTCGCGGAAGGCGCGGATCGACGGGTCGGCCTCCTGAGCGGTGTAGGTCGTCGGGGCGTGGCCAGCCTTGTCACGCGTCCAGCCGCGTCCCTCGGCCTCCCACTTCGCCCGGCCGCCGTCCATGATCCGGACGTCCTGGTGGCCGTAGTAACGGAAGAGCCAGAGGGCGTAGGTCGCGTACCAGTTGTTGCGGTCGCCGTAGAAGATCACCGTCGTGTCGTTGGCGATCCCGGACTGCGACAGGAGCCGCTCGAACTCGGTCTTGTCGATGAAGTCGCGGTCGACCTGATCCTGGAGGTCGGTGTGCCAGTCCAGGTTGATCGCGCCGCGGATGTGGCCGATCTCGTAGAGCATGACGTCCTCGTCCGATTCGACGAGCCGGACGCTCGGGTCGTCGAGGTGATCGGCGACCCACTGGGTGGAGACGAGCATCTCCGGGTGAGCGTAACCGCGTCCGTCCTGGGTGGTGTCTCGTTCAGCCATCGAAGGGAGCTCCTTAATGAGGTGAGGTGGTCGCCTGTCTGCCATTCGGGCAATGCCGGGTAGAGGACATCCGGTCAGCCGACAGGCGCCGCCGCGTGATGGACCGGGGTGGATGGAGATTTGACGATCGTCAGCACGGTCCGTGCCGGACGTGCAACGACTATTGTGCCTGAACTGGATCGGGATTGCTGGAAAACCTCGTCCGTCCCATTGACGGCGTTCAGCAACCTCGATCGGACCGGGCGAAGGAACCACGGGGGGCGCTCGTGGAAGACATTATCGGTAGCGGATCGGACGACGATCGATTCGTGGTGTTCCTGGACGACTGGCAGGCGATCCTCGCTCGTCGAGTGGCGCGAGTCGGTGCTGAATTGGCGGCGCTGGACGGTCTCGCGGCCGCTGTGCTGGCCGGGAGCCATGGTCGCGGCGCACCATGGCCTCTTTCCGATATCGATGTCATCCTGATCTCCCGGACCGGCCGTGGGGACGACGTCCGGGCGGCGGTCGACGCGGTCCGCGCCCGGCTCATCGCTGAATGGGCGGCGGAGGGCTGGTGGACCGGCCTGGACGCCGGACGGCTGCTGTTCAGTACTGACGAGGTCGATCGCATCACGGCCGATGGCGCGCCTCCGGAGCAAGCGCTGGCTGATTCCCGCTGGTTTCATACGATGGATAAGGCGTATGGAGGACGGGCATTGGTCGAGGACGCTAGCCGCCGGGCGGAACGCCTGGCGGCATGGGCGACGGCGAACCGGTTCGCTGCCACTGTCGCCAAGGACCGGGACGTTCGGCTGCGGGAGGAGTTCGCGGCCGTGCTGATGGCTGGGCGACAGGCCGCCTTAGCGGGCGACTCGCTCCAGGGAACGCTGGCACTCTGGCGCGCGGTTCAGCTCACACAGATCGCGATCATGGGTCGCTGGGGCCATCGGGACAACTCGCTGGGTCGATTCGGCAGCCGGTTCGCCAGCGCCGCCGACGAGCTCGGACATGGCGATCTCGTCCATCAGCTCAACGTTCTCTCAGACCTCGACCCGGAATCGGTGAGCCGGCGAGCCCAGGTTGCCCCGGCCTGGGTCTCGCTTCGGCACGACCGATCGTTCCGGGCGCGGCTGGCGATAAGCGAGGAGGTTGATGCGTTCTCTGACCTTCGGGACACGCTCCGGGTCTGCTCCCGCTACGACGCGATCCGGCACATCGGACCGGCCTATCCGGACTGGCTCGGGATCGTGACCGATCCCGATGATCTAGGTGGACGTCTGGAGGCGGTTGGCGCGATCACGACTCGACATGGATGGACGACGGATGTCGCTTGACCATATCGGCGCCATTTCCCCGAGCATCATGCCTGGCGGCGTGCAACCGTCGTAGGGGCGCAGCTAGCAAGCCCGTCCGCCGCAGCGGCCATCGCCTCGCAGGGCAATACTGGTCTTGGCAACTCCTTCGCAAACGAAAACGGGCTTTTCGTTTATCTGGCGTCCTGCGGCACGGGCAAGGCAAGCCATGTCTCGGAGCCAGCGGGACCACCTGACCGCTCAGGCGGTTCTTACGACCCATAAGTTCGTGGGACACTACGCCCGAGAAGAACCAGCTGACGGTATGCTGGCCGTCCAGACATGATCGAGAGGAGAACCCGTGACAGACATGGTGGACTTCAACAAGCAGGTCATCCAGGAGTTCCGGGCCAACGGCGGCAAGGTCGGTGGCCCGTTCGAGGGCGCGTCGATGCTGATCCTGCACACGACCGGCGCGAAGTCGGGACGGGAGCTGGTCACGCCGCTCGTCTGCCACGTCGAGGGCGACCGGCTGCTGATCTACGCCTCCAAGGGCGGGGCCGATGACAACCCCGCCTGGTATCACAACCTCGTCGCCAACCCGGATGTCACCGTCGAGCGCGGCACGGAGACGCTGCCGATGCGGGCGACCGTCATCACGGGGGAGGAGCGCGACCGGCTCTATGCCGAGCAGGTCGTGCGCGCTCCCGGCTTCGGCGAATACCAGGCGAAGACGGCCCGGATCATCCCGGTCGTCGCGCTCGACCCCGCCTGATCGCGTCGTAACCGCGGGGCAGTTCAGCTGAAACCCGTGACGATCCTGGCCATCTCCTGCGCCCATGAGCGCCTGGACGGTGGGAGGGATCGCGCGTTCCCACCACTTCGTGTCGCCACGACACCGTTACTTAGTGTCATGTTGACAATTACTGTCCGTTAGTCTACCCTTGACGCATCACGAAGGGGAAGGTCAGCGACATCCCCGGAGGTCCAGAGGATCTCCCGCTGACCAGAGCCTGGATCGGTCACGACGCGAACGCCAGGCCGGCGTCGCGAGGCTCGGGCCGAGATCCTGCCAGACAACCAGCCCGGGCAACGCACCGCCTGACGGTGCGCCCCGGAGAGGAAGGCACCCGATGACGCTGCCAGTCGTCACGTTCAGCCCTGCCGTCGCTCAGGTGAGCGACCCGACGATCACGACCCCATGGCTGGTCGACGCGCAGCTCGATGCCGCCAGCTGCGTGCCCGAAGTGGGGACCGGTGCCTACGAGACGCTCCACGCCTACGGAGCGAAGCCGCTCCGCCAGCAGCGGATCCCGCGCGAGTATTTCAAGATGGACGCGGTCGAGCGCGACGCCCGGATCTGGGCCCTGCGCCGCCAACTGGGCGACCGACTCGTCATCCTCGGGCATCACTATCAGCGCGACGAGGTCATCCAGTTCGCCGACTTCCGTGGCGACAGCTACAAGCTCTCCCAGCTCGCCGCCGCCCAGCGCGAGGCCGAGTTCGTCCTCTTCTGCGGCGTCCACTTCATGGCCGAGAGCGCCGATATCCTGACGTCCGACCGGCAGAAGGTCATCCTCCCGAACCTCGAAGCGGGCTGCTCGATGGCCGACATGGCCAAGGGCGACGACGTCGAGGCGGCTTGGCGGGCGATCGGTGGGGCTGGCGTCGACCTAGCCACGGTCATCCCCGTGACCTACATGAACTCCACCGCCGAGCTCAAGGCCTTCTGCGGCCGCAACGGCGGCATCGTCTGCACCTCGTCCAACGCCAGCCGGGTCTACGACTGGGCCTTCGAGCGCGGCGAGAAGATCATGTTCTTCCCGGACGAGCACCTCGGCCGCAACACCGGCGTGACGAAGGGCATCCCCGAGGAGCGCATGGTCGTCTGGGACCCGTTCCGGCCGATGGGTGGCCTAAGCGCCGAGCAGCTCCGTGACGCGACGGTGATCCTCTGGAAGGGCTACTGCTCCGTCCATGCCCGGTTCAGCGTCGAGCAGATCGAGACGGCCCGGGCCCAGCACCCCGGCGTCAACGTGATCGTCCACCCCGAGTGCCGCCTGGAAGTCGTCCAGGCCGCTGACAGCGCCGGGTCGACGGAGTTCATCATCGACACGATCACCGCCGCTCCGGCCGGGACGGTCTGGGCGGTCGGGACGGAGATCAACCTCGTCAACCGGCTCAACGCCGAACTGCCCGACAAGGAGATCTTCTGCCTGGACCCGGTCGTCTGCCCATGCTCGACGATGTACCGGGTCCACCCGTCCTACATCCTCTGGACGCTGGAGCACCTGGTCGAGGGCGAGGTGGTCAACCAGATCTCGGTCGCCCCGGCGCAGGCCCGCGAGGCGCTGGTCGCGCTGGACCGGATGCTGGCCGTCCCCTAGTCGGACGGCTGTAGTCGAACCGGTCGGGAGAACGGCCGGGTCCGCAGATGGACCCGGCCGTTTCGATCTTCTTTGGACCAGTCGAGGGATATTGGTTCCCGGCCGTAGGGATATGGGCCCCTGCCAGCGAGGCGAAAGGCACCAGGCGTGGCCAACGCGAACAATCTGGGACCAGGCGTGTCGCATGCATCGCTATCGCCCTGCGGGGCGATGGCCTCTGCGGAGGCCGGGCTCGCAAGCTGCGCCCCTACGAGAACGGTCATGTACCTCGACGGAAGCTGAGCGCGTCATCGACGATCTCGATCATCTGCTGTTGGAAGCGAGCAGTCCCGAAGCGCATCGCATTCCCGCGGCAGGCGTCGGAGGACCAGTGCGTCTGGTTGGCGGTGTCGAGGGCCTCCCCCAGCGACTCGGGCGTAGCCTCCGAGAAGAAGACCCCGGTCCGGCCCTCGATGACGGACTCGAGTGCCCCGCCGCCGCGGAACGCGACCACGGGGCGGCCGGCGGCCTGAGCCTCGACGGCGGTGATGCCGAAGTCCTCCTGCCCCGGCAGGATGAAGGCCCTGCAGCGGCTCATCAGCCGGGCCGTCGCCTCGTCCGAACACTGGCCGAGGAACTCGACGGATGGACCGGCCCGCTGGCGGAGGCGCCCTTCGGCCGGACCGCTGCCGACGACCTTGAGCGGACGGCCCGTCGCGGTGCAGGCGTCGACGGCGAGGTCGATGCGCTTGTGCGGCACGAGCCGGGAGACGACCAGGGCGTAGGGTTCGATCTCGTCCGGGTGGGCCGGACTGAACCGCTCCGTCTGGATCGGCGGGTAGATCACCCCGGCCGTCCGTCCCCAGACGCGTTCGACCCGCCTGGCGACGGCGTGCGAGTTGGCGACGACGACATCGAGATCCAGCGCCGCCCGGCGATCCAGCCAGCGCAGGCCGCCGAAGCCGATGTCCATCGCCCGCCGGATCGGCGGCGGGATCCGGGCCGGGGAGAGGTACGACTCGTCCCCCCAGAGGAACCGGGACGGCGAGTGGCAGTAGGCGATCCGGACCTGACGGTCCGTGCCAGCCTGGTGGGCCCAGGCGCTGGTGTCGGAGAGCACGACATCGTAGTCGCGCAACTCCCGGCGGAACGACGCGAACGCCAGCGGGTAGAGCGGCAGCAGGGCGCGATGGTGGTGCCGGGCGCCGGGGATGCGGCCGAGCGGGCTCTCGCGGATGTCCCAGGAGCGCCAGTGGTGCGGGAAGGCGGCGGGGTCGTAGAGCGACGTGAAGATCGGAGCGTCCGGCCAGATCCCGTGCAGCGCTTCGAGGACGCGCTCGGCTCCGCCGGACTGGGTCAAATAGTCGTGGACCAGCGCGATCTTCATCGAGGCAGGCTAATCCGTCGGGCTGGCGGCGATCTGGACCGTCGCCTCGCTGATCGTCACCGGGAGGCGATCGCCCGTCCCGATACCGAAGTACGCGAACCCCTCGTTGGTCATCCGGCGCTCGTCATAGACGTTCCGGCCGTCGAAGATCACCGGCCGGAGCAGCGCGTCTCGCAGGGCAGCGAAGTCCGGCGACCGGAACGCCCGCCACTCGGTCACGATCACCAGGCAGTCCGCGCCCTCGGTCGCCGCTTCCTTGGTCTCACTGAAGGTGACGGTTGCCTGGTCTCCGTAGATCTGTCGGGCCTCGTCCATGGCCTCCGGATCGAACGCCCGGACCGAGGCTCCCGCTCCGATCAGGGCGTCGATCAGGATCCGGCTCGGCGCCTCGCGCATGTCGTCGGTGTTGGGCTTGAAGGCCAGCCCCCAGACCGCGATCGTCCGACCCGAGAGCCCGCCATCCTGCTCGAAGTAGCGGGCGATCTTCTCGAACAGGACGTGCTTCTGACGCAGGTTGACATCCTGGACGGCGCGGATCAGCTGGGGCTCGTAGCCGGCGGACTGGGCGACATGCCTCAGGGCGCCGAGGTCCTTGGGGAAGCACGAGCCGCCGAAGCCCGCCCCGGCGTAGATGAAGTCATACCCGATCCGCGGGTCCGAGCCGATCCCGGCCCGGACGCTCTCGATGTTCGCTCCGACCCGCTCGGCGATGTTGGCGATCTCGTTCATGAAGGAGATCTTGGTCGCCAGCATCGCGTTGGCGGCGTACTTCGCCAGTTCGGCCGAGCGCAGATCCATCGTCATCAGCCGGTTGTGGTTGCGGTTGAAGGGCGCGTAGAGCTCATGGAGGAGTTCGAGGCTGCGCGGGTTGGCGCTGCCGACGATGATCCGGTCCGGCCGCATGAAGTCGGCGATCGCGGCGCCTTCCTTGAGGAACTCCGGGTTGGAGACGACGTCGAACGACGCGTCCGAGCGGCGCTCGCCGAGGCGCTGCTGGATCAGCGTGCTGGCCATGTCTCCGGTCCCGACCGGGACCGTGCTCTTCATGACGACGACCTTGTCGTCCTCCATCAGGTCGGCGATGGACTGGACGACGCTCCGGATCGCGGCCAGGTTGGTCGACCCGTCCGGGTTGGGCGGAGTGCCGACGGCGACGAGCAGCAGCCGGGCGTGGCCGACGCCCTCGTCGAGGCGGTCGCTGAACCGGATGCGGCCCGCCCGCATGTTCTGGGCGACCATCTCCTCGAGTCCCGGCTCGAAGATCGGGACTTCGCCGGCGTTGAGGCGAGCGATCTTCTCGCGGTCGATGTCGACGCAGAGGACGTCGTTGCCGACCTCGGCGAAGCAGGCCCCGGTCACCAGGCCGACGTATCCCGTCCCGAAGACTGTTACCTTCATCGACGACTCCCTCCAGCGTCCGGTCGAATCGCCCTGGCGATCCGACGACTCGTTCAGGAGGGAGATGGTACAGCAGGAGCGCGGGGGACGCGGTTAGGTCGCCCTCCGGCGCCTACAGATCGTCCGGGACGGCCATGACTGGGTCGGCGGTCATCTCCCCGATGATGAGGTCCTGAACGGAGGCGAGTCGTGCCCGACGTGGCACGCCGCCCATCGCCCGGGTGGTGGCCCGTTCCTGATAGAAGCCGATCGCGAAGACGCCCTGCTCGGCCCGGTCGAACCGGTCCGGGAAGGATTCGCCGAGGTCGTCGAGGATCCCGCCGAGCCGGTCTTCCAGCCAGTCGGCCTCGTGGCGATGGCCGGGCCGCTGGCGGATGGTCGTGAGGTCGCGCCAGGACATGGCGAGGAGCGAGCCGAGCGCGACGGCTGGCATCGCGGCGGCGGTCTGGAAGCAACTGGTCGCGATCGCGGAGTCGCCGTCCACCGTGCGGCGGATCAGATCGAGATGAGCAAGCAGCCGACCACATTCATAGGGAACGCGTTCGCGTGAACAGGCGTCGCTCTCCATGGTTCTCTGGACTCCCGGACCACTGGTTGGACCCATTACTGCCGATACGGGGCATTCATCTCCGAAGCCCGAAACCCGGACCGCGCGTCATCGGGGCGGTCCTGCCACGGAGCCCCGTGGGCGTCGTTTCTGTGGTCGTAGCGGCAGTGTACCGCTGGGACAACCGGTTTCCGATCGTCGACCTTACGTATTTCGGGTCCGGACTGTTGCCCCCGCCGACCGTACGTACTTCGCGCCGATCCCCGGTCCCAGACAGATGAGGCGGCATTCGCCCGACTGCTGGACCGCCCGGCCGATTGCGGCTTCGCAATCGTGTGGACGCGGGAGGCGACCGGATGGTCGCGCTTGACGCTAACTTGCCGGTAACCGTAAGATGATGGACCTAAATGACTTCCAGCAGGACGTGCGAAGTGGCTCGCGGGACGCGCACCGGCGCGACTCGGCGGCGCCATGGGTTGTCATCGAACCTCGAAATTACCCCCGTACGATCCGGGGAACGAGCAGCCAGGGGCGATGTGATGGACTTTCTCATCGTGCTTGTCGCGCTCCTCGCTGCCGCGGTAGCCGCCCTCCTGACGTTCTTCTCCCTCGAGCGCCGATCCAACTCCCGTCTCCACCGGGCGCAACTCGAGGCAGACCGCATCACCGAGGAAGCAGAGACCAGACGGCGCGAGGCGGCGATACAGGCGCAGGATGAAGCGCTTCGGCTTCGGACGGAACTCGAACGGGAACTCGGCCAGCGGCGCAAGGACATCGACCGGATCGAGCGCCGCATCGAGCAGAAGGAAGAGGCACTCGACCGCAAGGATGACGGGCTCGACCAGCGGGAGGCGACGATTCGCCGGCTGGAGCTGGATCTGCAGGGGGACCAGTCGACCTGGAACCAGGAACGGCGTCAGCAGGAACAGACGATCGCCGAGCGCCGCGCCGATGCCGAACGCGAGGCCGAGCAGATCCGGGCCGAGCAGCGCCGCGAACTGGAGCGCGTCTCCGGCCTGACCGCCGATGAGGCGAGGCTCGCGCTCGTGGCCGAGATCGAGGACGAGGCCCGCTCGATGGGTGCTCGGCGCATGCACGAGATCGAGCAGGAGACGCTGGCCGAGGCCGAGCGGCGCTCCCGCAAGATCCTCGCGACGACGATCCAGCGAATCTCATCCGATTACGTCGCCGAGACTACGGTCTCGGTCGTCCCCCTGCCGAGCGACGACATGAAGGGCCGGATCATCGGGCGCGAGGGCCGGAACATCCGCGCCCTGGAACAGGTGACCGGAGTCGACCTGATCATCGATGACACGCCCGAGGCGATCATGGTCTCCGGGTTCGATCCGGTCCGGCGCGAGGTCGCCCGCCGGGCCCTCATCAAGCTGATGCAGGATGGCCGGATCCACCCGGCCCGGATCGAGGAGATCGTCGGCAAGGTCCAGCTCGAACTGGAGCAGGTCATGCGGGAGGAGGGCGAGCGGATCGCCTACGAGGCCAACGTGCCCGGCCTCCACCCCGACCTGATCCGCCTGCTGGGACGGCTGAAGTTCCGGACCAGTTACGGCCAGAACGTCTTGGCGCACTCGCTCGAGGCGTCGATGATCGCGACGGCCCTGGCGGCCGAGCTCGGCGCCGACGTCAACGTCTCCAAGACGGCCGGGCTGCTCCACGACATCGGCAAGGCCGTCGACCACGAAGTCGAAGGGCCGCACGCGCTGATCGGGGCCGACATCGCCCGCCGGCTGGGGCGCTCGCCCAAGATCGTCCACGCGATCGCCGCCCATCACAACGACGAGGCGCCGCAGACGGTCGAGGCCTTCATCGTCCAGGCCGCCGACGCGATCAGCGGCGCCCGGCCCGGTGCGCGCCGGGAGATGGTCGAGTCGTACATCAAGCGGCTCGAAGCGCTCGAAGGGGTCGCGAACTCCTTCGACGGCGTCGAGAAGTCCTTCGCGATCCAGGCCGGTCGCGAGGTCCGGATCCTCGTCCAGCCGAAGGGCATCGACGATCTGGGCGCGACCCGGCTGGCCCGCGACGTCGCCCGGAAGATCGAGGAGAGCCTCGAGTATCCCGGTCAGATCAAGATCACGGTCATCCGGGAAACCCGATCGGTGGATTACGCCCGGTAATCGGTGGATGGCCGGGACGCAGTCGGTCCCCTGATCGGGCTGGCCCCGTCGGACCAGCCCGATCAGGGGACGTCTGTCCGAGAACCGGTGTACGGTAGGCGCTCCCCCAATGAGAACCGTTTCGACCATACCAACAAGGGACGTTACATGAACCGCTTCTTCAGCAGACTCGACCTCCGCGAGATCCGGATCGACCCCCGGTCGTCACGGTTCCCACCCGGAACAGACGAGAGCGATGATGCGGCGACCGACGATCACCTCGTCCAGGCCCGTGAAACCGCGCTCGAGTGGCCGCACGGTGACGGTGTTGCCGTCCCGTCGGTTCCGCCGCCGCCCTCTGCCGCCGCATGGGAGATCTCAGGCGTTGCCAGTGACACCGATGGCGCAACGGAAAGCGGGTCGCCCGAGAGCGCCTCGTCACCGGGTGAGGTTCTCTCGCCGAATGGCGCCGGGGATGACGTCCTGAAGGTCTCAGCCCGGTCCCGGCCCAGCGCCGTCGCCGGAGCGATCGCCGGGGTGGTGCGGGAGTCCGGCCGGGCCGAAGTCCAGGCGATCGGGGCCGGGGCGACGAATCAGGCGGTCAAGGCGGTGGCGATCGCTCGGGACTACCTGCAGGAGACGGGGATCGACGTGATCTGCCTGCCGGCGTTCATCGACGTCACGATCGGTGACGAGGATCGGACGGCGATCCGTCTGGTCATCGAGCCGCGCTGATGGCGGTGTCCCGTGCCGGTGGCTCCGTGGGCCGGGCGGATCTCCATACGCATACCACCGCGTCCGACGGGCTGTTCTCCCCGGCCGAGCTCGTCGCCGCTGCCTGCGCACGGGGCCTCGCGGCGATCGCGATCACCGACCATGACACCGTCGACGGCGCGGAGGACGCCCTGGCGATCACGTCGCCAGGGCTCCTGATCGTGGTCGGTGTCGAACTCAGTTGCGTCCTCGGCGGGGTCGATGTCCACCTGCTGGGGTACGGCTTCGACCCGAAGGCCAGCGGGTTGAGGGGTCTGCTCGATGACCGGGCGGGGCAGCGTCGGGCCCGTGCCGCCGCCATCGTCGAGCGCCTCGCTGCTCTCGGCGCCCCGGTGGAGATGGCTCGCGTCGTCGCCCTGGCGGGCGAGGGGACGATCGGGCGACCGCACGTCGCCCGCGCGCTGGTCGAGGCCGGCCACGCGGCGAGCGTCGGCGACGCGTTCGACCGCTACCTCGGTACCGGGCAGCCAGCCTACGTCGAGCGACCGGAACTCGCCCCCGAGCGGGCGATCGCCGAGATCCACGCTGCCGGCGGTGCGGCGGTCCTGGCCCATCCGCTGTACTCGGCGGGCTATGCGGAGTTCGTACCTGGCCTGGTCGAGGCCGGTCTGGACGGGATCGAGGTCGTCTACCCCGATCATAGCCCGGAGACCCGGCGAGCCCTGTCCCACCTTGCCAGCCGATTCGGGCTCGTCGAGACCGGCGGGACCGACTTCCACGGCGACTTCGGTCGCCCGGGGAAGGGTCTCGGTGACACGACGGTATCTGTGGATGTGATCGACCAGCTCGCGGGCCGCGCGGCCCGACGACGATCGGCAGGGACCAGACCGTGAGCGGGAGCGTTGTGTCGACGGGCGATTCGACGGCTGGGCGGTCGGGCCACACACCATCGGGTGTGGCCGGGATCATCGTCGCCGCGGGCCGGGGGACGCGCTACGGCGCCACGGACAAGGTGCTGCTGCCACTCGATGGACGTCCGATCCTCGCGTGGGTGCTGGACGCGTTCACGGCCTCGTGCGTCAGCGAGCTCGTCATCGTCGCCGGGCCGCACACGCAGGCGGCGGTCAGCGCGCTGGTCCGTCGGCTCGGGCTCGAGGATACGACCCGGATCGTCGAGGGTGGTGAGCGGCGGCAGGACTCGGTCGCCTGCGGCCTGGCGGCGGTCAGCGCCGGGATCGACGTCGTCGCGATCCATGATGCTGCCCGTCCGCTGGTGACCCCGGCGCTGATAGACCGGACGATCCGGCAGGCGATGGCGACGGGGTCGGCCATCGCCGCCTGTCCCGTTACCGACACGCTCAAGCGGGTCCGGGCCGATCTGACGATCGAGGCCACCGTCCCTCGGGAGTCGTTCTGGTCAGCGCAGACGCCGCAGGCGTTCCGGCGCGACCTACTGGCGGAGGCGTTCGAGTCACCGCTGTTCCGAGAGCAGACGTTCACCGACGAGGCGGGGCTGTTCGAGGCGCTGGGCTACCCGGTCGCCGTCGTGCCGAACCATGAGCCGAACCCGAAGGTGACGCACGCGGGCGACCTTGCCGTGATCGAGGCGCTCCTGTCGACCCGTTCAAAGGACCGGGAGGCCGCCAGATGACCCTCAGCCAGCCATCGATCCGGTCCGGGATCGGTTATGACATCCACCGCCTGGTCGCTGGCCGGCCGCTCGTCATCGGTGGCGTCCGGTTCGTGTCCGATGTCGGCCTTGACGGCCACAGCGACGCGGATGTCCTGCTCCATGCCATCGCCGACGCGATCCTCGGTGCGGCCGCCCTGGGGGACATCGGACAGCACTTCCCGCCCGGCGATCCGGAGTGGGCCGGTGCCGACAGCGTCGCGCTGCTGATCGCGTGCGTGGTGAAGCTCCACGAGGCGGGCTGGGTGGTCGGTAACGTCGACGCGACGGTGATCGCGGAGTCGCCGAAGATCAACCCACGGGCGGCCGAGATGCGGGACCGGATCGCCGCGGCGCTCGGCGTCGGGATCGACGCGGTCAGCCTCAAGGCGACCACCAACGAGCTCCTCGGGGCGATCGGGCGGGGGGAAGGGATCGCGGCCCTCGCGACCGCGACGATCGTTCGTCGGGACGAGGGTGCCGTCTGATGCGGGTCCTGACCCAGCGGGTGACCTCCGCTCAGGTGGTGGTCGAGGGGGAGACCATCGGGGCCATCGGTCGGGGCCTGGTCCTGCTCGTCGGGATCACCCATGCCGACGATGATCAGATCGTCCGGCGACTTGCCGCGAAGGTCGCGAACCTGCGCGTCTTCGCCGACGAGGGCGGGACGATGAACCGGTCGGCGCTGGATCTCATCGCCGAGTCGACGCCGACGCCCGAGGCAGATCTGACCAGTGCGCCGGTCGCGATGCTCGTCGTCTCTCAGTTCACGCTCTACGCTGACGCGCGGAAGGGTCGGCGGCCGAGCTTCGTTGGAGCCTCACGGCCGGAGCAGGCCGCCCCGCTGGTCGATCTGTTCGTTGAGGCCCTCCGTGGGTTGGGCTTGCCGGTCGCGACGGGCCGATTCGGGGCCGACATGGCGGTGACGCTGACCAATGACGGCCCGGTCACGATCTGGCTCGACAGCGACGATCTGTAGGGGCATTCGGAGTCGTTCGAGCGGGTTGCACTGGAAGTGCCTGATGGCGGAGCAGACCTCCCCCCCAGCCCCTCTCCGGCTCACCTGCTGTAGCGGCTCTCGCTGCGCTGCGGCTCCGCAGGTGCCCGGAGCGGGGAGCACGCCGTGGTGCGTAAGCAGGCATTTCAATGAGAACCGCTGTAGGACCTGGCTAGCCTTGCCCATTGCGCTCCCGCTCCGCGATACGACATGCGCATCGATATGGTTGATCGAGGGGAAAGCGCGCCTCTCCAACACCGTTACCACCCTGCGGGCAATGGCCGCGACGGGGGCCTGGCTCGTACGCCTTGCCCCTACGAGAAGGGGCGTGGTGGACCACAATGGTGCACGTACGTCATGCCGCTGTGCCCATCACAGGAGGGCGAAGCCGTCCTGCAAACGCCCCTCTCCGGGCGTGAGCGCCGCAGGGCGAGACGAGCCGGGGAGGGGTTCTCGCTGCGCTGCGGGAGGGGACTACTCGCAACCGACCTGTCTCCGGTGACTCATTGGTCGTCGAGACCGTTATCGCCCTGCGGGGCGATGGCCGCCGCGGCGGCCTGGCTTGCAAGCTGCGCTACGGAAAAACGCCGCGGTGCCAAGGTTGATCACAAGGGCCGCCCCAACGCCAATCCGGTTATTCCCCTCGCATCGCGGCGATCAGGGCGCGGCGCTGATCCATCCGGAAGGCGTCACGGTATTCGGGCCGGGGGGTGGCGCTGGCGACGACGGGCGGGCGCCAGGCCTGGCTGCGTTCGAACGTCGTCGTGCCGGTCGCGATCGCGGCGGCCTGCGCCGCCATCCCGCGGGCGGCGTGCTCACCGCCGGAGCGGACCGCGATCGGGATCTGGAGGGCGTCGGCGATGGCCTGCTGCCAGACCGGACTGGCCGAGCCGCCGCCGACGAGGGTCGCCTCGCTGGCCCGGAAGCCGTCCCGGCCGAGGGCGTCGACGCAGTAGGCCAGCCCGGCGGCGACGCCATCCAGCGCCGCCCGGACATAAAGGGCGCCGGTCGCGTTGTCGTCGGTGAGACCGAGGAGCTGGCCGGTCGCGACCGGCAGGTTCGGGGTCCGCTCGCCGCCGAAGTAGGGCAGGAGCAGGAGGCCGTCGGCGCCCGGGGCCATCGCCCCGGCGGCCTCCAGGGCCGCGTCGCGTGCCATCCCGACCGAGGCAGCGACCGTATCGACGACCTTCGTGCAGTTGATCATGCAGGCCAGCGGCAGGAAGCGCCCGGTGGCATCCGCGAAGCCGCAGACCTCGCCGGAGCCATCCCGTGTCGGCTGCGCCGCAACCGTGAAGGCGACCCCGCTGGTCCCAAGGCTGATGACGAGTTCGCCCAGCCCGGCCCCGATCCCGGCGGCCGCGGCCGAGTTGTCGCCCGAACCGGCCCCGACGGGAATGCCGGCCGGAAGACCGAGTGCCTGAGCGGCCCGGTCGGTCAGGTGGCCGGCGATGGCGTCCGGGCCGATCACGTCCGGGAGCCGGAGTCGCGCGGCGAGATCGCCGCCGACCGCCAGCGCGAGGAGGTCGCGGCGGTACGTCTCGCTGATCGACGACCACCAGCCGCTGCCGGACGCCTCGCCACGATCCGTCGTCAGCCGCCCGGTCAGGCGGAGGTTGAGGTAGTCATGCGGCAGGCAGACGGAGACGACCTCCGCCAGCCGGTCCGGCTGGGTCCGGGCGAGGTGGGCCAGCTTGGTGATCGTGATCGACGGGACGAGCCGGGTACCGGTCTCGGCGGCGAAATCGGCGAGGCCATTGAGCCGGTCGGCGTCCGGGGCGGAGTCGGTGTTGTTCCAGAGCGGGGCGGGAAGGACGGGTTTGCCGTCACCGTCGAGCGCGACGAAGCCGTGCTGCTGGGCATCGACGGCGATCGCCCGGACATCGACCTGGTCGCCGGCGGTGGCGAGTGCGTCGCGGACGGCCCGGACGAGGGCGTCCCACCACATGGCTGGGTCCTGGACCGTGTCGCCCGCGTGGGGCGCCCGGCCCTCGGCGATGGTCTGGCCGCTCTCCAGTGCGACGACCAACGCCTTGACCGACTGGGTGCCAGAGTCGATCCCGATCACCACCGGTGTCATTCGTCCTCCTCACGGCCCCAGCCGTCCGCGGTCACGACCAGCGCCACCGGTCCGGCCACTTCGGTCCCGATTCCCTGCGACCGATATGATACGCCCAGACCCGAAGGACGATGAGTTGGCGCGAGCGTTCGAGACTGCCGGCCGCCGGCGTATCGATCACACGTTGCCGCTCCTCGATGGCATGACAGGATAATGGAATGGCCTCCTGGTACCCGCTCAAGCTAACCGCTCACACGCGGAACTACACCTTCGGTGAGCGCATGATCGTCGATCGGCTCGGTAAATCCGGGCTGCCCGAGGAGGGCCGGATCGCCGAGACGTGGGAGATCAGCGATTACGGCGAGACGAGCGGGGTGATCCGGAACGGCGAGTTCGCCGGCCGGACGCTCCACGAGCTCGTCGTCGACCATCCGGACGAGCTCGTCGGGCGCGGCTGGCGGGGTGAGCGCTTCCCGCTGCTGGCGAAGTTCCTCGACGCCAGCCACCTGCTGCCGATCCATCTCCATGCCGACGACGAGATCGCCGCCAGGGACCACGGCGAGCCCAACGGCAAGGACGAAGCCTGGCACATCCTGGACTGCGCCGATGACGCCTCGGTGCTGGTCGGTATCCGGCCCGGCCTCTCGCGTGATGAGATCCGGCGGGGCCTGCTCGATCAACGCTGGGACGATGTCCTGCTCCGGTACCCGATCAATCCCGGCGAGACCGTCTACGTCCCCGGCGGTGTCCTGCATACGTTCGGGCCGGATACGGTCGTCTTCGAGATCCAGCAGACGTCCGATCTGGGGCAGACGGCCATGCCGGCCGACAACCTGGGTCACGCGTTCAGCGACGAGCAGCGGGTCGCCAACATCGACGCCCTGATGGGGGAACTCCGCGTCGAGCCCCTGCCGCGACCGTTCCATGGGCTGACCCGCTACGAGGGGACGGTCCGGATCGTCGTCGGCTGCGCGGGGCCGCACTTCGCCCTGGAGCGCTGGAACCTGGCGGTACCGTTCGAGGTTCCCGCTCGTCCCGATCGTTGCCTGACGCTGACGAATCTCGGTGACCCGGTCGCCGTGTCGTGGGACGGCGGGGTCGATGTGCTGGAGCGGGCCGAGTCCTGCGTGATCCCGGCGGCGATGCCGGGCTTCACCCTCGTGCCGGACGGCAAGGCGGTCGTCCTCGCCTGCTTCGTGCCCGACTTCGCGCGCGACATCATCGAACCGCTCCGCCGGGCCGGCCATCCCGACGAGGAGATCGCGGCGCTGGGGGAGGTTCCGCTCGGAGACGGCTAATGCGCCGTCGCGAGCCGCTCGACCTGCTCGGCCAGCAGGTCGCACTCCCCCTCGGTCGTGACGTAGTGGAGGCTGGCCCGGACGATCGATGCGAGGCCACGCTGCTCCATGTCGTACCGGGTGCTGGTGATCGGCGAGGCGCTGACGTTGATCCGGTGGTCGGCGAGGGCGCGCTTGATCTCCGCCGGGTCCCGGTTCTCGATCGTGAAGCTCACGATCGCGCCGCGCTCGGCCCCGAGGTCGCGAACCGTGACGCCGGGGATCGCCTCGAGGCGACCTCGCAGGCCGGCGGCGCGGGCCGAGATCGTCGCCCAGCTCCGGTCGATGCCGACCGTGGTGGCATAGTCGACGGCCGCGCCGAGGCCGAGGACGGCGGCCATCGGACGCTCCCAGTTCTCGAAGCGCATCGCGCCCGGGGCCAGTTCGTACGAATCGGCCGACGTCCAGGTGGCGGCGTGGTTATCGAGGAAGGTCGGTTCCAGCCGCTCGGCGAGCTCCCGCATCACGTAGAGGAAGCCCCGGCCACGGGGTCCGCGAAGATACTTCCGGCTTGTCGCCGAGAGGGCGTGGCAGCCGATCCGGGCGACATCGATCGGCAGCTGGCCGACGGTCTGGCAGGCGTCGAGCAGATAGACGGCGTCCGAGCCGGACTCGGCCAGGATCCGGCCCACGGCCTCGAC
Source organism: uncultured Thermomicrobiales bacterium (assembly GCA_964244115.1). GTDB lineage: Bacteria > Chloroflexota > Chloroflexia > Thermomicrobiales > UBA6265 > CADCWK01. The sequence goes on from CAXTHM010000025.1 coordinate 23,115, forward strand.
GGGCTGGATCATGCCGCCGTTGGTCGCCATGTGGGTGATCGCCACCAGCCTGACCCGGTCGTCCAGCATGTCGCGGAAGGCGTCGAGATCGAGTGCGCCCGTCTCGTCGTTCGGGATGACCTCGACGGAGAGGCCCCGCCGAGCGACCTGGAGGAGGGCGATCGCGTTGCTGCCGTACTCGTTGGCGGCCGTCAGGATGCGGTCACCGGGCCGGAACGGCAGGCTGTAGAAGAGCATGTCCCAGGCGCGGGTCGCGTTCTCGACGATGGCGATCTCGTCCGGCCGCGCCCCGACCAGCGCCGCGATCGACCCGTAGACCGACGCCAGCCGATCGTCACGGAGCGCGGCGGCTTCGTAGGCGCCGATCTCGCTCTCCAGGTGGAGATGCTCGATCATCACCCGCAGGACCGGATCGGGAGTGGGCGAGTCGCCGGCATGGTTGAAATGCACGACGCGCTGGCAGGCGGCCGTCTCGGCCCTCAGTCGGCCGACCTCGTCGTCGGTCAGTGGCACCGGACCGACTCCCGTCATCGTCGCCATCGTCGCCAGTCTCCGTCCGACGGCGGGCGTTTCGGGCTCCGCCTAGCGTCTCACCGGGTCGTCCGGTGGGTTGGTGCTCGGATCATACGACGACCGGGCTGAGGTCGCCTCCCCGTCGATCGTGCCCGTCCGGTCGGAGAGGCGCTCGCTCTGCTCGCCGGGCGCCTTGTCGCCGAAGCCCCAGGCGTCGTCCGGACGCGGGGTGAAGCTGCCCAGTCGCATCAGGGCCGCCATCTTCTGGTCCATCGGCTGGTCGCCCAGCAGGACCTCGGCGAGGTTCTGGGCCTGCCTGCTGTCGACCCGGGCGTCGGGGCCAAGCCCGTACTCGCCCTCCAGCGCGTTATGGACCCGTTGTTCACTGACGCCGAACGCCTCGGCGACGGCTGGGGCGCCGAACGTCTCATCGATCCCCTGGGTCTCGCCGGCGGCCGGTCGGCCGGTCGGGGTCGACTCGACCCCCTTCGCCAGATCGTCTCGATCCTTCATGGGTGCATCCTCCTCGCGGCCGGGTCATGCAGGGTCCGTGCCGGGTGCGGTCGCGGTGGTCCCGCCGTCAGGCCGGCACCAGCACGACATCGCGTTCTCCCGCTTCGACGGGAGGGAACGCGACTGCCGCGAGGAAGGCGTCGGGGTCGTCCACGGCGAACCGGACCCGCGAGACCGCAGGGCTGAACCCGAACAGGCGACGCACCCGGATCGGCTCGCCCAGCTCCAGCGTCAGATCGGTGCGGCCCTCCATGGAGATGGTCACGGCGTCGCCCTCGATGGCGATGTCGGTCCGGCCATCCAGTGATCGGGTGGGTTCGCGGCGAAGATCGCGGATGGTGTCGCGCCGGACCCGGACGTCCGCCAGCAGCCCCTGCCGGATTCGGATCTCTGTGGGCGAGACGGTGTGGCGCAGGAAGCTGAACGAGATCCCGATCGCGGCGATCCAGACGAGCCCGTAGACCTCCACGATGAGGACGAGCCACCTCAGCGGACCCCAGGGAATCAGGACGTGGAGCAGGACCATCTCCGCCGGGGCCGACAGCGCGAACAGCATCACCCAGCCGATCAGCAGCTGATGGCGATCGTAGGGATGGCCGACCGGTGCCGTTCGTCGTACCTTCGCGATGGCCCAGGCGAGCAGCGTCCCGAAGACCCGGACCTCGCTTGACGCGAACCGCGCGACGCGGTTCGAGAACAGCCCCGAGAACGCAGCGTCGAGGTGGTCGAACCAGGTGTCATCGTGATCGGCGCGCCGACGGGATCGCCGGAGCAGAGCGGTCGCTCGGGCCAGGATGGTGACCGTCAGGAGCGATTCGACCACGACGATCACGACCGCGAGCCAGCCGACATCACGGGCCCCAGACGCCCGAAGCGCGAGTTGCGCCAGGATCAGTACCGGCACGACCCATCTCAGCCAGGCGAGGTTCGGCATCATCGCGCGATCCTGTCATTGCGCCAGAAGGAGCCGCCCCTTGCCGCCCCTGGTCTATTGTGAATAATATCACGAACGTCTCGGCTGGTACTGGCAGGTATCTGGCAACGGGGTCATGGTCGTCCGGCCGTCGTAGCAAACAGATCTGGAGTCCGTGGGTGATCGATCTGCTGTTGCTGGGGAATGGCGGGATGCAGCCGCTCCCGAATCGCTGGTTGTCCAGCCTGCTGGTCCGGGTCGACGGCGTCCTGGTGCTGTTCGACTGCGGGGAGGGGACGCAAATCCCGTGGAAGACCTTCAAGTGGGGGTTCCGGCGGCTGGGCGCGATCTGCCTGTCGCACCATCACGCCGACCATGTCGCGGGGCTGCCGGGCATCCTCCATAGCGTCGCCAACGCCGGCCGGACCGAACCGCTCCACATCTACGGGCCGGTGGACACGACGCGGATCGTCGACGGTCTGCGGGTGATCGCGCCCGATCTTCCCTATGAGGTGGTGATCCACGAACTGGGACAGGACGCCACCTTCGACCTGCCAGCGGGACTGAAAGGACGGGTCCGGTTCGGGAAGCACACGCTGCCCAGCCTGTCGTACCGGATCGACCTGCCCCGGGCGCGCCGCTTCGACGCCCGCCGGGCGACCGAACTGGGCGTGCCACAGGGGCTCTGGGGGCCGTTGCAGCGTGACGGTCGAGTCGAGTGGGATGGAGGAGCGGCGACCTCGGAGGACGTGCTGGGTCCGGAGCGGCGAGGGGTGTCCTTCGCCTACGTGACGGACACCCGTCCCGTCCCCACGCTGCTGTCCCTCGTGGAGAGCGTCGATCTGCTCGTCTGCGAGGCGACCTATTCCAACGACGAGAAGATCGAGAAGGCGCACCGCTGGGGCCACATGACCTACCGCGAATCGGCCGAGCTGGCGCGTGACGGCCACGCCCGGCAGCTCTGGCTGACGCACTTCGGGTCCGGCAACCCGGACCCCGAGGCCGAACTCGGCAACGCGACCGCTGTCTTCCCGGCCACCATCGCCGGCTACTCCGGATTGACGACATCGCTCCGGTTCGAGCCGTAGCGGATGTCTCGCAACCGGCACGGGATCGGCGGCAGGGATCAGGCGACCGGGGCCGGGACGCTCGTGATCTGGGCGCCGACGCGCTGGAGGGTGGGGACGAGGTCCTCATAGCCACGGTCGAGGTGATGGACGCCGGTGACGATCGTGTCGCCGTCCGCGATGAGACCGGCGAGCACGACGGCAGCGCCGGCGCGGATGTCCCGGGCCGCAACGGTCGCTCCCTTGAGGTGGGCCGGGCCGTGGAACTCGGCCCGGACGCCCATCTCGACCGAGATCCGGGCCCCCATCGCCCTCAGATCCTCGACGTAGCGGAGGCGGTCCTCGTAGACCCGCTCGTGCAGCCGGGAGATGCCGTTGCACTGCGTAAGGAGGACGGCCATGACGGCCTGCTGATCGGTCGGGAAGCCGGGGTAGGGGAGCGCCTGGATATCGAGCGGCTTCAGGTTGCCGTTGCCGCGCACGAACAGGGTCTCGTCGTCGACCAGCACGGTCGCGCCGGCCTCACGGAGCTTGAACGTCACGGGCAGGAGATCCTCGCCCCGGACGCCCTTGATCATCAGTTCGCCCCGCGTGATCACCGCCGCGATCGCATAGGTGCCCGCGACGAGGCGGTCCGGAGCGATCCGCTCGTTGGCACCGTGGAGTCTGTTGACGCCGGTGATCGTGATGATCGGTGTGCCCAGCCCGCTGATATCGGCGCCCATCCGGTTGAGCATCGTCCCGAAGGCGACGATCTCCGGTTCGCAGGCGGCGTTGACGATCCTCGTCGTGCCGCTGGCCAGCACCGCGGCCATGAGCAGGTTCTCGGTCCCGGTGTGGGTCGGGTAGTCGAGGAAGATCGACTTGCCCTCCAGCCGCTCGCAGCTCAGCTGCTTGCGGCCGTCCGGCTGCTCCGTGACCTGGGCTCCCATCGCGACGAAGCCCCGGATCGTGACGTCGATGGGACGGGCGCCGATGTCGTCCCCACCGGCGATCACCGTCAGGACCTTGCCGTGCCGGGCGAGCAGCGGCCCCATCAGGAGGATCGATGCCCGCATCGCCTGGCCGAGGTAGCGGGAGATGTCGCCGGAGACGACCGAACTGGCCTGGACATGGACCCGCTTCCGGTTGCGCTCCAGCTCGCCGAAGAAGTCGTCCCCGGTCGGATCGGGCGAGACGGTCGCGCCGAGTTCCCGCAGGAGCCGGAGCATCGTCCGGGTATCCTCGATCGCCGGCACGTTCTCGAAGACGCACGGTTCGTCGGTCAGGAGGGCCGCGGTCAGCGCCGGGAGACCGAGGTTCTTGGAGCCGCCGATCCGGATCTCCCCGGAGAGCGGCTGGCCACCGCGGATCCGGATCGCGTCACCGCTCGATGTCTGCCCGGCGATGAACGTCTGGTCGGCGTTGACGATGGCTGGTCGGTTGGCCGGGTAGAGCGTCGCCAGGGGTCTCGTGTCGGACATCGCTGCGTCTCTCCTCGGTACGTCGCTTCGAGCGACCATGATGACCGCCTCGGACCGTCCGGCGCAAGGAGCATCCCGTCATTCGACGATGCGACGAGGGCACCCGCCTCGGCGGATGCCCTCATCAGCGACGCATCGGTTGTCGGAGGCCGGGTTAGCTGCCGGTGCCCTGCCGGCGCCGACGGCCGCCGAGGCGGACGCGGACCGCCGCCTGGGCCAGCGCGGCCTCGGCGGCCGCCGCGTCCTCGCCGCTGCCGCGGTTGGCCAGCGTCTCCTGGGCGGCGCGACGGGCCTCCTCGGCGGCGGCCACGTCGATGTCGTCGGTACGCTCGGCGGCGTCGGCGAGGATCAGCACCTTGCCCTCCCGAACCTCCAGGAAGCCGCCGTAGATGACCAGGGATTCTTCCTGACCACCCTTCTTGATCCGGAGTTCACCGGGCTGGAGCGTCGTAACCAGCGGGGTGTGTTGCGGGAGGATTCCCAGCACCCCCTCGCTCCCGGTCGCGATCACCATGTCGATATCCGTCTCGTTGTAGATCCGGCGTTCGCCGGTGACGATCTCGACCGTCAACTTGGCCATGTCTTCTCCCATTCAGCGGACCGTCACGGCATCCGGTGACGGTCCGCTCGGTCGGTCGGGACCGGGTTGCGTTATGCGTTGCTCATCTTCTCCGCCTTGGCGACGACGGAGTCGATGTCGCCGGCGTACATGAACGCGCCCTCGGGGAGGTCGTCGTACTTGCCGGAGAGGATCTCGGCGAACGAGCGGACCGTCTCCTCGCGGCTGACGTACACGCCGGGGTTGCCGGTGAAGACCTCGGCGGTGAAGAACGGCTGGGAGAAGAAGCGCTCGATCCGGCGGGCCCGGGCGACGATCTGCTTGTCGTCGTCGCTGAGCTCCTCGACGCCGAGGATGGCGATGATGTCCTGCAGGTCGCGGTAGCGCTGGAGGACGGCCTGGACGCCACGGGCGACGCGGTAGTGCTCGTCACCGACGATCAGCGGGTCGAGGATCCGGGAGGTCGACCCGAGCGGGTCCACGGCCGGGTAGATGCCGCGCTCGGCGATCGACCGCTCCAGGGAGACGGTGGCGTCGAGGTGGGCGAAGGTCGTGGCCGGGGCCGGGTCGGTGTAATCGTCGGCGGGGACGTAGACGGCCTGGACCGAGGTCACGGAACCGGTCCGGGTCGAGGTGATCCGCTCCTGGAGCTGACCCATCTCGGTCGCGAGGGTCGGCTGGTAGCCCACGGCGCTCGGCATCCGGCCGAGGAGCGCGGAGACTTCCGAGCCGGCCTGGACGAACCGGAAGATGTTGTCGATGAAGAGGAGGACGTCGCGGCCCTCGTCCCGGAAGTACTCGGCCATGGTCATGCCGGCCAGTCCGACGCGGAGGCGGGCGCCCGGCGGCTCGTTCATCTGGCCGAAGACCATGACGGTCTTGTCCAGCACGCCCGAGGTCGCCATCTCGGCGTAGAGGGCGGTGCCCTCACGGGTGCGCTCGCCCACGCCGACGAAGACGGAGAAGCCACCGTGCTCGGCGGCGATGTTCCGGATCAGCTCGGTGATCGTGACCGTCTTGCCGACGCCGGCGCCGCCGAAGATGCCGGTCTTGCCGCCCTTGGTGAACGGCGCGATCAGGTCGATGACCTTGATCCCGGTCTCGAAGATCTCCAGCGACGACGCCTGCTCCTCGAAGCTCGGGGAGGGGCGGTGGATCGGCCAGCGCTGGACGCCCTCGGGCGTCGGCTTGTTGTCGATCGGGTCGCCGGTGACGTTGAAGATCCGGCCGAGGGTCTCCGGTCCGACCGGGACCGCGATCGGCCGACCGGTGTCCCGGACCTCCTGCCCACGGATGAGGCCGTCGGTCGTGCTCATGGCGACGGCGCGGACGGCGTCGTTGCCGAGGTGGTTCTGGACCTCGAGGACGAGCGTCCCGCCATTCGGCCGGATAACTTCGAGGGCGTTGTAGATCTCGGGAAGGTGGTCGGTCTGAAACTCGACATCGACCACCGTGCCCGTGATCTGAAGGACGGTCCCGATGGTCGTGGCGAGGACTGGTGTCGGTGCGGTGGCGACCATGTCTGGCTCCTCTCGGTCTGGCGACCGTCTGCGGCATGCCAGACCATGGATTCGTGGACGGGTGTTGGACGGGGGAAGATTAGCGACTGGCGGACGCGCCGGCCGAGATCTCGGCGACCTCATTGGTGATCGATGCCTGCCGGACCTTGTTGTAGGTCAGCGACAGGTCCTTGCCGAGGTCACGGGCGTTGTCGGATGCGGCCCGCATGGCGACCATCCGGGCGGAGAACTCCGACGCGATCGTGTCGAGCACCGCCTGGAAGACGATCCCCTCGACGTAGCGGGGGAGCAGTTCGTTCAGGACGGTCTCCTGGTCGGGCTCGAAGATGTAGTCCCGGTAGCGGCCCGTCGACTCCGGCCGGACGACCGGCAGGAGCTGGATCACTTCCGGAACCTGCGAGAGCGTGTTCAGGAAGCGTGGGAAGACGAGGTGGACGGAATCCACCTTGCCGGCCGTGAAGTCCTCGATCGCGACCTGGACCGCCGGCCGGATGGTGGCGATCGACGGCTGGTTGCCCAGCCCGATCACCTCGGCGACGATGTTGCGGCGGGTGCGACTCATGAAGTCGCGGCCCTTCTTGCCGATCGTGATGAACTCGACGGGGTCGTTGCCCGCCTCCTCGCGCAGGAAGCGGCCGACCCGCCGGAGGATGTTGGAGTTGAGCGGACCGGCCAGACCCTTGTCGGGCGTGACGAGGATCACGGCCCGGTTGCGGATCGGGCGCTCGACGAGGAGCGGGTAGAACCGCTCGGCCTCGCTGTTCGAGACGCCCGCCGCGAGGTCGCCGAGCATGACCGTCAGCGCCTCGGTGTAGGGGCGGCTGGCGAGTACCTGATTCTGGGCACGCCGCATCCGCGATGCGGCGACCGTCTCCATCGCCCGGGTGATCTTGGCAATGTTGGCGACGCTGCGAATACGGCGCCGGATCTCTCGTGTCGAGGCCATCGCCCCTCCTGGGATGGTGGAATCGGCGGTATCCGGGCCGCCCGTGGATCACGGTCGGCCCGGCACCAGCAGATGACTAGTCGATCCGGGTGAAGGACGAGCCGGACTTGAAGTCGTCGGCCGCCTTCTTGATCGCGGCTACGACGTCATCGGTCAGGTCACGCTTCTCCCGGATGAGGGTGAGGACCTCCGGGGCGGAGTTCCGCAGGTACTCGACGAACTGGTCGCGGAAGGCGACGGCGTCCTCGACCTGGATGTCGCTGAGGTAGCCGTTGCCACCCATCCAGAGGACGGCTACCTGCTCTTCCATCGGGTACGGGCGGTACTGAAGCTGCTTGAGCAGCTCGGTCATCCGGGCGCCCTGTTCGAGCTGGCGGCGGGTGCCGGCGTCGAGGTCGCTCGTCCCGAACTGGGCGAAGGCCTGCAGGGAACGGTAGGCGGCGAGGTCGAGCCGGAGGCTACCGGCGACCTTGCGCATCGCCCGGACCTGCGCGGCGCTACCGACACGGGAGACCGAGATACCCGGGTTGATGGCGGGCCGGATACCGGCGAAGAACAGGTCGGTCTCGAGGAAGATCTGCCCGTCGGTGATCGAGATCACGTTGGTCGGGATGTAGGTCGTGACGTCGCCGGCCTGCGTCTCGATGATCGGAAGCGAGGTCAGTGAGCCGCCGCCGTTGGCTTCGGACAGGCGCGCGGACCGCTCCAGCAGGCGGGAGTGGAGGTAGAAGACATCGCCCGGGTAGGCCTCGCGGCCCGGCGGGCGACGGTTGAGCAGCGAGACCTCGCGGTAGGCGGCGGCGTGCTTGGAGAGGTCATCGTAGACGATCAGGGCGTCGCGCCCGTCCTCCATGAACTCCTCGCCCATCGCTGTGCCGGCGTAGGGGGCGATCCACTGCATACCGGCCGGCTCGGAGGCCGACGCCATCACGACGATGGTGTTCTTCATCGCGCCGTACTGCTCGAGCGTGCGGACGACCTGCGCGACCTGGGCCCGCTTCTGGCCGATGGCGACGTAGATGCAGAGAACGCCGCTGTCGCGCTGGTTGATGATCGCGTCGATCGCGACGGCGGACTTGCCGACCTGACGGTCACCGATGATGAGCTCGCGCTGACCGCGGCCGACCGGGATCATGGCGTCGATGGACGTGATGCCCGTCTGGAGCGGGGTGTCGACGTCGGCGCGCTCGATGACGCCGGGGGCGATCCGCTCGATCGGCCGGGTCTTCTGGGACACGATCGGGCCCTTGCCGTCGATCGGCCGGCCGAGGGCGTCGACGACGCGGCCGAGAAGGCCGTCACCGACCGGGACCGCGGCGATGTTGCCGGTGGTCCGGACCTCGTCGCCTTCCTCGATCTGGCGGTACTCGCCGAGGACGATGACGCCGACGGAATCCTCGGCGAGGTTGAAGGCGAGGCCGATCGTGCCGTCCTTGGTGAACTCGACGAGCTCGTTGGCGGCGACCTGGCTGAGGCCGTAGACCTGCGCGATGCCATCGCCGACATCGACCACCGATCCGACGTTGGCGACCGTCATCTGCTGGTTGAAGCCGGAGATCTCCCGCTTGAGGATGTCACCGATCTCATTTGCCCGAATGACCATAGCTGTCTGGTCCTCTCATCTGACTGAACTGCGCTGCACTGAATGGTGAGTGGAGGGTCCGGGCGGGCTAACCGCTGACGGCCGCGAGCCGGAGGCGAAGGGCCCGGAGCTTGGTTCGGACGCTGCCGTCGAACAGGGAGTCGCCGACCCGGGCGACGATCCCCCCGATGATATCCGGGTCGACCAGCAGCCGGAGTTCGATCTGCTTGCCGGTCAGGGCGGCGAGCCGGGTCCGGATCGTCCGCTCGTCCTCCGGCGTGACGGGCTCGGCGGTCGTCACGTAGGCGATCGCGATTCCCTGCTCCAGGAGCCAGGCCTCGGTGAAGTGCTCGTAGATCGCGGGGATCTCCTTGACCCGCCGGTGCTGGAGCAGGACCTGGACGAGGTTGTTGGCGGCCGGCAGGTCGCTCCCGACGATCTCGTCCATCGTCTTGCGCTTCTCCGTGGCTGGGACGCCCGGGTTGAGCAGGAACGACTTTGCCTGCGGGTTCTCGAAGGCCAGAGCGAGTCGGCCGAGCGCCTCGTCCCACGCCGCGAACGAATCGGATTCTTTGGCCAGCGAGACGATCGCTTCGGCGTATCGCCTGGCCGCGGTGCGTGCCATGGATTGATCCTCGCGATGGGTCGGGCTGGCCCGGGATCCACATCGTCCATATAGCCGTCTGGCGCCTCACCGGCCGGAGGGGTAGGCGGACGCCCATTCCCTCCGAACGATCAGACGCCAGCCAGTCGCCTGGTTTCCCGAGACCGACGCTCGGCCGTGCCGCCGTCCTAGTCGCTGGTCCCGGCTGGCTGGCCGGCCTCGGTCAGCGTCTCCTGGATCAGCGCGGACTGGGCCGCCGGATCGAGGTTGCGACGGACGATCTTGCCCGCCGCCGTGACGGCGAGATCGGCCAGTTCCTGGCGGAGTTGCTGCCGGGCCTGGTTGGTCTCCTGACGGAGAGACTCCTGGGCACGCATCAGGTACTCGTCGGCCTGCCGTCCGGCTTCCTCGTGAGCCCGCGCGAGGGTGGCCTCGCTGGCCTGCCGGGCGTTGGCGGCGATTTGCTGGGCTTCCTGACGAGCCTCGGCGAGCAACTGCTCGTTGCGGGCTTCCGTCGCCTGCAGTTCCTTCCGCATCTGTTCCGCCGCCGCGAAGCTCTCCCGAATCCGTTCGGTCCGGCCATCGAGGGTCCGGAGGATCGGCTTGAGCGCAAAGCGCCAGAACAGGAAGATGAAGAGGATGAAGGCGACGATCTGGGCGACCAGGTTCCAGAAATTGATACCGATCTGATCGAGTGCATCCATTGGGTGTCACCATCCTCCTAGCCATGGGACCGGCTTGCGAATCACGATACGACGATCATCCGCAGCCGGTCCGCCGTCAGCCCTGGCCGTTACCTGATCGCGGGACCAGGTCGTACCGGCCGACTCGCTCGGGCTCTCGCGGCTAGACCGCGAAGAGGATCAGGATCGTGATGACGAGTGCGTAGATCGTGATGGCCTCGGCGAGACCGGCGCCGATGTACATCAGCGTCTGGAGCTGGCCGGCCGCATCTGGGTTCCGTCCGATAGCCTCCAGCGCACCCTTGACGATCAGTCCCACGCCGATGCCTGGTCCGATCGCGCCGAGTCCGATGGCGAGTCCTGCTCCGATGAGTCGAGCGCCTTCAACGTCCATTGACCGATTCCTCCCTTGCGTGCCGGCGAACCCGGCCGCCTTGCGATTCACCCGGGGAAAACGCTCCCAGCCGGGTGCGATACCACGATGCGTGGCTACAGCGATGGACTGCAGCCGGACCCGCTGTCCTCGTGCCCATCGAACGAGGAGCCACCTGAGCAGCTTCTCGTTCGATGGGCACGCGGACGATCGGCAGCCGTGACCTAATCACCGACCCCGGCCGGGCGAATGCCGGCCTCGGGGAACGGAACCGACTCATTCGAGACGGTGTCGTCATGGTCATCCTGATGGCCGCCACCCGCCAGGTTGATGTAGATCACGGTGAGAAGCGCGAACACCATCGCCTGGATGAAGCCGAACAGGAGTTCGAGCCCGATGAAGATCACCGGGAAGAGGAACGGGATGATGAACAGCTTCAGCCCGTTGGCGATCGTGTACATCAGCGTCAGAACGACCTCACCGGCAAAGACGTTGCCGAAGAGACGGGCCGTCAGCGAGATCAGCCGGGAGAACTCGGTGATGAGTTCGATCGGGAAGAGGAACTTCGGCTCCGCCATGTGCCTGAGCCGGTTGCCGACCCCACCACTGAGCCGGATGCCGAGCACCTGAACCGTCGTGAAGGAGATCAGCGCCAGCGCCAGGGTCATGTTCAGGTCCGCATTGGGAGCACGGACGAACGGGACCAGGATCTCCTCGCCGACTTCCTGCTCGTTGATCGGCGCCGCTTCCTCGTTCTGTCCGGACGTGATCGTCGGGTCCTCTTCGCCGTCCTGCGCGACCACGATCCCATCGAGCGACGCGACCTGGCCAGTGGCGACCGCCGCCTCGTCGGTGTCGTCGGCCTCCTCCGTGTGGTAGGTGCCGATCGTCCCGACTCCCGGCAGCAGACCGGTGTAGTTGGCGAAGATGATGAAGATGAACAGGCTCGCCATCAGTGGGAAGACCTGGCGACCGAGCTTCTTCCCGCCGGCGAGGACGGACAGGTTCAGCAGATACTCCACCAGGAGCTCGGCCGCGCCCTGTCGACGGCCAGGAATGTCTTCCATCCGCCGCGCGATGAGCGCCCCGCCGATGATCAGGACCGCCATGACCACCAGCATGGTGATCAGGGAGTTCGTGATGGGGAGTGGACCGATCTTGAACAGCTCTTCGGCTGCGATCGAGACGTGGAAATCGTCGAACACCCTCTGGCTGCTCCCTTCACCACTCGCCTCGGCGAACCAACGGCGGCGGATACGCGTCGTCGTGTCTGTCGTCGATCAGCGGTAGCGGGAAGCCACCATGATCGGGCCGTTCTGCCGACTACTCGTCCTCTTCGGGGTCCGGTGGCCGCGACGACCGGGGCCAGGCCCCCGATGCGGACCGGCTCCTGGACATGCGGACGATCGCCGCCATCTCCATCACCACCGCGACCACCCCGGCTCCGACCCCGACCAGCGTCCAGACGGGCGATGAATCGAAACGCCCATCCAGGAAGATCCCGCCGCCGATGAAGGCAATCAGCACGACCGCCACCGAGCAGCCGAGACCGCTGGTGAGCGAGAGGATCCGGAGTGTGCTGGTGTTCCCACCGAAACCGTTCACGGCCTGTGCTCTGACCCCACTCTTCGATTGAGAAAGTTATCACAATCTCCCGAGGGGCGACAACGATCGTTGTCACCGGTCAAGCATGCGACCCAAACCCTGCCCTCTCGTTCGCGGAGCCCGCTGCTCTTGATTTCCGGGCCCTTTCCGTCAGCCGCCACGACGGTCGCTCCGTCCATTCTTGCGCAGTCGGTCGTCTGTCGCAATGACCTGAGGGGTCAGATTTCGTCCGCATTGGCCAGACATCACCACCAGCCGTAGGGGACATTCCGGCGGGGGCTGAGCCCGGGGTAGACCGGCTCCTCGACGAAGGATCGAACTCGACGGAATAGCGCATCGAGTTCGACACCCGAGAGCCACTCGCCCAATTCCACCCGAAGCTCCCCCTCGTCGTCGAGCAGGCACTGGAGATCGCCGGCGAGACCGGCGTCGACGGGCTGACCGATGAACTGCCAGAGCACCGTCCGCAGCTTGGGGACGTGGTTGAACGTCAGGCCGTGGTCGATGCCCCAGACCTTGCCGGTCTGATCCAGCAGGCAGTGGCCGATCTTGCGGTCGGCGTTATTGGCGATATGGTCGAAGAGGACGAGCCGCTCGATCTCGGGGATGGGCTGCATCCAGTAGTCGGTCGTGTCGTCCATCCCGGTGTCGGGTTCGATGTAGAGCTGGACCGAGCCGACGCCGTGGGGGCCGTCCCGGACGACGGTCGGCGGAACGATGTCCCAACCCAGGCGCTGGCTGAGCAGGAACGACGCCTGCTCGCGGCGATAGAGGGTGCCGCCCGGGAAGTCGTGCAGCGGGGCCTCGCCGGCCTTCGGCTTGTAGATCCCGAGGTGCTCGCGGCCACTCGCGGTGGTCAGCGCGACGCCGAAGGTGTAGTTCGACCCCCACGGCACGAGCTCGGCCGCGGTGATCTCGCTCTCCCGCAGGAGCTTCAGGGCGGCGTCGCGGTCCATGACCGGCTGGGCGACGGCGGCGGTCTCGCCGTCGTCGCTCTCGTTGAGCCGCAGGACGAGGTTGGGCACGGGCGCGTCCTTCGCTGGCGCCGGAACGGCGGGTCGGTCAGCAGGGCGCCGGTTCGCCACGGCGGCGTCCCGGGACATGGCGACCTCGTCGTCTCCCATCCGAGGAAGTCTACCCGTTCGATCGGGCCGGGTCAGGGCCGCGCGTACCGATCGACCGTCGATCTGGGTAGAATGCCGGTCGGGGTCCCGGCTGGTCCCACTGGACCAGATCGGCGTACCGGCGTGGGACGCCCGCCGGGAGGCAAGCTGGCACCGTTGGCCAGCCGACTGAGGAGGACACGATGAAGATCGGACGCTATCGGGACGGCAGCGGCAGCGTGGCCTGGGGCATCGTCGAGGGCGACACCCTGTTCGCGGCGAGTGGCGACCCGTTCGCCGGGGGGCTCGAGCGCGGGGCCGAAGTCGGCCCCGCCGGCGACGCGCATTTCGTCACGCCGGTCGATCCCGGCAAGATCGTCTGCATCGGGCTGAACTACGCGGCCCACGTCACCGAGACCGACCCCACCCGGACCGTGCCGGACGAGCCGGTCATCTTCATGAAGCCGCAGTCCGCCCTGATCGCGGATGGGGACGCGATCACGATCGCCAACCCCGGCAACCAGACGGACTACGAGGCCGAGCTGGTCATCGTCATCGGCAAGGTGACGACGAAGGTCTCCGTGGCCGACGCCCGCGGGGCGATCTTCGGCTACACGGTCGGCAACGACGTCTCCGACCGCATCCTGCAGAAGAAGGACGGCCAGTGGGTCCGGGCCAAGGGCTACGACACCTACTGTCCGCTCGGCCCGGTGATCGAGACCGAGCTCGACCCGACCGCCGGTGAGGGGCTGCGGGTGCAGTCCCGGCTCAACGGCCAGGTGCGGCAGTCCAGCACGACCACCGACATGATCTTCGATGTCTACGAGCTGGTCAGCCGGATCAGCCACGTCATGACCCTCAACCCCGGCGACGTCATCCTGACTGGGACGCCGGAGGGCGTCGGCGCCCTGTCGTCGGGCGATGTGATCGAGTGCGAGGTCAGCGGCATCGGCACCCTGCGGAACACCGTCGCCTGAACGAACCATCGCCCCGGTCCTGACGGAGAACGAGCGGCGGCCGGCACGATGATGTGCCGGTCGTTTCCGTCTGTGGTTCACGTCGGAGATCGGTGGTCATCCGTGGGTCGCGATCGTTTGAAGTACGTATTTGCCGAGGTCGGGTGAAACGACTCCGCCGGTCAACCGTCAGGATGAGCAGGTGACCCGGTTGGCATGGGCACGAGGCAGGACGACCGATGAATCAGGAGTACGACAGATGACCGACCGAACGCTCACTCGACGCGAATTGACGGCCGCGGGGCTGATCGCCGTGGGGTTGACCCTGACCGGTCCCGCGCTCTCTTCGGCGGCGCAGGCGACGGGCGACGGCGACGCCGCGATCGAGGCCGCCACGACCTACTCGGACTACGAGATCAGCGGCAACATCTGGCCGCTCTACCAGCGGATGCACAGCGACGCGCGCGACGTCGTCCCGTTCTACGCGGTCGAGTACTGGTACGCCAATGACTTCACGCCGCGTGGACCGGAGCTGATCGAGGCGACCGGCGTCGAATTCGTCGACTGGACCTGGGAGGTCACCGGGACGACGTACCCCAACACCGCCGAGGTCGCCTATACCCAGGCGTTCGCCGACGGCTCGACCGTCGAGGACGTCGTCCGGCTGGTTCTGGAGGACGACGAGTGGCGCTGGTTCTTCGGGCGGGACCGGGCCTTCGTCGACGAGCAGATCCGGCTCTCGGGCGAGGAGGTCTACCCGGCCGAGCCGAGCGACGCTCCAGAATGGGTACGAACGCTGGCTGGGGTCGGAGCCGACGCCTTGAACCGCCTCCGGGACGAGTATCCGGGAGCGGAGGACGCGACGATCGACCGTGGTCCGGCCGGGGGTGAGGAGTTCGAGCGACGGTACGCGCTGAGAGAGGGATTCACAGTGGCCCGTGTCGAGTACCGACCAGTGCCCGCGGGTGAGGCCGCGTCCGATGTCGTCCTCGATGAACTCGACCGGGCCGCCCGCGTACCAGCCTTCGCGGTCATCGCCTGGGATGCGCGTCCCGATTCCGACCTGGCGTTCGCCATCTTCGAGCAGTCGGCCGGCGAGGTGAACAGCGACGTCGTTCACCTGGTGGTGGCCGACGCGGAGTCCCGGAACGCGTGGCTGATC
>CAXTHM010000025.1:38686-47181 GCA_964244115.1 uncultured Thermomicrobiales bacterium
GCGCCTGACGAGGCTGCGATCGAGGCGCTTGCCGACGTGCTCGCCGGCTGACGACAGACCCCGACCCGGCTCGATCCATCGAGCCGGGTCGGCGGCTCACATCCTCACCCCGACGCTCAGGACGAGAGGAGGGTGGCGAGCGCCGCCGCATCCATGACCGGCAGCGAGCAGGTTTGGTCGTGACAGACGTAGGCCGTCGGCTGGCCGTCGGTCGCCGTCCGGTCCGCCGTCAGTGGCAGCAGCGCCGTGAGGGCGTCGTCGGACGGGTCAGCCCAGGCGCGGACGGCGAGCGGCTCGTAGCGCGAGGTCATCTCGTCGAACAGGGCGCTGAACGCCGGGTCGGACCGGTCGCCAGCGAGGACGATCTCGCGTGGTGGGGCGAGGTAGCGGTTGGCGGCGCCGAGCATCCGGCCGAAGCCGAGTGGCGCCTCACGGAGCGGGGCGGACATCGACCGGAGGATGCCGACGGCGTGGCGGCGGTAGTCGTCTCGGTCGGCGAGATGAGCCAGGCGGAGCAGGGCGTCGGCCAGGAGGGCGTTGCCGGATGGTGTCGCGCCATCCTGGAGCTCGCGGGGCCGGACGAGCAGCCGCTCGTGGTCGGTAGCGGTGTCGTAGAAGAGGCCGCTGTCCGGGTCGGCGAACCGGGCCAGCGCCGCGTCGGTCAGGCCGATGGCCTCGCGGAGCCAGCGGGTCTCGAAGGTCGCCTCGTAGAGCGAGACCAGCCCGTTCGCGACGGCGGCGTAGTCCTCCAGGAAGCCATTGCCTCGTGCCGTGCCGCTCTTCCAGGAACGCCGCAAGTGACCGTCGATCAGCATCTCTCCGGTCAGGAAGGCGCCGCATCTCTGGGCCGCGGACAGGAGTTCCGGGCGACGGAGCACGCCGGCCGCCCGGGCGAGTGCATGGAGCATCAGCCCGTTCCAGGAGGCGATCACCTTCTCGTCCCGGAACGGCGGGTTGCGTCGCTGACGAGCGGCGAGCAGGAGGGGGTTCGACCGACCGATGGTCTCCTGGAGGTCGTCTGAGGAGATCCCGAGTTCGGCCGCGACGGTCGTGAGGGACCGCGGCCGGTTGAGGATCGACTTGCCCTCGAAGTTCCCGTCCGAAGTGACACCGTAGAGCGCGATGATCCGCTCCGCGTCTTCCGAGCCGAGTACCGACCGGATCTCGTCCGGACTCCAGACGAAGAACGTGCCCTCCTCGCCGTCGCTGTCAGCGTCCGTCGCGGAGTAGAAGCCGCCGGCCGGGTCGGTCATCTCGCGGAGGATGTACGTCGCGGTCTGGTCGGCGATCTCCCGGTAGCGTGGGTCACCGAAGAGCAGCCAGGCGTCGAGATAGGTCGAAAGCAGTTGGGCGTTGTCGTAGAGCATCTTCTCGAAGTGGGGGATGAGCCAGTCGGCGTCGACGCTGTAGCGATGGAAGCCGCCGCCGATCTGGTCGTACATCCCGCCGTCGGCCATCCGCGTCAGCGTCGTCGTCAGCGCCGCCCGGAGCGCCGGGTCGGGGTGCTGCTTGTGCCGGGCCATCGCGACGTCGAGGATCATCGGCTGCGGAAACTTCGGCGCCGGTCCCCAGCCGCCGCGCTCGAGGTCCGCCCGCCGGGTGAGCTGGTCGATCGCGCGGACGAGGACGTCATCGTCGATCTCGGCCGGGTCCGGCGTCGCCCGGCTGGCCTGGGTCAGGTAGTCACGGAGCTGGGCGGCGTTTGCGACGACGTCCTCGCGGCGGTTCCGGTAGGTGTCGGAGATCGCCGTGAGGACGCGGCGGAAGCCGGGCATCCCCTGCCGGTCCAGCGGCGGCCAATAGGTCCCGCCGAAGAAGGGCGTCATGTCGGGCAGCAGGAACATGTTCAGCGGCCAGCCGCCGCGCTGCCCCATGACCTGGACGGCGGTCATGTAGATCGCGTCGATGTCCGGCCGCTCCTCGCGGTCGACCTTGATGCAGACGAACCGGTCGTTCATCAGGTCGGCGGTGACCCGATCCGAGAACGACTCATACTCCATGACGTGGCACCAGTGGCAGGACGAGTAGCCGATGCTGACGAGGATGGGCCGGTCCTCGTCCCGGGCCCGGCGCAGCGCCTCCTCGCCCCACGGGTACCAGTCGACCGGGTTGTCCTTGTGCTGGAGCAGATAGGGGCTGGTCTCGTCGGCGAGTCGGTTGGTCACGCGGTCCCTCTTTCCGCCGGAGCCGACCTGATCGATCGCTTCGGCTGATCCGTCGGTGTGGCCCGTACGGGGCCGTCGTCATGACCCTGGCGTCGCACGGTCGCTGCCCCGGCCGGGAGACGTGCAGCGGGACAGGAGATGACGGGTCTGGACTATCCTTGACGCATGAGCAACACGAGAGGGGGCCGCGGTCCCCGCGACAACGAGCGCGGCCGGGGGCGGCGACCGGATGCCGGCCCCGAGACCCCGAAGACCACGCCCGAAACCGAGGAGCGCCCGAAGCGGTCGCCCGGCGACCGCCAGCGGATGGGTGCGCCGCGTCGAGGTCCCGCCCGACCCGGCCGCGGACCGTTCAACGACGCCGGCCCGGGCCGGCGTCCGGCGGCTTCGACCTCGTGGGACCCGCTGGCGGAGTGGTACATCGGCTGGGTCGGCGAGGACGGCAGTAAGCACCACCGCCTGCTGGCGATCCCGGCGGTGATGGAGGCACTCGACCTCCAGCCCGGCGAATCCGTCATCGACATTGGCTGCGGCCATGGCGTCCTGTCCGGCTACGTCGCGAAGGCCGGCGGGACGTACACCGGCGTCGATGCCAGCCCCCGGTTGATCGACTACGCTCGCAACCATCACAACCGAGAGGGGCGCTTCTTCGTCGGGGACGCCGGCGACCTCGGCGCGCAGAAGGAGCTCAGGCCCGGCAGCTTCGACGGTGGCGTGTTCCTGCTCAGCATCCAGGACATGGAGCCGGTTGGGCCGGTGCTGGCGAGCGCCGCCCGGATGCTCAAGCCCGGTGGCCGGCTGGTCCTTCTGATGACCCACCCGGCCTTCCGGGTCCCGCGCCAGAGCGGCTGGGGCTGGGACGAGGGCCGCAAGCTCCAGTTCCGCCGGATCGACCGCTACCTGACCCCGCTGCCCGTGCCGCTGAAATCGTACGGTGACGGTGGCGGCGTCTCGCGCAGCTATCATCGTCCGCTACAGGACTACGTCAACGGCCTCGGCGCGGTCGGCTTCGCCATCGACTACATGAACGAGATCCCGACCTGGAAGGTGGCGGACGCCGGCCCGAAGGCCAGCGCCGTCAACACCGCCAACAAGGAGATTCCCCTCTTCGTTGCGCTCCGGGCGATCAAGATCCGGTAAGCGGAACGTCAGGCCGACCGACGCGAGCGGCGGGGACTCGAACGGCGTGGGGAGAGTGGAAGATCATGGTCGAACCGGACGGCAACGCGAATGACCAGTTGATGTTCGACGTGGTCAGCACGCTGGTAACGAACGCCCGGCGCGTCGGCCGCGCGGCGCTGGAAGACGCGGCGGTGGCGGGCGATGCGGATCTCGTCCGGGCTGTCGTCGCGGCGCTGACGATGGAGACGGAGGCGATCGTCGCGGGCTGCGACCCGTCCAACATCCCGCTGATCCGGGCGGTTGAGGGGGCGGGGCGGGCGATCAACGCCGTCGCGGTCCAGGCGCTCCGGACCGGGGTCCACCCACCGGCCGAGTCGCTCTCCCGGGCGTTCGATCTCTTCGCGTCCTACATCTCCGGGCCGGGCCGATCGCAGATCCTCACGCCGTAGCGCGTCGATCCCGAAAACTTAACGCTCGACGTCCCGTCACTGCCGCCCGAGCACGTCCTGTCGGGTGGCGGCGTGGTACATATGAAGAGACGGTGCTGGCGGGTGCCCACCGACAAGGCCACGCGTCCCGAGTGAGGAAGTTCCGGAATGATCGCTCCGTCGGCAACGTCCCAGTCGTTCCGTGGCCTGGCCACGCTCGGGGAGACCGGCCGACTCCGGCTGGCGATCCAGAAATCGGGTCGGCTGACGGATGCGACGCTCTCGCTCCTGAAGAACATCGGGCTGGACTTCGAGAGTTACGGGCAGCGCCTGATCTCCCATTGCGAGAACTTCCCGCTCTCGATCCTCTACAGCCGCGACGACGACATCCCGGGTCTGGTCGGGCGGGGAACGGTCGATCTCGGCGTCGTCGGCCGCAACCTCCTCTATGAGGAGGGCCAGCCGGTCGAGGAGTTGCTGCCGCTCGGCTTCGGCCAGTGCTCACTCGTCGTGGCCGTCCTGCGGGAGTCGAGCTACACCGACCCGCGGGAACTGATCGACCTGCGGATCGCGACGAGTTATCCGGTCTCGGTGCGGCGCTACTTCGCCGACCTCGGCGGCGAGCCGGAGATCGTCCGGCTCAAGGGCTCGGTCGAGGTCGCGCCGGCGCTGGGCAGCGCCGACGCGATCGCCGACCTGAGCGCGACCGGCTCGTCGCTGATCCTGAACGATCTCCGGCCGATCGCGACGATCCTGAAGTCGGAGGCGGTCCTGATCGCCAACCCGGCGGCGCTGGCCGACACGGAGCGGCGCGAGCACATCGACCGGCTGCTGCTCCGGATCCGGGCGGTCCAGGCGGCGCGGCGCTACAAGTACGTCATGATGAACGCGCCGATCGAGGCGCTGCCCGCGATCCGCCGGGTGCTGCCGGGGCTCAAGGCCCCGACGATCATCCCGCTGGACCATCAGGGCTTCGTCGCCGTCCATGCCGCCATCCGGGAGGATATCTTCTGGGAATCGGTCGAGCGGCTCAAGGAGGCTGGCGCGACCGAGATCCTGGTCTCGTCGCTGGAGAAGCTTCTGCTCTAACATAGGCAGAATAGTCCGATCTGTCAGCGATTCGCCCCGCCACCGTCGGGGCGTCGCAGGACTCGATCGCATCGGTTGCCTCGTCTCGGCAACAGGGAAAGTCAGAGGGAACGTCCATGGTCAGCGCCGCGCCCCAGTCCGCCACCGGTTTCGATCGCCTGATCCGTCCCGCGCTTCGGCACGCGGAGGCGTACATCCCGGCGACGGTCGAGACCAGCGACGAGCATCCGGGCCGCGAGATCAAGCTGGACATGAACGAGTCGCCGTACGGCCCGTCGCCGAAGGTGGCTGAGGCGCTGGCGACCTTCCACCTGACGAACCGCTACCCGAGCGTCCAGCAGGATCATCTCCGGGCCGCGATCGGCGCGTTCGCCGGAGTCGACGCGCGCCAGGTCGTGCCGGGCGCCGGGATGGATGACGTCCTGACCAACCTCTACACGACGTTCGTCGACCACGGCGACGAGGTCGTGATCGCCGATCCGACGTTCGGGGTCTACCGCCACGCGATCGGCGTTCGAGGCGGGATCGTCGTGGACGTTCCGCTCGGTGGCCGGCCGAACTTCGCGTTCGACGTCGACGCGGTGCTGGCGGCGATCACCGACCGGACCAAGCTGGTCATGGTCTGCAACCCGAACAACCCGACCGGGCACCTTATCCCCGACGCCGACATCGAGCGGCTCGTCCGGGAGGCGTCGTGCCTGGTCGTAGTCGATGAGGCCTACGCCGAGTTCTCCGGGCAGTCCCAGATCGGGCTAATGGGGCGGTACGAGAACGTCTGCGTGCTGCGGACCCTGAGCAAGTGGGCGGGGCTGGCGGGGATGCGGATCGGGTACGGTATCTTCCCGGAGTGGATGCTGGGCGCGATCTGGTCGGCGGTACCGGCCTTCTGCAATATCTCGACGGCGGCCGAATCGGCCGCGATCGCCGCCCTCGACGATGCCGACTACCTCCGTGGTGTGGTTCAGCGCATGGTCGCCGACCGCGACGCGCTCTCGGACCGCCTCGCCGCCATCGACGGCGTGGTCCCGTTCACCTCGGCGACGAATTTCCTGCTCTTCAGCCTGCCGGTAGCTGACGCCGGGCCGATCCACCAGGAACTTGGGCGCCGGGGCATCCATGTTCGCTTCTTCGCGAACCCCGCCCACCAGATGCGCGACTGCCTGCGGGTGAGTATCGGCACGGCCGAGGAGAACACGCTGTTCGCCAACGAGCTCGAGCGGATCCTCGCGGAGCGACGGGTATGACCGGTCTGGTTCGTCACGAGGTCCACACCGAGCGCAGGGCGAGCGTTGAGCGGTCGACGGGAGAGACGACGATCTCGCTCTGGATCGACCTCGACGGCTCTGGCTCGGCCCAGGTCGCGACCGGCGTCGCCTTCCTCGACCATATGCTGGACGCGCTGGCTCGCCACGGCCAGATCGACCTGCGGGTCAAGGCGACCGGCGACGCCGCGATGGACCCCCACCACACGGTCGAGGACGTGGGCATCGCTCTCGGGACCGCGATCCGGCAGGCGCTCGGTGCCCGAAACGGGATCGCCCGGTATGGCCACGCCTACGCGCCGCTCGACGAGGCCCTGGCCCGGACGGTGATCGATATCTCCGGGCGGCCGTTCTTTCACTTTGAAGCCATCATGCCCGAGCCGATGATCGGCCTGGACTTCGCCAGCAGCCTGGTCGAGGAGTTCTGGCGGTCGCTCGTCGTCAACGCCGGGCTGACGGTCCATATCGACCTGATCCGGTCGCGCAACGCCCATCACGCGGCCGAGGCGATCTTCAAGTCGGCGGCGGTCGCGCTCCACCATGCGACGCGCATCACGCGCGACCCGGCCGCAGTCCCCTCCACCAAGGGTATGCTGGCCTGATCGACAGGCATCACCCGGAGCGCCAATCCCCACCGTCGTGACAAGGACTCCATATGATCGCTGTGATCGACTACGGGGCGGGCAATCTCCGCTCCATTTCGCGTGCCCTCGAAGCGGCCGGCGCCGAGGTGACCGTCACCAGTGACCCGGACGAGATCGCCCGGGCCGAGGCGGTCGTGCTGCCCGGTGTCGGTGCCGCTGCCCACGCGATGACCCGGCTCACTGAGCTCGACCTCGTCCAGCCGATCCGGGCGGCGGCTGAGAGCGGCAAGCCGTTCATGGGGATCTGCCTCGGGATGCAACTGCTGTTCGACCACCAGGAGGAGGGCGACTCGCAGGGTCTCGGGCTGATCCCCGGCCGGGTCCGATCGCTGGAGGCCAACGTCAAGGTGCCGCACATGGGCTGGAACCAGTCCCGGGTCGTTCGGCCGGGGCCGCTCGGAGATGAGGGGGACGAGCGGTTCTACTACTTCGTTCACTCCTACGTCGTCGAGCCGGACGACCCGGACGTGATCGCCGCCGAGGCGAGCTATGGCACGACCTTCCCAAGCGTGGTCGTCCGCGACAACATCTGGGGCACACAGTTCCACCCCGAGAAGAGCGGCACCGACGGGCTGGCCCTGGTCGACCGGTTCGTCGCCCAGACGCGTCGTGCCGGAGCGGTGAGCGGGACGGGGGGACGATGATCATCTACCCGAGCATCGACATCCGCGACGGCCGCTGCGTCCGGCTGGTCGAGGGCGACTTCGCCCGCGAGACGATCTACGACGATGACCCGGTCCGTGTTGCGACGCGCTGGGCCGAGGCCGGCGCGGAGTGGATCCACATCGTCGATCTCGACGGGTCGCTGCAGAAGCGGCCGGTCAGCATCGACATCATCGCCAGCATCCGGTCCGTCGTCTCGGCGTCCGTACGCCTCCAGGTCGGGGGCGGCATCCGGACGATGGCCCACCTGGATCAGGTCTTCGCCGTCGGTGTGGACCGAGCAGTGCTCGGGTCGGTCGCGATCGATGATCCCGAGCTCGTCGCGACCGCCGTCGAGCGGTGGGGCGACCGGATCGCCGTCGGGCTGGACGCCCGGAATGGCTTCCTCGCCGCCAACGGCTGGATCGAGCAGACGAAGGTCGCCGCGGCCGACCTCGCGGTCCGGCTGGGCGCGGTCGGCGTCCGGACGTTCATCTTCACCGACATCGCCCGGGACGGCACCCTGACCGGTCCCAACCTAGAAGCGTTGACCGCGATGGCCGGCGCCGTGAGCGGGATCGACGGGATCAGGGTCGTCTCGCCGTCACAGGGGTTAATCGCGTCCGGTGGCGTCGCCGGGATCGACGATGTGCCTGCCGTCGCCGCGACGGGAGCGGCCGGCATGATCATCGGCCGGGCGCTCTACGATGGCCGGATCGACCTCGCCGAGGCGATCGCGCTGGCCCGGACCGTGACGGTCGAGGGAGTAACACGATGATGCAGACGACGGTTCAGTCGGCCGCCCCGGTCACGACTCTGACGCGACGCGTGATCCCCTGCCTGGACGTGACCGACGGCCGCGTCGTCAAAGGCGTCAGCTTCGTCAACCTGCGCGACGCCGGCGACCCGGTCGAGCTGGCGGCGCGGTACAACGCCGAGGGCGCCGATGAACTCGTCTTCCTCGACATCACGGCGTCCAGTGACAGCCGATCGACCATGATCGACGTCGTCGCCCGGACCGCCGACCAGGTCTTCATCCCGCTCACCGTCGGTGGCGGCGTCCGGAGTGTGGCGGACATGCGGCAGATGCTCGGGGCCGGAGCGGACAAGGTCTCTGTCAACACGGCCGCGCTCGCCGACCCC
>CAXTHM010000026.1:0-47040 GCA_964244115.1 uncultured Thermomicrobiales bacterium
CTGACCTGACCTGACCTGACCTGACGCACGCAACCAGGGAACGAACGATGACGTGGAAGTGGGAGTTGCTGGCCGGGCCGGACACGATCACCGAGGGGCCAGTCTGGGACGGCGCGGCCCTGCTCTACACCGCGATCGAACACGACGAGATCCGGTGCTACGACCCGGCGACGGGGGAGATCACGACCGTCCTGCGGGACACCCACGGGGCCAACGGCCTCCAGATGCGGCCGGACGGCAGCCTCTACGCCTGCGAGGGCGATGGCCGGGCGATCGTCCGCTACGACCCGCGCGGGCGCCGCGAGGTCCTCGCCGACCGGTTCGCGGGGCGCCGCCTCAACAGCCCGAACGACCTGGCGCTCGACGACGCCGGCCGGATCTGGTTCACCGACCCGCGCTACCGTGCCGACCAGGCCCCCCGGGAACTGGACCACGACTCCGTCTACCGGCTCGACCCGCCCCGGCCGGACGCGATCGACGGCGTTTGGTCGATCACCCGCGTCACCTTCGACACGACCCGGCCCAACGGCATCCTGCTCTCGGCCGACGGCGCGTCGCTCTACGTCGCCCAGAGCGACTACGACGCCGGCTCGGTCCGGCAACTCCGGTCGTACCCGATCCGGCCGGACGGCTCGCTCGGCGAGATGACGGTGCTGCACGACTTCGGCGAGGCCCGCGGGATCGACGGGATGTGCCTCGACGTGGGTGGCAACGTCGTCGCGACCTGCGGCTGGGAGGTCAGCGGCCCCGGCTCCCGGATCGCCGTGTTCGCGCCGGATGGGACGGTCCTGGAGGAGCACCCGCTGCCGGACGGCCGTCCGTCCAACTGCGCATTCGGCGGCATGACCCTCGAGGACCTGTACGTAACCACCCTGGATGGTCGACTCTACCGGGCTTTCTCGGGTCGCCGAGGGTTCGACCTGCGCGCTCCCCGCTCGCCATTGCAGCAAAAGGTGCAGCAAAACGTTGGGGGACGGTCGCCAGGCTGATCATGTGGCCTCCCGCGGGGTGAGCTCGCTGACATGGGCCAGGGCCCCGCGGAGCGAGTCCAGCTCGACGTGCGCGTAGGTGTTCATCGTCGTCGCGATCTGACTGTGGCCGAGGATCTCCATGATCAGCCGTGGGTGGACGCCCCGCGCCGTCAGGAATGAGCCCGTCGTGTGCCGCAGGTCGTGGAAGCGCCGCCGATCGAGCCCGGCGTCGGTGAGCGCGACCTGGAAGCGCTTGGTGAGCGAGGACGCGTCCAGGGGCGTCCCCGTCGGGCTGCAGAAGACGAGGTCCAGGTCGGGACGCCAGCTGGGGCCGGCCAGCAGGCGCTCCTCGAGCTGACGGGTCCGGTGGCGTCGCAGGGCGTCCAGGACGTCGATCGGCAAGGGCAGCTGGCGCCGGCTGCGCTCGGTCTTCGGCGCGACGAGCAGGGGCCGCCGTGGCCGGTCCGGCGACCACTGGAGTTGCCGGGTGATGCGGAGCGTCCCGGCGGTCAGGTCGACGTCGCTCCAACCGAGGCCCAGGAGCTCGCCCTGACGCAGGCCGAGCATGATGGCGACGACGTAGAGCGCCTCGAGGCGATCGCCGGCGACGTGGGCGAGGAACTGGCTGACCTCGGCCGGCGTCAGCGGGCTGGCCTGGAAGGTCTCCGTCCGGGGCGGGTCCGTGAGCGCCGCGACGTTGCGGGCGACCAGATCCCACCGGACGGCCTGCGCCAGGGCGATGCGGAGGATCGCCCGGATATGGGTCAGCGAGCTGCCCTTGAGCCCCTCGGTGCGCTTCTGGGTGAGCATCGCCTGAATGTGCTGGGCGGTGAGCTTGTCGAGCCGGTGGCGCCCCAGCGTCGGGATCAGGTGCCGGCGACAGACGCCCTCGTAGGTCTCGAAGGTCCGCGGCCGGCCACCGGGCTTGACGACGTCCTCGAGCCAGCTGGTCAGGAACATGGCCACGGTCGGGATGCCGGTGGCGAGGGCGACGCCGCGCTCATGGTCGGCCCGCAGCTGGGCGACCTTGCGGCTGGCCTCGGTCCGGGTCCGCCCGGAGACGTACTTCCGCCGGCGGCGGCCGTCCGCGGCGTCGAGGAAGGTCACCGCCCCGCGCCAGGTGCCGTCCTTGAGCTGGTAGACGCTGCCCTCGTTGTGGCCCCGACGGCGGGCCGAGGTGATCGGCGTTGGCTTCCCGGTCGGCTGCTCGTCGGTCACGGTACCCTTCCTGTCCGGAGAGTAGGGCGATATCATCGTCACTATCGTCACAACGGTCAGATACCGCATCTGGAAGCCGTAAACGTACCGTCACGGGCATCGTCACCCATCGTCACCGTGACGATGCATGACCGTCACGCTCGGGTCGATCTTGCGCACCCGCGCGCGTAGGGCATCTAGTCGAATCTGGTCTGGCTAGAGGTCTTCGGTGGTCGCAGGCACCGGATCGAGGTGACGTTCACCCAAGACCTCGCTCAGCTGAGCGATCAGGGCGAGGTGAGCATCGGTGTCGAGCGGTGCCGTGCTGACCACGACGCGCTCGTCCGGATCCGTGCCAGAACGCAGGTCGATGTAGAAGGCTTCATGCTCCTGGACGCTCTGTCCGGGATAGGGGTCAGCTGCCGGAGGCATGTGCAGGCGAAGGCTGGGCACCGACACCCGCTGGTCACGAGAGGTGAAGGTCTCGAATGATCCCCGGAGCAACGAGAGCAGCGCCGGGTTGACCAGTCGATCGAGATCCCACGCGCCCTCGGGCCAACGGATGTCCGAGGAGTCGTAGATCCTGATAGGTGTCCCGATGGCGGGCGCGCCGTCTGGCGCCTTGAGCGTCTCCAGTCCGCGTGTCAGGCGCGCAAACAGCAGATCAATTGCGCTGCTGGGCCCGGCAACGTCGACCACGATTCTGTTCGCTTCGATGTGCAGTCGCCGCAGGGCTACCTGGGTGTCCTCGTCGAGAGGGATGGAACCAAGACCCACGATGACCCCAGGGGGATAGGTTTGGAGTACCTCACCGAAGAGCGGCGGAGGGGACCCGATCTGCGAGACCGCAGCTCCGTAAACCTCCTGCAGATAGCCAAGCACGTTGCCAGATGACAGGAGAGAGAGCCGCAACTCATCAATCCGGAACTCGTACGCGCGGCGAGCGCTGATGATCGTGGCGTCCATTGCCTGGTCCTCCCAGTTGCGTTGGTGGTCGGAATTCAGGAAATCGCGGCTTCCGGCTCGAGCAGCAGACCGGGTGGCAATGTCTGATGACGACCACCCCGGGGATCGTAGGCGTCGTCAGGATCGAAGCGCATGAGTTTCAGGTAGGGCACATCGGTTTTGAGAGGCCTCGGTTGCAGGTCAGGACGTGGGACGCGAGGAGCTTCCTCGTGATCATTCGCGGTCTTTGCGGGTGCCGACGGCGATTGACCCTGACCAGGTCGAGTGACCAGGCTTGCAGCTACCGCAAGGGCTGCGGCATCAATCCCCGACCATACCGGGGTTAGTTGCTGGATAAGGCGTGTGTTCCAGTCTGCAAGTCCCTCGACGGCGCGACTGACGATGGCCGCGTAGGTGTTGCTCCGCTGCTCAATGTCCGAGAACAGCCGGTTCAGGGAATCGGTCGCTGTATAGAGAGATGATGCCGTGAGCACGCCGGCCTGGTACTGCAACGCCGAGGCGACCAAGGCACTTTCCTCGGCCCTTGCCGAAGGCGCCTGGGCTCGGATGGCGTCAACATCAAGAGAGCCCTCATTGGAGCCACTTTCGACCACGAGGTCGTCCTCGTCGCCTACCGTGGCGCTCAACGCAAAGCTCGAAGCCTGGAGCGGAAGGCTCGGGTCCGCCATCAGACCGTCCATGACAGCCTCGAAGGGGATCGTATCGGTCATCGGGACGACACCGCAGGCCGTCAAATACCGCACGAGCCGTCCGGCTCCCACCTTGGCGTCCAGATCGTTCTCGAGACGCGCGATCGCCGACTGCGTCGTGCCCATGCGCTCGGCGATATCGCCCTGCGTAAGACCCGCCCGACTGCGTGCTCCGATTGCCTGGGTGATGAGCTCTGAGTACCAAGTGGAAACGAGCCATCGGTCACGCGATTCCGGTTCGCTCAGATACTCACGAACTCGGGCGTTTCGACGGTCGTTACTCATTCTCTCGTTCCTCCTTCAGGCGGCTTCGATAGATTTTCGCCCGGCCAGCTGCGAGATCCGCGTCATTCCGCTGCGACTTGTTGTTACCCGACTTCTCGGCAAGATGGAGGAACCGCATTTCCCGCCGGTCCTCGATCATGGTCAGGTAGATTCGGTGCGTTCTGGAAGATCCCTTTCCCACACCAACATAGGCTTCGAGGACGTCTTCTTCCTCACAGGCCGGCGACTGGAAGGGCTTGAGAACGTACGAGGTCTTGAGCAGTTCGCGACGGCGCAACGCTGGCAACCGTTGATTCCACTGACGGAGCAAGTCGTCGAGATGATCGTCGATCTTCTGCCCAGCGGGATCATGATCTTTCAGCAGGCCGTCAAGTACGTCATCGACATGCGGGTCGGTCGTGGACGTCCACGGGCTGTCCGTCGGCATCGCGCGACCCCCAATATAGCGTATATGCGATACCGCAGCTGCCCGTTCTCGATCGGTTTCGTACACCCTCGTACGTTCTCATGCGCTCTGGTGCGTTTTCGTCCGTTCGGAACAGGATAACCGGTTCACCATGTCAAAGGCGTCCAGGCGCGCGGCGAGGTGCTCGGTTTCGCTACACTGCCGGTTCAGCGCCGGCCGCGACGTCGGGCCGGATCGAGGTTATTTGGTCGCATCAGGGAGGATCGTCATGGGCTGGCTGTCTCGGCACGCGCTCGTCATCGCCGTCGTCCTCGTCCTCGTCGCCGCGGGCTCGTCGATGGGCGCTGCTCGCCAGTCGGGCGGGACGCCGGCCGCGGGAACGCCGATCGGCGGGACGCCGGCCGGGGCGACGCCATTAGGGGCCACGCCAGTGGCAGGTCCTGCAGGCGTTGGCGGCCCAAGTCTTCAACAACCCCCTGGGTTGGTCGATCTTCTGGCTGCTCCCACACCTGGCACGGTATCGATAGTTGCCTCCTACCCGATTACCACTGGATCGGACGGCATCGGAGTAACGATGGTTTTGGTCCGCAATGCGACTGACCAACCAGTGGCCAATATCTCTGTTGCCGGCTCTGTTCGCGACACTTCCGGCGCCTTAACGGCAGTTGGGGCGAATGAGACCACTTGGCCAGCAGTAGTTCAGCCAGGGCAGGTCGCTCATGCATACCTGAAGTTCCAGGGTGCGGTGGCGTATGGGACTTCTGGCCAATACGCCGTGACTTGGGGACCCGTCCCGCCATATTCGAGCGATGTCAGCCTTGAGATTCAAGAGGCCAACAAATTGGGTGATGGGATCATCGGGTTCGTCCGAAACCCTAGTCCCGATGTCGCTTATCAAGGCATCCTGGCTGGAAGTTGTTACGACGCTGCCGGGCAGATGACGAACTGGCTATATGGTCCACTCGCCAACACGCGCCTGGCCGGCAATTCGGTCGTGCCCTTCAACATCGCGTTCAACACTCCAGGATGCACCTCCTTCATCCTGACCGCCGGCGCCTAAGACTTGGTCCGACACGTCAACACGTCCTGATAGAATGCAGTCGTCTCCCTGTCCTACCAGGTGAGGCGCGTTCAGAACCCTAGTCGCGTGTGGCTTTGTCTACGCCGCGACTAGGGTTTTTCCCTCTTCTGGAACTCCCTCTTCGAGCACTTGCTCAATCACACTCCTTTTGATGAAGGCATAGCACCAGATCTGACATCCTTTGATAGACTGCCCAAGTCTCTCCCTGCTACGAACAGGGTCGGGGCTCCGGCGGCCGCCTGCTAACTCAGGCGGCCGCTTTTCCCGTGTCGTCAATCTGGCGATCGGCTTCGTCGCCGAAGACGAGCCATTCAATCTGTACGCCTAAAGCATCGGATAGTTTGCGAAGCGTGGCCACGTAGGGACGCTTGCGGTATCGATCGTTCTCGATCCGCGAAATGGTAACGACCGGAACTTCGGACGCCTTCGACAGCTCCTCTTGTGTCCAAAGCCGTCGGCCTCGCGCCGCCTCAAGCCGTTTTCCAATGGTGTCCATCCTAGGTTCCTCCTCTCCAACATGATAAGCCCACGTTACCTACTTGACTAGTACCCGTTATGGACTTATCATGTTTACGTCAGGTTGGAGCCCTGACCCATTCGTTCGAGCCGATGCGGAGTTCGTAGCCCGCCCGGCAAGCAGCAGGAGACCGTCACCATGGACGCGATCGCCACCCGCCCCAACACCCCGATCCGCTGGGCCGCCGCCCTCGACCGCGCTCGGAGCAAGGGCATCAAGCTCTTCCACGACGTCGTCGACGGCCACTACTACGCCCTCTCGAGCGACGGCCACACCCTCTACCCAGTCAGCGCCTTCAGCTGCGCCTGCATCGCCGCGGTCCAGGGCGACCCGGTCTGCGTCCACCGCGCCGCCCTTCGGTCGCACCTCACGCAGCTGGACGCCATCACCGAGCAGCTCGTCGACGAGCCCACTCCGACGCTGCCGCAGCACCTCGCCGACCTCGCCGTCGAGCTCGACGAGACCGGCGAACCGTCCGCCTCGGAGGTGCTCGATCCCACCGAGCCTGACCACCGCATGTGCACCGACTGCCTCGACACCGGCTGGGCCCGGATGTACGTCGGCTTCGGCCTCAACGACTACACCGAGATCCCCTGCCGCTGCGGCGTTGCTGCCGTCACGGCCTGACCGACTAGCCGGCGCCCTGGCCATCCCGCCGGGCGCCGGCGCCATCTCCGGGAGGTCCTCGTCATGCCCATCTCCACCCTGCACGGCACCATCGCGCTCCCCGACCCGATCGGCCAAGTGGAGCTCACCATCGACGTCGACCTCACCATCTACGTCGATCGCGACCCATCGACCGGGGCCCTCGACGCATCGACGACGACCCTCGACGCCTGGCTGGTCGATCCGGACGGCCGTCGGACGCAGATCACCCGCGACGCCGACCTCGGCGGGATCCTCGACGCGTTCTCGGACGCCACCCTCGACCTCGTCACCGAACTGACCAACCGGGCAGCGTCCTCCGACAGTCGTCCCCGTCCCCTCACCGCCTGATCGCCCCGTTCCCGCGCCTCGTTCCCGCGCCGTTCGTCCGGTCCCTTCCCGCGGGGCCGAACCCCATCAGCCGCCCGGGCGCCACGCCCGAGGATGGCAGGGATGGCCACCATGAACCGCTTCTACGAAGGCCTCCTCGTCGTGACCGAAGTCGACGAGGTCAACCAGTTCGTTGCCCTGCACACCCGCCGGATCGAGATCGAACTCGACGACGATGAGCCGTTCGTCGACATCTCCTTGGCCCGGATGCAGGGCGAGCCGCACCACTACCGGTCCGTTCACCCCGAGGCGATCGCCTACGTCGCGCACCTGCTCGACGAACTGGCCCACGCATGAGCCCCTACCAGCACCTCCATGGGTCCGAGGAGGGCCCCGTCGCCGACTGGCGCCAGCTGATCGCCCGGATGACCCCCACATCCCTTGCGTAATGGTTACGATTGCGCTACAATTAGTACATCAGCAGGGAGCTGAGACGGACGAAGGGGGAGGGATGGGAAAGCTCGACAAACTGCGGCGAAAGCTGCTGGCCCGGCCAACCGAGATGCCGCTCACGGACGTGCAGCAGCTCCTCGAACTGGCCGGATGGACGATGCGGCAGGGCAAGGGCTCGCACGTCGTCTTCACCAAACCAGACACTCCGCCGATTCCGATGCGGGTGGAGGACGGAAAGGTGAACCGGGCAGCGATCAGGGACGCAGCCAACGCGATCGGTCAGCCGGGGGAGTAATCCCCCGGCCCCGGCCGACCATCCCTCTCCCGATCCGTACGCTGTTGCGATAGCGGCGACGACGGACCCTATCAGCGCTAGACCAAGCGTTGCCGGATGTGCTGCTGACAACTCCTTGACATTCGATATTAGGAAACATCGCGAGGAAAACTCGCAAAGGATGGGAAACCATGAACCCCGTCTTGGCGACGATGGCTCCGTCGCCCCAGCCTGTCACGCTGGATGAAGCCCTTGGCCGCGCGTATCCCTTCGCCGTGGTGCCGGAACCGACCGGTGGCTTCGACATCATCTTTCCAGACCTGCCGGGCTGTTCCTCCTTCGCTCGCACGCTGGAGGAGATCCCCCAGCAGGTTCGGGACGCCACCGCGACCTGGATCGAGGCATCGTTCGAGATGAACCACCCCATTCCGGCTCCTTCGACCGACTGGGACCCGTCCCCGGCATGGCCGACCGAACCGATCACCCGGCTCGATGGTCAACCCGCGCCGGCTCCGGAGCCGATCTATACGACCGAGCAGGTGGCGGACCTGCTGGACGTCTCGACGGCTCGTGTCCGCCAGATGGCGACCCGCTTCGAGACCGGCACGAAGGTCGCCGGCGTCTGGATGTTCACTCCGGCCGATGTCGTCGCGATGCAGGGTCGCCCTGGCCGCGGTCGACCGGCTCGTGTCGCCAACGATTCCGCGACGTTCCGCCTGTCCGGCGATCTCTAGGACTCTGCGAGGACGTGGAACGGGGCCAA
This sequence comes from uncultured Thermomicrobiales bacterium, assembly GCA_964244115.1. Lineage (GTDB taxonomy): Bacteria > Chloroflexota > Chloroflexia > Thermomicrobiales > UBA6265 > CADCWK01. The sequence continues at coordinate 8,578 of CAXTHM010000026.1, forward strand.
GCACTGCGCTTGGCCCCGTTCCACGTCTTCCAGTATCTGGAATATGACGATCAGCGTGTCGACGGAGGCCGGAACGTGGTCGTCGACGTCGCCTTCTCGATCGCCGGCGCGATCCCGCTCGGGCGCCAGAGCGTCTGGTAGAGCACCTGGCTGGTGATCAGCACGGCGACGACCGACGTCGCCACGTCCTGCCCGCTGCCGATCTGACCCTGGAGCAGGGCGATCAGGAGGCCAGCGACCACGCAGATGGCGAACGTGGCCAGCCCCCGGGCCTCGGAGCGCCACCGCGGCTGGACGATGATCGCAATGAGGTTCGGGAGCAGCGAGCCGACGACGATGCTGGTGATGGTGATGTCCGCGTCCATGGTGATGATGTCCTTTCAGCAGTGAGGTACTCAATGAAAGAAATTGACGGTTTGCTTTCATCCAGGATCGCTACCTGGTAGTCACTCCGTGAATACCGCGATCGCTATTGGTCGTTCGGGCCGTTCAGGACAATAAGAAGTCACGGAGCTCGACACGTCGCTCTCCCAGTAGCTCTACGAGTAGCTCTCCCAGTAGCTCTCATGCAGCGACCTCCTCGACCGTGCCATCAGCCGTGCCCCGGACCGTCCAGCCCCCATCGAACCGGAACACCCGTCCGCCGTCTGTCTCCGTTACGGAAACGAGCTGCGGCCACGTCCCCGTCTCCCGACCATGCTCGAGCCACAGCTTCGTCACCGGGCCGTTGGCGTCGAACGCGAAGGTCATGGCGCGATCGCCGTTGCTCGCGACCGACCCAAACCAGCCCGACACCAGCGTCAGGTCGACCCCGGCCGGCAGGGCGATCGCCGTCGGGGGCGTCGGCGTCACGACCGGAGCCGTCGACCGCGGCGGACGCTGCGGTGTCGGCGGCACCGATCCAGTCACCTCGACCGATTGGGCGTCACGCAGGATCTCGCCGACCCGAGTGATGAGCCGCGTCGTCATGCCGCGAATGACCGAGCCAGGGCAATCGTGTTCCGTGCCCGGCCCCTTGGCCCCGTTGAACTCCCCGTGCCAGTAGACGAACGTCAGGCCCGTCTCCGGGTTGATCGGCCACGACGGGTACGGGATCTCGCACCAGTCGGCCCAGTACGCAATCAACTGGACCAGCCGACTGAATCCGGTCTCGGAGATCGTGTCGTCCTTGAACCCGGACGTCTCGAGGCTGATGCCGTCGCGATTGATCGCCGACTGGCCCAGCTTTGCGACCAGGGCGATGCCATCACCCGGTGGCGACGTCCATGGACCAGAGGCATAGGGCGCGAGCCGGCCGAGCGGATCGGTCCAGCGCCAGATCTCCCCGGTGCGATGATCGATGCCGTAGTCGGTCCGGGCTCGCGTCCGGGCGTCGGTGCGGAAGTACTCGTCCGTCCCGGCAAGGCTGCCGGCCATCCGGTGCAGCACGACGAAGCGCGGTCGCCGTTGTCCCAGATCGTCCCAGGCCGTGTTGAGCTCGGGATCGATGTCCCTATGGACGACGGGCGGCGCGACGACGTTGCCGAACGTGATCGGTGACGTGGCTGACATCGTGGTTCCTCCTGGGCTGGCCAACGGCGTCGCCCCGGCGGCGAGCGGCATCCGATTGATGACCTCGACTGCCTGCCGCACGTAGCGATCGACGTCGTTCTCGGTCGGCGGCGCATAGACATTGATCAGGTCCCGAATCGTCGTCGCGTTCCGGTAGGCGCCAGCGGGATCGGTGAGGAGCTGCTTCCACCGCGCCGCACAGGCGGCATAACTGGTAAAGGTCTCCCAGGTATGCGCTCCGGCTTTCCACCCTGACGCCAACGACAGGAAGTTGTGGCTCGCCTTCGGGATGACGCCCTGATAGGTCGCGTGCTTCTGTTCGACGAACGAGATCGCGGCCATGAGCCGGGAGAACCCGCCGGCCGCAGCCAGTAGTCGGGCAGCCTCCTCGACGAGCGGGCTGTCGCCCTGGGTCCGAAACTCGGCGATCAGCCCCGCAACGGTGGTATTTCCGGTCTCGCGCCAGGGCGTCTCCGCGGTGACGGTCATGATCTCGTCTCCTTGTCTGGTCCCATGACCAGTTCGGGCAGGGACACGATGCCCTTGCTCCTGGCCTCCTCTCGCTCCGTGCGGGAGACGCGGTACCGCAGCACGATCAGCAGCATGGTCGTCGCGGTCCCGACGATTGCCCGGACGACGGTGTTGACCCATAGGGGCGGCTCCGGCAGGTCGCTGATCCGGTAGGCGAGGAAGATGAACAGGCCGCCGATCACCCACTGCCACCAGGTGAACAGGAACACGCGTGGCGTCCAGCCCCGGAGGACGGTGACCCGGTAGGTCATGACCGTCGCGACGACGAGCGTGGCGATCGCCATGTAGGCGTAGATGCCCCAAGTGGTCACGGCCTCGTCACCGATGAACGAGATCGTGGTTATCACGCTTGCGACGAGGGCGATCAGCCCAAACGTCATCCGCCAGGTCAACGTCATGATCCGTCTCCTCTCAGCCGGCCCGTATCCGGGACTTCCAGGAAGTCGTTGCCGGAGGGTCCGTCCCGCTCCTCGCGAATCGCCCGGGTCTCCGTTCGGGCCGTGGTGGCCTGTGCCCGGAGCTCGACGATGAACGCATCGGCGTCCGGGTCGTAGCGGTCGGCCAGGCGCTGTTCGATGTGCTCCCACAGGCGGCGGGCGATCGTCACGACGCCACCTCGCGATCGACGAGCTGGGCCTTCAGGTCCGCGATCAGGGCGTCCTTGTCGGCCAGCCGGCTCCGGAGCGCCGCGATCAGTTCGTCCTTGTCCGCCAACGCCGACAAGGACTCGGTCTGGGTAACGGCCACCTTGCGGCGCGCCTGCTGCCGGTCGGCCAGCCACTGGACGGCCTTGCCGAGGGCGCCCATGAACGGCACCGCCGCCACGATGAGGGCGATGAGGACCGGGTCCGACATCCGACACTCCTGGCAGCAGTGACTCCCACATGGGACCTACTCCTGTCGCACCGCATCGGGTGCTGCGACGACGTCGAGTGCCGTCAGTGCGACCTCGCTCGGGACCGCGTCCAGCACCGCGACGGTCGCCGCGACGCTGAGCTCGTTGGCGGTCGCGTTGGCCTCGAGGGCACCGGACGCCGCCCGAACCGCCTCGGCGAGGTCGCCCATCGCCATCCGGACCTGGTTCATCTCGGTCTCGCGGTCGATCGCGAAGCCGGCGAACTCGAACCCGTCCGGCTCGCGGATCGCCGCCGGGTCCAGCTTGGCGACGGCGTCTCGGAGCGGCCCCAGCGACGTGACCAGGGCCGCCTGTGCCGCCTGCGAGGCGACGAGCATCTCCCGGGCGAGCTGGCCCTTGAGCTCGCCCTCGGTCGGCGCCGGGTCGGGCACCCAGACGAAGGTCCGGCTGATGAGCTTGAAGCTGCCGTCCGGGCGCTCCCAGTTCTCCTCGTACTTCCCGTAGTGACCTGGGCCGGTGGCGTCCGCCGGCGGGCTGGTCGGCTCGTCCTCGATGATGCCAACGGGCGGCTCCTCGGGGATCTCGGTCGGGTTCGTGCCGGTTTCGCTGTCGAACTCATTGACCTGCTGCTGCGTCATGTCGATCGTCCTTTCCCTGGCTAGGCGATCTGCGCCCAGACCGATGCAATGTTCGTGATCGTGCCGCTGTTCGGGTTGAAGCTGGGCAGGGCTCCGTAGGTGTGCGGCATGGAGATGCCCGTCTTGAGCGTCACTCCGGTGGCGGAGACGTCACCCGAGCTGACGCCGATGATGCCGGCCGTCGCGGCGCCACTGGCCACGCCCGCCAGCACGACCGTCGCGGACGGCGTGAACGCGATCCAGTACCACCCGCGGGGAAGCGAGAGGTTCGTGACCGAGCCCGAATACACCCCGGCGGCACTGCCGAGGCTGATGGTGGCCTCGCGCAACGGACCGCCGGTGGGCAATCCGTCCGCTGCGACCGCGTAGAGGCCGATGCGACCCGAGACGGCGGTCGAGCCACTGGCCCGGGCGATGAGGAACCCGCCGAGGGTCCCGGAGTCCGACGGATGCCAGATCGGCCAGGCGATCAGGGTGCCAGTGCTGTAGCTCTGGCTCGTGATCGGACCGCGCACGACGTCACCGTTGAGCGGACCGATATAGGTTCCGGCGACCGGCCGTGGGTAGGGACGGAACAGGCGTTTGATGTCCGCTGTCAGCGTCGAGCCCGAGAGGGTCAGGTCGATGAAGTCCGAGTCCGCCACGGCCGTGACCCCGCCGCTGGCCGGGTGGCTGTGGTCGCTCCTGGCCACGGTCGTTGCGGTCCCGAAGGTGCCACCTGACCCACCGTAGTCGGCGTCGAGCCGGACCAGATCGGTTGATGGCTCCGTGACCTTGATCCCGTCCTTGATGTCCAACGTCTTGAGACTGGTCGTCACCTCCCCCACCCCGACGCCAAAGACGTTGATTGGCCGACTGACCGCACTGCCGACCTGTGACGCGAGCACGACGTCGCCAGCGGTCGGCAGCTGGCCTGCCCCCGTGCCGATTGCCACGCTGGTCAGCGGAACCGCGATCAGCTGGCCGCCGAAGGTCCGAAACAGCAGCACCTCGGAGCCGACCGCCGGCACGAACCCGCTGATCGGGATGAGCTGGGCGCCTGGCACGTCCGAGCCCAGCGCCCGGACCTTGATCGCGCTGCCCGCCACGGCTTCGACCAGCACGCGATCGGCGACCCCGCCGCGGCTGATCTCCTCGCGGGCCAGTTGCCGGATGGCGATGACCGCGTCCGTCGCGTTCTTCGCATTGGTCGTCTCGCGATCGCTCATGCGATCACCCCCGATCGAGCAAGCACGAACGGCTGCGTCCGGGCGGCGCGGACGATGGACTGGCCGGTGTCGAAGTTCTGCTTCAGGCCCGCCGACCGCCACCGTCCGTTGATCCGGGCCTGGTCGTCGCCTGGCCGAGACGCACCCGACAGATCGACCGCGTAGAGCTCGTACGCCTCGTGGCCGAGGTCCAGGTGCGTCGTGATACTGAGGGTCTCGGAGACACTCCCGGCCAGGCCGGCGAGCCGCCGGGCATAGGCCGTCACCGCCGCCTGATCGGCGTACTGGCTGACGACGTCCGTGCGAGGACGGAGACCGATCGTCAGCCGATGGATGTCGCTCGTGGGGTCGCTCACCTCCCAGACCGCCCGGAACCGCTTGGCGGGATCGGTATCCTCCTGCACCACCGTGATCTGGTTGGACAGGCTGGAGTCGTCGCTATCCGTCTGGGGCGGCGCGATGATCTGGCTATTGACGCCGGCGACATATGTGAAGCTGGGACTGATCTTGTCGACGTCGCGGTAATAGGTGCTGGTCAGCACCCCGTCCCACGAGGCCCAGGGTGTGTAGCACCCGATCTTCGCCAGCAGATCGCCGGCGACTTTCAGCCGGCTCTCGTTGGCGCCCCACGTCATGGCGGCGGGGAGCGTCCGGCTGTCGTTCGGGAAGTTGACGCGGATATCGATCCCATCGGGCAGGTCCACCTCCTGGATGACCAGCGTGGCGGCGTCGGTGTATCTCACCCCCGCCGCGACGTTGTAGGTGTCGCCGAGCGTTGCGTCCCGGACCGTGCCGGTCAGGTCGTCGAGGGTCAACCGACCCGCCGCGACGACACCGCGGTCGACATCGTCGATCCACGTCATGGCGCCACGACGCATCCGGAACAGCCCCTGTTGCCGGGTGACGGGTGGCCGGCCGTCGATGGGCGTGATCGTGACGATCGGCGCGAGGAAATCGCGATACGGCAGCGCCCGGAAGGGCCGATCCAGCTGGCCGGTGAACTGCCCCGACACGGCCTTGTCCGGGTCGAAGTCGACGGACCCCGAGGTGACCAGGTCGGTGATGTCGGCGATCGCGGCGTTGCTCGCATCGCGGAGCTCGTATCGGACCGACCATTCCGCTGCGGCCGAGGTGCCGACGCCGTAGCGCCCGTAGGAGGTGTCGCTCATGCGAACCCCACCTCCCGCTCGACGCCGACCGGGATCTCCCGCCAGCTCTCCTGCCGGCCTTCGATCGACAGATCCCACTGCCCGCCCGGGATGCGCTGCCAGACGGGACTATTGGTCGGGAAGCGGAAGAACACCCGGGCGCCGTCCCGGTCTCGCCAGCACAGTACCTGGCGCCGGATCGCGATCGTCCGATCCCGCAGCACCCCGGCAGCCAGGGGGTGCGACGGGTCCGTCCGGAGCGGGAAGCTCGCCGACATGGTCAGGTAGTCCAGTGTCCGGACCCACGTCACCGGCGTCGGGCTGCCAAAGGGCGTCCGCACGTCTTCCGAGCCCGCTGGCTGCCAGCTCGGGAGCGAGCCGTCCAGGACGAACACCACGCCGGTGGTCGGGTCGTTGGCGACCGAGATGCAGACCCCCCGGATCACGATGCCGGTCGTCTGCTCCGACGGCTCGGAGGGGATGATGTCGTTCCCGAAGAGCACGCTCTGGCGCAGGGTGTAGCGGTACGTCACGCCCGAGGCCGGGAAACCGTCGAAGCACATCGTGCTGGCGGGATCGGTGATGTCCGCGATGGTGCGCTCGTTTTGGCTGCCCTCGGGCTCACCCTCCGGCCGGGCGGTGACGACGTAGCGGATGAACTGGCCGGCGCTGTAGGTGGTCGGGTCCCACGACAGCTGGGTCAGGGTCGGGAACGGCGCGCCCTCCATGGTGAAGGGCGTCGCCTGGAAGTTCAGCGGCGCCGGGTAGGCCGGGTAGTCGAGTGTGACGGTCGTGACCGCGCTAGAGCCCACGACACCATTGACCGTGGCTTGGGCGACGATGTCGTAGGACTGACCGTCGAACATGACCGTGGAGGCCACCGGGATCGTGACGGGTGATTCGAGCGAGCCCGTCACCGCGAGCGACAACAGCGCGACGGTCGATCCGGCCCGATAGATGGTTCGGCTGACCCGCGATGCGGTCCCGCTGAAGGCGATCACGATGTCCGGATTGGCCGTGGTGATCGTGCTGCCATCCGCCGGGCTCGTGATCGTGACGGTCGGACCAGCGGTGTACCCGAAGGTCTCTTCGGTCGACCAGGCCCGCGACGCGTTCACGGTCGCCTCGCCGGAGTACAACGTCCCATCGTACGCGCTGGCATCCCACCGGTAGTCGACCCGGGTCCCGGGCGAGGGCGTCGGGATGTCCGTCTCGGTCGTCTGATAGCGCCAGTCGTTGGTCGCGGGGGTATAGGTCATGGTCCGGGTGAACAGGACCGCGCCCGTGCTGCTCTTGATCCGGGCGACGACCGCGAGGCCCGTGGTCACGGTGTCATCGACATCGGTCACGCTGACCCGCAGGATCGGGCGGTTCGTGAGGTTGATGTTGCCCTTCGGCGCGACGGTCGCGGGGATTCCCGGCGCCGCATCGGTCGTGAACGTCTTGCGGTCCGACGCCGGCGAGACCGTCCCCTGCGTATCGGTGACGATCGCCTGATAGCCGTAGGTCTGGCCCCACTGGAGATCGGCCCACGCGCCGCCGCCCGCAAGTCCCGCGGCGACGAGCTGTGCCCAGGTGATCGTGTTGGTGCTGCCCGGCGTCCAGGTGACGGCGATCGGCGCCGACTGCCGAATGCGCGTCGTCCCCCGGTAGAGCTCGACCTGAATGCTCGCGGCGTTGAAGCCGGCCGGGTTGGTGTAGAGCCACGGGACGCCGATCCCGGTGATGACCTCCTGCTTGGACCCTCCCAGCGTCCCGGCAGCCTGGATATTGGCCGACGCGGTGCTGATGAGCTTCTGCCACGCCGTGAACGCCGAGGTTGCCCCGAACCGGTCGGACGCAGCCATCCGGACCCAGTAGGTCGCGGCGGGCAGCGAGATCGCCGGCGTGATCGTGCCGGTCCCGGCGCCGTCGGCATTGGCGATGGCCGTGGCCTGCGGGCCATACCGGACATTCGACAGGTTCGGTGCCCCGCCGCTGTCACCGACGATGTGCAGCCAGGCGATCTGCAGGCTGTCGCCGAAGTCCGCCCGGTCGCTGTCCGACATGGAGACCGTGAAGGCCGGGACCACGTTGGACGACGCGTTGAGCGCCGGGCTCGTAACGGCGGCGGTCGGCACGACGTTCCTGTAACCGGCCACCTGCATGCTGAGCGTCCGGGCGATCGACCCTGCGGCCGCTGGCGTCCATGGCGACGTCGGCGTCCCGGTCCCGGCGTTGCCGCTCACGGTCTGCCGGTCGCTGGATCGGACGTATTCCCTCACATCGAAGCGACCGGAGACGGCCCGGAGCACGACGGCATACGTCACGCCGGCGACGACGGGGACCGCGGACGGGATGACCAGCGAGTGGTCGTCCGCATTCGTGGAGGTCAACGTCAGGGTGGCAGACCGACCCACCAGGGTGTAGATGGTCCCGTCCTGTCGGTAGAGCAGGGCGTCCACGACCGGATTGGGGTCCCCAGTGTCCGTCTTGCCGATCCGCGCGACGATCCGGCTGGCCCAGCCGTTGGTGTCAGCGACGACGAGCTGCCCGTAGGTGCTGGACGATCCGCTCTGGATCGTCCGAGCGAAGGTGACGCCGCCGGACCTGTTGGTCAGGTCGATCAGGTCGATGAGACTCCCGGCCATTACGAACCTCCCAGTTGACGCCGAATGGCGGTGACGAGCGCCGGAAGTTCGGCGTCGAAGGCGTCATGAAAGGCGCCGACGGAGTCCGCTGCGCTGCCATTGCTGTTGACCGTGATGCCGCCCCAGTTGATCGTGATCGCACCCGACCCGGACCCCACCAGTGGACTCGCGGGCAGTGGGCTGGTGACGGGGAGGGGCGACGGCGTGATGACCGGCGCTGACCGATTCGCGGCCCCTCGAGCTGGCCGGTTCCGCGTGGAGGCGATAGCTGCCGCCGCCTGGGCCGCGGTGACGCCATCCAGGCCGTCCTGGACGGTCCGGACGACCCGGCCGATTGCGCTCCTGACGCTCGGGATCCCGTCGATGATGGTTCCAACGAAGCCGGCGACCGACATCGCGCCGTAGTAGCCCGTAAGCCGGGACGGCGACGCGACCCGGAGTCCGGCCGCGAGCGCCCGATCGACCTCGGCGACGATGCTGTTGACCGCCGTCGTGATGGAGCCCAGGTAGGCATCGATGCCGTTGGCCACGCCCAATGAGGCCAGCGAGCCCATGTTGTACGCTGCGGCACCGATCGACCCCGCCCCGCCGTCGATGGCGCCAGCACCCTCGGAGCCGAGCCGGCCGAACTCGGCGATACCGGTGGTGACGGCGTCGCGGATGTCCGACACCATCCCGATCTTCATGGTGCTGATCGCGCCACGGACCGAGCTGGAGACGGTATCGGCGATACCGGTCAGGCCAGCGCTGAACGCGCCGAACAGCGCGATGCTGGTGTTCACGGTATCGGTCACATCGGCGACCACGCCGATCTTCATGGTCGAGATCGCCTGCCGGACACTCGCCGAGAGCGTGTTCGCGATGGCCACGACGCCGGTCTGCCACGCACCGGCCCGGGCGATGCTCGAGCTCGCCAGGTCGCCCGTGTCGGCCACCACGCCGAGCTTCATCGTGCTGATGCTGGTCATGACCGACGTCGCCAGCGAGGTCGCGATCGCCGGGAGCGCCGTGGCCCAGGCGCCACCGAGGGCGATCGTGCTGTCGACCAGATCGGTCACGTCCGTGACGGACCCGATCTTCATGGTCGAGATGGCGGTTCTGACCGCGAGATCGATCGCCGTCGCGATCGCCGTCACCCCGAGGGACCAGGCACCCGCCAGCGCGATCGACGACGACGCGGTGTCGGTGAAGTCCGCCACCACGCCGATCTTCATGGTCGAGATCGACAACTGGATGGCGGCCGCCGCCGTGGCGATGGTCGCGGCGATCTGCTGGATCTGCGCCGCGATCCCGGCCAGTCCCGACGCGGCTCCGGATGCGGCACCGACCCCACCATCGCCGGCCTGATTGGGCGTGCCGCCCTTCATCACGCCGGCCGGGTTGTACCCGCCGTTACCGGAGTCCTTGGACTTCCCCGGTGGAAGCGGACCGATGAACGTATTCGGATCGACAGGTGGCGGTTCAGGCTCGCCACTGTCGTTACCGATACCGATCCAGTCCTTTGCCCAATCGGGCAATGGAATGTCCGGAAGGCTGAACAATGAGACGAAATCCTTGAGCTCGGTGAGCTTGCCGGTGATCCAGTTGACCGTTGAATCGATCGTGTCGCTCATCGTCTGGAATGGCGCCGTGAATGCCGAGAAATCTGGTGCAGCGAGCGACGACACGATCGTTCCGGCCCAGTCGGTCAGCTTCGGCCAAGCCGTGTTTACGATCCAGTTGCCGACTCCGGTAATTGTGTCGCTGATCGCCTGGAATGGGGCCAAGAATGCCGAGAAATCGGGAACTGTCAGGTCGTCCACCAAGCCAGTCGCCCAGGTCTTGACCAGCTCCCACGAAGCCTTGGCCAACCCTAAGGCGGTGTCGATGCCCGACTGAATCTTGCCAAAGGCCCCAATGGTCGCCGCCCAGACGCCGGACAGACTGCCGGTGATCGACCCGGGGATCTGCCCCAGCCACGTCTTGACGTCTTCCCACGCCCCTTGGGCTACGACCAGTGCCGTGGAAATGGCCTCGCCGATGCGCCCGAGCACTCCGACAACCACCCCATAGACGTCGCCGATCGACCCGGTAATGGATCCGGCGATCTGGCCGAGCCACCCCTTGAACCCCTCCCAGGCAACGGTCGCGACCGTGAGCGCCGTCGAGATCGCCTCGCCGATGCGCCCAAGCACCCCGATGACGGCAGCGTAGGCGTCACCGAGACTGCCGGTGATACTGCCCACGATCTGACCCAGCCAGGCTTTGAATCCCTCCCACGCCCCCTGAGCGACGACGAGCGCGGTGGTGATCGCTTCGCCGATGCGGCCCAGGATGCCGACCACCGTGCCGTAGACATCCCCGATCGTTGACGTGATCGACCCCACGATCTGGCCGAACCAGGTCTTGAACGACTCCCACGCCCCCTGGGCCGTCGCGATGGCGAGCCCAATGGCCTCGCCAATCGTCGCGAGCTTCCCGAGGACCGCCGTCTTCACATCCCCGATCGAGCCCGTCACCGATCCGACGAGCTCACCGAACCAGGTCTTGACGTCCTCCCACTTGCCCTGGGCATCGTGGAGGGCGTCCTCGATGGCTGATGTGATCCCATCGAACTTGTCCAGCGCACCGGTCTTCAGGTCGCCGATCAGCTCGCCGATCCCGTCGGCGAGTCCACCGAGCCAGTCCGTGAACTCCGTCCACTTGCCCTGGGCTCCGTCGATCGCGCCCTGGATCAGCCCCTGGCCCCAGCTCAGCAACGAACTGGCGGCGTCGCCGATCCGGTCCCCGATCGAAGACGCCGAGCTCGAGATCCAGTCCCAAGCACCGCTGGCGGCACCCTTGATGGCGTCGAAGGCTGAGGTGAAGGCGTCCTTGATGACGGTCCCGATCTCGGACCAGGACATCCCGGTGAGGAGCTCCAGCAGGAAGGTCGGGATCAGCGCCGCCGCGGAGAGGATTGCCTGCACGGCGTCGGTGAAGGCGTCCTGCAGGTTCTCCCACACGCCTGCCCAGTCACCGTTCAGCAGGGCAATGAAGGCCTCGTAGAGATTTCGGACGACGCCGATGATATTGGTGATGACCCCGCCGAGCAGGTCGAACGTCGACGAGAAGTTGGTGAATCTCCCCGACAGCCAATCGAAGAGCTGCCCGGCCCCGTTCTGGAGCAGCGACAACAGATCGGCCATGACCGAGGCGAGAACGCCTCCCAGGTCGAGGAAGACGCGGCCGATGTCCGCGGCGAGCGTGACGAACGATCGTCCAACGTCCTCGACGCTCCCGCCGGAGAAGATCGTGGCGATGAGGTCGAAGACATCTTCGATCACGTTCCCGACACTGCGAAACAGATCCCCGAGCGCACTGAACGCCCGTCCGAGAAGGGGGAACCGCTTCGCGAGGTTGTCGGCCGCCTGACCGATCCCCGAGAAGATGAGCTTGAAAGCGTCGCCGAGCTCCTTGAGCTCGCCCGGGATCGTCTTCAGGCCGTTCAGGAACCCCTTGCCGAACGCGGCCTTCAGGTCATGGGCGACATCGACGATCTTCCCCAGGCCATGCATGATCGGCTGAAGGGCGCCAGAGAACTTGTCGAGCCCCGCCTCGGCATCGCCTGAGGAGAAGACGTTGACCAGCCACGCCTTCATCTCCTGGAGCTTGTCGATGAACGCCTGTGCCTTGGGGGCAAAACCGTCCAGCCAGTCCGCTATCGTGTTGAGGAGCGGTATGTCGCCGCCACCGACCCCGCGGATGGCCGCGGCGAGAGCGTGAAACAACGACTCCGTGACTTGGAGCGGCGCATTGAGGTTGCCCATCACGGAGACGGCATTCCCGAACACGTCGGTGATCTGCATCATCCCCTTGCCGCTCGTCAGGCTCTCGAAGACGCCCTTGAACCGGTCGACGAACCCGGTCACTCCGTCCACGATGGCCTGAAAACCCTCCTTGATCTTGCTGCCGACATCCCGGACGAGATCGCCGAATCCCAGGAAGTTGTGCTGGTACGCCTCGTAGATCAGGAAGGCCGCCGCGGCAACCAGCGCGACCGGGCCGAGCATGCCCACCAGCGTGGCCCGGAGCCCCTTGCCGGCCGTATTGGCCGTGTTCATCCCGGCCGCGGACTTGCCGGCCGAATTGCCGACGCCCTCGATCCCGCTCGCCGCGCTCTTGCCGATGCCGGTGAGATCCCGGAAGCCCTGGACCGCGTCGATGACCTTCGGGCCGACCAGGATGAAGGCGCCCGCCAGCCCGGCCAGCGCACCTGCCACCCCGACGACGCCGGCGATCACGGCCTGGGCGCCACTCGGGAGCTCGAGGAACGCGTTCAGGACGCTGGTCAGACCGGTAATCAGCGAATCGAAGACGGGCAGGACCCGTTGCCCGATGACGATCCCCACGGTCTCGAGGGTGCCCTTGAGGGCATCCAGGCGGCCACTCGTGCTATTCAGACGAGCCTCGGCCTGCTCCTGAGCGACGCCGACCTCGGTGACGGCGCCGTACATCCCGTCCCACGAGCCCGTCGTCCCGACCAGCGCTGCGTCCTGCGAGGTGAGCAGGGCGTTCATCGCCTTGCCACCCTCGACGCCGAACAGCGTCTCGAGGTACGCGGCCCGCTGGGCGTTCCCCATGCCCTCGGTCGCCGTCGAGACCTGCCCGATGATGTCGGGCAACGGCAGCATGTTGCCGTTGATGTCCGTGAAGGAGAGCCCGAGCTCCTGCATGGCGCCCGCGGCCTTGGCGGTCGGGTTGGCCAGCGAGAGCAGGACCTGGTTGAGCGACGTCCCGGCGCTGGACCCGACGATCCCCTGGTTCGCCATGAGGGCGAGGGCCGTCGTCGTGTCCTCGATCGGGACGCCCAGCGCGGCCGCCGAGGTGCCGACGTAGGACAGGGACGCACCCATCTCCGACACGCCCGTGGCCGATGCCGACGCGGCGCCGGCGATCACGTCGGCAACGTGGGCCGCATTGTTGACGCTCTTGCCGAACTCGTCGGTGTAGCCGGAGGCATCGCCCGCTGCGAGCCCGTACTGGTTGAGCGCGGCCGACATGACGGTGGCGGCCTCGGGCAGCGCCACGCCGCCGGCGGCCGCGAGCGCCACGGTCGCATCGGCGGCCCCGCCGAGGATGTTCTTGGTCGAGACACCGGCCTTGGCAAGCTCCTCGATCGCCACCGTGGCCTGCGTCGCCGAGAAACTGGTGTCCTTGCCGATCTGGAGCGCCTTGTCCGAGAGGGACTGGAGTTCGGCTCCCGTGGCGCCCGTTGCCGCCTGGACGTTCGCCATGCCCTGATCGAACTGCATGGCGCTGTTGATCGCGAAGCCACCGATCAGCCCGACGGCCGCACCGATACCGGCCAGCGCGCCGCCTGCGGCCTGGACGTTGGTGCTGCTGAGGGTCTGCTCGAACGAGGAGAACCCCGATGCCGCCTTGGTCCCCGATTGGCCGACCGACTGCATCGTCTGGTCGGCGGCCGTGCCGAACTGTCGCAGCACGGACATCGCCTGCTGGGCGTCGAGGGTGATCGTTGCCTTGGCGCCGCCAAGCGAACCACCGTCAGACACGGTGCCCCCGAATCAGGGAACGCGCGTCAGGGGTCTTGGTCACGGTCCGTGCGTCCCTGGGCCGGGGAGCGGGTCGGATGATGAGGTCGTCAGCCGCGTGCGGTCAGTGCGTCAGGCGTGGGGGTCACGTCCATCCAGATCGGCCAGCATCCGGTCGTAGAGCGCCTCGGCGTCAGCCGATCCGCCGCTCTCGAGCTGATCCTCCATGGGGACGAGACCGATCACCCGGTTGATCTGGGCGGGCGTGTGCTTCGGTTTGGCAACCTTCTGCGGTCCGGTGGTCTTCCTGGGCGTCACCATCTCCGTCGCCTCCTGGAGGCCGCGGACGCCCTGGCCGACGTGGTACGCGGCCTCATCGATCTCGCACCGGAGGTCCTCGTCGGCCACGTCGAACCAGGTCGATGGGCGCGTGCCGTAGCGGGCGCCCATCAGGTCAGCGCGAAGCAGTCGCCGATGCGTCAGGAAACGGGGCGATGGCAACGGAGCGCGCCACCCGTTCACTCATGCAGGCGTCGACGATCGCCCGGCGATCCACGGGGGACAGCCATTCCAGCGCGATCTCCGTCTCGGCATCGGTGATGTCGGCCGCCGTTGGCACGCACCGGGGCACGACCAGACAGGCGATCGGGTAGGTGCGGGTCAGGGCGTGATTGAGGTCCTGCGCCCCCCCGATGCCGAGCGATCGCAACACCTCGTCGGTGTCCTCGCCGAGCCGCATCTGCTGATCGGGCGACATCGTCTCCAGCGTCTTGGCCGCCTCGTAGAACGACCGCTGGGCGGCCGGCGCGATGAGGCCGGTCAGGCTGATGTCGGCCAGCACCCGGTCGAACGACTTCGGCATCGCCTTGACGGTCTCGCCGAGGTCGGGGAGCGCGATCGAGATCAGCCGGTTGTCCCGCGCCCGCGCCTTGGCCGCGATTCGCTGAGCGGGGGTCATCGCCCGGCCGGCCGGCGTGTCGAGGATGATGTCCCGCGGCTCGGTCGGAACCTGGCGGGTGTCCCAGTCCGGGTGGACCACGCCTGGCGCCGCGATCCCGCTCGCGTCGTGGCGATGGGTCGCGTCGGTGACGGGCTCGGATGGGTGGTCGATCGGGTGGCCGGTCATCGGATCGAAGCGGTCGTGCTGGTCGGTCATGGTGATGGTCTCCTGTGGGCGCCCAAGCGGGCGCCGTCTGACCGGTCGGAGGAGCGGTCACGGGCGGGGCCGGCGCCCGTGACGTTCACGGTTCGTCGGTGCTAGACGGGCAGAGCGCTGACCGCCGTGGACGGGATCGCCGTCAGGCTGGCCGCGTGCTGCTCGATCGCGAACAGGGCTCCGCCCATGTCGAGGGCGGTGTAGTCGTAGGAGCTGGTCGCGTACCCATCGGTCAGCTCGATGCCTCCACCGCTGGTCACCCGGCCCTGATAGACGCGGCCCAGCAGCGTGCCGCCGTCGGTCCCAACGCCGCGGGCCATGCCGACGAGCTGCGCAAGCGGCATCTTCGGCGAGGACGGCACCCAGAGGGTCGTCACGGCCGTCCCCCCGGTGCCCGTGACGACGACCGTACCGCCGGTGAGGGCGGCCTTGATCGCGAGGTCCTGCACGGCGAGCTCGAAGGAGCCCGACGCGCCGACGTTCTTGGCGGTCGACGCCAGGAGGATGGTGTCTCCCCAGAGCTCTTCGACATCGCCCTCGTAATTGATCGAGAAGGTGACGAGCCCGGGCGCATCGAGCATGGTGGCGAACGTCCCCGCCACGGGGTCCTTCACGCCGATGGCCATGTCCCTGGCCCCGAGTGCAATCCGTCCTGCCATGTCCGCTGTCCTCCCGCCCCCGAGTCAGGGGGCCTGTGGTGGTTGTCGCGACCCACCGGGCCGCCCGGATCGCCCCACGCGGGACGCTTACCGGAGGCGAGTCACGCGCTGCATCTCGGCCGGCGTCAGCGAACGGCCCGAGTGGGCCATCGCCTCGGTCGGGGACAACAGCCGCGCCAGCACCAGCCCGGTCGCCACCGGTCCCCGGCCCGGATTCCGCGGGTCCCCGGGCTGGTGCTGGCGGGGTTCCTGTCCCGCCGTGTCCGTCTCTTCGTCGTCATCGGCCCAGGCGAACTCGTGCCCGAACTTGCTGGTCATCAGCACCATCGCGTCGCGGTCGTCCATCTCCTGGACGAAGTCGGCGGGACCGTAGGGGTCGGCGTCGGGACCGATCCCGAGCTGCCCCCACCGGTAGCGCCGGGACAGGCTCGGCAGGTCGTCCGGTCCGAACGCCCGGACGCTGACCCCAACCATCGGGCGGAAGTGCTGGGCGAACAGCGCCTCCCGCCGCACCCGCTCGGCGGCCTCCCGCGAGTAGGCGTCGGCGTAGAGCAGCGTCCGTCGAGTGCGACGCCACGGATCGGCTGGGTCCGGCTGATCGAGGTAGTCGGCTATTCGGCTCCCAACCCAGCGGACCCGGCGCATGGCTACGACTCCCCTTCGACAACGTCGTACGTCTTCTCGAAGATGTCCGGCTTGCAGGGATAGAACTCGCCGTTTACGCCCTTGATGATCCAGTCGTTGAGCTCCGCCCGCATCACACCCTCAAGCGTGGTGATATGAAGCTGCGGACATTCGGGTGCGGTTCGTTCCCAGCGCTCATGCTTGCCGCCGGACCACTCGGCGAGTTCATCCCCGTTCCCCTGGACGAATTGCCGGGCCTCAATGACGACCGGCTTCTTACGGTACATCCCCATGACTACTTGCCGTCCTTGGCCGTCTCGGCCGACTTGTCGGCTGGCTTGTCGTCCGCCTTGACGGACGCGGACTGGAAGACGTAGGGCGGCTCGGTGAAGTCGATGATCGTTCCGGCGGGCAGCTGCTCGCCTCGCTGATACGCCGCGATCGTGTCGGCCGCTTGCTTCTCCGTCACCTTGCGTCGATCTGCCATGTCATGTCTCCTTGCGGCCGCTCGGCCCTACCATTCGGCCACGCCGGACAGCAGCGCCGTCCGGAGCGTGAGCCGCCAACTGGTGAACATCGTGCCGGGTTCGCCCGGCTCGTCGAGGATCAGGCTGCGAGGCTCCATCCGGACCTCGCCGACCCGCTGTCCGGGCTCGCCATCGTCGTCGTCACCTGCCGCGACGGTCAGGTGGGCCCGGTCCAGCAGTGCCCGGAGCCGGGCATCGAACCGGGCGATCAGCGCCCGACCGGCGTCGCTGGCCGGGACGTAGAGGAAGAGCATCACCTTGGCGTCAGCCCCGAACCGGAAGCCGGTCCCGAACTCGCCGGCGTCCCGGACCACGACACTGGGCCGCAGCCCGACCGGGCTCAACGGGTCCGACGCGTTGATCGGTCCCCAGGCGGCAGCGGTGTTGCCCGCTCCCTCCCGGCGCAGCTCGCGGTTCCAGACGCCACCGGGAAGCAGCTCAGCGATCGTCGGCGCGTCCGTCAGGATGTCGACCACGGCCTCATGGAACCGGATCATGAGACGCTCCCACCGATGAGCGACGCGGCCCGTCGCAGGACCTCGGGGGCCAGGGCGTCGGCCGTCGGGCGGATGACGGCATAGCGTCCGGCCCGGGCCAGTTCGAGGACGAGGCCGTAGTCCTCGTTCGTCGTGTAGAGCTCGATGACGTGAACGCCCTCGCCTTCCTTCCGGGCGGAGCCGGTCAGACTGTCCCGGGCGTGGCCGGTCCGATCCGTCCAGCTTCGACCAGTCCGCATGGCATCCTGCCCCCGCTCCGCTTCCTCCTGGCAGAGCGCCCCCAATGCGGCATCGAGACGCGCACCGAAGGCGGCGCAGCTGCTTCCGATGGTATTGGACGTCACCCGGATACCGGCCCCGCTAGCCATCGACTCCACCCCCAATCGCATGGGAATAGGGTCTTCGGGGGTATAATTGGAGGACTAGAGCGGCCTTTTCGAAGGCACGAAGAACCTCGGCGCGATGGTGAGACATCGCCCGAGGCACGGCCGCCACAGACCTAACCAGGAGGTCCATGACATGCCCGCCAAGCGTACCACCATCGTTTGTGAGCACTGTGGCAACTCGTTTCCATGCACTCCGCTCCAGGCTGCAAAGGGCAGACGCTACTGTTCTCGACCGTGCTGGGGAGCGTCCCGGCCCAGCGAGCCATTGGCTGATCGACTTCGAGTGAATTTGCTCGTCGCCGGACCTGATGACTGCTGGGAGTGGCAGGGGTCGCGAGACGCGAACGGCTACGGACGAATCCGCGTTGCGGGACGAGGCGTCTTGGTCCATCGACTCGCATGGGAACTGGCTAACGGCTCTATTCCTTCGGGCGCCGTCGTCCGCCATCGCGTCTGTGACAACCCGCCGTGCTGCAACCCCGCGCACCTTGCCGTCGGAACCCAGGCCGACAACATTGCGGACGCTATGGAGAAGGACCGATCGCCACGAGCCCAGGGGACCCGCAATAGCGGCTGCAAAACCTCGCCGACGACTGTCCGAGAAATGAGACGCCGATATGCCGGCGGAGGTGTCACGGCTAAGCAGTTGGCGAAGGATTTCGGTATGTCCGAATCCCAGATGCTGCGAATCGTCCGGCGCGAGTCTTGGGCTCACCTGAGCGATAGCGCGGCGTAGGTTATTCATTGCTTCCCCCACCATCGGCCATCTCATAACTCGCGTCCTGGATCCCGTTGCGGACGGGGGGCGTCGACCGAATGACGGCCGTGGCGCTGCCGATCTTGACCGTGTCGCCGCGGTCGACGTCCCACGGCGCCCAGGACCGCAGCAGACCGCCGTCGAGCGCCACGCTGAGCGCTCCGGCGCCGCTGGCCTCCCGACTCTGACGGTCGGCCGGGATGACGAGGACCTGAACCGGATCCCCGACCGGTGCCCCGTTGCGGTAGAGCCGCACGAAGACCGGTGGGTTCGCCAGCGCCAGGCTCGTGGCGAACAGCTGCCGGAACGCCGCATTGATCTCCTCGGCGTCTGCTTCGGTCAGGAACGACATCCGGTCGCTCATGACCGCAGACCCCAGCCGACGTCGCCGTGACCACGCACGTACTCGCCGACCGGTGCGACGTCCGACCGGACGGGCCGCGAGCTGGTCAGGGTCGACGACGAGCCATCGTCAGACGACGCCTCCGCAAGTCGTTCGGTCCGGGCACGGGCGGCGATCTCCAGCCAGGTCGTGACCCGCTTGCTCCAGCTGATCGTTTGGCCGTCCGCCCCCAAGCTGTCGGGACGCTGGGCGTACTCCACGGCCAGCGAGCTGGCCAGGACCTCGACGGCCCCGACCTCCCCCAGCGCGGCGATCAGGGCCGCGACGGTCTCGTCCTGCCGGAGCGGCCGGGATGGGTCAGTGTCGCCGATCCGGAGCCGGACCCGGTCGAGCGGGAGCGCAAGGGTGTCGTCGTAGGTGAACGTCACAGGCACTCCCTCCTTTCCGGGATCAGGTGCGGCCCATCGACGATGGTTAGATCGCCGGCGGCACGTAGGTCGAACCAGTGCCAATGGAGCCGAGGACCGCGCCGATGCGATTGTTGACCCCGATGCCGAACCGACGGACGGTGTTGGCGTCGGCGAGCGGGTACATCGCCCGCGACTCGACCCGGATGTCCCGAGTGACGAGCTCGTCGTACCGGAGCGCCAGCGGGTTCGCCGCGTTGAACGCGCCGTAGGTCTTGTAGATCGCCCAGTTGCCGTCGGTGAAATCCGTCAGCGCCTGATGGACCCGGATGTCGCCGTGGAGCACGCCGACGTAGATCGCGGCATCGACGAGCGCCTCGGCCGTCCCCTGGCCCGGTCGAACCAGCAGCGACCCAGCGGCCACGAAGGTGGGAGCCGCCAGTGCCGCGAGCGCATCGATGACCGCCTGCGAGGCGATCAGGTCGAACGGGCCACGCACCCAGCGGCGGAGCTGCTTGACCGCGGTCAGGGTCGTAATGGCGATGTTGGCCAGGGTGTCCCGGTAGTAGTGGCTATAGCCGCCGGGGACGACCGCCCCGTCCGGGAAGACGCCCTGGAAGACGTTGCCCCCGCTACCGGAACCGGCGAAGCCCGGTGACAGGACCGACGTCCCGACGCCAACCGCGATCTCGTCCTTGCGGAAGAGGTTGGTGAGCGTCTGCCGGCGCTCGAGCTGCTCCCAGGCGCCACGGAGCCCGCGGTTCTGGGCGTCGAACTCGGCCTGTTTGATGTCCTTGAGCTTCGGCTCGGTGTACCCGAGGCTGATCTCCCAGTCGTCGATCGGGAGCATGTGATTGAGCGACCTCGTCCCCTGCTGGGGGCGGCCGGGCGTATTCTCGCCCTGCTTCCGGGCCTCGAAGCCGCGGGTTTCGGTCGGCGCACCGGCCTCGACCGAGGTCGTCGGGTAAACGAGCTCAGCGACCAGCGGATCGGCCCCGCTGTTGGCAAGCCCCAGTTCCGCGTCGAGCGCGGTCAGCATGTCCGCGACGGACAGGCCAGCGCGGTTCTGGAGGCCGAGGATGTAGTTCTGATCGAGATTGCCAAGGTCGATGTACTGGAGATCGATCCGTCCGTTCGCCATGTCTCAGCCCTCCTCGGGCGCACTGCATGCCAGCGATCGCCGGTGGGTTAGACGAAGTTGAAGCGGATGAGCGTAGTGGTAACGGCCCGAATCCGGACCGTGGCGTTAGCGATTGCGGTGGTGTCGATCCCGCCAGCCGTCGCGGTCGACGGGTAGAGCGGCGCCCCCTGCGTTAGGCCGGCGAAGCCGTCGATCTCGCCCTGGATGCCGACCTCGACGAGGCCCCCGTCTACGGCGTCCTTGATCGCGATGCCGTGCGCCTCGGTGATTCCGGTGATTGGCGCCTTGGTGTAGACCACCTCGAAGCCACGGGCCGGGGTGTCGGTGGCCAGGACGACGAGGTCTCCCCGGGCGATCGCCCCCTTGGCCTGCCCCTTGTCGTTGACCTCATACCCGGTCCGGGTGGCATTGCGTAGCGTGCCCTTGGTGACTGCCGCCATGGATGGTGTCTCCTCGTGGAGCCGGCAATCAGCGGCGCTGGATCAGCGACACGGACCGCGGCGATGTCAGGTCGGCCAAGCGACCTTCTGGGTTCCGTTGATCGTCTTGCCCGGCTCGGTCTTCGCCGTTTGCCGGTTCGTCTGCTGCCGCGTGCGGGTGATCCCCGCCTCGGTGTCCGGCGCGTCGGTCCGGATGTGCTTGGCGAGCACCTTGGCCGACGCCTCGAGCGCGGCCTCGTCATCCCCGCGGAGCAGATCGGTCAGATCCGCCGGCAGCTTGTGCTTCGCGGCGATCCGGGTCCGCAGGGACGTGTGCTCGGCGGCCTGGATCTGCCCCTCGAGCTCCGCGATCCGGGCATCGCGCTCCGAGATCGTGGTCTGCGAGCCCTCGTAGAGCGCCTTGAAGTCGCCCTGCTCCCTTGCCGCATCCTCGGTCCGCTTGGTTTCCGCGGCCTTGTACCTGGCGAGTTCCTGGTCGGCGATCTTGCGAGCATCGCGCTCCGCCTTGATCGCCTTGCGCCCCGCCTCGGTCAGCCCGTCCGCGTCGGGCTTCTCCGGTTCGTCGGGCTTGGTCCCATCCGGCGTCGCGCCATCGGACTGCTGTTCGTCTCCACCGCCGCCTGCGCCGCCGTCACCTTCGGGTGTGAAGAACTGCCGTCCGTAGAAGGGCTTGGTGAGCATCGCGCTGCACTCCTGGTTCGGCATCGCGCCGAAAAACACGAAACGCCCGCTTCCACGACGGGTGCAGGCGCTGACTCACTCAGCGACGGCTCCGGTACGGAAGCGGGCGGGACCCATGAAGGGGACTGCCCTTTATGCGGTTATAGAGCTAGCGTATCACGAATTACGGTCGATGCCGTACCGGCGCTCGATCCCACGCACGATCAACAGGAAACCTTGTCGGATGAGGAGAGCCAGCCAACGCGTGTCGCCCACTTCATCCATGACAGGATCAGTGGCGATATTCGGGGCCGGTCGAAGCTCCAGTGGGTGCGGTCGGTTACTCCCGGAACGTTGATCGGATTTAGGAAAGGACATGCGGCGTCCTTCCCCAGCCTACTGCGGGCCGGACGCGGGAAGAGATATCGCCGGTGGGACTGGCGTCCCTAGCGACTGATCCCCGGCAACGATCTCGTCGAGTGTTCGCCGATCGTCGCCAGCCCAGTCGTGAACGGCGTTCACGTCGGCGGCCGTGCCATGGACCACAGCGGCGGCGTGCCTGGCCCGCCACGGGCTCATCCCCTGTCGCTCGAACGCTTCGGCTGTCTGCTGTTCGCTCCGACTCACCGTCGCCATCCTGTCTGACGGAAGATGCGATCAATCGCCAGAGCGATCGGTTCGAAGTCCGCATCGTCCCACTGCTGGGGAAGCGGTTCGCGGGCATCCTCGGTTCGGTATCGAAGCCACTCCTGCACAATTCTATCATCGGTCGCATGGATCGCGACGTATTGGGCATAGGATCGAGCCCAGAGTTCCTCGGGCTTCGACAGGTAGTCATTGATGAACGCCAGCTTCTCGAGTTCATTGACCGTCGCCCCTCCGATCGCCGACCGGGCGCGAATCTCGTTCGCGACGGATCGGTAGAATCCATACCGCTGCGATTGCAGCGTCGCCGTGCGCCAGTCGTGGAGGAGGGACAGGTTCCGCGTTGCGGGAGGAACCCCTGTTCCGGTTCGGCCCTCGAACGCTCTGGCATCGATCAGGTGCCCGATCTCGTGGAAGGTCGTGATCCGCGGGTAGAGACCGTCCGGGTTGATGGTGATCCGCCGAAGCAGGTTCGCGTAGATGCCGTCCGTCCCGACATCGAGGGGACCGAGTCCGAGGTCGAGCCGCTGAAGACGTCCATCGCCATGCACCTGATCGACCGTGCGAACGGCCTGCCCAAGCAGCCGTCGGTCGAGATCGCTTGGAAAGTCGATATGGGAGCCAACGGCCTGGCCGAACGGCCGGCGCGTACTGGCCCGAAGCGCGGCCCGTTCGACCACCGACTGATTGGCGAGCGATTCCAGGACCTCATTGCCTCCACCACCGCCCCCAGTCCCATCACCGAGGCGGCGCAGCGCGAACGGACCCGAACCGGCTGGATCGCCCGCGTCCTGGAGCCCATACCGCTCGCGAAGCAGTCGATCGCTCTCGGCTCGAGATGGAAAGATCGTGGTCCAGAAACAGAGGCAATGCGGGTGGTCGGGAAGTCTTGGGAGCTCATCGAGGGGATAGCCGCCGGCGCCCAGTCCGTAACGGTTCTCGGTCGCCCGGCGGTCGCAGTCGTCGACCGCCGGGTGCCGATTGGACAGGTTCCACTTCATCCCTCGCGTCGTCGGGATCATGGACGCCGCCGTGACCGTCGCCTGCGCCCGGGCTCGCGTGAGCTCCGTCCGCGCCAGACGTCGAGCGGCATAGGCGCCGCGACCAGCGGGCGAGCCCGGGATCGCCCGACCACCTTGCAGGGGCGGTGTCAGGTACTGCCGAAGCGACTGGGCCAGCTTGCGTGGATCACTTCCCCGGACGATCGCAAGCCGAATCTCCTGGTCGATCGCCTTCCGCACCGCATTGCGTGCGTTCCAGATCCGGTCGCTAAGCTGGTAGCCGTTGGGGTCGACCCAGCGCCGGGTGTCGTCGAGAGACCGGGCGATCCGCAGTCGGGTGTCCGGAGCCAATGTGCTCATGCGGAGCAGCCGGGCGAGGTCGTCGTTGCCAGTCCGGATCGCGTCCTGGAGATCCTCATCGAGCTGGTCTCGCAAACGACGTGACTCGTCGACGAGGGCAGCGTCCCACGCCGCGGCGGTCTGCGTCAGGATGAATGACTCCAAGTCCGACACGGTCCCCCGGCGGACCGGATAGACCGTTCCGAGCGCCCGGGTGATGGCCGGCATCGCCCGGCTACGAAAGGCGCCGGTAATCGGGCTGGATTCCGACCAGTTGACCCCGAGGACCACCTGCTCGACCTCCCGGCCCAGCTCCCCGAGCTGGCGGTCGATTCGTCGGGTCGGGTCAGCCTGACGAGGGCGGCGTGGTCGACGGCTGGACCGATCGCTCATCGCCCTAAACCTGCCCGGTCGCGTCCATCGCGTCCATGTCGTTGAGTTCGACGATGTCCTGAACCGCGTCGTCCGGCACGCCGGCCTGTTGCAGCGCCCAGGCCGTTCGCAGCGTCTCGATCTTCTGAAGGGCCGTCGCCTCGGCGTCCTGGATCTGGGCAACGCTGAGCGGGTCGCGGCGGTCGGCGCTGGACCACTCGGGCCGAATCAGCGCGTCTTCGTCGAGGGTTCCGCGGCCGAAGGCGTTGTGCAGTTCCGTCGACCGGTGGGCAACCGTCGTCCACGGCCCCTCTTCCAGGTCCTGGAGGCGTTCGACTCGCTGGACGAGCGCGATCTCGGCCCGCAGGAGCGCCTCCCCGCTGGGCCAGACCCCGGTGATCTGATGCTCCGGCGTGCCGGTCATCCGGCAGACGGCCTTGACCTTGAGGTTGTAGGCATCCAGCAGTGGGCCGATCTCGCCGGGCGCCAGGACGACGGCGCGGGCGGCGGGGTCGGGGATGGTGAGCCACATGCCGGGCTCAACCTCCATGGTGGTACCGGCCTTGACCCCGGAGGCGAAGTACATGGGGAAGCCGGCGTGCCGAGCGGCGCCAGTCACGCTCCGCTGGAGGTCGTTGATCTCGTCCTGCAGGCCCAACACCCCGCCGGCGAGGTCGCTGACCCCATAGGCATCGTCGTCGTCGGCATTGGCGGCGAAGTGGACGACCGGGATGCCGAGCGGTCGTCCATCGGCCCGGACCCACTTGACGATGCCCGTACCGTCGTCGCGGCCTGCCTCGATGTCTACGTCCATCGGCGCTGGCTGCCAGCCCTGACCGCTCTTGCGGTACCGCTCGATCCGGTCGGGCCACCAGACGACGCGGCGCGTGACCGGACGACGGGAGACCCGGCCGATCGAGTCCGTCGCGAGCTCATACGTCACCCAGTCCCGGACGGCGTACTCCGGCTCCCCGTCGCTGTCGTAGGCGAACCAGACGCCGGACGAGCCATCCCACCACGGCTCGGGGCGCAGCCGGACGGTCTGCCGAGCGTTGTCCCACCGTAAGCTGATCGCCGTGTTGCCATCCCGGATGACGGCGTAATGGACGCGGTTCTGGAGCGCCCCGCCACCGTTGCGAGCCATGACCCCGGCGAGGTAGTCGGCGACGTCGGACGCGGCGGTCTTGGCGGCTTCGGTGGTGTCCACCGGGTCGACGGCGAAGCGCTCGACGGCCAGCCGATCCGTGGCACTCCGGAGGATGACCTTGCAGAGGTTGTCGGCGAAGACGCGGCCGTGCACCCCGGAAACGAGCATCCGGAGGGTGCGCTGCTGTTCGGAGGTCAGGGTGCCGGGGTGGATGCCGCGGGCGTAGTCGCGGTACAGGGCGATCGCGCGCCAGTCGTCGCCGGCCTGGTCGCGCTCCTGCTCGATGCGCTTGTGGGTGGCCTCGGTCAGCACGAGGCGAGTGGGTTCGCCTGGTGTGGAGGTCGCAACGGCTTCGCTGCGGATGGGACTGGTCATGTCGGCCTCTCCGGTGGCAGTGGAAGCATCGGTGCTAGAACGAACGCCAGTTGATCCGTGGCTTCCTCGAGATGACGATTGAAGTTCGACCACGCCACGCTATACGTGGCGGAAGTGATCTGGGAACTCAGCGCATCGAACGCCGACTCCATCGGGTTGATGAGGATGTGGATCACCTCGTGAACGATCGTGTGGCGCTGCTCCTCTCGGCTGCGATCGAGCAAATCGGCCCCGAATCGGATGACCGCCACACGCTTCCCGCTGGTGAACTGGATCGTGGCGTGCGCATCGTCCTCGCAGAATCGGTCGTGTGGCAGGCTGATCGTCCAGTCACCACACTTGAGCTTCTGAGCTACCTCTCGGACGTACGCATCAAGGTAGACATGGTCTCCAGGTCGACCGGTGATGCTCGAGCCTTCGTCGCCAACGGCATCGCTGACGAACAGGCCCTGGGCGTTGTCGCGATCGTAGACGCGGTCATGTTCATTCCGACTCATGCTGTCCCCCCTGTTGAAGCGGCTCTTGTGTAGACCCGGACATCGCTCACCCCGCCACCCCGGCGAGGCGAAGCAGGCGCTGACCGTTCTCCTGATCGACCGTCAGGCGGATAGCGGGGGCCGCCTGGCCTTCTACGATCCCGGCGGCGACCTGCTGGGCCAGCCGGATGTCGCCGGCGCGGCGGAGGTGCGTCTCCAGTGCCCGCCACGTCTCGTCGCTGGCCTGGAGGGTCATCCGTCCCGGTTCGCCGCCGGGGACCATGAAGAGCGGGTACATGGCTACGCTCCCGTCCGGTTGGTGATGCCGTCCCGGGCGCTGATCGTGTCGGTGAACAGGAACGTCGTGACCTCGCCCCGCGCATCGGTCAATTGCAGGTCGCTCAGGAGATTGGTCGTCAGCGGCATGGCCAGCGTTTCCGCCCTGGTCATCCGTTCCTCGACGACCCCCGCCGTCGCCGACCCGACCAGATACAGGCCGGTCGTCGTGGTGGCGACCCCACTGCTGGTGACGATCAGGGTGTGCTTGACCGTCGCCGTGCTGTCGGTCGGGTCGATGCCGGGATCGGTGATCGCCGCCTTGTAGGTCACATCCACCCGGCAACCGGTCAGGTCGTAGGGCGCGCCGAGCGCCGTGACCAGCGCGTAGCGGAACAGGTACCGGCCCACGCCGTAGTCGTCGCCTCGGATCAGCTCACGGTTCATGGGGTGACCTCCGGATAGGTTCGCGTCAGGGCTAGCGGTTCGGTCGGCACCGACCGGGTCAGGGCCAGGGGATCGACGCCGACGGACCGCCCGAGCGCCACGGGCTCATCGAGGATCGACCGGCTTGCGGTGATGGGGTCCGGCGAGCGGGTCCGCGACAGCCCGCCGATCGTGGGCAGGAGCACGTCCCACGTCCACGCTGCTGGCCAACCGAACAGGGTCGCCCGCTCCGTTGCGGTCAGGGGCCGGTCGAAGAGCAGGATCTGTTCGATGAGGCCGTTGAAATTCTGGGCGCCGGCCGCGTTGTAGCTCCCAACGAACAGCAAGGACCCGTTGAAGAGCCCCCGTCCCGGACTGGTCCGGGCGACGCTGGCCACCCGGCCGTCGTGATAACGCAGGGCGACGGTCGTTGCGTCCCACGCCAGCGAGACCACCGCCCATTGGTTGGCTGGGAACGGGGTGATCAGGGGCTGGGCCGTCGTGACCTCGTTGCGCCGGATCCGGGCGCTCGTAGTGCCGCTGGCCGACGTGATGTCCAGCGTGATGGCGTCGAGGTCGCCTGGCGTGGGGTAGTCCGACGCCCGCAGGATCGTGCTCGTTGCCGTGAACCACGTCAGATCGGTCTTGCGGACCCGAACCAACGCCTCGCCCTGGATCGGACTGATGTGGTTGGCGACCGGAACCGTCAGGGCCGTCCCGGCGCGGATGCTCGCGCTGGCGTGGGCGGTCCCGGCCCAGCTATAGCCCGCGCCGAGCGACCCGTCGGCGTAGGGCGTGGCCCATGCCTTCGCCTCGAACTGCACGAAGCCGACACCGAACTGCTCCCCGACCGTCCCCGCACTGGACAAGACGTACACGCTCGCCCTGATCGCCCCCGCCGGGGCATCCGCCGTCAGGACGGCGCGCTGCGGCGCATCGGTCAACGCAAACGTCGTCGTGATCGAGTCGCTGATGACGACGCTTCCCGCGGTGTCGCTGAACCAGCGAATCCGGATGAAGGCGAACGGGGATCCACTGAACCGACGGACGGACGCCGACGCCGTGTACGTCGATCCCGCCGTCACGGGCATCACCGGGCTATAGAGCGAGATGGCCGCGGTGTTGCCGCGCGTCACCGTCGCGTAGGCCGTGCCATCGGCGAGGGTTCGGCCACTCGTTCCGGTGCCGCCCCGCGACCATCCGCTGACGTCGTTGGCCATGCGGGGATTCGGGATCAGGTTGGTCGTGGCTTCCAGGGGTGCCCACGCCGGACCGTACTGGCCGGCGGCCACGGCCATGCCCGCCGACACGCTCGGGCTGACCGCACCGGCCCGGTCCCAGCTTCCGGACGGTGACAGCAGCAGCGTGGGGATGGCCATCTAGCCCCACCATCCGAAGAGGTAGGCCGCCATCGCCAGCAAGGTCGCCGCCTTGAGCAGCAGGCCGAGACGGGAGGCGGTCACATCCGCCGAGGTCTTGGCCGGGTTGCTCGTGATCGGGTCGACCGCGATGGCACGTCCGATCGCCATCATCGCGGCAAGCAGCGCGTAGACCCCGAGGAAGATCACCCAGAAGCCGGTCATGGAACCACCCCCAAAGTCATCGATACAGCCGTTCCATGTAGGACGAGACCGTGACGACGCTGCCAGTGCCATCGTCCAGATCCTTGAACGCGACCAGATATCGGCAGCAGTCCATCCCGTGATCGAACTGCTTGACCGGCTCCTCGCCGCGGTTGCGGCCGGCCGCCAGATTCCAGACGTAGCTCGGAAACTCCTCCTCGGTGCAGGTCGGTTGTCCTCTCGCGGCGAGGTCCTCATCTCGCTCGACTAAGGAATCCCGCAAGAAGAAGAGCCGTGGGAGATCGTTCGGTCCCTGGCGCCGCATCCGAGCCTCAACGGCCTGGATGCCAGGTGATACCGCCTTGTTCGCCGGTGTCGTGTCGTAGCCAGTTGCCCGCTCGAAGGTGGCGCGATCCTCGGCGTCGTGGTCGACGATGATCTCGCTGGGGCGTGGCTCGTCGGCGCTCAACCGCAGCCCGAGCGCAACGTGGTCCGTGACGATCCGTCCGGTGAAGTAGATCTCGCGGTACCGGACCAAGGCGCCGTCGGGGCTCTCGGCCCACCACTGCCAGACGAACGGGTGCTGGTACCCCCAGTCGATCACCCAGTAGCGGGGCCAGCTAGCCGGGATCTCGAACCGGTCGACGACGTGGATGGCCGGGTCCCACTGCTCGAACACCTGACCCTCGGCTGCGGCCCAGATGCCGTCGAGCAGGCGTTTGCGCCGGACGCCCGTCAGCTTGCCGAGCTTCTCCACGACGTAGGCTCGGCCGGCCTCGGTCCAGTCGCCAGCGCCGTCGTTGGCCGCGGGGTCCCAGAGCGTCGGGTTGTCCGGATGACGGGACAGCAGGCGCCGGGTGAGGCCGGCACTGCACCGCTGGTTGAGCCAGTGGGTCGGCACGTCGGGGTTGCAGTCGGCCATGACCTGCTGGTACCCGAGGACGTTGTTCCGGAGCCGGGTGGTGACGCGCTCCCACTCGTTCAGCGTGAGCTCGGTCGCCTCGAAGACGCAGGCGAAGTCGAACTCCTGGGACATGATCCGGCCGGGCTCGACCATGCCGCCCAGCAGGATCCGCGAGCCGTTGGGGTAGGTGAAACCGGGCGGTCGGTCGAGGCTGCCGCCGAAGAACTTCACGCCGTAGTTGGCCGTCGTCAGGACCTTCTGGGTGTAGGTGGCGACAGCCGACGCGGTCAGGCTCGCGAGCGTCTTGCGGAGGAATAACCCCTTCACGCCCGGGACCATCAGGCAGAGCAGGTGGGCCTTCCAGACCAGCGAGTAGCTCTTGCCGGTGCCGACCGGGCCCTCGAGGAGGA
The DNA here is from genome assembly GCA_964244115.1 of uncultured Thermomicrobiales bacterium. Lineage (GTDB taxonomy): Bacteria > Chloroflexota > Chloroflexia > Thermomicrobiales > UBA6265 > CADCWK01. Next base: position 38,183 of record CAXTHM010000026.1, read on the forward strand.
CCTCGTCGTCCTGGCTCTCGAGGAGCTTGATGGCGTCACCGCGCGGGGCGTAGGTGACCCGCTGGAGGGCGCCGGCGCTCACCTCGTGGCCGCCCGTCGTTGCACGATCTTCAGGGTCAGCATCGGCAACGGGCAGACCCAGACGACGCGTCGATTCCCCAGCCACGGGCCGATCACGACGCCGACGCAGAGGTTATCGGGTACGAACGACACGCCCTCGAAGCGGCTCGACGCGACATGGCTCATCGCTCGCCACCCGTCTCATTGACGACCGGGCCGGCCATCGCGCCGACGTCGACGCCGACGACCTCGACGGCAACCACGCCGGAGAGGTTCACGTTGTCGGTGAAGAGGGCGTGATGCTTGCCGAGGAGTTCGAGCGCCTTGAGCTTGGCACTGGCGTCCATCCGGGCGCTTAGGTTGTCGCCGAAGCCACGGACCTCGATGCTCTCGTCCAGCCCTCGCAGCGCGACGTCGCGCAACTCGGCCAGGATCTCGGTGCCGGTCAGGGCGTAGGCGGCCAGCAGCGCGTCCACACAGGCGCGGACATCCGCGCGGCGCTTGACCTCGTAGCCCGACTGGGCGGGGTCCTTGTAGCCGGCGATTGTCGCGGCCCGGGTCGCGTTGAAGCGCGCCTCGCCGATGTAGGCGAGCACGAACTTCCGGTGCAACGGGCTCTTGATCTGGGACAGCGGATGGGGATCGTCAGCCACGGCGATGCCAGCGGACAGGGGATGTCCGGTCTGTCTGGATTAGGGCTGACCGCAGTTAGTCTAGCAGAGGATCTCTGATGAGCTTCTCAAGACCCAAGCCATACTTGGCGGCAATCTGCTCCGGCGAGAGGCTAAATCGCTTACCAGCGGCAGGACTGGCATAGCCCAGCGCTGCCTTGAGCGCGTCTGGTTGAATACTCTCCGGCAACTGTCTGAAGATCTCGCGATCCATATCCAGGTCTCTCCACATAGTTCCCAAATGCTCGCTGAATTCGCTCTTCATGGCGTGCAAAACGTCATACAAGAAGTCATAGCTCGGTATCCCTCGATCTAACTCGACACTGAACTCTCGAATAAGGACTCCAGCCCATAACCGTACGGCGAAGCTGACCTGAGAATCACGAAGCTGATAGGTCAAGACGGTGATGAGCTTCGATGCATCCCTTAGCGAAACCAGCTGGTCCGCCTCAGGAGTCCCACCAAAGCGGACGACCCGAGACACCATCGCAGCTTTGTCGAACATCTCTTGGACTGCTGGAATCAGGTTAGCGATGACTTGCTTCTGACTGGATCGAGCCCGAGCTGACTCGGCCATCTGTTCGGCACGAACAAGTAGCATGTCGTCTCTGCGCGTCTGATACCGGAGATTGAAGAACTGGCCGAGGAATCCCAGGCCTGTACCCGCAAGGGTGCCTCCCACGCCCACGACGCCGAGAAGAACGTTCGGGTCCATATGATTCGCCTTCTCGTCCGACAGGCTAACTACTCACTGTGCGATTGTAAGACCCCCACCCTCCCATCCGTTAGACGCTCCCCAGGATCGGTGGGCGTCCCCGCGCCGGCCGGGTGATCTCGTCCTCGTCGACGGAGATGACCAGCAGTCCTGGGGCCACCTTGCCTGGGCGGAATTGGCGGGACACGTCGCCGACCATGCCGACCATCACGACCTCGTCCGGCGCGTTCAGGACCGCCTCGGAACCCCTCGCGCTGAAGCTGCGGGGCGCCACCCCGATCGCATGGGCATCCTCGCGCTTCCCGGCCGTGATGGCCAGCCGACGGCGCTCTCGGTCGACCAGGATGAACAGGTGCGTCGCGTCGCCGAACACCTCGACGGCCCACTGATTCAGCCGCAGGTTGCCGTTGGGCCGGCAGGAGACCAGCGGCAGCGCGGCTCGGAGTCGGTTGCGCTCGCTATCCGCGATCTCGAAGCCGTCCGAGAGCAGCTCGGAGAGGTTGGGGTTCGTCGGGACCGCAGGAGTCGAAGGAACCGGCCTGGCTGGCTCCGCCGGCGCCGGGACCGGGGAGACATCGGGGGGAGGCGCTGCCGGTGGACTCGGCACTGGCTTCACGGCTTGCTCCTTCTGCGGTCGACGGATGGGCTGGGCGAGCAGCTCATCGATGGGGCGTCGAGTCCGGCGCTCATCGAGCGCCCGAAGCTCCTCGGGCGTCGCCTTCCGGCTGGTGACCGGCGTGGAGACGACCCCGCGGGCCAGCCGGTCCGCCTCGACAATCCGGTCGATGTTGCGCTCGATCTGGTCACTGCTCGGGTTGGGCACACGGGGCTCCCATTTCTTGTCGGATCGCCGTGCGACACCCCCGGTCTGGTCGCCCTCCCGCACCGGACGGATGCGAGTGGTCAGCCCTGATCCGGACCGCGAACGGTCGACCGGACGAGAGAGCGACCAGACCGGGCGGGCCGGATCAGGGCGAGTCCGCTTCCCGGCTCCACCGCTCGTCGCGATCCTGGTAGGCCTTGGCAACACAGTTCGGACAGCGCAGGCGCGACCCTGTCCGTAGTGGCGCCCCACAGGTCAGGCAGTCGGGCCGCATGGGCACGATCAGCCGCGGCCGCACGTCCTGGGTCAGCAGCGCGACGAGCGCCGGCTTGTTGGCCCGGATGGCCTCGACGTCTTCAGGGGTAAGGAGCGACCCAGGCCGGACGAGGAGCTGGCTCTCGTCGATGACCAGGGAGAGCCCCCGACGTCGCAAGTCATCGATGAGCGAACCGGCGTCCATTGGCGCACCTGCATGCATCAGAACACCATCCGATCGTCGTCGCCGTGGTCGGCTCGGGACGGCCGCAACGGCATCTGCGTGGATTTGTCGATGAAGATCTTCGATCCGGCGTTGCTCCGGTCGAGTCCGACGTAGACGCCATTCGACGCTAGGGCTGGCTGGAGGCGCCGAACGTAGTTGCTGACGTAGTTGGCCGTCTTGGGAAACCGCCGCTGTTTGCGGGTCTCGTCGTCAGCCATGTCCCGAAAGACGGCAAGCAGTTCCGTGGCGCTTCCTCGCCAAGACCCCCGTTCCTCGGCCAACCGCATGATCAGCGGCCCGATCGGTGACGCCTCGATGGCCATCGCCTCGGCCACTTGCCGCGACGCACCGAGCGCCTCGGTGAAGTCCCCAACGGTCCACCCGACCCCGGGAGCAGCGGCCTCGACCCACAGCGTGAAGTCTGCGAGGCGTGGCAGGTTCTCCATCTCCAGCCCGTCCCGGCGCTGGAGGGCCGTCACGACCACGTCGTAGAGCGCCCCGAGCAGGCGCGGCTTCATCTCCTCGAATGCCGCCATGAGGGCCCGTTCCGACCGACGCTGGCTCTCCTCGATCGGTTCGATGGTCACCGTCAGCGTCCGGTCGAGGAGATCGGGCCGGTCGCTCGTGACCGGGGCAATGCCGCTCCAGACCAAGGGCAGTTGACCGCGAAAGAGGAGCTCGTCGCTGTCGCTGTACAGCTGTCGACGGGAGATGCCGCCGCCAGTGCTGACCCGGCAGAACGCGTCGGCCATCTCCGGGGTCAGGGAGCTCAGGTTGTCCATGGCCAGCACGGATCGTCCCTGAAGGCCGAGGAGGAGCGACTCCTCGTCCTTGGGCAACGATCGCGCTGGCACCTCGCACGGGTCCACCAAGGCGACGAGGAAGCGGACGAACGTCGACTTGCCCGACCCCTGGCGCCCGATCAGCTCGAGGTGAGCCCGTGCCCCATCGGCCTGGAAGGCGCCGATCAGCCAGCCGATGGTCTGGAGCCAGGCGTCGTCCTCGAACCGGAACAGGCCCCGGAGCTCGTCGATCGTCCCGCCACCGCACGGCTCGGGCAGCGGCATGATCGACCGGGTCCGCCGGAACTTGACCGGGACGTCGTCGCTGGCCACGACCGCGTACCCACTCTGGTCGATCCGGACGGCGGACCACTCCGCGGTCCCGAGGTCGATCCAGACCCCGCCGTCACGATGGGTGATCCGCGGTGAGAGGTCGTGCTCCGGCCCCTCGAACCGGGCTTCACCGGCGAGCGTGTTGATCGCGTCCTGGAGCGCCTGGCTGCCGATGCTCTTGCCGAACGCGACCCAGTACTGCCGGGCCAGCCAGTCCTTGAAGGGCTTCGATCCGATCGCATGGTGCTCCCGGTGCTCGGCCACCCGGATCGTGACGTGGGCGTCTCCGGGCGGTGTGTGCCAAAGCTCGAGGCCGGCGCCGTGGGCCAGCTCGACGACCTGGGTCGCCTGGGACTTGGGGCCCTTCTTGTGGTCGGTGGACGTCGCCGGCTCAGGCGTCTCGGCGTTCGCGCCCGCTGACTCGGACTGGTCGTCCTGCCCGGCCTGATCCCGCCGGTCCGGCATCGAGAGGACACGCGCCGGGCCCTGATAGGTCTCGGAGCGATTCAGCGCCCGGGCGATCGTCCGGTCGCGGTAGTCCGCCCGCTCCCACTTCTCCCGGTAGAGCCCCGACTGCCGGAACAACCGGTCGAGCTGTCCGGGATCCTGCGTCCAGAACGTCAGCAACGACAGGAGCGCGAGGTCGGCTACGCTGTCGTCCTCGCCGTGACCGGTCGTAGTGCCAGCCCAGAGCGACTCGAACCGCGACCCGTTCCGGGCCGATCGGGCCCGGCGCAGGATGTCCTCGTCGTCGGGTGTCGGTGGCGACGCCGGCGCCCGGATCGGCGTCGGCCGGTCCTCGACGGTCAGCCACTCCCGGTAGAGTTCGGCCAATGCCTGGCTCGCTTCGGGTAGGGTACTCGCACTCCCCGGGAGCGTCTGCCCGGTGATCGTGAAGAAGCGATCGCCGGCGTAGACCTCGAGCGGCCCCTTGCGTCGGCCAAGGCCACGCCGGGCCGGGTCGCCTGGTAGCGTCCCCATCAGCAGGTCATGGACGCCGTGGCCGGACGGCGACAGCTCCCGGTAGGCGCCGAGCCGTCCCCAGGCCGTTGCCTGGGGATTGAGCGTGCCGTTGTGGTAGGCGGCGTCATGGTCGACGCCGACGATCCCGTCGCCGAGGACGAAGCCGATTCCGTCGACCGACTGGTCAGCGCGGTAGGCGGCGATCGTCAGCTCGTAGGTGGACCAGGTCGCCGCGTCGGTGGCGCTGGCCCGGCCGCGGCCGTCGACCCGCCGCGGCACCTTGGTCCAGGCACCGCCGCCCGGGCCGTCACGCCACTCGTAGCGCCACAGGACCCAGCGAGCCCGGCTCTTGAGGTCGGACGGGATGCCCTCGGGCCGGACCGCCAAGGGCTCCGGCCGCGGCTGCGGGACTGGCGTCATCGCGTGCTGTTCCGCATGCGGAACAGCAGGTTGTCGACGAGTTCGATCTCCTTGTTCAACTCCGCGATGGCGTCCTGCGCCGTCGTCATTTCTGCGTACAGAGCGATGCGGCGGTCCCGCATCGCGGCCCGGTCCCTTTCCAGGGACGCGATGTCCTCAGCAGTCGTCACGATCGAGCCATCCGGCATCCATCCGATTCGTGCAGTCATGGTGATCCCTCTTCCGCCGCCGGCGGACCTACTGGCAGTTCGCCTGGAACCAGCGGTCGGCGTCCTCGGGCCGGATCAGGAGCACCCGCTCCTTGAACCGCGTCACCTCGATCTCGCCGGCGTAGATCGCCCGGTAGACCTCGCTGACCGAGATGCCGAACCGGATGGCCACGGACTTGGGACGGAGGAAGGCCGGCGCCGCTTCCGCCGACCCGCCGCCTGGCAACGACGAGTTCGGGATGACCGGTGCGACGAGGTCCAGTCGGCGCGTCATCGTCCCACCTCCTGCTGGCCGGCCTTGATCTCGCCTCGGACCCGTTCCAGCGCCGCCTCGACGTTGCCGAGGCGCACCCGGGCGAGTCCGAGCTCGACGAGCAGGGCGTCCTCGAGGTCGCGAAGGAGCTCGGGGGAGATCGGCGGCGACATCGGCAGCGTGAGGGGTTCGCCGATCTCCGCTTCGATCGCGTTCAAATTGTTACGGATCTGGGCGACCATCGGGCCGGTCTCGCCATGACGGTCGACCATGGTCGTGAGGAGATGACGGAGCCGACGGATACGAAGGTCGGCCGAGGGCATCGGCGACGGGAAGGATTGCTGCATGGGACCAACCTCGGAGAACGCCCTGCCGTCACCCAGCGAGGGCAACGGCGTCAGGCGGCGGGGCTGGACGCGGTGGGGTCGGGGAGTGTTGCGGTCGACGTCGACTGCGCGGCGAGGATGTCCAGGGCGTCCGAGGGCACCAGCAGCTTCCGGCCGATCCGGATGTGCGGCAACTGGCCGGTCCGGATGGCGGTGTAGATAGCGTCACGCCCAATGACGCGCGATCCGGTAATTGGGTCGCGATTCCGTTCGAGGAACTCAGGAACGGAAATATAGGTCCGCATGACTTCACCCCTGACCGACTCTCGCTGCGCCATTCCGAATGACGGCGTATGAGAAGCGTAGGGACAAGGGGTGCGGAACTTTCGGAACTATCGGTAGACCACCACCATCCTACCGATAGTTCCGATTCGATTGCCGATACTACCGATCCAACATCACGGTTCCAGCAGCTCCTCGGACGGATGGGGCGGCGGCCATTTGAGAAGTCGGCCTCCGTCGTCTCTGTGATCCTTCCGGAAGTTGTAGATACCCTTGACGCTCTTCTGTTCTCCCTTGAGGGCAAGGAACTCCGAGAACTCTTCGAGAGTCGGGCCTTCGATCCGTCGCGAGTCTTTGATTGACAGGCGATCCACCTGCTCCCAGTAGTAGCGCTGATAGGTCGATGGAGTGAGTCCCTGACGAGACTGCCTCAATTTCTTCGGTGCAGCAGGAGCTGTCGGAGTGATCACTCGCGCCGGCGCCATTGTCTCCGGCGCGAGCTCCGCACGAGGTTGGGATGCCACTAATGGGGCAATCTGTCCTGGACGGCGTCTCACGACCTTCCGCCTCTCGCTAATCGGCCGGTGGGAGCGATAAGGCGGAACGGTGGAGGGCTGGTTCTCTGGCACTGTGCGCGATGCAATCAGCTGATCTACGAGTCCCTCAAGCCGAACGATGGGAGGCCAGATGGCGACCGGGGCCTGGGTGGCAAAAAGGCCGGCCACAAGTCCTGCTACCTCGTCGAGAGCATCAGCGAGCCCTCTCGAAACATGATCGATTTCGGTCTGGTCCCATTCTGACTGATGGTGGAACTGTTCAAGCTGCTGCTGACGGTCGAGTGGCCTCATTGGGATCTGGCTTCGGACCCGAATCGCGGTATCACCTCGAAGCTCGTCTCTCGTCCAGTTATCTCCGTCGAATGGATCAACCGTACCGTTGCTAATCTGGATCACGGCCTGATAGCGGAGCCACTGCCAAGCAACCGATTCCAGCAACTCACCATGCTCGCGGTCGCCCGGATTTGACCAGAGGCGATGCAACATCCTGAGGCATCGCCGTGCGATCTCGAGCTGGACACTATCGCGATGGATCTGGTCGTTGATCGAGTCGCTGTAGTGGAACAGTTGGTCGATCAGATCCTCGGGGTTGGGTTCTCCGACTGGGTTGCAGACATCGTAGACCGCGAGGCGCCAGGCTTCCGGGTCGAATCTCGGAGGGTCCAGACCGAAGATGGTCATCATCCGAGCCTGGGTTTTGGCCGCTGCTTCACGCTGCTTCCGCTCCACCTCGTCGCTGAGATCCCCAATGAGGCGCCAGGCTTCTTGATTGAGGATCGGTCGATCATAGTCTTCAGGGTGCGGTGGACGGACTCCGCTCAGGAAGAGCTGATCCATGAGGTCGTCGAAGAACGCATCGTTGGCCGATTCTCCTCGCCCCATACCCAGCTGATCGGGGACCAGCCGTTCAAAAAACCCCACATCCGCCGGCTGCGATCCGCCCCACATACGGGCGAGAACGTGAAGGAATTGCTTTCGGAGAACCAGCCAAAGCTTTCGGCCGAGGGGCGGCCCATCTATCAGGCGGTCGATCTCCCACAATCTCCGCAGCGCCATCGCCAGGTCGTAGACCATCTCCCGATGTCGAACTGCGAAACCGTCATCGTCCATCTCCGTCTCGACATCGTCGTCGTGTCGGATGTCCTCCATCCACTCATGGTAGAGGTCGGCGACAGCGACATCCCAAAAGGCCTCGTCGTAGCCACCTTTGACGAGAAAGATCGGGCGACGGGGCGCTTCAGAGGTGTCCTGCTCTACACTGCTCATGCTGACGACCCTCCTTGGTCGCTGGCCTGCACCCCGGCCGTTTCCAGCGGCGCGGGGTGTTCTGTTTCTGTTCGCCTAGTGTACCGCCACAGCGTCGATCCGGTGCCGATCGGCGTGACGATGGTGACGATAGGTGACGATGTGAAAACGGCCCTATCGTCACCCGATTTGCCCGGCGGAGCGCGGGTTTTGGGCCGCGTGACGATAGTGACGATAGTCCCTACCTTCTTAATAGTGAAAAAGGAGGGGGAAGCACACAGGAGCTCGTGGACGAGTCCACGAGGGCAGTAGCGATTGCAGCAAAAGGTGCAGCAAAACCATGATGAGCCATGCAGCCATGATGAAGCACATCCCAAGAGAACCCCTCTATCACGGGGCGTATGACACACATGGAAGCTATGAGAATAGCCCCGGATCGAACTGCGCCTTCGGCGGCGACGGGCTGGGTCACCTCTACGTCACCACGCTGTCCGGCCACCTGTACCGGGTCCGGAACACTGGCCTCCGCGGTCTAGCCCTGCCGCCGACGATGCCGTGACCGCGTCTCCGTGGACTACGAATGGCTGGCCGATCCGTCTCCGGCAAATCGGTTGGCCGCCGACACCCGTATCGCCCTGCGGGGCGATGGCCGCTGCGGCGGCCTGGCTTGCCAGCGAAGCGAGAGCTCATCTGGTCCGACTAATTCAGGATAAGCTCGTGTGACGCGTCGGGTCTGTC
>CAXTHM010000027.1:0-35500 GCA_964244115.1 uncultured Thermomicrobiales bacterium
CCAGCACAGCCACGAGTACGGCGACCAGCACAGCCACGAGTACCGCGACCAGCACGGCGACGAGTACCGCGACCAACACCCCGACGGAAACGCCGACCGCGACCCCGACCAACACGCCGACGAATACGCCGACCGCGACGCCGACCAACACCCCGACGAATACGCCGACCGCGACCCCGACCCTGGAGCCCGCTGCGGATGTCCAGCAGCTGTCGGGCGGGAACGCCATCGGGATTGTCGGTTCATCGAGAGATGTCGCCGACCCCGTCGACCTTCGTCAGGTCCGGGCGAGCTGCACACCCACCGCCGAACCCTCCGGTACGTCACCCGGGAACGGTGTGGAGACGCAGTCCCCAGCGACGGCGAGCGGGGTGATCGTGGACCCGTCGGATCCGGCGCCGTTGGCCTCCGGCGTCATGCTGCCGAACACCGGAGTCGGGCCAGGCGATCAGACCCAGTCGGGATTCTCGTATCAGGTGCTCGCCATCGCCGTGGTCCTGATCGCGGTGGTCGCCATCGGGGTCGTGAACCGGCGCGGTGATCGGTCGACGAGCCGCTAGCCCGGGGCTATCTCCTGGAGGCGGTGAGCAATGTCGGAGATCGTTCGGGTCAGGCCATCCTGGAGCGTCGTCCGGGGAGACCACCCGTAGGCAGCCTGGATCTTCGTCAGGTCGGGTCGTCGCTGGCGCGGATCGTCCACCGCCGCATCGCCGTGCACGATCTCGCTGCGACTGCCGGCGAGGTCCCGGATCGTCCGGGCCAGCGTCAGGACGGTGATCTCGTCGTCGGAACCGACATTGAAGATCTGGCCGTCCGCGCCGGCGTCCTGCCCGATCAGGGTGAGGGCCTCGACCGTGTCGTCCAGGTAGCAGAACGAGCGGGTCTGGTGGCCGTCCCCCTGGATGTGGATGGGCTTCCCGGCGAGGGCGGCGACCGTGAAGGCTGGGATCGCCCGGCCGTCGTCGAGCATCATGCCGATCCCGTAGGTGTTGAAGATCCGCGCGATCCGGACATCGACGCCGTGGACGCGGTGGTACTCCATCGTGATCGTCTCGGCGAACCGCTTGGCCTCGTCATAGCAGGCCCGCTCCCCGACCGGGTTGACATTGCCCCAGTACGTCTCCGGCTGCGGGTGGACCAGCGGGTCACCGTAGACCTCCGAGGTGGACGCGAGCAGGAAGCGGGCGCCGGACTCCCGGGCGATGTCCAGCAGCCGCCTGGCCCCGAACACATTCGCCCACATCGTCTGGAGCGGCAGTCGTCGGTAGTGGACCGGACTGGCCGGGGAGGCCAGTTGGTAGATGGCGTCATACGGACCCGACGGCGCGTCGGCGACGTCCGCCTCGATCACCCGGACGCCGATCCGTTCGAGCTCCAGTCGTCCGGTCGCCGCCGAGGTGGAGAAGTCGTCCAGGCAGTCGACCGTGTGGCCGGCCTCGACCAGCGTGCGGCAGAGGGCGCGTCCGATGAATCCGGCGCCGCCGGCGACCAGTATCCGCTCCATCCCGTTCAGTCTCCGTAGGCGTAGATCGTGACGCCGTCCGCGCGGTAGATCACGTCGAGCAGGCCACGGTCGGCAGCGTCCTGGAACTTCGCCAAGCCCTCGTCCCCGTACCAGGCCCGTTCGAGCGGGCCGGCGTAGATCAGCCGGACGTGATAGCGGTCGAGTAGCGGCGTGATCGATTCGAACGACCGGTCGGCGGCGAACAGGTCCGTGACGTCGGTCCGGCGCCGGTTGACGAGATCCCCGAAGCCGGGCCGCTGCTGGGTCTCGTGCCAGTCCCAGCCCAGCACGGTCGGCAGTCCGGTGTAGACGCTGACCCGTGATCCCCAGCGGTAGCCGGAGGTCTCGGCCTCGAGGATGACGGGCGACCCCGCGATCCGCTGCCGGAGCCACTCGATCGCCGCGAGATCGTCCGCGAGGGGGATCGCGACCGCCGCCCGGTCGTCGGCCTGGGCGGTGTAGACGGCCGTATCCATGTAGGCCATGCCATCGAGTGTGGGGGGGAGGCTGGCGAAGCGGTCGCCCACCCGCGGCCCCGTGGCGACGACCGGGTAGACCATGCCGCCGAGCAGGACCAGAACGACCGCGACCGCCCAGAGCCGCGCGGGCGGGCGGGCGAGTCGACCGGGTTGGGCGATGAACGACGCGATCGTGATCGCGGCCACGATCGCCAGCAGGACCCAGATCTGGAGGTAGAGCTTGAAGACGATGTTCTGCCGCCCGACGTCACCCCCGACGGTGTAATGCTCCGCGAACATCGTCAGCATCAGGACGATCCCGAGCAGGGCCACGAGCAGGAGCCGGACCCGGTCGTTCCGGTAGACCCACCCCGCGGCCCAGACCACCCCGAGACCGCTGACGACGAACAGCGCCAGCGAATCGGCCGCCCAGGACAGGGCGAGCGCGACCAGGACGGCGATCAGGAACAGGGCCCCGGACCGGAGATGCCGGGAGGCCAGCGAGAGTCCGATCGTCGCGCCCCGCGATCGCTCGCGATCCCCGGCCGTGATCGAGACACGGGCGGGAACGGTCAGCCGGACGCGGCGGCCCATGGACCAGAACCGGGCGACCGCCGTCCCGAGGAATCCGGCGATCACGACCAGGAAGACGCCGTTGATGGTGAGGTAATCGCTGAGCCCGGTCCGCTCGTCGGTGCCGATCACGGTGAGAGCGCTGTGGAAATGCGCGTAGAACGGCCAGAACAGGATGCGCCCGGCCACGACCACGGCCAGCGCGAACAGGACCATGTCCCGGAGGATCGCGTAGCTGCCGCCCCAGGCCGAGCGAACCCCGCGCCCGATCGCGAAGGCGCCGACGAAGAGGGCGAGGTAGGTGGGGTAGTCCCAGGTATTCGTCGCGTACAGGGCGCTGGTCAGGAACCCGGCCAGGATCACGGTCGTCAGGAGGGCCGGGTCGGCCACCACCAGTCCGGTCCCGAGGTGGCCGACCCAGCGCCGCAGCCAGCCCTCGGCGGGTGCGAACGCATCGTCCCGAGTGGGTGATCGTTCGGCCGGTCGATGACTGCTTCCCGGCGGGACGAGCACGAGATGGACGACGAGCGCCAACGCGGCCGTCGCGAGCGGCATCGCCATCAGGTGAGCGTGGAGATCCGCGAAGAGCACGCTGAAGGCGGGGAACTCGTTGACCGTGCCGGGGATGATCCGGGTGGCGGGCCAGTAGAGATCGGGCGGCAGCGCCGGATGCTGCGTCAGGGCGCTCCAGATCCCGCCGGCCAGCGCGGGCAGCCCAGGGACATTCGGCAGGCGCCCGTCGAACAGCGAATCCCGAAACCCGAACTCACTCCTACCGATCGCCGAGACGAGGGACAGGTTCCCGATCACACCGACCAGGACCGGGGCGATCAGGGCGAGCAACGGCAGGCGCCACGGGGATCGGGAGCGGACCTCGCGCACGATCCGGGTCAGCAGGGCGAGCGCGACCGACCACGTATTGACGACGACGAGGGCGAAGATCGACGGCACCGCCAGGTTGTAGGCGACCTCCGGGACGATCCCCGTCAACCGGATCACGGACGCCCAGATCACGTAGCCGAAGTAGTAGTAGTGCATGAAGCCGCCCGCGAACCAGGGATCGTACGGGGGGAAGTGCGTGCTCCGGACGACGGCGTTGAGGTAGGCGAAGTCCATCGGCTTCTCGCCGCCGCGGTCCGGGTGCCACAGGTCCGGGTTCTGCATCCGGAGCCAGACCACGCCCAGGAAGGCGACGACGAACAGGATCTCGACCGTCACGATCGGGCGCCACCGTCGCCGTAGATCGGCCCCGAGCATGGCCCAGCGGCCGCGGCACGCCGTCGCCGAGAGGGCCACGACGGCGAGGACGCCCAGCGCGACGGCATTCGGCCCGAAGGGAATGGCGTGGACGCTGGCCAGCAACCAGGCCGCGTAGGCCACCCCGAGCAGCCCGAGCGTCTTCGCGACCGCCCAGCCGCGATCGGGCAGCCCCGGCAGGACGCGCCAGCAGAACGGGGCCACGGCGAGCGCCATGATCTGAAGCACGAGGTACCAGACCAGGACCGGGAACCGGTTGGCGAGGTCGGTCGGGGAGAAGATCTGGCTCCAGGTCCCGCTCGATTGCTGGGTGACGCGCTCCTCGTCGCTCATCATCAGGAGGCTCTGGTCGACCTCGGGCAGCGGGACGGCGATCCCGCCGGTCCCGAGCGCGGCCTGAAGCTGCGCCGCGACCGATTCGCGGTCGTAGTCCGGTCGCTTGTGGAAGATCAGCACCTCGGGGTGGTCGTAGACCGTGAACGCCTCCTCCGCGGAACCGTCGTCGATCGAGACCCCGCCCAGGGACGGGTAGGACGTGAACGTCCGCTCGAGGTCGAAGCCGAGCTCGCCGGACAGGAGCAGCCGGTAGTAGGCGCTGGTCATGGGGTACCGCTCGGGGAGGCGAGGAATCACCGTGTAGAGCCGGTTGCTCGTCAGCGCGATGTAGTCGGCCCGGTCGAGCTGTCCGAGCAGCGTGTCGAGCTTGGCCTGGTCGTCGAGGAAGAACAGTTCGAGCTGGAAGCCGGGGTACGCGGCCTGGTCGAAGCCGGGCAGACCGACCGGGATGCCATCGTCCCAGTGCTCGGTGGCGATCACCGAACCGGGCGGGACGGTCTCGTAGATCCAGCGCGACGCGGTCTCACGGGTGGTCGGGCGGGTGTAGATCCCGGTGAAGGCGATGGCGTAGAGCAGCGTCCCGATCACGACCACCGTGGCCGGCAGCCACCCGAGGGGCAGCGCGGCGGGCCGGACATCCGCCAGTCTCAGGTTCAGGGTGGGCCAGCCCCGTTCCCGGCCGAGGTGCGCGATCCGGACGAGCAGCGCGGCCCCGATCAGGATCAGGAACGGGTAGGCCGGCAGGAAGTACCGCATCGTCTGGACGAAGCCGGCCCCGAAGTAGAGCAGGTGGAAGGTGGGCCAGGCGACGAGGACCGCCAGCCAGAGGGGCGGCCACTGGCGCCAGGCCGCCAGGGCGACGATCGCCCAGACCAGGCCGGCCACGACCGTCACGCCGAGGAGCGGCCCCATGCCCCAGAGGACGAGGTTCTTCAGCCCGAACAGTACCGGCGTCCGGTCGGCCCACTGGAGGTTCGGCGGGGTGTCGGACGCGCCGGACTGGACGACCCGCCAGTACCGGAGGTCATCGACCCAGCGCGGATCGAGCCGGAAGCTCAGCGGGCTCGGGCCGAGGAAGGCGTAGGGCTGGCCGATCCGAAACGTCAGGATGGCGATGACGACGGCGATGACCGAGCCCACGATCGGCGAGACCTGAGGTCGGCCGGAGGACCGGACCATCGATCGCCAGCCGGTCTGCCGCCATCGCTCACCGACCGGGATCGCCAGGGTCATCAGGATGGGCAGGGCGGTCAGCTTGGATGAGACGGCCAGACCGATGATCAGACCCGTCGCCGCGTACCACCACCAGCGCGAACCGGCGTCCGCCCGCAGCGCCAGGTAGAAGGCCGCCAGACAGAACAGCATCACGAACGCATCGGGGACGAAGAAGTGCGCCGTCTGGATCGACAGGACCGTCACGCCCAGGAGCGCCGCCGCGACCAGGCCGACGGCCGGTGAGAAGATCCTGCGTCCGGTCAGGAAGACCAGCACGATGCTGAACAGGTCGCAGAGGCTGGACAGGAAGCGGCCGGGCAGATGGGCGTCCCCGTAGACGCTCATCCCGGAGACCGTGTCGGCCAGCTTCGCCATGAACAGCGGGACGGTGCCGTAGATGTAGGTCGTGAAGCCCTGGTTGTACGGATTCAGCGTCGAACGCTGGCTGTCGAAATAGGCCGCGATCCCGTCGGGCCAGGACAGCGAGGTGACGACGATCGTCTGGAAGCGCTCGTCGGGATGCAGATAGAGATTGCCGCCCCAGTCGAGCCCGGTGAACCGCAGCCACGCCGCGACGATCAGGACGACCAGGAGCCCGAGCGTCGGCGGAGACGGGACGCCAAGCGAGACGACCACGCGCCGACCAGCCATGGTCGGACGCGGATCATCCGTCTGGATTTCGGGAACGGCTTCGGCGCTCCCGCTCGCGTCCGTGTCCACCTCGCCGCTCCTCTCCCTGCGCCGATGCGCTGTCAGTCGGGTTCCGATCTGGAAGCGCCTGTGTAGTGGAGACGACCTCTCCCCCAACCCCTCTCCGGCTCACCTGCGTCGCTCACCCGCTGAAGCGGCTCTCGCTGCGCTGCGGCTCCCTAGGTGCCCGGAGAGGGGAGCCCGCGCTGCCCATATCGCTCAGACACGGCGACTAACCACTGTCGTCGTCGGGACGGTGTCCACGGACCGCCAGCGCCACGAACGAGCGCTTGCCGGCCATCCGGGCCGCGTCGTCGTTCGGCTGGTCGATCCGGTTCAGCACCCGCATGGCCAGCCGGACGAGCCGGCCGGGCCGTGCGTCATCCGGCTCGTCCGGGGTGGCGAAGCGGTCACCGGAACGGGCCAGCGACGACGGCAGCAGCCCCCGGAGGAGCAACGGTTTCAGCAGACCGTACAGGATCAGATGGGCGAACGGCGGCACGAAGTGGGACAGCGGCCGGGTCTCGTCGATCACGAAGCCGGACTCGATCAGACGTTGCCGGATCTGCGGCTGGTCGTAGAGCCGGAGGTGGCCGTACCAGATCCCGGACCAGAAGCGCTCCCCGCCGAGATGTCGCCCGGTCAGGCGCTCGAGGACCGCATTGATCGGGTCCCACGCGACGGGGTACGGCCGGGAGGGAACGGTGACGACGATGCGGCCGCCGGGTCGGAGCACCCGGTGCATCTCGCGAAGGGCGGCGCGGTCGTCCGGGAGATGTTCGAGGACCTCGGAGCAGAGCACATGACCGAATGTCCCGTCGGCGAACGGCAGATCGAGGGCGGACGCCCGCACATACGAGACCCGGTCGTCATCGCCGAGGCGTGAAAGGGCGAGGTCGAGGCGCTCCTGCTCGATGTCGACGCCGACGATCGACGCGCCGGTCAGCTCCGGGATCAGGCGGAGGTAGAAGCCGTAACCGCACCCGACGTCGAGGACCCGGTCATCCGGAGTGACATCGAGGAATTCGAGCACGGTCTCGCAGCGCCGGCGAAAGGCCAGATCCCCCTCGACCGGCATCGCCCGCCGGACCCGACGCCGCCAGTGGTCGGTCATCGTCGCGGGGTCCCTCACGGGGTGCGGTACTCGCCGCGGTAGATCCGCTCATAGGCGTCGACCGTGCTGTCGATGCTGAACCGCGCGGCGATCTCCGCCCGCGGCCGGATGTAGCTGGCCCGATCGGCGATGACCTCGACGATGGCCGCCGCGAGGGCGGCGGGGTCTCTGGGTGGGATGGTTCGCCCCATGCCGGTCACCCGGGTGGGTTCCCGCACGCCCGGGAGGTCGCTGGCGATCACCGGGGTGCCGCAGAGCATCGCCTCGACCTGGACCAGGCCGAACGTCTCGGTCAGGTTCACGCTCGGCAGGACGAGCACGTCGCAGGCGGCGTAGAAATCGACTAGGTCCTGATCCCGCAGGACACCGAGGAGGCGGACGTGGTCCTGATGCTCGCGCAGGAGCGGCAGCGTGCGCTCGTAGAGGGTCTCGCCGATGACGTGGCGGTACTCGCCGGCGAAGGCGTAGGTCGCGTTCGGGAATGTCTCCCGGACCAGCGGGATGGAGCGGAGGATGTCATCGCACCCCTTCTCTTCGGCGAACCGCCCGGCGAACCCGATGATCGGTCCGGGGCCGATCCCGTGGCTGGACCGGAAGCGCGACGCTGATGACGGGGTCGGCGCGCCGATCTCGACCGGCGGGTAGACGATCTCGGTCTTCTGGCGCATGTGGGCGATCGTCGGGGAGATCGCGGCCCGGTCGTGGGTGTAGGTCACCACCCGGTCGGCCAGCCGGCCGGCGCCGATCCCGCTGGCGAAGACGACGCGCTCCGCCAGCCGGTTGACCCGGCCGATCGGCAGGGTGAGATCGGTATGATGGGTGAGGATCAGGCGCTTGCGAAAGCCACGCGTCAGCGCCGCGATCCCGGTCGCTTCGAGCACCGGGAGGTGCATGTGGACGACGTCGTGCGATCGGATCAGGCGGGCGGCCGTCGGCAGGAAGGTCGGCATGACGACCCCGCGGCTGACCGCGAAACTGGTCGGGACCCGGACGATCTCGACGCCGTTCACGCGCTCACGGGTGGGGTAGTCCCGGTCATGGCGCGAGGCCAGGATCGTGACGCGATGACCGCGTGCCGTGAGGTGTCGGGCCAGCCGCTCGGCGTAGATGGTCACCCCGCTACAGTGCGGCGTGTAGTAGTAGAGCACCTGCAGGATGTCCAATGCCGGCCCAAGTTCCTCGTGATGCACAGCCATCCGTGCAGGCCAGCGTCTCGCCTGGATTTGGAATTTTCCGCTTATTC
Source organism: uncultured Thermomicrobiales bacterium (assembly GCA_964244115.1). GTDB lineage: Bacteria > Chloroflexota > Chloroflexia > Thermomicrobiales > UBA6265 > CADCWK01. The sequence goes on from CAXTHM010000027.1 coordinate 8,391, forward strand.
ATCTCACAGTCATTGGCGGCGATTGTACCAGTGAAGCCGCTGGCACCGGCACGGTCTCTCAGTGACCCGGGACGGCAACCGCGACGCGGTCATGCACGCGCTCGCCGGCAAAGGGATTCGACGTACTCCGCGATCCCATCCCCGATCCCGAAGCGGGGCGAGAACCCGAACTCGGATCGCGCCCGACCGATGCCGAGGGCGGCCCGCGGGTTGGTCTCCGACGACGGCAGGTTGGCGTCGTCGGGACGGTCCACCCATCTCAGCTCGGCGCCGGGGACGGCGTCACGGACGGATTCGAGCGTCTCCCGGTGGGTGAAGCCCCGGCCCACGCCGAGGTGGTAGAGGCTATGGGCCGGGGGCGGGGCGGTGAGCACCAGCCGGATGCCCTCGGCGACATCCTCGGCCCGGGTCCAGTCCCGCATCAGGCCGGCCCCATTGGCCGACAGGGTCGTCCCGGCGAGGGCCATCCGGACGGCATCGTGGATGATCGACATGTAATTTCGGCTGCCGGTCGGCCGCTCGTACGGCCCGTAGAGGGCTGGCAGACGGAGCGCGACCGCGTCGAGCCCGTCCGCCGTCCGGGCGTCATCGACGAGGCGCTCGGCGGCCTGCTTGGTGATCGCATAGGTGCCGACCGGAGTGGCGGGGTAGTCCTCGTCGAGCGTGCCTACGGCCTCCGGCGAGCGCAGCACCGCCGCCGAACTGAGCACGATTACCCGGCGCAGGCTCTCCGCGTAGGCGAGGTCGAGTAGCGCCTGCGTCGCCCGGACGTGAACGTCGACCATGGCGAGGTTCGCCCGGCCCACCGGGTTCGTCAGGGCGGCGGCGTGGACGACGTCCTGGATGGCGTCGGTCGTGATCGCGGTGCGCAGGGCACCCAGATCGCGGAGATTGCACTGCCGGAACGTGATCGACCCGGACCCGGAATCAGACGCGATCGCCGACGCGACCGACCGGGCCAGGTCGTCCGGTGGGGCGACGTCGAGCGAGACGACGTCGTGCCCGGCGCGGGTGAGCGCCTCGACGATGTGGAGACCGAGGAAGCCGGACCCACCGGTCACGGCCACGACCCCGCCGGAACCTTGCATTGCCATCCCGATTACCCTCCGTGCCGGTCGAGACGTTCCGCCACCCGGTCGAACGCTTCCCGTAGCTGGGCGACCCGGGCATCGTCGTTGAAGATGCCCGCACTGTGCGGGGTGAGGATCACGTTGTCGAGGGTCAGCAGCGGGCTGTCCCGCCGGATCGGCTCGTAGTCGAACACGTCCAGCCCCGCCCCGGCGATCGACCGGCTCCGCAGCGCATCGACCAGCGCCGCTTCGTCGACGAGAGCGCCGCGGGCGGTGTTGACGAAGAAGGCGTCCGGACGCATCAGAGCGAACTCCCGGGCGCCGAACATTCGCTCGTTCTCGGGGGTCAGCCGGGCGTGGACGGAGACGATGTCCGCCCAGCCGAGCAGGTCGTCGAGCCCCACGTACTCGAGCCCGTAGTGGCGCTCGGTCTCCAGGTCCAGCCGCCGCGGGGCTGCGTAGCGGATGCGCATCCCGAAGGCCCGGCCCCGCTCGGCGACGCCCTTGCCGATCCGCCCGACGCCGACGAGACCGAGCCGTTTCCGGTACAGCCAGCCGAGGTTCTCCTGCCCCAGCCAGCTGAAGGTGTAGTCGCGGGCCGTCGTCTTGACCTCGTTGACGCCGGGTTTGCGCGCTCCGGCCGCCGTCCGGGCGTGCGCCTCCGGCAGGCGCTTCATCAGCGCGAGCATCAGGAGGACCGCGTGCTCGCTGACGCCGAGCCAGCCGAGGTTGACGAGGTTCGCGACCGCGATCCCGTGTCCCGCCGCTGCCTCGTGGTCGACGACGGCCGCCCCGAGGTCGATCGTCAGGATCAGCCGGAGGGCCGGCGCCGCGGCGATGACCGCCGCGTCGATGTCGCGACCCTTCGTCACGATGGCGGTGACGTCGGCGACCTGATCGGCGATCGGTCCGGCCGTCGCCTGGCGCCAGGCGAACCCGGTCCGCGCCGCCTCGGCCTCGATGGTGTCCAGGTCGGCCGGTGTCAACTCCTCGGCGAACAGGATCGTGGGTCGGTCGTCGGTCATCGAGATCCTTTCGGCAGTGTCGTCCGTGGAGTCGCGTCGGCCCTGGGCGCTACGGTGGGGTGTAGTGGAAGCGCTCGGGCGCCGGAGCAGACCTCTCCCCCGACCCCTCTCCGACTCACCTGCTGCGCTCACCCGCTGAAGCGGCTTCGGCTGCGCAGGTGCCCGGAGAGGGGAGCATTGAATCGCATCGAGCGTTGGTCGTTCGGTTGGTCGTTCGAATGAGCATCCTGGTGTGAGCCGACCCGAGGCTGCGCACAGCCGGTGATCGTCCCCAAGGATTAGACGAGGACCTGCGGACGGGAGCTGACGCCGACGACCTGGGTGCCGCCGCGGAAGACCATCGCGACGTTGGCGATGTCGTCGATCCGGGCGATCGGGTCGCCATCGACGACGAGCAGGTCCGCCCACTTCCCGGCCTCGACCGTCCCGACCTGGTCGCTGCGCTTGAGGAGCTCGGCGCTGTTGCAGGTCAGCATCCGGATCACGTCGATCGGCCCCTTCGCGACCCCGTGCTCGATCAGGAGCTTCATCTCGGCCAGGATCTCGTCGTGGGGGACGCAGGGGCTGCCGGCGTCGGTGCCGAAGGCCATCTTCACGCCGGCCTCGGCCATCTTCCGTGGGCCGGCGCCAGCCGGGTTCTTGCGGAACCGCTCGGCCCGCGCCGCCGAGACCTCCGGCGGCATCCCGAGGGCCGGCCCGCGCTCCGACTGGAGGAAGAACGGCGACAGCGTCGGCACGACGAAGATCCCCCGCGCGACGATCTGCTCCATCACGTCATCGTCGCAGTGGCCGCCGTGCTCGATGCAGTCGTAGCCGCCATCGACGACCGCCCGGATCGCGTCCGGGATCGTCGCGTGGGCCGTGATCGGCAGCCCGAGCCGGTGGGCCTCTTCGCCCATCGCGGTGATCTCGTCCTGGTCGAACTGCGTCGTGCGCTCGCTGGCCATCACCTTGATCCAGTGTGCCCCGGACTTGAACTGCTCCCGGACGGCCTCCCGGACCCCGGCGACCCCGTCGGCCTCACGCCCGCACCACCAGGTGTGGCCGCCGGTGCACATGATGGCCCGGCCGGTGTGGACCAGGCGAGGCCCGGCGATAACGTCCCGGTTCAGCGCCTCGGCCGAGTCGATGTTGGACGTGTTCATGCCGAGATCGCGGATCGTCGTCAGCCCGACCGACAGCGACTTCTTCAGGTTGACCGCCGACTTCAGGGCCGTGATGGCCTGGGAGTCGTACATCCCCTGGTCGCGGAGGTCCTTGACGCCGTCCCAGCCCTTGCCGTCCCAGCCGAGGTGGGCGTGGTTGTTGACGAGTCCCGGCAGGATCGTCCGGCCGGTCACGTCGATCACCGTGGCGCCGTCGGCACCGGTCGCGCCGAACGCGTCGGCCGGCCCGACCGCGACGATGGTGTCCCCATCGATCAGGACATCCGCCAGCGCGGTCGTCCCCGCGACGACGTCGATGACCGATCCACCCTTGAGCAACGTCTTCACGCGATCACTCCTCGCCTCTCGGCACCGTTCGAACGGGTTCCCGGACCCATGCCCGGGGTATCGCTTTGGCATTCCGGCTGGTATCAGGACGGCGTCGGAGCGGACCTTCGTCGGCCGATGAACTGTTCCAGGCGGTCCAGACCCTCGCGCAACTGGTCGATCGGGACCATGAACGAGACTCGGACGTACTCGGCGATGGACGCGCCCCAGAGTGTGCCGGCGCCGAGCCGGACGGCCTCCTCCTCGAACAGCGCGGTGGCGAACTGCTGCCCCGTCAGACCGGTGGGGGAGACGTCGAAGATGATGTAGTAGGAGCCAGGTGTCCGGACGGGGTCGAGCCCCATCGCCGTCAGGCGGTCGAGGAGGTAGGTGCGCCGCTCGGTCCATTCCGCCATCATCGCGTCCAGCGGCGCCGTCGGCCCGTCGAGGACGGCGAGCGCCGCCACCTGCGACGGCGTCGCGGCGCAGATCGAGCAGGCGTGCTTGATCGAGGTCAGCGCGGTCTTCATCGCCGCCGGAACGGCCAGGTAGCCGACGCGCCAGCCCGTCATCGCGAAGGCCTTCGAGAAGCCGTTGATCGTGATCGTCCGGTCGTGCATCCCCGGCAGGTTGGCGATGCTGGTGTGCGTCGCCCCGTCGAAGAGGAAGCGGGCGTAGAGCTCGTCGGAGTAGACGAGCAGGTCGTGCCGCCTCGCGATCTCCGCGATCCGCTCGCAGGTCTCCCGTGACTGGACGCTGCCGGTCGGGTTGTCGGGCGAGACGACCAGGATGGCCCGGACGCGCTCGTCGATGGCCGCCTCCAGGGCGTCCGTATCGATCTGGAAGCCCGAATCGGCCAGCGTCGGGACCAGGCGGACCTCGGCCCCGGCGAGGTGGACGACCTCGTCGTAGATCTTGTAGTGCGGGTCGGCGGCGAGGATCACGTCGCCCGGGTTGAGCGTCCCGAACAGAGCGACGAACATGCCCTCCTGGGTCCCGGCGGTCACGATGATCTCGGTGACCGGGTCGTAGGCGAGGCCGTGCTCCCGGTCGAGGTAGCGGGCGATCGCCTCGCGCAGTTCCGGCATCCCGTCGTGGAAGGTGTAGTAGACCGTCCCCTGGTCCAGGTAAGCCTTGACCGCGTCGATCGCGTGCTGCGGCGTCGGCAGGTCCGGCGTGCCCTGGGACAGGCTGATGTACTCCCGCGTCGGGAGGGTCTGGAGCGGGGTGCTCGTGAAGATCTGCGCCCGGTCCGCGAGGAACCGGACCGATGAGGGATTCGTCGTAGTCGGTGCGGTCATGCCTGCTCCCTTGCCTGTGGTAACGCGCGGTCGGACGGTGACGTGATCGAGACCCAGAACCGGTGGAACCGGTCGAGCGCGCTGTCGAGGTCCGGCCGCGGCGTCATGAACGACACCCGGACGAACCCCTCGCCGGCCGGCCCGAACGACCCGCCGGGGGACACCCGGACTCCTTCCCGCTCCGCCAGCGCGGCGGAGAATTCCCGGCCGGACAGCCCGCTGGCCCGGACGTCGACCATCGCGTAGTAGGCGCCGGGCGTCCGCACGACCGGGATGCAGTGCCGCTCCAGCCAGCCGTAGAAGAACCCCCGCCGCTCGGTCCACTCGGCGAACATCCCGGCCAGCCCGTCCGGCGGCCCGGTCAGCGCCGCCAGCGCCGCGACCTGCGAGGCGACGGCGACGGAGATGCTGATCGAGTGCTTGGCGAGCGTGACCGCCGGTCCGAACGCGGCCGGGTAGGCGAGGTAGCCGACGCGCCAGCCCGTCATCGCGAAGGTCTTGGAGAACCCGCCGATCGTGATCGTCCGCTCGCGCATCCCGGGGAGCGTCGCGAACGACAGGTGGCTGGCGCCGTCGAAGACGAACCGCTCGTAGAGCTCGTCCGAGATCACGAACAGATCGTGGCGCCGGGCGATCTCCGCGAGCCGCCGGACGATCTCCGGCCCCTGGACGGCGCCGGTCGGGTTGTCGGGGCTGACCAGGACGATGGCCTTGGTCCGCGGCGTGATCGCCGCCTCCATCGCGTCGAGGTCGTACTGGAAGCCGGTCGCGACGACGGACGGGATCGGGACGACCGTCCCGCCGAGCAGGGCGGCGACCTCGTCGTAGACGACGTAGTGCGGGTCGCCGATCAGGAACTCGTCGCCCGGATCGGTCAGCAGCTGCATCGCGATCCAGACCGCCTCCTGGGCGCCGTTGGTGACCATGATCTCGGTGGCGGGGTCGTAGTCGAGCCCGTTGTCGTCGCGGAGCTTGCCGGCGATCGCCTCGCGGAGCGGCGGGATGCCGGCGTACTCGGTGTACTGGATGCGGGGCTCGTCGCGCAGCGCCGCAGCGACACGCTCGATGATGTGCGGCAGGGTCGGCAGGTCCGGCGTGCCCTGGCCGAGGTTGAGCATCGTGGTCCGTGGGCCAGTCAGCGTGTCGGGCCGGCTGGCGGTCGCGTCGCGGACCCGGCGGCTCAGGAAGCGGGTCGAGGTGTCGGTGGTCATGCCTGCCCTCCGGACGGTGGCGCGGTCAGGAACGCGCTGATCAGGGCGATCGTCGCCTCCAGGTCCGCCTCATGGACCATCTCGAACGGGCTATGGGTGAACCGGGTCGGGTAGGCGAGCAGGGCCGTGTCGATCCCGCGGCGAATGAACGCCTCCCCATCGCTGGCGAAGCGGCGGAAGATCGCCAGCTGGACCGGGATGCCCTCCCGCTCGGCCAGCGCCACGAGCTGGTTGCTCAGCCGGCGGCTGTAGTGGACGCCGGAATCCTTGTAGACGACCGTTACGCCCTCGCCGAGGGCCGGGGTGACGTCCAGCCGGTCGACCCCGGGGATGTCGCCGCAGAGCCCGACGTCCAGGGCGATCGCGATGTCGTAGTCGGCGTGGTCCGGGAGGCTCGACGCCCCGATCAGGCCGGTCTCCTCCTGGACGGTCGAGGCGACGGAGAGGTCGTAGCGGAGTCCGGCGACTGGCACCCGTTCCAGCACGGCCGTGATGATCGCGAGCGCGGCGCGGTCGTCCATCGCCTTGCCGAAGATCCGCGGCCCGCCGCGCAGACGCCGCGTCGGCGGGTTCCAGATCGCGCGGCAGCCGGGCCGGATCCCGAGCGCCCGGACCTCCTCGCCGGACTGGGCGCCGACGTCGATGAACCAGTCGTTCCAGACGAAATGGCCGCGCTCGGTCTGCTCGTCGCTGGCGACATGGCCGGAGGCCGTGGCGAACAGCCCCTCGACCGGGCCGTCGGTCCCGAGGATCAGCGCCGGCTGGCCGATCGGGAACAGCCAGCGGGGCGGCCGTCCGGCCCGGTCCGCGTTCCACATCCCGAGCAGGATGAAGCCATCGGGCGTGACGCTCCGGACCATCAGGCAGATCTCGTCGGCGTGCCCCTGGAGCAGGAGCCGCGGCCCGCTGCCGCCGATATGCGCGACGAGGTTGCCGACCCGCGTCCGCTCGATCGAGGTCGCGAAGGGGCGCCAGGCGTCCTCCAGCCAGTCCTGGACGGCGTCCTCATGGCCGATCGGCCCGGGGAGCTCGGTCAGCGTCCGGACCAGGTCGAAGATAGTGGTAGGGGTCGTGGTCGCCATCTAGACCCACTCCGCCGGCACGCCGTGGCGGGCGTGGAAGTCGGCCATCTCGATGACCGCGTGCTCCCGGGACGATTCCTCGCAGGCGACGGTCAGCGCCATCGTCCGGATGTGGTCGCGCCCCGATGGCGTCGGCTCGGCGACCCCGGCGATCAGTTGCTCGCAGATGTGGGTGAACATGTCGCGGGCGTCGTCGACCAGGCTCTCCTGCTCGGGGAGCTCGACCGGCTCCGGCGTGTCCGACCCCTTCGGGACGACCGCCAGGTCGCGGAACATCTCCCGCTGCCAGACCGCCCCCTCCGGGCAGTCCGTCCGCCACGAGAACCAGCGCTGCTTCGACTCGCCCGACCAGGTCCCGAAGTAGTTCACGACCAGTCCGCCCTCCATCTCGAGCAGGGCGAAGACGCTGGCGTCGTCGGCGTACATGCTCCAGGGCGGGTTGTGGGTGACGGCCGAGACCCGGACGACTTCGCGGCCGTAGGTGAACCGGAACTGGTCGAGGTGGTGGATGCTCTGCTCGTAGAGCATCGGCTGCGGCATGGTCAGCGGGTACTTGTTGATCCCCGGCCGGCGGCCGTCGCGGTTGGTCCAGTAGGTGTAGTTGGCGAAGGACGGCGCGCCGAAGGTCAGGTCGTCGAAGTAGCGCTTGGCCCGCAGCGTCGCCGCCTGGTAGCGGAAGTTCAGCCCGACCATCAGCTTCAGCCGGGCCGCGTCGGCCAGCCGGACGATCTCGATCGCCTGCGGGAGGTCGACGGCGAGGGGCTTCTCGGCCAGCAGGTGCCGCCCGCTGGCGAAGATCGTTCGGGCCTGTTCGAGGTGGTCCATCGGCGGGGTGGCCAGCACGACGAGGTCGCAGTCGACCCCGGTCAGGGCCGCGTCCAGATCTGTGAACAACGCCCCGTCGGGGACGGGGTACTGGTCATCGATCGCCGAGAGGTTGGCCGGGTCGATGTCCATGTAGCCGACGACCTCGCAGAGCGGCTCCTCGGCCATGATCCGGGCCCAGTGCCGCCCCCGGGTCCCGACCCCGACCAGCAGTGTCCGGATTGGCGCTTCCATCGCGCACCGCGTCCTTTCCAATGAACCGGTGAACCGGCTGACGTCGCCCGGACCGTCCGGACGTCGTGGTCGTCGAGGTTGACGGTAAGGGCCGACGACGACCCTCGGGCACGCTCCCGGCTCAGCGTCTGAGCCGGGGATCGAAGGCGTCGCGCAGGCCATCGCCGACGAGGTTGATCGCGAGGACGGTGACCATGATCGCCAGCCCCGGCATGGTCGCGATCCACCAGTAGGAGCGGAGGTGCTCGCGCCCGTCGCTCACCATCGCGCCCCACTCCGGGGTCGGCGGCTGGGCCCCGAGCCCGAGGTAGCTGAGCCCGGCGGCGCTGAGGATCGCGGAGGCGATGCTCAGCGTGGCGAGGACCGTGACCGGGCCGAGGACGTTCGGCAGGAGATGCCGGAGCATCACCCGGGTCGGTCCGGCCCCGATCACCGTGGCGGCCTCGACGTAGGCCAGCTCCCGCGCCGCGATCACCTGGGAGCGGACGAGGCGGATGTAGGACGGGATCGACGCGATCCCGACCGCGATGACCACGTTCGGCAGCCCACGCCCCAGGACGGCGATCACGACGAGCGCGAGCAGGACGCCGGGGAAGGCGAGCAGGATGTCGGTCAGGATGCCGATCACCGCATCGACCCGCCGGCCCAGATAGCCGGACAGCAGCCCAAGCAACCCGCCGACGATCAGCCCGATCAGGACGGAGAACAGCCCGATCCCGATCGAGATCCGGCCCCCGTAGAGGACCCGGCTGTAGATGTCGCGGCCGAGCGTATCGGTCCCGAACCAGAACCGGTCGGTCGGTCCCTGCCGGGCGCTCCGACTCGGCACGTCGTAGCCGACCGGAGCGATGACGGGTGCCAGCGCCGCCAGCCCGAGGATGACGACCAGCAGGACGAGCCCGAACATCGCGGTCCGGTTGCGGACCAGGCCACGGGTCACGATCGACGCCATGCTCCGGGGCTTGCGCGTGCGGAGGTCGCGCCTGGCGATGCCGGGGTCGATCGCGGCGGCGCCCGATTCCAGGGTCGAGAGGGTCTCGCTCATGGGCCTACTCCTGGTTGAACTTGACCCGCGGGTCGAGCCAGGCGTACGAGATGTCGACGAGGAAGTTGACGACGAGGTAGCCGACGGCCGAGAGCAGGATCGTCCCCTGGACCATCGGGAAGTCGCGGTCGATGACGGCGTTGACCGCGAGCTGGCCAATCCCCTGCCGGGCGAAGACGGTCTCGGTGATCACCGCCCCGCCGAGCAGGGCGCCGAACTGGAGCCCCATGATCGTGACGACGGGGATCATGGCGTTGCGCAGGCCGTGGAAGAGCGTGATCCGGCTCTCCGCGAGGCCCTTGGCGCGGGCGGTCTGGATGTACTCCTGCCGCAGGACTTCCAGGAGACTCGTCCGGACAAGCCGGGCGATGATCGACGCCGACCCGAGCCCGAGTGCGACCGCCGGCAGGAGGATCCGGGAGCCGCCCCCGCTCGACGTGACCGGGACGAGGCCGAGCCGGATCGAGAACACATAGATGAAGACGATGCCGAGGAAGAAGACCGGGATCGAGACCCCGATCAGCGAGAAGACCATGCAGAACGAATCCAGCCAGGTGTTCTGCCGGACCGCCGCGAGGACGCCGAGCACGACGCCGAGCACGACCGCGACGCCCATCGCGGCGAACGTGAGCCGCAGCGTGCTGGGCAGGACCTCCAGGATCGAGCCCGTCACGTCCCGGTTCGTCAGGATCGACTGGCCGAAGTCGCCCTGGACGGCCTTGACGAGGAAGCGGCCGTACTGGACGAGCAGCGGGTCGTTCAGCCCGAGCTGCTCCCGCTTGAGTTCGACCGCCTCCGCCGATGCCGCCGACGACTCGCTCAGCATCGCCGTGACCGGGTCTCCGGGCAGGAGATGCAGCATCATGAAGACGATGAACGAGATCCCGAGCAGGACCGGGATGGCGCGGAGGATTCGCCACTGGATGTAGCGAAGCATCGCTGACCTCTTTCCCCTGGTCGGACCGGACGGACGCTAGCCGCGTCCGTCCGGTCAGTCGCCATGCGGTAGCTACCGGGCCGCTCTCAGGCGCCCAGCCAGACGCCGTACGGGCGCGGGTGGAAGTTGGCGTCGTCCTGCTGCCAGCCGTTGATCCGGCTGGAGAGGCCGATGATCTGGTAGTCGTTCTTGACGGGCAGGACGAGGGCGAACTCGTTGATGATCCGCTGCGCCTCGAAGTAGTGCGCCTGGCGCTCCTCGGGGACGCTGGTCTGCTCCCCGGCGTCCAGGGCCGCGTCGAGCTGCGCCTGGACCTCGGGGTTGCTGTCGAGGAACTTCGTCCAGGCCCAGCCTTCCTGCCGCATGTTGATCGAGTGGTAGAGCAGCTTGAGGATCCGCGGGTCCGGGGCCCCGAACGTCACGAGACAGAGGTTGTGGAGCCCCTCGAAGGTGATCCGCTTCTGCTCGGTGAACTCGAGGACGTTGACGTTGACCTGGATGCCGGACAGCCGCATCTCGGCCTGGACGGCCTCGCCGGTCGGGCCGGCCGTGCCGAAGACGTACAGCTCCAGCGTCAGCGGCTGGCCGTCCTTCTGGTAGTACTCGCCGTCGCGCGTGTAGCCGGAGGCACCGAGCAACCGGTCGGCCTCCTCGGCGTCGAACGACCAGAGATCGGCACCGTCCGGCCAGTAGCCGAAGGTGACAGGCGAGAGCGGGCCGTAGGCGGGGTCGTTCTGGTTGTCGTAGAGCGCCTGGCAGAGGGCGGCCCGGTCGATCGCCCGGTTGATGGCGGTCCGGACGTTGAGGTCGTCGGTCGGCGCCTTGTTGGTGTTGATGATGAAGGACGACGGGTGGCCGGACGCGGCGTACTTCTCGATCGTGAGCTCGGCGTTGCCCTGGAGTCGGGCGACTTCGAGCGGCGGGACGGACGTGATCGCGTCGACCTCACCGTTCTCCAGCGCCGCGATCCGGGTGCCGGCCTCGATGAGGTACTGGTAGACGATCCCGTCCAGATAGGCCGGGCCGGTGAGCGGGTAGATGTCGGCCGCCCCCCAGGCGTAGTCGGGGTTCTTCTCGAAGACCGTGCTGTCCTGGAGCGTCCAGGAGACGAACCGGAACGGTCCGGTGCCGACCGGCTTGAACCCGTAGCCGTCCAGCCCCTCGGCCTGGGCCGCGGTCGGGGAGATGATCGCGAACTCCATCAGGGAGATCATGCGGAGGAACGGGCCGTACGGGGCGCTGAGCTTGACCGCGACGGTGTAGTCATCGATCACCGTCGCGCTCTCGTACGGGCCGATGTCGTCGTTGGAGAGCAGGGAGCCGGTCGCCGGGTCGACGACGCGGTCGTAGTTGAACTTGACCGCCTCGGCGTTGAACGGTGTGCCGTCGTGGAAGGTCACGTCGGTCCGGAGCGTGAAGGTGTAGGTCAGCCCGTCGTCGGAGATCGTCCAGGACGACGCGAGGTTCGGGTAGATAGTCCCGCTGGTATCGGAGATCACGAGCGGGTCGTACATCGCGAGGCCGACCATCCACATGTAGCGGGAGGGCGTCCGGTGCGGGTCGAGGGTGTCGGGCTCGGCGTTCAGCCCGATCCGCAGCGTGCCGCCCGCGGTCGGCGTCGCCTGGCGGGCCGGAGCGCCCAGGGCGCGGGGCGCGTTCGCCGCGACGGCCGCCGCGGCGGCGGCGCCCCCGACGAGGCGCATGAAGATGCGGCGGTTCATCTCGTCCCGGGCGACGAGGGCGTCGATGGCGTCCGGGCTGGGGTGATTCCTGGTCGTAATGTCCATGGGCAACCGTTCCTCTCATGGCCAGGTCGTCTGGCGTGGGGTCGTAGCGGGTCCCGCGGCGGCGGGTCAGGCAGTGGGCTACCAGTCGGCGTGCTGCCCCGCTCCCTTCCGGCCGGCGATCCGCGGGACCTCGATCCCCAGTTCGTCGAGCGCCTGGCCCACGGCGGCGACGTTCTCGAGGCGGGCTTCGGAGTAGTTGCGGGAGAGGGAGATGCCGGTGGCGCCGCCGGCGAACGACGCGACGACGGCTTCCCGAACGTCCGGCGGGTTGATGTCCCGGCCGTTGGGGCTGACCTCGACGCCGATGTTCAGACCGGGGTAGACCGCGATTCGGCCGCCGACGCCGTCGACCGCCCGGCGGGTCTCGCGCTCGATGTAGCCCGCCGAGAAGCCGGCCTTCGGCAGCTCCGCGAGCGGGGCCTCGTCGAGCCCGAGGATGCCGTAGAGGAACTTCAGGGAGGTCTCGGAATCCCCGCCCTTGAGGATGGTCTTCTCCAGCGTGCGCAGGTAGTTGGTGAACCGGGTGCCGGCCGGGGTGTGGTACATGACCGGCTTGACGAAGTCGGCGTAGTCGGTCATCTCGCTGTACGGGTACTGCGCCTTGAGCATGGCGCTGTAGGTGTTGGTGAGTTGCCAGACGTGCATCCCGACCTGAAGATCCGGGCTCCGCCACTTCACCAGGCCGTAGATCTCCCGGTGCATCTCCGAGTGCGAGTCCTTCCAGAACTTCTCGAAGACGAGGATCTCGGGGTAGTTCAGCAGGATGCGGAGGAACTCGATGAAGTACCCGTCCCGCGGGACCGCGCCGTTCCGGATCCCCGTCAGGTAGTCGTCGAGGACGACGTACCCCTCGCGGGCCCGGGCGAAGTCGACGTTGGCGAGGTGGGCCTTCTGCTGGCAGTGCGGGCAGAAGCAGGTGCCGGTGTCGCCCCAGAGCATGTTCAGCAGGGCGCCGCGGCGCTCGATGCCCCAGACGATCCCGTCGATGTCGTAGGAGGTCGTCAGGTCCTCGAGGATCGCGTAGATCCAGGTCCGGTAGTCGGGGTTGTTGACGCAGGGCCGGGACGCCTTCCGGCCCCGGTGGTCGATCTCCAGGAAGGCCTGGAAGCCGGGGATGGAGTGCGGGCGGTGGCCGGCCCCGGCGGTCTCGCAGTAGTACGGGTAGATCGCGACCCCGCGCCGCCGCGCCTCGGGGATCATCTCGGCGAGGAAGTCGCGGCCCTCGTAGTAGGGCTCGGGCGCCATGTAGTTCTTGATCGGGGTGCGGGCGTAGAACTGCTCGTGCGGGTGATAGAAGGCCCCGCCCTCGAGCTCGTCGGGCTCCGCGACGCCGTGGTCGGGGAAGCCGGTCGTCGCCCGGCCGGTGTTGCCGCGGCTCCAGGAGAACGCCGAGAACAGGACCGCGTTGACCCTGGCCCGCTCGACCAGCGAGTCGAGGACGGGCCCGACCCCCTCGTCGACGAAGCTGATCGCGCCGACCTGGCACCCTACGAACGTCTCTGCCACTGCCATCGAGTTCTCCTTCTGGTCGTGCCTGGTCGTCGAACCGCCGTTGCCCCCGCTACCGGTGGGCTGGTCGCCGTGGTGCTCGTCCTCCCTGACCGCGACGCCTCGCCAGGGTGGCGGGCATCGACCGGTCGCTACCGCTGGTTGGCCTGGAGCGCGATCGCGGACGTAGCGCACATCACCGAGAAGACCCGGAACACCATCAGGTAGTCGTCGGACCGGAACGCGACGCGCTCCAGCCCGGTCCGCTCCGTCAGGGGGACCATCTCCGCGAGGTCGGCGTAGAGGGGATGGAGGAACTCGAGTTCGAGGGTCGTCGGGGTGTCGAACTGGAACGGCGCGATCTCCCCGAGGCGCCGGACCCCGCGCTCGACCCCGGTCCGGATCAGGTCCAGCCCCTCGCTGATCGGGAGCATCTCGCAGACGAACCGGCCGAGCGCCCGTTTGACCTGGGCGTACTCGACGGCCGGGTGGATCGACGCGACTTCGAGGGCGAGCTTGTCGTCGCCGGAGACGAAGACCAGCGGCACGCCGTGGACGCCGCCGAAGGCGCCGATCAGGCTCGTCTCCCCGACGTCGATGCCGTTGACCCGGACGTGCCGGACCGTCTGCGACCAGGACGTGTGGTCGAGGATCGCCCGCGCCGCCCCGGCCCGGGCGTGGTAGCCGACGAGTGCCATCGCGTCGAACGAGCCGTCGAGCCCGTGGACCATCGACGGCGGCAGGCTGGAGACCTGACCGGTGATCAGGCGGGCGCGCGGGTCGAGCCGGTCGGGCAGGATGTTCCGGCAGGTGCCGTGGCCGTCCTCGACCACGACCTCGGTCGCGCCGGCGATGAAGGCTCCCTCGACCGCGGCGTTGACCTCGCCGGTCAGCCAGGCGCGGGCGCGATCATGCTCCCGCCCGTCGCGGCTGGTGTGCTCGCGGGAGACGACCCCGTTGACCCCCTCCATGTCGGTCCCGATCCAAACCCTCATCGCGCGACCGCCTTCCGCTCGGCGACACCGCTGCCGGCGCCGGGTCGCCAGCCCAGCTGGACGGAGATCTCGTCGGCGCCCGCCACGATCCCGGCGACGAGGCTCGCCATGACGTCCTCCGTCAGGCGGTTGGCGGGCCCGCTGCAGCCGATCGTGCCGACGAGGCGATCGCCGACGTCCCGGATCGGCGCGGCCGCCCCGATCAGTCCGACCTCCCGCTCCTCGAAGTCGAGCGCGTAGCCCTGCTCCCGGACCCGGTCGAGCTCGACCAGGATCCGGGCGGGGTCGGTGATCGTCATCGGGGTGAGCGGGACGAGCGGCTCGGTCGCCAGGTAGCGCTCGACGAACTCGGGGTCTCCCCAGGCCAGCAGCGCCTTGCCGGCGGAGGTGCAGTACAGCGGACCGCGGTGCCCCAGCCCGGTGACGTGCCGGAGCGCGGCTGGCCCGACGACCCGCTCGATCACGATGCCCTCGTTCCCCTGCCGGATGACCAGTCCGGCCGATTCCCCGGTGACCGTCGAGAGCCGCTCCAGCACCGGACGGGCGATCGAGCGGATGTCGAGCTGGGCTTCCAGCGCGTGCGCCAGGGCGAAGATCCGGGCGCCGAGCCGGTAGGCACCGGTGTCGTGCGTCCGCTCGACGTAGTGCCGCTGTTCGAGGGTGCGGAGCAGGCGCAGGCAGGTGCTGATGTTCAGTTCGGCGAGCTGGGCGATCTCGCTCAGCGTCAGGGGACGCTCGGACTCCGCGAGGACATCGAGGAGCGAGAAGGCCCGCTCGACCGTCTGGGTTGGGCGATGCGCTTCCACGGGTCAGTCACCTCGGCCCATGCGTCCTGAAGCCTTCGGGTAACAGCCCAAGACGCCAGAACGGGTTTCATTGAATGAAATCATGTTGCACTGGTTGATTGATCCAGCCTATCGGCCACGTTCGCCGCGGTCAACCCCCTTGCTGACGTGTCTCGGCGGAACGGATCGGCGAGAGGGTGCAGTCGGCATGAATCGGCGATTCGATTCTGGTCGGAATGGCACAAGGCGGATCGGATGGCTGGCGCGGCAGTCCGGTCCTGACCACCGTGCCGGGGGCGATCTCGGCAGCGGTGTACCGACTGGCTGGTCGTCGGGATCGAGGTCATCGGTCCGGACCAGATCGTCGCGAAGGAGGGGGCGGCCGGTACGCTCGAGGACGAACCGACGACGGGTGGTTGGCGCGATCGGAGCCGTGCGGGCCGTACGGCCGGCTGATCCGGTGCCGATCTCGCGGAACGTCTGGATTGCCTTCGCGGCGGGAACGTTCGGCGAGAACCTGACGGTCACCGGGTTCGATGAGCGGACCGTTCGCCTCGGCGAGCGGCATCCGGGGGCGGTGCCGATCCTCGATGCCCAGCGAGCGTCGCTGCCCGGGGCGATGGCCGAGGAGATCGCCGCTGTCCTGGCGATCGAGCCGCTGGCCGGCGCCTGGCGTGGAGTGGTGGGCGGTCGCGTGGCTCGGTCGCGATCCGGGTCCGGCTCGTCCCACCGTCGACACCAGGGCGGACGTGCGCGGGTGGAATGGTGGCGGACTCGATGTTTCTTCCGCCTGATCCGGACGGGCGGACGTGCGCGGGTGGAATGGGGTGATCCGCAGGCGCGGGTGCGCCCCGGCCCCCCCTGGTTCATGCCGTCCCGATCAGTTCCTCGATCGCGGCGAGCAGGACGTCGAGATCGAACGGTTTGACCAGATAATTGTCGAAGCCATAGCGATCCTTGTTGGCCAGCGCTCGCCCGAGGAGATGGCGGTTCGTCGACGTCACGATCACGGGGATCTTCCGGGTGAGCGTCTCCAGCTCCAGCTTCTCGAGGAGTTCCCAGCCCGCCTTCTCCGTGATCGCAAGATCGACGATGATCAGATCGGGCTCCAGCAACGCGATCTGGGTGAAGATCTCGGGGACGTAATTGCTGGTGGTGACGCCGTAGCGCTCGTCCTTCAGGACCTGCGCGATGATCTCCAGAAAGACCTGGGAGCTGTCTACCATGACGATGTGCTTGCGCCGCTGTTGGTCCCGGACGAACGCACGTAGTTTCGTCGAATCATCGGGTTGCGATGTCATCTTCGACCTCCCTTCGGTTGGCTGATGATTCACCGGGGCCTGCATCATGCCTCTATCAGTCATACCTGATGCATGGCGGAGGGCGAGCGGCACACGCGACATGTGATCGGAGGTCCGAATGGGACCGGAGCGAAGCTCACTCGGCGACGGTGACCGCGACGGCGATGAGGATGCGGTTCACCAGGACAGGGTCCTCAACGACCTGACGATCATACAGGCACAGGCGCAATTGATGATGCGACGGATCGAAGCGAAGCGTGACGTCGAGCACTACGATGTCTACCAGCGGCTCTCGGTCGTGGTCGACGCTGTCCGGCGATTGACGGAGCTGCATCGAAAGGGCTGATCTTCTGGCGAATGTCGCAGTCTTCGGTAGAATCAGGTCATGCGTGTCGGGTAGCTGCGACCTAGGATGGATCGAGCGCAATCGTGCTGACCAGACGCGCCCCTGTTTCGCCAGGTGAGGAACGAGTCGCGCTCGACCGTCTGGCCCGAGTCGCTCGTCGGGCGCTCAGCACATCCGTCTGCCTGATCTCCACCTTCGAGCACGACCGCCAGCGGTTCATCGGGGCTGATGGGCTCGACGAACCGTGGGCTTCCAGGCGGTGGTCACCGTACTCGCACTCGCTCTGTCAGTACCCGTACCGTGCTAACGATCGGCTCGTCCTGCCCGACACCCTCCTCGATCCCCGGTTCTCGTCCAATGGCGCGGTGACCGAGGCCCAGGTCCGGGCGTACGCAGGTGTGCCGCTCCGGGATCGGGATGGGAACGTGCTCGGGGCGTTCTGCGCGATCGATTTCCAGCCCCGTGACTGGAGCCCGGACGATCTGGCCCAGCTGGAGGACCTCGCGATGGCCGCCGCCGCCGAGCTCGCCCTCCGGGAGTCGCTGTCGGAGCTACGGCTGGCCCAGAGCTTCTCGGCGGCGATCGTCGACACGGTCGGACAACCGCTCCTGGTCCTGGACCACAACCAGCGGGTCGTCTCCGCCAATCAGGCGTTCTATCGGCTGTTCCAGGTGGCAGAGCACGAGATCATCGGTCAACCGGTCAATGAGACGGTTGATGGGCAGCCGCGCATCCCGGAACTGGCCGCGGTACTGGCGCGGGTGATGGCGGAGCATGGGACGTTCCACGCGCTCCGGATCACGTATCCCTTCGGACGGATCGGGACGCGTACGCTGCACATGGCGGGTCAGGCGCTGCGCTGGCGGGAGGCGACCCAACCGCTGATCCTGCTCGCCATGGAGGACGTGACCGAGCGCGATGCGATGCAGACGGAGCGGGAGACCTTCATCGACTCCCTCGCCCACGACCTGCGGAATCCCCTCGCGACCATTCAGGGGCAGGCCCAGCTGCTGCGCCGGCGCGCGGATCGAGGCGTCCTCGAACCCGAATCGCTGGACCGCGGCATGACGATCGTCGAGTCCGAAGCTCGGCAGATGGGGCTCCTCATCCAGGCGATGGTCGAGACCGCCCGGCTTCGGGCGGATCAGGATGTCCCTGTCGCCATCACCCGGATCGATCTCGCCACGGTCGGGGAGGGGCTCATCGACGCCTACCGGGCGTCGAGCACCCGCCATGCCTTCGCGTTCGATCTGCGTCGCCGGGCGACGGTGATGGGAGACGACATCCGCCTGCGTCGGATGCTGGACAATCTGCTCAGCAACGCGATCAAGTACTCCCCCGCCGGGGGCCCGATCACCATAACCGTCGACACCGCGACCGATGATGAGGGGGGCGAGTGGGGGACCATCGCC
The DNA here is from genome assembly GCA_964244115.1 of uncultured Thermomicrobiales bacterium. Taxonomy (GTDB): domain Bacteria; phylum Chloroflexota; class Chloroflexia; order Thermomicrobiales; family UBA6265; genus CADCWK01. The sequence goes on from CAXTHM010000027.1 coordinate 26,707, forward strand.
GTGACGGACCAAGGGATCGGGATTCCGCCCCAGGATCGGTCCAGGCTGTTCGAGCGATTCCACCGCGGCTCGAACGTGGGAATGATCGCCGGGAATGGCATCGGGCTGGCGGGTGTCAGGCAACTGGCCGATCAGCAGGGCGGACGGATCGATGTCCAGAGCCGCCTCGGCCACGGTACGACGGTGACCATCTGCTTGCCCCTGGAATCTGACCCACCTGTCTGACGCACGCACCGAGACGCATCGTACGCGTGAGCGGACGGGCCGACGACGGCTGCCGTCTCACGGGCCTTGCCTGGGACTGGTCGCCCACGGCTCCGACCGATCGGTCAGGAATCGGCGCCGGCCCGGTCGTGCGCGGCGTCGGGTCGACTGGGCTGATGACGTTGACGCCCCTCCGCGGATGCCGCATGCTCCGGCCATGACGGACCCGCTTCGCCCAACCCCGCCGCAGGTCGTGCGGGGCTACCTCGTCCTCCCCCATGCCGTGCCGATCCTCGTGGTCATGGTCGCCACGGCGGCCTTCGCGCTGGTCGCGGCGCGGGGCTGGCCGGGGTGGGGGACGATGACCCTCCTGCTCGGGGCGATGTTCGGCGGGCAACTGGCGATCGGCGCCGTCAACGAGCTGGTCGATGCCGACCTCGACGCCGTCGCCAAGCCGGACAAGCCGATCCCCTCCGGGCTGGTTTCCCGGCGCGGGGCCCGGATCGTGACGCTCGGCGGCGTCGCGGTGATGGCGGCGCTGAGCGTCTGGCTCGGGGTCGATGCCTTGCTGCTCGGTGCGCTCGGGACCGGTGCCGGGATCGCCTACAGCCTCTGGTTCAAGCGGACGATCTGGTCGTGGGTGCCGTACCTGATCGCGCTACCACTGCTGCCGATCTGGGTCTGGACGGCCCTGAGCACCGTCCAGCCCGGCCTGTTCGCGGTCTATCCGATCGGCGCCGCCGCCGTGATCGCGGTCCAGATCGCCCAGTCGCTGCCCGATGTCGCCGCCGACCGGGGGACGGGCGTCCGCACGCTGGCGGTCGTGCTCGGCTCCGAACGCGCTCGCCTGACCTGTTGGGGGGCGTTGCTGCTGGCCGCGGCGCTCGCGGCGCTCCTGGCTCCGTGGCTGACGGGCGAGCCGTGGCCCGTCTGGATCGCGACGGTGGTCGCGGCCGGGCTGGTCGCGGTCAATGTCGCCCAGAACTGGACAGACCAACGGCTCGCGACGATGGCGTGCTTCCCGTTGATAGCGAGTGGCGCTGTCGCGCTGGGCATCGGCTGGGCGGTAGCGGTCGTCGGTCTGGGGTAAAGGAACACAGGCCCCGGTTCTCGGCGATGCGGCCTGGGCCGAAACCGGGCCGGAGCGTCCGTTCGCTGCTGCTGTCTTGTTGCTCGGCCCCGGACCGGGCGCTAAAGCCGCCCGGCAACTCGAAACCAGTCTGCGTTCCGTACTCTTGAGCGACGTAGTGAGTAACGAAGCGCACGCACGGTCGACAGAACTCGTCAACCGCCCCAGGGGGCACGCCCGGTCCGTCATTCGTGGCCCCTACGACGGGAGAAGATATCCATGGCCAGGCTGCTCTATCAGGGGATCGTCTCGCTCGACGGCTACCTCAACGATGCCAACGGTCGATATGACTGGGCCGAGCCCGATGAGGAGGTCTTCGCGTCCATCACCGAACGCGAACGGCCGGTCGGGACGTACCTCCTGGGGCGGCGGATGTATGAGGAGATGATCCCGTGGGAGACGCTCGGCGCCGAGCCCGACCAGAACCGGCTGATGATCGACTTCGCCGACGCCTGGCTGGCGAAGGACAAGATCGTCTACTCGCGCACCCTCGGCGCCGTATCCAGCGCCCGGACCAAGATCGAGCGATCGTTCGACCCGGAGACCGTGCGGCGGATGACGGAATCCTCGGCCCTCGACCTGTCGATCGCCGGGGCGACGCTGGCGGCGCCGGCGATCCGCGCCGGTCTGGTGGACGAGTTCCAGCTCTATCTGGTCCCGACCGTCGTCGGTGGGGGGACGCGGTTCCTGCCGGATGAGGTTCGGCTCGACCTCGATCTGGTCGAGGAACACCGGTTCGGGAACGGATTCGTCTTCCTCCGCTATGCTCGTCGCCACTGATCGGTCCGGATCGCACCGCGATCACCCCGATCCCGCGCCGGCGGCCAGGCCGAGGATCTCCCTGCTGGTCGGTCCGGATCTGCATCGGCCTGGCTTCGGGATCGGGGATCACACGTCGCCGGCGCCTATCGGCCGGCGCATCCTCCCGCCGTGACATATCCGGGACGATCACGACCCATCCGCTCGCGACAATGGCCGGCAACCTGCTTAAGCGGCGTCATGTCGAACGCACCCACCGGTGGTTATCAGGAGTGAGGGAAGAACCGCATGGCTGAGGTGATCGGGGTGGTTCGCGGCTGGGGACGTGCCCTCCTGTCACCGCCGTCGCGGAGCGAACAGGACGAGATCCTCGATGGCGACACCCAGGACGCCGACGAGCTTGCCCAGAATTTCCGCGACATCCAGCGCGTCAACCAGCTCTTGGGCGGCACCTCGACCGTGCTGCGCCATCTCCTGGCCCTGCTGGCCTCGGTGCCCGAGGATCGTCCCGCCACGATCCTCGACCTCGCGACCGGCTCCGGCGACATCCCGCTCGCGATCGCCCGCTGGGCTGAGCGGCGGGATCGGGCGGTGACGATCGTGGCGACGGACTTCTCGGAGGACATCCTCGCGCTGGCCCGGAAGCAGCTGGCCGGGCTGCCCAACGTCACGGTCGAGCGGTATGATGCCCGGGACGTCCCGAGGCCGGATGGGCAGTTCGATGTCGTCCTCTGCTCGCTGTCGCTACACCACTTCGCGCCGGACGACGCGATCCAGGTGCTGCGCGAGATGGACCGGCTGGCGACGGGCGGGTTCATCCTGAACGACCTGCGGCGTGGCCGGCTCGGCTACGTCGCGGCCTGGGTCGCGGCGCGGCTGACGACGCGGAACCGGCTGACCCGGAACGACGCGCCGCTCTCCGTCCGACGGGCCTACACCGTCGATGAGCTGGCTGACCTCCTGCAGCGCGCCGGGGTCGAAAATGCGAAGATCACCACACACCGCTGGTTCCGGATGGCCGCGGTCAGGAGGGGAGCCCGACGCCATGACGCATGACACGAGTTCGACCAGTGCAACCTCGACGTGGGACGTCGAGGCGATCGTCGTCGGCGGTGGGCCGGCCGGCAGCACCGTGGCCGCGCAGCTCGCCGCCGCCGGGCACCGCGTCCTGGTGCTGGACAAGGCGAGCTTCCCGCGCCATAAGGCCTGCTCCGAGTACATCAACCCCGCCGGCGCGACGCTGCTGGACGAGATGGGGATGACGGGCGAGATCATGGCGGCCGGGGCGCACCGGATGGACGCGATGATGGTCCATGCCCCGGGCGGCCAGCACTTCGTCGCCAACTACGCCAAGGCCGGACCTGACCGGGCGGCGCTGGGCCTGTCCCGGTACCGTCTCGACCATCTCCTGATCGACCGGGCGAAGGCCGCCGGCGTCGACGTCCGGGAGCGCGCCCACGTCCGCGGCATGGTCCAGGAGAACGGGAAGGTCGTCGGCGTCGAGGTGACGATCGGCGGGACCCGGGAAGTGATCCGGGCCGGGATCGTGATCGGGGCCGATGGGCACCGGTCGGTCGTCTCCCGCGAGCTCGGGCAGGACACCACCCCTCGCTGGCCGCACAAGACCGGGCTCGTCGCCCACTACCGCGGCGTCCGGGAGCTGGACCGCTTCGGGGAGATGCACATCGGCCAGCACGCCTACGCCGGGCTGGCGCCGCTCGAAGACGGCCTGACCAACGTCGCCGTCGTCGCCGATGTCCGGGCCGTCGAGGGGCGGCCGGGTTCGATCGACGAGTTCTTCATGTCGTCGATCCGGAGCATGCCGGCCGTCGCCCGGAAGATGGAAGGCGCCGAGCGGGTGGGGACCATCCGCGGGGTCGGTTCGATGGCCCGCCGGGCCCGGCGCACGACTGGCGATGGGTACCTGCTGGTCGGGGACGCCGCCCAGTTCCTCGACCCCTTCACCGGTGAGGGGATCTACGAGGCGATGCGCGGGGCGCACCTGGCGGCGCCGGTCGTCAGCGCCGCGCTCCGGGCCGGCGATGCCTCGGCCAGGGCCCTGCGGCCGTATCGGTCGGCCCGTCGGCGGACGTTCATGGCCAAGCGCGATGTCTCCTGGATCGTCCAGGGCTTCATCAATACGCCGCCGCTGATGGACTACGTCACCGACCGGCTGGCCCGGCGTGAGGAGCTCGGCCTGACCCTGAGCGGGGTCCTCGGGAACTTCCGCCCAGCCACCCAGGCCCTCTCGCCGGTCTTTCTGGCGCGACTGTTGCGTCCGTAGGTGGTGGATGCAAAAGATTCGACTGAACAGCCTAGATAGGTCCAGGGATGAGAACCGCAAATGTGGTCACCATGAAGAGTGACCTGAACCGGATCGTCGCGCTCGCGGCCGACACCGAACGCTGGCCGGAGATTCTCCCGCATTACCGCTGGGTGACGCGCCTCTCGGGGACGGATGACCACAAGACGGTCGAGATGGCGGCCCGGCGGGGCGTCATCCCCGTCCGCTGGCGGGCGACCCAGGACGTCGAGCGGGACGGCGCCACGCCGATCATCCGGTTCGTCCATGTCTGGGGCGTGACCAGGGGGATGGACGTCGCCTGGACCTTCGAGCCCGACGGCGACGTCGTCCGGGTGACGATCGACCATGATTTCCAGCCCCGTTGGCCGGTCGTCGGGCGGCCGATCGCCGACGGCATCATCGGGCCCCACTTCGTCAGCGCGATCGCGGGCCGGACCCTCGAGACGATCCGCGGCATCGTCGAGGGTCGGAACGAGCGCTTCGATCCGGACGGGAGGGTCAAGTCGTGAAGCAGCGCGTCGCGATCACCGGGATCGGCGCGATCACCCCGATCGGAACCGGCGTCGAGAACCTCTGGGCGGGGGTGCGCTCCGGCGAATCCGCCGTCCGCCGGATCACCCGCTTCGACTCGTCCCCTTTCTCCAGCCAGGTCGCAGCCGAGGTCGCCTTCGACCCGCTGGACTACATGACGGCCAAGCGGGCCCGGCGGCTGGACCGGTTCTCCCAGTTCGCGCTGGTCTGCTCGCAGATGGCGCTGGAGGATGCCGGGCTGGCCGCTGAGGACGCCGCCTCCGCCGGGGCCGGCATCTACGTCGGTTCGGCGCTGGGCGGGATCGCCTTCGCCGAGGAGCAGCACGAGTCGTACGTCGTCAACGGGCCGCACCACGTCAACCCGCTGCTGGCGCTGTCGGTCTTCGGTGGGGCGGCGTCGTCCAACGTCACGATCGAGCTCGGGCTGACCGGACCGTCGCTCTCGAACGGCAATTCCTGCGCGGCCGGGATGATCGCGATCGGGGAGGCGGCCCGGCTGATCCAGGATGGTCGCGTCCCGGTGATGCTGGCCGGCGGGGCCGAGGCGCCGCTGGCGCCACTGACCTTCGGTGCCTTCGCCATGATCCACGTCATCAGCAAGCGCAACGACGACCCGGAGACCTCCAGCCGGCCGTTCGACACCGGCCGCGATGGCTTCGTCATCGCCGAGGGCGGGACGGTGCTGGTGCTGGAGTCGTTCGAGCACGCCGAGGCCCGCGGCGCCCACATCTACGCCGAGCTGCTCGGCTACGGCACGACCAGCGACGGGTTCCACATGACGGCGCCCCGGCCGGACGGGACGCAGGCCGCCGCGGCGATGAGCGCCGCGCTGACCGCGGCCGGCCTGGCCCCCGAGGCGATCGACTACGTCAACGCCCACGGCTCCTCGACGGTCCTGAACGACTCGACCGAGTGCCGGGCGATCCGGATCGCGCTGGGCGATCAGGCCGACCGGATCTCGGTCAGCGGGACCAAGGGGATGCACGGCCACGCGCTCGGCGCGACCGGCGCGATGGAGACCGCGATCTGCGCCCTGGCGCTTGAGCGGGGCCACCTGCCCGGCACCGCCAATCTGGTCGATCTCGACCCGGCCTGCGACCTCGACATCATCCCGCCGGGCGGGCGGGACCAGCGGGTCACGACGATCCTTAACAACGCCTTCGGCTTCGGCGGCATCAACGCCAGCCTGGCGATGCGGGCCGTCTGACCCGGAGTTCGCGGACCGGTCGCCTTCGGTTCTCCGGGAGATCCTGGTAATGAGCCCACCCAACGAGGTGGTGGTCCGCGCCATCGCAGGAAGGCGAAGCCGACATGCGGGAGCCCCTCTCCGGGCAGTGAGGAGGTACGAGGAGCCGAGCCGGGAAGAGGTCTCGCTTCGCTGGGGGAGGGGTCTGCTCGCGACACGGATTTCCCCATGATCACCCACGTTGCGAGCACCGTGATCGCCCTGCGAGACGGTGGCGCCTGTGGTCGCCGGTCAGGGACAGCGCAGCGTGAGTGTACGCCCGTGACCCTTCGTTGAGTTCAGTCCCTCCCTCATCGATATGGGTCGAAACGCTCCGGCTATGGGCCGTAGAGCACGTCGTTTCCTTGACACCATGGTCCGGACTGGACGATCATCAGCCGGTGATCAGGTGAGCACAGCCGCCGTCAGGTGGTCTGTGCTCCGTTCGTGTCTCACGTGCGTCGCCAGTCCCCGCCTGGATCTTCGCCGATCCGGGTCCCTGGGCGACGCCATGATCACCACGCTGCCACCGTTCGGGGCGCCAGTCGCCCGGTAGCGAGACGTGGAAGACAGGGCGATGGCAGGGCATCGCCGCGAAGAGGAGTGTCCGTGAATTTCACCGGCCCGAAGGTCAAGAAGTCCCGCGCCCTGGGTGTCGCGCTGACACCGAAGGCGCAGAAGTACATGCGCAACCGGCCGTACGGCCCGGGGCAGCACGGCCAGAACCGCCGTCGTCGCCGTTCGGACTACGGGGCCCAGTTGCTCGAGAAGCAGCGGCTCCGGTTCCAGTACAACGTCAGCGAGAAGTACCTCCAGGGCGCCTACGCCAAGGTCGTGAAGCGACAGGGACCCACGGGCGACCTGCTGCTCCAGTTCCTCGAGAGCCGCCTCGACTCGATAGTGCTCCGCTCCGGCCTGGCCCCGACGATCTTCGCCGCCCGCCAGTTCGTCACGCACGGCCACTTCCGCGTCAACGGCCGCAAGGCCAGCATCCCGTCCATGCAGCTCAAGCCCGGTGACATCGTCACCATCCGCGAGCGCAGCAAGACGAACCTGATGTTCACCGACCTGCGGATCGAGACCCAGCCGGCGCCGTACATCAACCTCGAAGAGGGTGGCATGGCGGCCCGTTACGCTTACGTCCCGCCCCGCGAGGAGATCCCGGTGATCTGCGACGAGCAACTGATCGTCGAGTACTACAACCGGTAATCCGCGACCCACAACCAAAGGCCCACGCGACCGCCCGGAATCACGATTCCGGGCGGTCCGTGTGAGAATCGATGTGAGAATGTCGCTTCGGGCATTCCGGAAGCCAGGCATCAGCGAGACGATCGGTGTGCGGGACAGCGGAAGGGGCCGCCAGATGTCTGGTGGCCCCTTCCGCTGTCCCGCCGGTCGGTCGACGGTCGTCTTCGCCGGGTGCTGACCGGACTCAGCGTCCCGAGCGCACCGGGGATGACGGATCGGGAGCGTTCGGGACCCGTGGCGCCGTCGTTCCCTACCCCGGAAGCGCCGCGAAGCGCTTGACCTCCGGGGCGCAGAAGATGGCGACCCGTCCGTCGCGATGGAAGTAGTTCACGACGTTTCCGGCCGCGTCGAAGCGCGGAAAGCCGGTCCCGTCGTCGGTGAAGAAGATCTCGGTCCGGCCGTCGATGAACGTGATTTTGCGCCGGAGCAGGAGTTTGCGGCCGTCGGGCGTGGTGATGGACATCGTGATACTCCCTGTCAGGTTAGACGTGTCGGGCGTGTTCCGAGGAGTACGATCGTCCCATGATACGCCCGATCGGTCCCTGAGTGGCCAGGCAGGGCTGGCTCAGGGCGTCCCCGGCGCCGTCTCGACCCGGATGACCTGTCCCGTCAGGGCGACCGTGAGGGGTCCGACGAAGAGCACCGCCGCCGCGACGATGGGAGCGGCCTGGTCCAGCGGTCCGGACGGGACCGGCTCGACGGGGCGCCGCTGGACGGGTTGGCCCGGAGTCGGCACCTCGGATGGCGTCGGGAAGGGCAGCACCGGTGCCTGGTCGATCACTTCGTCCGCCGGGGCCGGGGCGTCATCGCCGTCGGCCGAGTGGGGGACCGGATGGAGCCCGCCGGGGAGGTCGCGGAGCAGCGGCGCCCCGGACGACTGGGGCAGGCTACCGACGACCGTGTCCACCGGGGCCGCGGTGAGGTCGGCGCCGCGGCCGTCCAGGAGCGCGGCCAGCGGCGCCGGGGTGGGTGCGGGCGCCACGGGCAGCGGCAGGGCGGCGATGATGCCGTTGATCGTCACGTTCTGGCCGAGGAATGCGGGGGCGGTCGTCCGGACGAACTCCGCCACCGCGCCGGCCGTGATCGCGCCGACCGCCGGGTCCCGAGGGGTACCGCCAGCCACGATCAGGATACGGCCCCCACCGAGCACGGCCATCCGGCGCTCCGCGGCCCGGACGAGATGGATCATCTCCCCGAGCGAGACGCCACTGGCGGCCTCCCGGTTGACGGAGGCCCGACCGAGATCGACGATGACCACCAGGGCGTCCAGTTGGCTGGTGAGCTGCTCGACGGCCCCGATCCCCCGGCGGACGTGCTCGGCTTGCGGAGCTAGCCTGCGGCGCCCATACGCTCCAGCTCACCCCCAGGCGCACCGGGACCGACGGCTTCTTCG
>CAXTHM010000027.1:35510-40845 GCA_964244115.1 uncultured Thermomicrobiales bacterium
GGGTCGAGTCCATCCCCAGGGCGATCGACCCCTGGCTGCCTGGCCGAGAGGAGATCTGGGCCGTGACCTTGGCCCGCTCGACGTCACGCTGGGCGATCGCCATCCGGGCGCCGTGGTCGGCCAGCCCGGTCGCGATCGCGTCGTCGAGGCCGTCGCCATGCCCGGTCATCAGGACGACGCGCCCGGTCAGATCGTGCAGCGTCGACCAGGCGCCAGCCGGGTAGGGGTTCGGCGCGATGCTCACCAGCGGGGTCGGGTCGGCCCCGTTCGGTTCACCGGGGGTCTCACCGTCGCCACCGCCGTCGGCGCCGCTGGCCGGTGGCTGACCGATAAGGCGCAGGCGGGGGCGGACGTTGTCATCGTCGGACATACAGGGGTGGTCCCTTTGGTTCGGAGCCGTCGTCCGCGAGGGGCTCGCAGGGCCGGGGCGGACGATCGTGGGAGTGGCCAGCCTGGCCTGGTGGTTTGTCAGGGTTGATAGGCTGCCCTGGAGCCGTCCCCACTCCCGACCCGGGGTGACCCGTCGCGCTCCCATCGGCTGAAGCCGACCGTCGGCGGCGATGAGCTCGCTTCGCTGCCCAGGGAGGGGAGACGTGGCACTTTTCCCGATCAGCGTTGACAGACCACTAGAAGATGATCCAGCCCAGGAAGAGCGCCAGCGCCAGCACGAACAGAACGGGGCTGGCGACGCCGGCGCCGGTCGTGAAGTAGAGCGCGAGCGCGACGATGACGAGCACGGCCAGCACGATCAGGTAGAGCATCTGCGTGCGGTTGATGATCCCCTCGGAGGGGGAGAGGTCTAGCGGGTGCTGGGGCGGGTCGATCTCGTTGCCACCGAGGACCTGTCGGCCGCGCTGGGCTCGGGCGTATCGCTGCTCGTCGGAGGGTGGTCGGGTCATGCCGGCTTCGCTTTCTCTGATGGGTCGGGCGCCCGTCGGTGAGCGGCGGATCCTGTCCGGGCCATTCTGCCCAGTGTCGCACGTCCCCGGCCGCAGGGTCGCTCGGCGACCTGACGCGCCCGTGAGCATGGTCACAGACCCAGATACCGAATCCGAATAAACGGTCGGTAGACTCGTGGCCCCTGGGTGGCGGAGCAGACCTCTCCCCCCAGCGCAGCGAGACCCCTCTCCGGCTCACCTACTCGCTCACTCGCTGAAGCGGCTCTCGCTACGCTGCGGCTCGCAGGTGCCCAGAGAGGGGAGCACCATGCACTTGCGGTCACGCACGAAGCTTCAACCCGGATTCCGTGTGAATCGGTCCGCGATGGGCGCGGCGAGGTGGAGATGCGGCACCGGTCCGCTCGCTCGCACGTCGGGGGCCAGGTCCAGGGGCCGTTGATGGCCGGCTCCCCTGATCCGGAACGATCCCGTCCGGCGACGCTTCCCGTGATAGCCGTCGTGACCCGGTGGAATCGGGGTGCCACAGCGGCTCTGCGTGAGGTGCATGGGTTCGCTGGGCGGCGCTGATCCCCGCTCTGGCCACCTGTCAGCCGCAGCGTAGCGAGAGCCGCTTCCGGTAGGGGAGCGACCAGGTGAGCGGGGTCGGGGGGACGGTGGCTCCGCCACCCGGGCGCCCCCGGTTCGATCCGCTTCAGTCGGGTGGGCGGTTGCGGGCGCCCTTCTTCAGGTAGCCGAGCCCGTCCTCGAGCGCGGTCGGCGGCCGGCCCAGCAAGTCCCCGGTGGCATTGTGGTCCGTCGTGTTGTCGGACTTGAGCATCCGGAGCTGCTCGCCGGTCACGGGCGGGCGGAGGGCGCGTGGCAAGGGCTTCGAGAGCCGGACGACCAGCGAGATCAGCGGGACCGGGACCCTGATCCGGGGGTGGTGCTTGCCCAGCTCGTTGCCGATCGCGTCCAGCATCTGCTCGAAGGTGTAGATCTTCGCGCCGCCCAGTTCGTAGGTCTGGCCGAACCGCGCCGGATCGCCGACCGCCCCGGCGAAGACCTCGGCGACCTCGGCGACGGCGGCCGGCATGAAGCGACTCTGGCCGTCGCCGACGACGGGCGTGACCGGGAACCTGACCAGGAGGGCGAGTGGGTTGATGAAGCCGTCGCCCGGACCGAAGATCACGGACGGCCGGAAGATCGTCCACGGGAGCGAGCTGGACCGGACGGCCGCTTCGGCCTGGGCCTTGGCCCGCATGTACGGGAAGGCCGGGTCGTCCGTGGCTCCCATCGCGCTCATCTGGATGAAATGGGCGACCCCGGCCCGCTCGGCCTCGGCAAGGACGTTGACGGTCCCGTGGTGGATGATCGCGTCGAAGCTGCCGGAGCTCGTCTCCTCGATGATCCCGACCAGGTGGATGACGGTGTGACAGCCGTCCATGGCGCCACGAAGCGTCTCCGGCCGGGTGACGTCGCCGGCGACCAGTTCGACGTTCGGGCGCCGCAGGTGCTCGCTCTTCGCCGGATCGCGGACGAGCAGCCGGACGGCGCGGTCGCCGAGCGCCGCCCGCAGGTTGCTGCCGACGAAGCCGGTCCCGCCGGTCAGGAAGATCCGGCCCTCGCGATGGGCGGTGGGTGTCCCGTCGGGCGTCGCACGGACATCGGAAAGTTCGCCGTCTGGGCGATCGCTGCTCATGCCGTCTCCCCGGAACGCACCGCTCAGGGTGCCGTCAGACCCCGGCCGTTCCGGTCGCCGGCTCGGCGGGGCTGCTCACCGAAGCGTACCCCTGGAGACGGCCGACATCCACCGCGAGGATGTTGCGCCCGAGCGATCGGACCACCCCGTCCCGCTGGAGATCCAGCAACTTGCGGGTGACGGTGACGCGATTGGAGCCGATCATGTTGGCCAGGCCCTGATGGGTCAACGGGAGGGTGATCTCCTGGAGACCCCCGCCCGCGGGGCGGCCGAACTTCGCGGCCAGGTTTAGCAGCGTGACCGACAGGCGAACCGACGTGTCCCGGACGAGGAGGTGCTCGATCAGCGTCTGGAGTTCGGTCAGCCGCCGGGTCATCCCCGCGACGACCGCCGAGGCGAGCTCGGGGGAGTCCGCGATCAGGTTGGCGAGGTCCCCCGACTCGACGATGGACAGCGTCGAGGCGACGATCGCCTCCGCGGTCGTCCCGGTCGCCAGGCCGTCGGAGCTGTCCTCCTGGGCGAAGATGGTGTTGGGGCCGAGCAGCCCGACGTTGATCGAGCGCCCGTCCGAAAGGGTCTTGTAGAGCCGGATGCACCCCGACCGGATGATGTAGACCAGCCCCTCGCCGGTGGCCGGTGTGAAGACCTCATCGCCCCGGTTGTAGGAGACGGTCGCCGGTCGCTGCTGCTGGACCCGGCCGCCCGTCACGGGTGGCGGCGCGGCGCGGGTGCGGTCCCGGCCCGGTGAGCGCTGGGGGCGCCCGTCCGGGGGGACCGAGACCAGCGCCGGGCTGGACGTCGCCGACAGGCTGTCCCGGCGGCGAGTCGGCGGTGCCGGCTCGGGATTCGCCGGGCTCGTCGAAGCATTCCGGACGGCAGCCTTCATCGTGAACTCCCTGCGGCGGACTTCCGGCGTCCGCCTCTGCCAAGCGGCGAGACATCGCATGATGTCGGTCGGCCATCCGGACGACCGGTCAGTGGTGATCCCTCCACGTTCGCCCCTCCTCCGGGACACGCGCCCGAGGTTCCCGGGCCGGCGTCCGCCCCGTCGTCGCGGACCCTCACCACCGGTCCCGCGACCCGCGGAACGACTGGAAGCCGGAGCCATGTGGCGAGGACGGCCCGCCAGCCAGCATCGTGCGGTCTGCCCGCCGCCGATCAGGGACGCGATCGAGCGATCAGTCGCGGGATCGGGCGGGCGATCCGCTGACCGATCGTCTGGTGACCAATCCGGGACGCTGGGCTGTCTCGGATCGGACGGGACACCTCTGGTAGCTACTACGTTACCGGATGGGCGGTTGGATCAACGGCCCGGCAAGCCGATTCGCCCTGCCCGGCGTCGGACAGGGCGTTCCTCGTTCCGTGTGAGCACGTCGTGAGACGAAGACCGGCGAAGACCTACGACGGCATCGACGGCGGATGACCCTACGATGTCTCCCCGTCGATGCCGCACCAGGCCGCGATGCTCAGGGCGATCGTCCTGGTCGCCGTCATCAGCGCGTCGATATCCATGCGCTCATCGGTCTGGTGCGCCAGCGCGACGTCCCCGGCACCGTAGACGACGCAGGGCATGTCGGCGATCTGGAGGAAATGCCGGGCATCGGTGCCGTACGTCACGCCCTCGATCGCGATCGGCGCCCCTGTCGCGGCCCGGTGTGCGTCGCCGACGACGCCGACCAGGGGGTCGTCCGGCTGGATCTCGCCGGCCGTGAACTGCCCGGTGATCCACTCCACCACCGGCTGATGGTCCTTCAGCCAGGGGTGACCGTCGGAGATCCGTCGGACCTCGGCGACGAACTCCGCCTGGGTATCGGCGAGCGTCTCCCCGGGGACGAGTCCCCCGCGTCCCTCGGCGACCAGCCACTCGGGGACCGACGATGGCCATGACCCCGCCCGGAGCGTCCCGATGTTCAGGGGGACCCGGTTGGCGATCGGCTGGTAGAGCGGGTGGGTGATGGCGGCGTTGCGCCGGGACTCGAAGGCGAGCAACCCGGCGTGGAGGAAGCTGAACGCCTCGATCGCGCTGACCCCCTCGTCGCGGGCGGCGGCGTGGGCGGCGAGCCCCTCGATGGTGATCCGGAAGACGAAGGAGCCCCCGGTCGCGGCGACGAGGCGGAGCCGCGTCGGTTCGGTGATGATCGCGCCATCGGCCCGGTACGGTCGGAGAAGCGTCGCGACAGTGCCCGCGCCGCCGTCCTCCTCGGAGATGACGCTCTCGATCGAGACATCGCCGCGGGGCGTGATCCCCGCCGCGCGGAGCGCCCGGACGGCGACGAGGTTGGTCGCCAGGCCGCCCTTCATGTCGAGGCTGCCGCGCCCCCAGACCTGCCCGCCGGCGTAGTCGCCCGAGAACGGCGGGTGCGTCCAGCGCTCCGGGTCGCCGGGCTCCACCGTATCGATGTGCGAGTTCAGGATCAGCGAGCGTCCGCCGCCGCTGCCGCGCAGCGTCCCGACGACGTTGGGCCGACCGGCCCAGGAGCCGGACTCCGGCAGGCCGACCGCCTCGAGGTGCGGCGCCATCGATTCCGGGTCCGGTTCCCAGACATCGACCTCCAGGCCGAGATCGGCCATGTGGCGGGCGACGACCCGCTGGACCGCGCCCTCCTCCCCCGTCAGGCTCGGGACCCGGACGAGGTCCTGGAGGGTCGCAATCAGGACCTCGCGCAGACCATCCACCGACGCGAGGATGCGGTCGACCATGACCGGGTCGAGGGGATGGTCGGGTCTCGGTGAGACGGTCATGGCTGGCGCTCTCCCT
>CAXTHM010000027.1:40855-46586 GCA_964244115.1 uncultured Thermomicrobiales bacterium
GGGCTCGCGGGCACCGTCCTGACGCCCGAGCTCGCGCTCTCCCTCGGCCGGGCCCGGTGCCGGCGTGCTGTCGGATTCGGTCTGGACGGTAGTGCCGTCGCGGGATCATAGCCGCTTTCGGGCTTCGACCGGACCCTCGCCCTGTTGTCCGGTGACGATCCGGGAATCCGTCGGCGAAGCGGCCACCGGTCCGACGGCCGTGGAGCGGGCAGGGCCAGGGAGCTGTTCACGTCAATAGTCAGGTATAGTCCGTCAAACGCCGCTGATCGCGTATGACCCGACCCGACCCGACGCGTCCGTCATCTGCTCGCGATCCCTTCATGCCGCGCGGTTCGGCGCCACACATGGTCAGCCGACTAGACATGACCAAAGCGAGGGACCCCGTGAGCCCGCCCGCCGCCTCGCCCGCTTCCGCCCCGGAGACCGCACCCAGCGTCGACAGCCGGGACTTCCGGTTGTTCTTCGGCGGTCAGTTGATCTCCAACCTGGGCAACTCGATCACCGATTTCGCGTTGCCGCTCCTCGTCTATCAGATCACCGGCTCCCAACTGGGCCTGGGCCTGGCATTCGCGATCCGGATGCTGCCCTTCCTGCTGTTCAGCCTGCACATCGGCGCATGGGTGGACCGGCTCGACCGCAAGAAGCTGATGGTCGTCTCGGACGTGTTGAACGCCGCGCTGCTGCTGCCGATCCCGATCCTCGGTCTGGCCGGCATCCTCCCGGTCGAGTTGATCTTCGTCTTTCTCTTCCTGTCCAGCACGATCAGCATCGTCTTCGACACCGGGCAATTCGCCGCGGTCTACAGCCTCGTCGACGAGCGCGACCTCGTCCGGGCCAACGGCCGGCTGCGGGCGAACTTCCAGATCACCAGCGTCGCCGGTGCGCCGATCGTCGGTGGGCTGATCTGGCTGGGTGTCCGGTTGGAGACCGTGCTGCTTATCGACGCGGTCTCGTTCCTCGTCTCGGCTGCCGCGCTGCTGATGGTCCGGCGCTCGTTCAACCCGCCGCCCGATGACGAGCCGACCCCGGTCGCGACGATCATGTCCGACATCCGCGAGGGGCTGCGGTTCGTGGTCGGCAACCCGCTGATGCGGGCGACGATCGCGATGGCGACGCTGATCAACCTGACGACCACCGTGGTCCCGGCGACGATCATCGCCTTCGGGACCGAGCGGCTGGGCGCGTCCGAGTTCGAGCTCTCGATCCTGACCGCGTTCGGCGCGGCCGGGGCGATCGCCCTCGCCCTCAGCGCCGCGCCGCTCCGCGAGCGGTTCTCGTTCTCGGCGGTGACATTCTGGGCCGTCGTCGCGGCGGGGGCCCTGGTCGTCGGGTTGGCGCTGAGCACCAGCCTCTGGGTGGCGATGCCGCTCTGGGGGCTGGCCTTCGGGATGACGATCCTGTTCAACGTCTGCCTCGGCAGCCTCTGGCAGCAGACGACCCCGCCCCGGATGATGGGCCGGGTGATGGCGACGATCCAGGTCCTGAGCCTGTCCGTGATCCCGATCGGCGCCTTCGGGGGCAGCTGGATCGCCGACCGGACCGACGCGATCGACCGGGTCTACCTGTTCTCGGGGCTGTCGATGATCGTGATCGGGATCGTCTTCTTCCTGACCACCGCCCTGCGCCACCCGACCCGGTACGTCCCCGAGGCCGCGCCGATGCGGACGTTGACGCCGTCGACCGAGGCTGCCGATTAGGGTGGATCTCTTGGTCCTTGTCGGTCGCGAGCCCCACCCGCCGGTCCCCTCCCCATCCGCCTCCGTCACCTGCGGGCGAGTCCGTCTGGACCGGATGGAGAGGGGGAGGCCGCTCCACCGTCAATCTCCATGAGCCCCGCTATAAGGTGGCTCCGCCTCTCCGGGTTTCAGGTGAAGTGGCGAACTACAGCACCGCGCACAGGGGTGACGGCGTTCTCCCCCTCTCCATCCGGTTCCAGCCACCGACCAGTTTCGCGAGACGCATCTGGAATCGAGGTGGGGAGGGGGCCGGGGGTAGGGCTTGCCGCTCGCGAGCGACCTGCTCAATGACAACCGCTGTACATGGAGAGCGCTGCCTCCCTTTCCGGGCATTTGCGGAGCCGAGGCCGCATAGGGCGCGAGCAACGTCGGTTCACCCCGGCCGGGGGAGCGGTCCGCTCAGCCGCCCGAGCGCTCCGATGGCGATCCGCTCTCACTCGGAGAGCTGACAGGAGGACGAGCCCGGTCATACCCCGGTCGACTGATCTCTCCAGGCTTGCGTTGAGCGGTCCGGATGCGTCTGGGACAGCCGGACGAGGTCGCGCCGCATCCCGGCCTGCTGGAAGGCGTTCCACTGCTCGACGAACTGCCGGTGGATTCCCGTTCGCCGCAACCGTTCGCGGTCGGCGTAGCGGGCCAGCCCGGCGGCGATCGCTTCGGCCTCCGGGGCGCGGTCGGCCTTCTTTACGGTCCGGGCCTGGCGGTCGGCTTCGGCGTCGATCAGATCGAGGCGGACATCGAGGTCGTGCAGGTCGCCGAGGGTCTGTTGGAGGGCTTTGACCCGGTCGGTCTGGCGGTCGCCGTCCTCCTCGAAGACGGAGCCGAAGAGTTCCAGGGTGTACCGGAGGCGCTTCAGCGAGATCCGGAGGGCGTGGGTCGGCTCGACGGCTTCCGGGCGGTGGATGATCGGGCGGTAGCTGTAGACCTCGGCGATCCGGACGGCGAGGATCCGGCGGGCGGCATCGTCGAGCGAACGGTTCGGCTTGATGCCGATCACGGGCCAGGCGCTGCTCATCGTGCGGTCTCCTTCCCCGGCTGGCCGAACCGGGTTCGGCTCGCCGCCCGGGCGCCGCTGGATTCCAGCACCGCCAGGAATTCGCGCATCGCGCGGCGGGCCAGCGTGCGCTCGTGCTCGACGCGCACGATCAGGGCATCGATCGCGGGGCGGTCGTCGTCCGGCGCGCTGTCGCGGTCCTTGCCGAGGGCTTCGAGGATGACATCGCGGTCCCGGACGCCGCCGAGCGCGGAGGTGATGTCGCGTGCCGTCCGGTGCAGGGGAGCGAACCACTCGGCCGGGAAGCAGGGCACCGCCACGTCCATCGCCGCCCGCAGCCGGCGGGAGGCGACGCGGATGTCGTGGATCGCGTCGGCGTCGTCGCCGTGTCGCAGTCGGTCGAGTTCGCTCCAGACCCGCTCCCAGCGGGGAGCGATCAGGGCGGTCATGGCCGAGGTGAAATCCTGATCCGCCTCCAGGACGGGGTCCTTGTCGCGTGCCACAACAGTGCTCCTTGTTCGACGGGTCGACAGTGGAAGGGCGTCCGACGCGCCGCCGGATCCGATGCCGGCATCAGGCCGTGGGTCGAGGCTGGAGGGCGCGGAGCAGCAGGCCGGTCCGGATGCCGCTCGGCGCGACCTCGATCAGCGGTTCGGGGAGACGGCTGGCGATCGCCTCGATCACCGCGATCCCGGCCGGCAGGACGCGGGCCCGGGCCTCGGGGATCTTCAGGCGGGCCGCAAGATCGGCCACCGTGATCGTGGTCAGCTCCGAGAGGACCCGGACGACCTCGTCCCGGTCGATCGCCGTCCGGTCCGCCACCAGCCGGGCGAGGTAGCTCCCCGTCCCACCGACGACGACCAGCCGGCTGACCGTGTCGCCCGGCAACTCGGCCGGAGCAAGGGTGCCGGCGGCATCGTCGCGGCAGGTGGCGATCTCGGCGGCCGTCGGCGGGTCGGCGGTGATGTGCCGGTCGGTCAGGGTGCCGGACCCAACCGGGTAGGATCGGGAGAACCCCACGACGCCGTGCGTCGCCACGATGAGTTCCGTGCTGCCGCCGCCGATGTCCGCGATCACGATCCGGCCGGTCGTGTCGATGGAGCGGGACAGCCCGCGGAACGTCAATTCGGCCTCCTCCGAGCCGGTGATGGGATGGATGTCCCAGCCGATCCCGCCCCGGACCTCAGCCAGGAACTCGGGGCCGTTGGCGGCGGTCCGGGTCGCCTCCGTCGCGACTCCGATGAGCCGGCTGGCGCCCTGGGCGCGGGCCGCGTCGGCGAAGCGCCGCAGGGTGGCGAGGGCGGCGGCGACGCGGTCGTCGGCGAGGCGACCGGTGGCCGCGACCCCCGTCCCGAGCCGGACGGTGTCGGACGCCCAGCCGAACTCGACGAGCCCGCCGGTGTCATCGAGCCGGCCGAGCGTCATCTTGATCGTGTTGGAGCCCAGGTCGAGCGCGGCGACGATCTCGTGCGTGCCGGGGGCGATGGCCGGGAGGTCGACCGTGCCTTGCTCCTGCCGGGGACGTGATCCATTGTCCATCTGATAGCCTCTGTCCGTCTGCGACGAGTCCCGCCAGGCCGTTCTCCGGATGACGTTCGGCACCCGGAATGGCTGGCGGCGGTCCTGACCCGTCGGAGTGTACGCGCCCCGTTCGGCAGTGCCAAAGACAGCTCAGAATGTTAACGGCTCACGCGGCCGAATGCCTAAACCAGTTCACCATCGCATGGTGCAAACGCGTGTGTCGCCCGGATAGACGCCAAAAACGAGTGGCGTGCTACCATAGCGATCGGTTCGAGTTCCGCGAATCGGTCGTTTCGGATTTAACAATTGGAAGTACGCCAGGTCCCTGGCCGCTGTCCCCGTGCGGTCATCCGCCGGCGCCATGGGCCATCGGGCGATCGTCGTGACCTTGCCCCCACCCATTACAGGAAGAGCCTGCATGTCGAAGCGATCACAGCGGACTGAGAGTGGCGCCGACCGCAAGGCGCCGGAGCCCATGACGAAGGAGACGCGCAAGGCCCTGGTGCGCGAGGCGAAGGCCGAGCGCCGGCTGGTCGAGCGCGAGCAGGAGGCCGTCGACAAGGTCGAGCGAACCCGGCAGGGTCTGTCCGAGGCGATCGGGAAGCTGGCCAAGGCCCAGGAGCGGGTCAGCCGCCGCGCCGACCGGCTGGCCGAGGCCGAGGCTGAACTGCGGCTCCGCCAGCGGGAGCGCCTCAACGGCCCCCACCACTCCCAGGTCTCCAACCCCTACGACGCCGTTCGCACGTCGACGGGCTCGACCGAAGCCGACCCCGCCGATTCGGTCGCCGAAGGGTCGAGTCCGGCGGCGGCCCAGGGGCTCGATCTGCCCGGCGATGAGGCGACCGACCAGCCGGGCCAGGGAGCCGCCCATGACCTCGGTCTGGCGAACGACGGGGACGGCTCGGACAGCTAGGCGATCCGGTCGCCGCCCCAGTAGCGAGCCAACCGAGATCGTCGATGTCCTGCCGGGTGTGGAATGCACCCGGCTTCGTCGTGCCCACCGGCTGGCGTAACGGCGGCGGCGGCGATCCGTCTTCCCAGGAGCAGCACTGCGATCAGGGATGGGACCTGACCGCTGGCCGCGATGGGAGGCGATGGGAATGGGTTCGATAGCCGGTGGGAAACCGACCAGGCGTGGAGCAGTCGGAAGAGTTCCTGGCGGGGATTGGCAGTTCACCGAGATGGCATCCGGAGAGACTGGCGTGGCGCGGCTCGAGCAGGTTGCGACGGACGCGGCCGATCGTCGGAGCAGTCCCCACCCCCGGTCCGGGGTGAACCTGCTTCGCTCACCCGCTGAAGGCGGCTCTCGCTGCGCTGCGGCTCCGCAGGTGCCCGGAGAGGGGAGCAACACCGCCCAGCGAGCGGCCGTCCGCCAGCGGATCGCCCGCATCACGGTCGAGCAGGCCGTCTGGGGCCTCCTCCTCGTCGTCGCCGCCCTCTCCCGCTTCTGGGACCTCGCCTCTCGCGCCCTCATGCACGA
>CAXTHM010000028.1:0-15111 GCA_964244115.1 uncultured Thermomicrobiales bacterium
GGCTCCGGACCGTATCGTTCAGCCCCGAGGACGTCGCGATCGTCAGTGGGCCGCCGGCCGGTCGGCGTCGCCTGATCGACATCGCGATCTCCCAGCTCGACCGGCGCTATCTCACGGCACTCTCCCGGTTCGGCCGCGTGATGGGGCAGCGCAACGGCTTGCTGAAGAGCTTCGCGCGCGACGGTGTATCACCGTCTTCAGCCCAGGCGCGGAGTCAATTGCTGTTCTGGGACGATGAACTGATCGACGCCGGGACCGTCATCGTCTCGCGGCGCCACGAGTTGATCGCCCGATTCTCGTCTCTCGCCGCGGTACGCTACGCGGAACTGGCGGGCGGTGCCCGGTTCGCCGTGCGCTACGAGACGACGGTCGTCGCGGATGCTGGCCAGACGGTGCCAGCGGGTGACGACGCGAAGGAGGCAGGCACCCAGGATCCCTTGTGTTCCGACCCGGCGCGTGTCGACGAGGCCACCCGGGATGCCTTCCGTGCACGACTCCTCGAGCGCCGGGCTGACGAGTTTCGCCGAGGGGTGACGCTGGTCGGGCCGCACCGAGACGATCTGCTGCTCTCGCTCGACAGCGTCGACCTCGCCACCTACGGGTCACGCGGTCAGCAGCGACTGGGCATCCTGGCGCTCAAGCTGGCCGAAGCCGACCTGATGGTCGCGGTCGGTGGGGAACCGCCCGTGCTCCTCCTCGACGATGTGCTGTCCGAACTCGACCCGGAGCGGGGACGACTGCTGATCGAGACCATCGCCCGCTTCGACGCCCAGACGATCGTGACGGCGACCGACCGGAGCGCGCTCGACGCGACGGTGCTGGCTGATCTGCCGCTGTTGCAGGCCGGGACCGGAACCCTTCGATAAAACCGTCAGCGGGATGTACCCGAGGGTGGTTCACCAGGCCCTTCACCGTCCAAGCGCTCGGGCTCCGTCGGAGGCGCAGCGCACGACAACGATGGCGTCGGAACGGTGCCAACCGAGTCCACGGGCCGACCCCACGGCATCCAGGCATACGAAGACCGGTCGAACGGCGTCCGGTTGAGCGGCGAGCTCTGTCTCCCAGCCGATAGCGGGGTGGAGTACCGGGTCGTCGACCGGTTCGGTGATCCGTCCTCCGCTCGTTCATGGGAACGACTGTCGCTGAGATCGAGCACGACCCGGTTCGGTTCGAGGATCGGCGGGGACGACCGCGACTGGCCAGGGTATCCGGCGGCCGGTCGTCGACGAGTTCGAGAAGGGTGAGCCAGGAGCTGGCTAGAGTGGGTCGCGATGCACGCGCTCTGTCCGCGGAGTCGTCCTCACACCCATTCTGGGTTGGACGTACTCGCTCTCGCGCTCAAGCCGAATCAGGTCCGTCGGTAGCCCGAGCGGGGGTACTGCTCACGCGATCCGCTCGATCGTGAGGATCGGCTCCACCGGTACCCGGAACGGGGAGCAGTAGCCGTGGTCCAGTACAGGGAATTCATTGAAGGCTGCCATGACCGAGGCCTCTGGTTCGCTTCGGCGATTGCCCGACCTAAACGTACGCGCATCATAAAGGACTAACGTTCGATATAAAGAACAATCCTTCGAGAGGGGTCACCGGGTTCCGGAGGGGCGATCACCGATGTCCAGCGAGGTGTTTCACGACGGATGTGGACAATGGCAGCCGTGGGTGGGTAACTCGTCGGCGCCGGGTTGGGCCGTGGTTCGGCCGGAGCTGGCTATCCAGACAGGCGCCGGCATCCTCCCGGCCCGGTGGCGGGACCGAGCGGCGAGGGCAGGGGACGGTCCAGATGGCATCCGGACACCAGCATTTGGGGAGAGCGATCTGTGAGCGAGCAGGCTGACACCGGATCCGGGTAAACGGTCGGTGGATCTGCCACCCCTGGGTTGCGGAGCAGACCTCTCCCCCAGCGCAGCGAGACCCCTCTCCGGTCTCCGGCTCACCTGCTCGCTCACCCGCTGACGCGGCTCTCGCTGCGCTGCGGCTCCCAGGTGCCCAGAGAGGTGAGCACTACGCACATGCGGTCACGCACCAGGTGTCAACCCGGATTCCCTATGAATACCCGCTCCCGCAACTCGCTTGGACGGTTCTCGGTCGAACGTGGGAACACCGGTGAAATCCGGCGCGGTTCCCATGCCCCTAATTCCCGGAGCGTTCGCCGCGGAGCCCATCGCGCCAGCTACCGGTCCCTTCCCGGCGCTGGCGGATGGATCGGACGGGTGCCGCTGGAGGTGTTCGCGGATGGCACGTCGTCCCCTCGGAGGCATCGTGTCACCGATCGATGCTGGCCAACGTGAGCTCGAGCGATAGATGCTCGGGCTTTCCCTTGGAGGGTCCAGGCCGTCGCTGCGCCCTATCGAGCACCGTGGGGAACGGCGTGAGATCAGGCGGTCCGCTCCTCCCTGGCGATGCCGGCTTGTGGAGCGGACGCGGTGGACGCGGTGGACGGGGTCGCTGAGGAGGCTGAGTTTCACATCGTCATCGATGGTTCCCGTCGGCCCGGTGTTCTGAGCGTGGATGATGAAAACGAGAACACCGCCGGCGTACGCCGGCGGTGTTTCAGAGGCTGGGCTGCAGGGATTCGAACCCCAACTACCTGATCCAGAGTCAGGCGTCCTACCGTTAGACGACAGCCCATCAGTCAAGACCGCGACGGATGATAGCACGCGGCCAGGCCAGTGTCGAACCGGGGAACCAAGTCACGCCGGATGCCTCTGTGGTGCAATGCTCCGGCGACCCTGGCCCGCGACCGCCGTATCCGTCGCCGACTCATCGACCCGGCGGCGCTCCCGGGGAACCCGCTCTCGCGGCTCCCATCGCGCACCGCGCCGAGGCGTATCCCGATGCGTGGGACCTCCTCGTTTCAGGCCGAAGTGGCGATCCGTTGGGCGACCTCGGAGATCGAGGGGACGTTGCCGAGGCCGTCGAGCGACCCGGCCAACTGGATGTGAGCCGCCAGCATCGTCTGGTAGGCGAGGACCAGGGAGGTGGCTGGACCGGTACCACCTGGGACGGGAGAGATCCGGGAGGCGATCGGCAGCAGATCGTCGAAACTGGCGTCACCGAGGAGATGACCGTCGACGACGTTGGTCCCGAAGTCCAGCACCGTCGCTCCCGGCCGAACCATGTCGGCGCGGAGCAGACCCGACTGGCCAGCCGCGCAGGCGATGATGTCCGCCGAGCGGGTCACGGCCGCGAGATCCCGGGTGTGCCGGTGGGCAACGGTGACGGTGGCGTCCGCCGCCGTCAACATCGTGGCGAGTGGCCCTCCGACGACAGGACTCCGGCCGATGACGGTGACGGCCGCGCCGGGCAGCTCGACGCCATAGGCACGTAGCAGCGTCACGCCGGCCCGGGGACAGGCCGGTTCCAGGCAGGGTCGGCCGAGCCGGAGCAACCCCGCGCTATGGGCGGTGATGCCGTCGACATCCTTGAGCGGCGAGACAAGCTCCCGGACCGCGGTCTCGGCGCGGCGCCCAGGGAGTGGCAGGAAGAGCATGATGCCGGTGACGTCCGGGTCGCCGTTCAGTCCGACGATCGTGCTGAAGACCAGATCGTCGCTGGCGGATGCGGGCAGGTCGATCGGCTGGTGCAGCACGCTGACCCGCCGGAATGCCCGAGCGATCGAGGTCCGATAACTTTCCGCGGCCGGGTCGTCGCCCACCAGCACGGTGGCCAGTCTGGGCGGGCGGCCGCCCAGCGTGGCGAGCCGTTCCGTCTGACGGGCGATCTCCTGGGCGACCGGGAGTTCGAGGCGTTTGCCCCGCATCTCGACTGCGATCATGAACGGCGATCCTCGTGCGGGCCCGAAAGAGGGCCCGGGCGTGCGGCGGAACGATCCGGGGCACTGTTCGACAGGAGCAGCGGCCTGCGGGAGGCCCGGTCGTGCGGCGGAACGATCAGCATCCAAGGATAAGGCATGTACCTCATTGCCAGATCTCTCACCTCGGGGATGGGCCGCCGGCTCCGCGGCTCTGCCGGGTCCGGTGCGACATATCGCATGGCATCGAAGAACACTACGCTCGTCTACGGGTGAGAGCGAAATGCAGTCGACACGCCCGTGTCGGCGGGGAGACCGCTCACCTGGCTCCGCTCCGGCTTACCCGCTCACTTAGCCACTGACGCGGCTTTGGCTCCGCAGGTGCCCGGAGCGGGGAGGTCATGGTGCTGGCGGACGCGGAGGGCGTCCTTCGGCTCCGCAGGTGCCCGGAGCGGGAAGCGGCGCCGGTGTATCGCGAGCAGGCATCTCAGTAAGAACCGCTGTCGGCGACCGAGTTCACCGGTGGACCAGCGGATAAAGCAAGGGGCGCGCAGTATCGGCGCTGGTGGGGAACCGCGGCCCTCGGCGACCCATGCTTGGCCCCGCTGAGGACCCAGCCGTCGCCCCATGGCTCGCCAGGCGGTCGTCGCGCGGAGAACCGAGGCCGAGCGTCGCTGACCGGCCATCGGTCTGCATTTCCGATGGATCGGACAGGCGGCGGCATCCTGGCTCGGACGGGTTCCCTACCGGTTAACCGGTAGCACCGCACCGCACCGCACCGACGCAGACCAACGCAGGTCGAACCTCTGGTAACACCGGGCTCGCGCGAAGGTGCGCGGCCGAGAGGGCTTGCGCGAGTGCGCTCCTCGACGGCCCGGTTCGAGAACGTCCGCCCCGAGCCATCCCGCTACCGGTTCGCCCTCGGGGAGCGCGTGACCCTCATCTCGGACGTCGAACCCAGTCCCGCTCTCACGCCGATGAGATGGACGGCCGTGAACGATCGCGAGGTTCTCGGTCCGTCCGGGCGCGGCGCCGTCTCCATATCGTCGATCGCCAGCAATCGGTGCAGAGCCAGAGCGCCGGGCGGCCGATATGGCCCGGCGGCCGCCCTCGAAGGACCTTCACCCAGGGAAAAGGGGACGCCGCCCTACCGGTTGTGGGATCTACGGTTGGAACGCGTCGAGCACTCGACCCAGGCTTAGCCGCATCTCGACAGTAGATGACTGGCGATAGGGACTAACAACGTCCAGACAGGCGGGGTGGTCGCCGTGTTGATCCGGTCTCGGATCAGAACGCGACAGTGATCAAAACTACCCGTCCAAACGCTCGTTCGGTGTCGTTGCGCAAGCCGTATAGTCTCACCACGACGTGACCTGTCATTTCTTCGACCTGGACAGTCCGCGCTCACACTGAAACGACACAAGGATTGCCGGTCTGGGGAGAAGTGGAAAGAGACTTGACTGAAAGTCAGCACCGGTGCTAGACTGATGCCATCGGGTCACCAACTGGATGTGTCGGCGAGGCACACCCTGGGTCATCAGATGAGCGGTGACTTTCTGGCGCCGCAATTCGGGGGAACGCATCGATGGAAACGCAATTCGTCAGAGAGCCCAAGCGGATGGATCGCGGCGTCTTCGGGACCGCCCTCAAGCAGTTCCGCGAGGAGCGACGGGTCTCCCAGAGCAAGCTGGCCGAGCGGGCCGGCTTCGATCACAGCTACGTCAGCCGGCTGGAGAGCGGGGCACGGACGCCGACGCGCGACGCGGTCACGCAGCTCGCCGGCGCGCTCCAGCTCGATGGGAGTGGGCAGGATTCGCTGCTGGCAGCGGCCGGCTTCCTCCCCAAGGAAGTCTCCAGCCTGCTCTCGACCGAGCCGGAGATCAGCGATCTCCTGCACCTGCTTCATAACGAGTTGGTTCCGGTCGAGGTTCGCGAGATCCTCCGGGCGCAGCTTCGGCTCCTGGCCGAGCAGGCGAGATTCACCTTCCCCCACCCGGCTGGCGTCGCCGCCTGACCGTCACCGCGAGGCACCGACACCGGGCAACCCGCTCCCCCGCAGGGTTGCCCGGTGTCGGTTTTCTGTCGGACCAGCGGAAGCGCCTCTCAACTCGGAACGCTGTTGTCGCTGTGCCTGCCCGGAACAGGTGCCCGACGGGGATGCGTTTCTGACGCGATCCTGAACCCAGCGGAACAGCGGCGGAGGCCGGGCGAGTCCAAGCAGCCCTGTCGCGCTCGGCCGGTCGCGGTTCAGCGGCGTTCCGTACCCGGCAATCGGCGAAGGCTATCGGTTCGGAGATCCGCGGTCTCCTGGATGGGCGGTGGTGGGAACATGCCACCAGCGACGGTCTCGCGCCTGCCGTGACTTCAGCCCGTCAGGTCGGCCGCGAACCTCGTAGAATGGTCTTCCCGCAGCCAGCGTTCCCCTCGGCCGACCGCTCGTCGAGCAGCCGCCAGGCGCCGCGCCGATCCCCCGCCGATCGGTTGCCCCGTCGATGCCACGTCCGACCGCGAGCCCACGCCCCGGACCAGACCAATGCGGGAGTCACCTCAATGACCGAATTCGCCCACCTCCACCTGCACACCGAGTTCTCCCTGCTGGATGGTCACGGCCGCATCGACGACTACGTCGCGCGGGCGCTCGAGACCGGGGTGAAGCACATGGCGCTCACCGATCATGGCGTCATGTACGGGGCGATGGAGTGGCACCGCAAGGTCGCCAAGGCCGGCCTGCATCCGATCATCGGAATGGAGGCGTACCTCGCCGAGGGCAGCGCGACGGCACGCGAGCGGAAGTCGTACCACCTGCTATTGCTGGCCGAGAACGAGACCGGCTACCGGAACCTGCTCAAGCTGGCATCGAAGGCGGCGCTCGAGGGGTTCTACTACCGGCCCCGGATCGACCTCGACTGGCTCAACCAGCACCGGAAGGGGATCATCGCGACGTCCGCCTGCCTCGGTGGCCCCGTCGCCAACAACATCCTCCACGGCAACCCGGACAAGGCGAGGACCTACGCCGGTCAACTCAAGGACATCTTCGGGCCCGAGCGGTTCTTCATCGAAGTCCAGGACCACGGTATCCGGGAGCAGATCGACACCAACCCCGGCCTGATCGAGATCGCTCGCGATGTCGGGCTCGGCCTGGTGGCCTCCAACGATGTCCACTACGTCAACGAACTCGATGCCACAGCCCAGGATCTGCTCGTCTGCGTCCAGACCAACTCATTGCTGAGCGATCCCAAGCGGATGAAGACCGACAGCCAGCAGTTGTTCCTCAAGTCACCGCGGCAGATGGAGCAGGTCTTCGGCGACCTGCCCGAGGCGCTGAGCAACACGGTCCGGATCGCCGAGATGTGCGACCTCAAGCTGGGATTCGACGGCTACCACCTCCCGAACTTCGACGTGCCCGACGGGTTCACGAATGAGTCGTATCTCGCACATCTCGTGCGGGATGGTGCACATACTCGGTACGGGTCCGTGACCGGCGAAGTGGCCGAGCGGATCGATTACGAGCTCGGCGTGATCAACTCGATGGGCTTCACCAATTACTTCCTCGTCGTCTGGGACTTCATCCGGTACGCCAAGGAGAACGGCATCCTGGTCGGCCCGGGGCGCGGGTCGGCGGCCGGCTCGATCGTGACCTACTCGCTCGACATCACCGCCCTCGACCCATTGAAGTACGACCTGATCTTCGAGCGCTTCCTCAACCCGTCCCGGATCTCGATGCCGGACATCGACATCGACTTCGCGGACGACCGCCGGCAGGAGGTGATCGAGTACGTCGTCCGCAAGTACGGATCGGATCGGGTTGCCCAGATCGTCACGTTCGGTACGCTGGCGGCGAAGGCGTCGGTCCGGGACAGCGGCAAGGCGATGGGGCTGGCGCAGCCGGACATCGACCGGGTCGCCAAGCTGATCCCGATCCAGCCGCCCGGCATCACGATCGACATGGCGATGGGCAAGGTGCCCGAGCTCCAGGCGCTCTACGACACCGATGCCCAGGTGCGGGACCTGATCGACGCGGCCCGCACCGTCGAGGGGATCGCGCGGCACTCCTCCACGCACGCCGCCGGCGTCGTCATCTCCCGCGATCCGCTCGTCGACCACGTCCCGCTCCAGCGAGCCGGAGGCAAGGCCGAGGGTGAAGTCACCACCCAGTACCCGATGGGTGAACTGGAAGATCTCGGTCTGCTCAAGATGGACTTCCTCGGCCTCTCGACCCTGACTATCGTCGGCAAGGCCGTCGAGCTCGTTCGGCGTCGCGGGGTCGAGCTCACCATCGAGACGATCCCGCTGGACGACCCGGGGTCCTACGAGATGCTCTGCCGAGGCGGGACGGTCGGTGTCTTCCAGCTGGAAGGGGGCATGACGACCCGGATGACGGTCGACGTCCAGCCGGACTGCTTCGAGGACCTGATCGCCCTGATGGCGCTGATCCGGCCGGGGCCGATGGAGATGGCGCCCGAGTACATCGCCCGCAAGCACGGCCGGATGGAGACGTCCTATCAGCATCCGGCGTTGGAATCCGTCCTGTCCGAGACCTACGGCGTGCCGCTCTACCAGGAGCAGGTGATGCGCATCGCCAATGTCCTGGCGGGGTTCACCATGGCCGATTCAGACGGGCTCCGGAAGGCGATGGGCAAGAAGCTCCCCGAGGTGATGGCCAAGTACCGCGACCGGTTCATCGACGGCTGCGTCGCCAATGACGTCAACCGGAAGATCGCAAGCGACCTCTGGGACATGATCGAGAAGTTCGCCGGGTATGGTTTCAATAAGGCGCACAGCGCGGCCTATGCCGTGATCGCGGCCCAGACGGCCTATCTCAAGGCGCACTTTCCGGTCGAGTTCATGGCCGCTATCCTCTCGACCGAAATCGGCACGACCGAGAAGATCATCTCGAATGTGGTCGAGTGCCGTCGCCAGAAGATCCCTGTCTTCCTTCCCGACGTCAACCGGAGCGAGCGGGATTTCACCGTCGAGCCCGGTGAGGACCCGGAGGCTCGGGTGATCCGGTTCGGGCTGGCGGCGGTGCGCAACGTGGGGGAGGGTGCGGTCCGGCAGATCGTGCAGGCGCGCCAGGAGCAGGAAGGCGGCCGGTTCCTCGACCTCGAGCATTTCTGCGAGTCGGTCGACTGGTCGACCGTGACCAAGCGGGTGGTTGAGTGCCTCGCTCGGGCCGGTGCGTTCGACTGCTTCGGCGATCGTTCGGCCGTGATCGCGGCGGTGGACAGCGCCGTCGCGGCCGGCCAGCGACGCCAGAAGGCCGCATCCCGTGGGCAGATCGGCCTCTTCGACATGCTGGCTGGCTCCCAGGCGGCGACGGTGCGGACGGCGCAGCCGCTCCCGGCCGTCGTGGCCCGTCCGTCTAGTGAGCTCCTCGGCTGGGAGAAGGAGCTGATCGGTGTCTACGTCAGCGACCATCCGCTGAACGAGTTGCTGGCCGAGGACATCGGACCGAGCGTCTCGATCGCCGACGCGCGGGAGCGACCGGCCGGCGAGGTCGTCCGCCTGATCGGGATGGTGAACGGGGTCCGGCGCGTGACGACCCGGAAGAACCGGACGATGGCGATCGTGTCGGTGGAGGATCTGACCGGGACGGCCGAACTCGTCGCGTTCCCGGATTCCTACGACCAGCACTCGGCCATGTGGGTCGATGGGCTGATCCTGGACATCTCCGCCAAGATCGATCATCGCAACGACCAGGTCCAGTTCATCTGCGA
Organism: uncultured Thermomicrobiales bacterium; assembly: GCA_964244115.1. GTDB lineage: Bacteria > Chloroflexota > Chloroflexia > Thermomicrobiales > UBA6265 > CADCWK01. Next base: position 9,466 of record CAXTHM010000028.1, read on the forward strand.
ATCCGCCCGGAGCGAGATCCCACGGCTGACCCGGAAGCGAGCGCCCCGGCAGATCGTCGTCACGGTGCCGAGCGGCGGTGGGGGCGAGAGCGCGATCGAGCTGATGCACGACCTCGCCACGATCCTGCGGGAGTTCCCGGGCGACGACGAGTTCGTGGTGCGGATCCATCGCGGACGATCGCTGGTCGCCCTGCGGAGCCGCACCCGGCTGGTGGACTGGTCGCCCGAGCTGGCGGACGTGCTTCAGTCGATGATCGGTTCGCAGGCCGTGCAGGTCGTCGAGACCGATACCGTGAAGCGAGGTCAACCCGTCGTCGAGCTGACGCAGCGCCGGCAGTTCATCGCGGCCACCGGTGACTGACAGCGATCGGAACGAGATGGAGTAGCGCGGTCTCCGATGAGGTCGACCGCGCTACTCGTTGTTCGCTCGAGCCGGCACGAGTCCGTTCGAGGAGATCCGCCCGCCACTCGTCCGCCGACCGTGATCCGCCTCTCGCACGACATATCCCGTGAATAGATGAGTCGGAGGGCTTCTCGAACTCCTCGTCGGGTCGGCGGACGCGTCTAGCACCCAGCGAGTAGGGGAGCGCTCCGGACCGAGGCGCTCCATCCTCCGGATGCCACCGGCAGCGCTCTCCTGAGGCGACGTGGGAGCCGATGAGGCTTCACATCGGTTGGGATGAGATCTCCGACGGTTCGGAGGCTCGGAGAACTGGAGGCTGCGTCTCTGACAGGATGAGCCTCAAACCCGCTGGTCGGGCAACTGGTCGGTGGACCCGTGATACCCCGATGGCTGAGCAGACCGCTCCTCCGACCGGGGTGAACCTGCTTCGATCACCCGTTCAAGCGGCTTCGACGCTGCCGGTGCCGGTGCCGGTGCCCGGATAGGGGGCAATGCGCGTGCTCTCGCGCACCAGGGGTTTACTCGATTGGCCTACGAAACCAGTGGATCGGCCCCGGCCCACTACGACGGTCGACCGTCGGATGAGCGGGCGGCTGATGTGACCCAGTGATCCAGGCGAGCCACGTCCATCCGTCACGATGTCCTCTGGCCGTCGCTCGTGAGCTGCCGATCTCGATCGATCGGGAGGGGCAGCGACCGCGATAATGCACCCTTCGGCGGCTTTCGTACAACATATCCCAAAGCTTAACCATGATCGAGATTACTCTAAAGGGCGGGTAGTGCACGTCACCCCCGCGATGGTGATCCCGGCCACGGCCTGGTCAGGCTTGTCGTGCACTCTGGAGACCGGGTCGCCGTAGGGCGAGTCCCATAAGACCGTCGGCCCGCGCCGGACAGGACTCGCTGGCGTCGGCGAAATGCCTCGCGAGGATGAGCTACCGGCGCTCGTTCACGAGGTCTCTCCGGTCGTCGACGAACCGATGTTGGTCGATGTCGGCAGTCGGAACGCCCGACGGGCATTGGCGGTGGTCGAGAGGGCGATCGTCGCGACGGGAACGCCTCGAAGGTCGGCGAGTCGAGCGGCAACGGCCCCGAGATTCGCGGGCTCGTTTCGGCGCATCCTCATGCCGGTCGGGACGAGGTATGGGCAGTCGGTCTCCAGGAGGAGACGGTCGATCGGGAAGTCCCGGATGATCGCCCTGATCCCTTCGCTGGCGGCCCGGGTCATCAGTCCGCCGACGCCGAGGTACCAGCCGCGGTCGCGGGCCACCCGTGCGGTGCGCTCGCTCGCGTCGAAGCTGTGTAGGATGATCGTCTGATCGATCGAGGTCTCGCGAAGGATCGCCAGGGTCTCATCCTCGGCCGCCCGCTGGTGGATGACCGTCGGTAGACCGAGTTGTGCGGCGAGGTCGAGCTGGGCGCGAAACGCCCCCTCCTGCATGCCGAGCGGCGGGCCGTCGCGGAACAGGTCGATGCCCGTCTCGCCGATCGCGACGGCCCCGCTCGACCGTGCCAGCGTCCGGAGCCGGTCGATCAGCGTCGAGTCGAATTGGGCGGCGTGCTGCGGGTGGAGTCCGAGAGCGACGAAGCCACCGTCGAACGATCTGGCGGTATCGATGGTCCGCTCCCAGATCGCCTCGTGGTACCCGATCAGGACGATCGACCGGACTCCGGCCCGTCGCGCTCGCTCGATCACCTCGTGACGGTCGGCGTCGAAGGCGTCGTCGTCGAGATGGGCGTGCGTGTCGATCAGGACGGGAACGACCGCGGTTTCGATTGGAGGCGGCACGGCGCGTCTGCTCCAGGATTGAGCTTGCAGGCGGACGACCGGCATCACGCGGTGCCGGTCGTCTCGGGTGTTCGGACGTCGTCACTGGCGACGGATTACTTGACCGTGACGCTCTTGGCGAGGTTGCGCGGCTTGTCGGGGTCGTAGCCCAGGAGCAGAGCGGCGTGGTAGCCGAGCAGCTGCGCCGGCAGGCCATTCACGATCGGCTGGCCGACGCCGGCGTCCGGCACCTGGATGAAGTCGTCGAAGACCGGGTCCGGCCGGGAGCCGACCCCGATGATGTGTCCGCCGCGGCTGCGCAGCTCCATCGCGCCGGAGAGCACGTCGGTCCGAGTGTCGTCGTCCGGGGCGAAGACGAGGCAGGGGGTCCCCTTCTCGATCAGGGCGATGACGCCGTGCTTGAGTTCCCCACCGGCGAAGCCTTCGGCGTGGATGTAGCTCACTTCCTTGATCTTCAGCGCCGCTTCCAGCGCCGTCGGGAAGTTGACGCCACGACCGATCACGAACAGGTGCGGGGCGCGATGGATGCGGCCGGCGACCCGGGCCAGGTTCGCCCGCCAGGTCTCGTCACCGAGCATCGCCTGGAGTCCCTCGGCCGCCGCGAGTGCCGCGCGTTCGCCGTCTTTCCGGCGGTCGACGAGGCTGTGAGCGACCAGCAGGAGGGCGGTGACCTTGGCGGTGTAGGCCTTGGTCGAGAGGACGCACTGCTCCGGGCCAGCCTGCAGGTGAACCCGGACGTCGACCATCCGGTCCAGGGTCGAGTTCTTGGCGTTGACGAGGGCGCCGAGCCGGGCGCCTCGTTTCCGGGCGGCCAGCATCGCCTCGATGATGTCGGCGGTCTCGCCGCTCTGCGACAGGGCGATCACGAGGCTGCGCGGCGAGAGCAGGTGCTGGAGGTACTGGAACTCGCTGCCGGCGACGACGGTGACGCGCTTGCCCGCGATCCGGCCGAGCAGGTAGGCGCCAGTCTGCGCGGCGTACGAGGCCGTCCCGCAGCCCACGAGGAACGTCTCGCTGGCCGCGTCGATCTCCCGGGCCATCTCGTCGATGGCCGCGCCGGCGGTCCGGGCGAGGCGCTCGACGACGTCGGGCTGCTCGGCCATCTCCTTAGCCATGAACGTGGCGTAGGCGCCGATCCCGGCGTCGGCCGTGCCGAGGTCCAGCGCGACGAACTCGGCCGGCAGCGGCCGCATGTCCGTCCGGTCGAACACCTCGACTCCGGCGGCGGTCAGGCGGACGAGGTGGTTGTCTTCCAGATAGAGCACTCGCTCGGCATGCGGGCCAAGGGCGAGGGCGTCGGAGGCGATCGTCGCCCCGGCGGCGCCGAAGCCGACCACGAGCGGCGAGACGTTTTTGGCGGCGACGAGCTCACCGGTCTCCGGCAGCATCGCGATCACGGCGTTGAGCCCGTCCAGCTGGGCGAAGGTTCGTGAGACGGCGGTCGTCAGATCGTGGCCGTCTGCGATTTCCTCGCCGAGGAGGTGGGCGATGACCTCGCTGTCGGTCTCGCTGGAGAAGACGTGTCCCTGGCTCTCGAGATCGTCGCGGAGGTCGCGGAAGTTGTCGACGATGCCGTTGTGGATGATCGCGACCCGGCCGCTAGGGTCGATGTGCGGGTGGGCGTTCTCCCAGGTGACGCCGCCGTGGGTCGCCCAGCGGGTATGACCGAAGCCGATGCTGGAGGAGGGGAGCGTCGCTCGGGCATCGCCGATCTTGCCGGTCTTCTTCTCGATCTCGATCCCGTTGCCGGCACCGATGGCGACGCCCCACGAGTCGTAGCCGCGGTATTCGAGCGTCTTGAGGGCGGAGAGGACGACGGTGCCGAGGTCGGCCTGGGTACCAACGTAACCGAAGATTCCACACATGTTCGCAGGCTCCACCATGCGGGGGCAGGCCTCGTCGGCGATGCACCCGGTTGTTCGCCCGAGACCTCGACGTAGGCAGGGACCACCGGGGCGGCCTCGATCGAGGCCAGCCGGGCGGTACGTCAGTGCGTCGAGTCGGAGCGTATTTGATTCAGGGGTGAGCTGATCGGGGGAGGCGACGGATGATCGCGAACGCTCAGTCCCGGACCTGGCCGGAGGGGCGTCGCGGACGCTGGACTTGGCACTGGCAACAGGGATTGTCGATCGGTCACCCGATCGGTTTGCGCTGTCACTGACGACCGTGCCGGCCGGAGAGCCACCCGCCGAAGAGTTCGATCGGCTCTCACCTCGTCAACTCGGGCCCTCTGCCCCGAGTCCTGGCGCTACGTATGCGGGATCGCTCCCGCGGACCTCCCGAACGATGGCCACGGCCGGAGTCTACAGGCAGGACCAGAGGGGCGCAATCCCGGACGAAAGTCCTGCCATCTCCCGAGAGAGGGGCGTTTCCGGACCGGTTGCTTCATACTGTGGCTTTGCGGCGCGGGGTGAGCACACCAGGGGAGATGCGGCGAGGCGGCACCCGCCGCTCAAGCGGCCGATGCCCGGTCTCCCGGCGTCGACCACGAGAGGCAGGGCATGATCGATCGGTACACGCGACCCGAGATGGGCGCGATCTGGGGCGACCAGCACAAGCTCGATACCTGGCTGGCCGTCGAGAAGGAAGTCTGCGAGGCCTGGTACCGCCGCGACCGGATCCCGGTCTGGGCGATCGAGGCGATCCGGGGGGCATCCTGCGATCTCGACCGGATGCGGCAGATCGAGCACGAGACCGACCATGACGTGATCGCGTTCCTGCGCGCGACCGGTGAGACGGTCGGTGAGGCCTCCCGGTTCATCCACCTGGGCCTGACGAGCTCCGACGTCGTCGATACCGGCCTCGCGATCCAGTCGCGCGACGCCGCCAGTCTGATCCGAACACAGCTCGAGCGGCTGATCGCGTCGACGGGTCGGCTGGCCGTCAGCCACCGCCACACCCTGATGATCGGCCGGACCCACGGGATCCACGCCGAGCCGACGACGTTCGGGCTCAAGGTCGCCGTCTGGTATGACGAGCTGCGGCGTCATCTCCGCCGGCTCGATGCCGTGGCGATCGACATCGCGACCGGCAAGATCTCCGGCGCGGTCGGGACCCACGCCCACGTCTCGCTCGAACTGGAGGACGAGGTCTGCGCCGCGCTCGGGCTCGCCGCCGCCCCGGCCTCGACCCAGGTCGTCCAGCGGGACCGCCACGCCGCCTTCATCACCACCCTGGCCGGCATCGCCGGGACGCTGGAGAAGATCGCGACGGAGATCCGTCACCTGGCCCGGACCGAAGTCCGCGAGGTCGAGGAGCCGTTCGACGCCGGTAACATGGGCTCGTCCGCTATGCCGCACAAGCGCAATCCCCATGCGTCAGAGCGCGTTAGTGGACTTGCCCGGCTGCTGCGCGGCTACGCGGTGGCGGCGATGGAGAACGTCCCGCTCTGGCACGAGCGCGACATCAGCCACAGTTCAGCCGAGCGGGTCATCTTCCCCGATTCGTGCATCAT